>CAZZKG010000143.1:0-1719 GCA_964654825.1 uncultured Gemmatimonadota bacterium | reverse complement strand
GTGAAGCCGGGGTTGGAAAGACGGCTATCGTCGAAGGCCTGGCGCAGAGAGTGGTTGCAGGTCAGATGCCTGCTGATCTGAAGGAAATAAGAATCGTTGAAGTTTCGGTTTCCTCCATTGTTGCTGGTACAAAATATCGCGGAGATTTTGAAGAGAGACTGCAAAAGATCATTGATGAGGCCCGGCAGGACATTAATACGGTTCTGTTTATTGATGAGATGCATACACTGATGGGAGCCGGTGAATCAATGAATGGTACCCTCGATGCCGCGAACATCCTGAAACCTGCTCTGGCGAGAGGTGAAATCCGGTGTATCGGGGCAACGACAACTTCCGAATATCGTAAGTACATTGAAAGAGATTCTGCGTTAGAGAGACGGCTTCAGCCCATTACAGTTCGTGAACCGGAACCAGCCGAATGTCTCACTATGTTACGTGGAGCAAAACACAGATTCGAAGAACACCATAACGTTGAGATCGATGATCGTGCTTTAGAAGCAGCAATTGATTTATCGACCAAGTATATAACGGATCGTCATCTTCCGGATAAGGCGTTTGATCTCATCGACGAGGCATGTGCAGAGACAAGATTGCGCGTAGGAGCAGAACGGCAAAGTACGGACGAGACAATAATAAGCGCCCCTGTCCGTGTCGGTCCTGAAGACGTCGCCAAGGCTGTCAGCCAGTGGAAAGGCGTCCCCGTTGGGGAGTTCAAAGATGGGGAGAAAAACCAGCTTCTCAATTTAGAGGCGCGACTGAAGGAACGAATAATCGGGCAGGACAGAGCGGTAACCGTGCTTCCCGAAGCCATCCGGGTCGCTCGTTCCGGATTAAAAGAGTCAGGAAAGCCCATCGGAGTCTTTTTATTTCTCGGTCCCACCGGTGTTGGGAAAACAGCCCTTGCCAAGGCACTGGCTGATCTACTATTCGGTTCTGAGGACAAGCTGATTCGACTTGACATGTCGGAATTCAGTGAGAAGCACAGTGTTTCTCAACTCCTCGGTGCACCCCCGGGCTATATCGGTTATGGAGATGAAGGTCTTCTCACAGGTAAACTGAGAAGCTTTCCATTCTCGGTTGTGCTACTCGATGAAATTGACAGGGCACACCCTCACATTCTTGATGTGCTCCTCCAGCTCTTCGACGAAGGGCGACTGACCGATGCAAAAGGATACACAGTAGATGCGAAGAATGTCATTTTTATCATGACCACAAATATTGGGGCAGAACTGATTTTACAAGAAAACCGCAACGGTATTGGCTTCTCCATTTCCAAGGATCCAGTAGGCCCCCAGGAGAAGATCAATGCTCTGCTGAGAAAAACTTTCAGCCTCGAGTTCATTAACCGCATTGATGAAATTGTCATTTTCAATCAGCTGACACACGATGATGTAACTGCTATTACCAGGAATCTGCTGAAGGATTATGTAGAGATGGTAAGGAATCAACACGGACTGCAGATGCAGATAGATGAAGACTCCGTTGAGATACTCGGTAAGAAAGGATATTCCAAACTCTATGGTCTTCGTCCAATGAAAAAAGCCATTAACGAGCATATCTCTGTGCCACTGAGTAAGCTGCTTCTGCAAGATGATACAATGTCTGAACCTACTCAAATTTATGTCACAGCTCGTGATGGAGATATTTTCGTAGAAAGGGGATCCCGTATCAATAAATGAAAGATCCTTGGTCTAAGATTCATCTCATAAAGAAGAGACG
>CAZZKG010000142.1:0-1803 GCA_964654825.1 uncultured Gemmatimonadota bacterium | reverse complement strand
CCCCGAAAAATATCTTGACATTTCCTTGTCGTGAGGGTAATCTCGAGTCGTAAGGAGGCGGAGACATGAAACTCATCATCCGCTGGGTTCTAAACGCGGTCGCACTCCTCGTCGTGGCGTTCCTCCTGAGCGGTTTCGGGGTTCATCTGAGCGGCTTCGGGGCCGCCCTGAAAGCGGCTCTTTTTCTCGGCATCGTGAACGCCCTGATCCGGCCAGTAGTCGTTCTGCTCACACTCCCCATCAACCTGCTCACACTCGGGCTCTTCACACTTGTTATCAACGCGGCTTTTTTCAGCATGACCGCTTACTTCATCGACGGTTTCGAGGTGGATGGATTCTGGCCTGCCGTATTCGGGGCACTGCTTTTGACCATTTTCAGTGCCATCCTGAGTTCGTGGGTGAAGAAGATGGAAAAAATCTGAATACACTCCTCCGAGAGGAGGTAATCATGAGGACAAAGAACAGGTGTCTTATCATTGTCGGTCTACTTGTCTTCACAGCCATACCGGCAGCTGCCGGTCTCAACCTGGGCCCAGTAGAGCTGGTGCAGGCAAACGGTGCGGCGATCGAAGTCCCGGGTTATTCAGTACCCTCTTTCGATTTCTGGAATGGTGATGATCTGAAGGACCTCGTCGTGGGCGAGGGTGGTGGAGGAGTAGTCGCGGGGAAGGTGAGAGTATATCTCAACGTCGGAACCGGATCCGATCCTCTTTTCACAGACTATTTCTACGCTCAGTCGGATGATTCCGACCTGGTAATTCCGGCCACCGGATGCCTCGGGGCTTTCCCCAGACTGGTGACATCGGAGAAGTGCAAACACAGGGACCTCCTCGTCGGTATGGCCGGCGGCAAGCTCACCCTGTTTGTGAATGTGGGTACGTCGGATGTTCCAACGTTCGATTCAGGCACCGCTCTTCAGGTCGGTGTGTCGGGCTTCAAGGAAGATATCGATGTCGGTACACGGGCCACACCAACGATCGTCGACTGGAACAACGACGGCGTGAAGGATCTCGTCGTCGGGGCGATGGACGGACGAATACACATATACATCAACGAAGGGACCAATGCGTTCCCTGATTTTATTTCCGTTTCCTATGCCGAGGAAGACACGGGTGACCTGGTCGTACCCACGTTCCGGTCGAGCCCTCACGTTCTGGACCTGGATGACGACGGGAGGAAGGATCTTCTCACCGGGAACACTCGCGGCCAGCTCCTCCTGTACCACAACGTGGGGAGTGACGCCAATCCCTTCTTCTCCGGCTACACTACGGTTCTGTCTGACGGCGACACGATCGATCTCCCGGATGATGCCCGTTCAAGGCCGTTTGTCTGTGACTGGACCGGTGACGGCTACCCGGATGTCCTGGTCGGCGGCAGCGACGGTCAGGTGCGTCTGTACCAGGGAGTCCCCCCATCGGGTCTGCCACCGGAGGGAGATCCCCCACGGTCGTACGATGTGAAACTTCTTGCCCCTTACCCCAATCCCTTCAACCCCCATGTGACTATTCCCTTCGAACTCACTGAACCGCAACGTGTTGAGCTCTCGATCTACAATCTCACCGGAAGAAAAGTTACTACTCTCGCTGACCGGTGGTACCCCGCAGGGGCCCACAGGGTAGTCTGGGACGGCAGGGACGAAGTCGGACTCAGGCTCCCCTCGGGATTCTACTTCGTGCGCCTGAAAGCCGGCGAGGTGAGGGAAACCGGCAAAATCGTGCTTCTCAGATAGAACAGGCCCTCGATCGATACCAGACCTCGACCAGACCTCGACGCCCTCTTGACTAAAAATATAAGATCATTATT
>CAZZKG010000141.1:0-1908 GCA_964654825.1 uncultured Gemmatimonadota bacterium | reverse complement strand
AATTATCTCCACGTTAGTCGGAAGTCGATGCCCGCCAGAAAATCATCTTCTACCTTCCGGTTATATAGCCTTGCCGCCACCGCGGACCCATAGATGTTGCCGAGGTAAAAAATCGTTCCTATCGAAGCATAGACCCATCCTTTCACCGAGTCCTTTCCATCCCTGTCAAAACCGTCATACGATTGCCACCCCATAAGCGTGATACTGATCAAGCTGTAAATCGCGTCTCCTGAACGCCCCACATAGAACTTCCCCGTTCCCGGGAGGATTGTCGACATAACGCTGGCCAAAAGGGGATTCTTGCGAGGAAGACTTGTGCTTACAAACGCAAGCGCATTCAACATGGTCGTGAGTGAATCGGTCGATCCTTCACCACCGGCCAAAGAAGAGAAATGTATTGACGCAGCTTCCCAGTCGTGCTGCTTTAGATAGTCCAAACCGAGAAGCTGATTTATCCTCAGCCTGCCGATAGTCGATTCGACAGACTTGTCAACAGACTGAATATGCTCGATCGATTTATCATACTCTTCCTGTTCGAAGAAGGTCTGAGCTATCAGAAACTGTGCTTTATCTACAACAGGGTCCTCATGTCCGCGCTCAATGGCGCGCTGGTAATAGTCGATGGCCCTGTCAGGTCTATCACCCAACTGATAACACCGGCCGATTTTCAGCAACAGGCTGTCGTCCAGGCAGTTTCCATCCACAGAGAATGCGTAGCGTTGATACTCGCCTGCCGCACGGAGATAGTCCTGATCTTGAAAGAGATGTTCGGCAAAAAGATATATATTATCGGGCGCATAATAGTTGACCTGGCAACGGAGGCTCGAATAGCATACGAAAGTCGCAGTGAGGAGCAAAGTTAATAGTGATATCCGATTCATTTCATTTGTTTTCCATACAAGCGATATATCTCTACTCCATCACCGAGCTTTCCTGTAACAGGATCAATCAAGTAACACTGTCTTTCCATACCGTTGCACCGTTGTAGTCTGTCAGATGTGAGAAGCACCCCCTTAAGCAAACCAAATTCTTTAATTGCATCCACACCGAAATGGGAGCAACTGGGTGAAAAAGTACATATTTTAGTGTTATTCTGCTGCGAAGAAATCAATCTCTGGTATATATGTACCAACCCGATGGATAACATCTTTACTTCCGATGTTTCCGCGTCACGACGTGTTTCAGTATTCCGCAACTCCTTCACCCTGATAATCGGATTGATTGAGCATATGAATTGGAGATCACTCTTATCTTGAGTCAGGCCCACAGTAGGAAGAGCGGCTAATAATACTGCAGTGCAAACAGCCCGTAAGACAATAGTATTGATCACCATTGCAGTTCCTTCACCTGCACATTCCGAGGTATCTGAAAATCGACAATACCAGGGGGCAGCGGTTCATCAAAGACCGGGTTGTCGTAAGTCACTTTTTCGATGGCGTTCCCGGTTTCCTGGAACCGGGTCGTAGTCACTACCATGGGAAAGAAAATCGAACCATGCTTGACATGGTCTTCGAACACCGTCGAGACCACCGTCTTGCCATCCTTGTCCCTCAGTTCAGTGGATATGATCTTATTCTTTTCCATCCTGAGCACGAAATGCCCAAGCCTGTCCGCCAGACTTTGCGGTGGAGTCCAATAAGTAGTAAGGATTCCTTCTTTTAACTCATTCTTGTAAAGCTCAAAACCCAAATCTGACAGAACCGATATCCCCTGGGATACTCCCAGAAAGGCTTCGAAGAACGGCAGCACAGCCGGATCCCGGCTTGAGATTCGAAACGCCTTCTCCTCATCCGGATAGTAGACGAGGATTGTGTGCCCTTCCAGCTGCATCCACTGATTTAGAGGCACGTTGACTTTCAGGAGGGGTCGCGTGCCATCACAATAGATTGATCATTTCTCCGTTACTCC
>CAZZKG010000140.1:0-2195 GCA_964654825.1 uncultured Gemmatimonadota bacterium | reverse complement strand
GAGAGTTCAGACGCTCACAAACATCGCTGCCGACCAGGTTCTCGAGGTGACGGAGATGGGAATCCCGATCCACAGGGTCGCTTTCCCGCTCTGATGAGGAAATAATTAACACCCCGGTATGACGGAAACGCCAGGGTGGCGATAAAGCACTGAAACACTAGAGACAGATAGCGTCCGTTTTCGGAGAGCGATCTCCGAGCGGGCGCTGAATATTTTCCCGCTCGCCTCAACCGGAAACTCTTGCGGCTGATTTCCTCCTTGTCTCTATATACTCTCTGGCCGGACACTCCTCTCCAACTCGACATCCTACCCGGGTTGCTTGACTCAGGCGGTATTTTATGATAAAATGAATGGGTTAAATGGATGTACGTCTGAGTGCATAAAACTAGAGGAGGTTCTGATGCGAAGGGCAGCCCTGTCGCTTATCGTTCTGTCACTGTTTTTATTCCTGCCAATGGGCCTGAATTCAGCCCAGATCTGGATCCCCACCGGCGACTCGCCAAATCCCGAACTTACGAATTTACAGATTCAAACGAGCAGTGTGAGTGAGCTTGATTTTGAAGTTTCTTTTGAAGGGCTTTCCGTGGAGGATGTCGAGACCGGTGGAAGCAGATTCCTCCGGATCGAGATTCCGGAGGAAGGTTTCACGACGCGGATCGGCTACCCTCGCCTACCCGTGTTCAGGAGACTCTTCGAGGTTCCCTACGGCGCAACGTTCACTGCCTCGATCGTCGATGCGGAGGTCATCGAGTACCGGCTCGATGAGATCGGAAGCGCTGCGGCGGTCCTCCCTCTTCAGGAACCGGTCCAAAAGATGCCCGGTGCTTTTGAGAGTGCTCCTTTTGTAATCGATGAATCACGCTACCGGACCGATGAATTCTGGCCGGCTGTCGAGATCTCGGTCATGGAATCCGGGTATATGCGGGGGCACCGGATCGGACTCGTAGAGTTAAATGCGGTTTTATACAATCCGGTCCAGTCGAAAATCAGGTTTATAACCAAAGCAACGGTTCGGGTCACGATGAGCGGCGGCAGTGCGGACATGACAACTCAGGCGGTGGGTCGGGTGTATTCCCCCCGATTCGAGGACATCCTCAGTAATGTCCTCATCAACTATCCGCTCATCGGCTCCATGCGTAACCCTTCGCCCCCGGTCGGATATCTCATCATAACCCACGATGATTTTACCTCGGGTCTCACGGCATTCGTTACTTCGAAAGAACAGAGTGGATACGACGTCACGGTTACGCAGTTGAGTGAAATTTCACCGTCCACACCGACCGGGATTCAGACATACATCAGAGATGCATATGACACCTGGCCGGTTCCGCCCACCTTTGTACTCCTTGTTGGTGATGTTGGTTATATTCCCTGCTTCCAGGGAAGTGACAGCAACTCGGCCACCGATCTCTACTACGCGCAGATGAATCCAGAAGACTATCTCATGGATCTCTCCGTCGGCAGATTGACCGTCCGAAACACCACACAGCTGGCTGATGTCCTCGATAAAATAACGTACTATGAGGACAATCCCCCGGGGCTCGACGGCTGGGGCGGGATGGCCGTTTTCATGGCATCTCTCGACAACTATGATATCAGTGAGGGGACACACAACTACGTGATCGAAAACTACCTCGAGCCGTTCGGTATCACCTGCAGCAAAATATACGCGAGACTCGGAGGAGATACCCAGGACATATCCGACAACGTAAACGAGGGAAGGAGAATCGCCAACTACTCCGGTCACGGGTCCGTCGACAGCTGGTACAATCCTTCTTTTAGTCAGTCTGACATCTCACAGCTCACCAATGAAGGGATGTATCCCTTCGTAATCGGTAATGCCTGTCTCACAGGGGACTTCGAAAGTACCGAGTGTTTTGGTGAGACCTGGCTTCTCGCTCCCGGCAAGGGAGCGATCGCATACTGGGGGGCTTCTACGTATTCCTACTGGGATGAGGATGATGTACTCGAGAAGAAGCTCTGGCGCTGCACATTCGAAGACTCGGTCTTCGAGATCGGAAAGATAACGGACGAAGCCCTCATCGAGCTCTACGCACATTACGGCGGTGGAGGGATGTGTCAGTACTATTTCGAGGCCTATAACGTCCTCGGTGATCCCTCGGTCCAACTGTACGAGACTGCTCCCGATGAGATTCGCGGTTTGGTACGAAACGCGACGACCGGGGATGTAATGG
>CAZZKG010000139.1:0-2271 GCA_964654825.1 uncultured Gemmatimonadota bacterium | reverse complement strand
CAACGTCAGTGAAGGCGGATTCGTCGCCGTACCGGTAAACATGCAGTAGGAATAACTGAGAAGGACGGCCCGGGCTGGTGTCCGGGTCGTTCTCTCATTTCCACAAGCGCTGCGCAGATGCCTACCAATGGAGAAAATCATTACGTGACCCTCCGGTGGGAGCCGCCGATAATATTATTCATCGTGTGGGGAATTACCCTGTTTCCAATCGAGGCGGAATCATTTCGTAACATAGGATCCGATTATATGGCAAATTTGGGGTAACACCTTGACAAGAAGCAACTGTTGTGGTACGATAAAGGGGATTATCCCGACAGGTTTACTATTACCGGTACAATTTTAGAGGAGGGGCAACGCAGATAAGAACAAGCTCAGTTTTTTATCAATTTCAATTTGTTGAATCCGTGGTAATTCCTGCCCATGTACGGTGTACGTTTTCTGACAGAACCGGAGACATGGGTGGGCGACTCTCTCTCCCGGGAAGGTCGTAATATAATGAGGGGCCTTTCCGGTCGAACTCCCAGAGTAGTTCATGCAGGAGGTTGCTGATGAAACGTGCATTTGGGCTTTTTTTCACACTTTTTCTCTTTGTATCGAGCGGCGGGTATGCGGGATATATTACCCCCGATCTCGACCGTCAGCTCGAGAAGATCGTCGGTGATGATTATATTTCGACAATCGTCATGCTCGAAGACCGGATTGATATTCGAGGTTTGAAAGACGATCTCTTCGCCATGCACACCACACGTGCTATCAGGCATGAGATTGCGGTTACAACGCTCCAGGAAAAGGCTCGAGCAACACAGGGCGAACTGATAACCTACCTCGAGAATGGAGTCAACGAAGGTAAAGTGCGTTCGTTCAAATCCATATGGATTGCCAATCTGGTCATCGTCGAGGCAACGAAAGAGTTCGTCCTCGATCTGGCAAACCGGGTTGATGTGAGTGACATTTACCTCGATTATGAGATCGAAAACATTCAACCGGTATCCGTCGAAGATGCACCACAGGGGCTTATCTCATCCATCGAGGAAGGGCTGCAGCGGATCAACGCACCTGCATTGTGGGACATGGGATACACCGGTGAGGGTCGACTCGTGAGCAACCTCGACACAGGGGTCCACGGCCCTCATGCGGCACTCACCGATCGCTGGCGGGGCAATACCGAACCATGGCAAGAGTGCTGGTATGATCCCGTGACCGGGACCGATTATCCCTTCGATTCAGGAAGTCACGGTACTCACACGATGGGTACAATCTGTGGATACGAGGCTGCTAACGATGATCACATCGGAGTCGCGTACGGAGCGCAGTGGATCGCAGCCGGCGTCATCGATCGAGTCGATATACCGACGACGATAGCTGATGCTATAACCGCCTTCGAGTGGATAGCCGACCCCGACGGAGATCCCCAGACAGTAGATGATGTTCCCGATGTCAACTCGAATTCCTGGGGTATTTCGCCGATATACCACAGCAGTTACCTGCCTGACGGCGCCTGCGACCAGATGTTCTGGGATGTACTGGACGGATGTGACGCTGCCGGGGTTATCGTCGTTTTCGCAGCAGGTAACGAGGGCAACAACCCGACCGGTGCTATCCGAAATCCTGCAAACCGGGCTGTCGATCCCTACAATTCCTTCTGTGTCGGGGCGATCGACGGATCAGACTACGGACAGAACCCCGCTGCTTCTTTTACCAGCTGGGGGCCTGTCCCCACGGAGTGTGGTGAATACACAACCAAACCCGAAGTCTGTGCTCCCGGTGTGGATGTGCGTTCCTCCGTTCCTTCCGGTTATTCGACCATGTCAGGCACATCGATGGCATGTCCTCACGTTGCCGGAGCAGCCGCCCTGCTGCGCAACGTGAATCCGAATGCTACGACTGATGAGATAAAATCGGCCATGATGGCATCGGCCTATGATCTCGGCGCTGAGGGAGAAGACAATACATATGGCTGGGGGCTCGTGGATCTCGAAGCCGCCTTCTACATCATCGGGCCAGACGAGATCCGCGGCCTTGTGCGTAACAGCTATACCGGCAACGCGATGGACTCGGTCCTGGTGGAAGTTCTCGATCCCTACAAGTTCGATTACACCGACCTTTACGGTTTCTACACGATGAAAGGCGACTTTCCTGACAGTGTTCAGATAAGTGCTGATTTCCTCGGGTATCAGGCCGCCACCGAGTGGGTCCAGGTGACACAGGAAGGTATCACCTATCACAACATCTGGATGGACGCCGTAGATCCCGGATACATCGCGGGGTATG
>CAZZKG010000138.1:0-2430 GCA_964654825.1 uncultured Gemmatimonadota bacterium | reverse complement strand
CAGTGTCGATACAATCGGGATTATTACCTTCGCGGTCAAACTTCCTTTTATCCGTACAAACATTGTAATCTCTCCTCTCCTGAATACCTGGATCTCCAAAATCGTGTATTATCACTGTAAAGTTTTGGCGATATCAGATACTTCCTCTGTAGAAAGCACCTTGTCGATATCAAGCAGTATCCTTACCTTACCCCCGGCTTTACCCATACCGAGTATATAATCAGTGTTGACGGATATACCGAAGGACGGGGTTTCTTCGATATCCTCACCGGAGACATCCATAACTTCCGACACACGATCGACGATTATCCCCATCTCGACACCGTTGGTGTGAACTACGATGATGCATGTCCTGTGAGTGAAATCAACTGATTCCATTTTAAACTTCAACCGCAGGTCAACGACAGGAATCATCTTACCACGGAGATTGATCACACCACGGATGAAATCGGGTGTGCGCGGTACAGGAGTAATGTCCATCAACCTGATAATTTCCTGTACCTTGAGTATCTCCAGGCCGTACTCCTTTTCACTGAGGAAGAACGTCAGAAATTTCCCTGCCGCCCGGCCGCCTTTCCGATCTACCGGCGGATTGTCCTTCCCCGTTTTTGCCTCGTCAGTTGCTGATTTTTTAATCACTGTTATTTCCTCCACTAAATTCCATACTCATATATTCTGTACCAGCAAAAGCTTGAGCGTGATTCCCGTCGCCGTTCCCGGATTCTGAAACTTGTCTCGCGAGAGCGACTATTTCCTGGGAATCCAGAATGAGTCCAACTCTACCGTCACCGAGGATTGTTCCTCCGGATATTCCCTGGATCCTGCCTATACCCTGCCCGAGTGATTTCGCTACTATCTGATGCTGGCCCAGCAGCGCGTCCACGAGAAGTGCACAATTCTTTTCCCCGTCGTTCACGATAACCAGAATTCCTTTCTCAGCTTCTTCAACCGCTCCCGATATATCGAAGAGTGTGTGCAGCCGGAACACAGGCATCAACACTCCGTGGTGCATAACCATCTCGCCCTTCCGGGTGACCCTGTATATCTTTCCCTCATCCGGTCGGAAGGTTATGCGGATGTCCAGAACAGGTATAATGAAGCGTTGATCACCGACTCTCACCAGCATACCGTCGAAATTGGCCAGTGTGAGCGGTAAAGTGATGGTAAAGGTACTTCCCTGCCCGTGTTCCGAACTGATATCAATGCGACCTCTCAGAGATTCGACTCCACTCCGGACGACATCCATACCAACTCCCCTGCCAGATACATCTGTCACCTTCTCTGCCGTTGAAAAACCGGGTTCGAAAATCAGATTGAATATATCCCTGTCAACCATACCATTGTCATTTTCGATCAACCCCGTTGCAACAGCTTTCTTGACAATCTCGCTTCGGCTCAAACCCCGTCCATCATCCTTCACCGCGATAATCACATTGCCTCCGGAATGACAGGCCGACAACTTCAACATCCCTTTCCCGGGTTTTCCTCTTCGCTCACGCTCATCGGGCAGTTCAAGACCATGATCGATCGCGTTGCGTATCATGTGGACGAGAGGGTCATTGATCACCTCGACCATGTTGCGGTCGATCTCGGTGTCCTCCCCAACAGTGATGAATTCTATGGATTTCCCGCTTTTGTGGGCCAGATCCCGAACGAGCCGGGTCATCTTCCGAAAAGTCTTCCTCATCGGAACCATTCTCATCGCCATGCTCAGATTTTCCAGCTCACGAACGATCTTCCCGGCGTGGGAGACTTTCCTCATAAGCTCATCACTCTCACAGGAAACGAGGGTACTGTCCTGAGCAACCATGGAGTGTGCGATTACGAGTTCTCCGATCGTATCGAACAGGCGATCCAGTAGATCGGTTCGAACCCGGACTGACAGATTTTTCTTCGGACCGGTTTCCTCAGATCGCTTTTCATTCAACGAAGGCTTGATTTCGCGGGCCGGCGTTGCGGCCCGGTGCGTCGGCTCAGCCACTCCTGTATCCTGACTGTCGTGAGTGACCTCCTCTCTCTTCTGACGGTTCTCCAGGTACGCTCCTGATGCACCACCGGTGTCGGATCGAGAGGACTTCATCCCGTCGAGCTTACCTGAGATCAGTTCCGCTTCAGGATCGGTCAGGATGCTTAATAACTCATCGTAGCCGTCAGGCCTGGTTCCGGGTTTTCCATCAAGAACATCCTCGACTGCAGCAATGAGTTCCTTGAGCATGTCGATGGAGCTGAGTGCAAGATCGGCATATACTCCAGTACACTGTATTATTCGGTCGCGGACCCGGCTGAGAAGCGATTCCGCCTGGTGCGCCAGATCCGATACAAGAGTAAACCCGAGGAGTAAAGAAGTCCCTTTGATAGTATGAAAGGCACGAAATACGGTGTTGATCGCCTCTGAATTATCCGTGTCTCTTTCAATGATGAGGAGTGCTG
>CAZZKG010000137.1:0-2431 GCA_964654825.1 uncultured Gemmatimonadota bacterium | reverse complement strand
GAAAGCTCCGGGGTACGGTGCAGAATGACATCCTCAAAGAGTACACGGCCAGGGGAACATACATATATCCTCCGGCTCCCTCTCTCAGGCTTGCCGTGGACATCATGGAGTTCTGCCACCGGGAAAACCTCTCCTGGAATACGATATCGGTGAGCGGTTACCACATGAGAGAGGCCGGTGCGACAGCAGCACAGGAGATCGCATTCACACTCGCAGACGGAATCGAGTACGTCAGGCAGGCGATCGACCGCGGGCTCCATGTGGATTCGTTCGCCAGGAGGATTTCATTCTTCTTCGGATCACACAACAATCTCTTTGAAGAAGTTGCCAAGTTCCGGGCGGCGCGGTGCATCTGGGCTCGGATCATCCGCGACAGGTTCGGCGCGAAAGAGGAGGAGTCGTGCCGTCTCAGGTTTCACACGCAGACATGCGGCTCGACACTCACGGCACAGGAAGCAATCAACAACGTGGTCCGTGTGACGCTGCAGGCACTTTCTTCGGTCCTGGGTGGGACCCAGTCCCTCCACACTAATTCCTGGGACGAAGCGCTCGCACTCCCGGGTGAAGAAGCGGCGAAGATCGCTCTCCGGACGCAGCAGATCCTGGCTTATGAGACCGGTGTCGTCGATACAGTCGATCCGCTCGCTGGTTCCTACTTCATCGAGAACCTCACCAACGAGCTTGAGAAGAAGATATTGGATTACATCGAGAAGGTGGAATCGATGGGTGGCGCGGTGAAAGCCGTCGAAAAGGGATATTTCCAGGATGAGATCCACAAGAGCGCCTACGAATACAACAAGGGGGTGGAATCTGGTGAGAATCCCGTCATAGGGATGAACCTTTTTTCTGATGTTTCTGAATCGACCGGAGGCGGTGGGAGTCAGGAAATTCTGCGGGTGAGCGATGAGGTACGGGCCGACCAGATGAAACGGCTCCATAAAATCAGGAAAACGAGGGATCACAGGATGGTGGTTCATGCTCTCGAGCGGGTCCGGCGGAGTGCGGAGGGCGGCGACAACTTGATGCCCGCCATCATCGAAGCGGTGCGATGCCGGGCCTCGGTGGGTGAGATAAGCGAGGCTCTGCGAACGACCTTCGGGACTTATCGTGCCGGGGGCTTCCGTCTGTAGGTCAGTGGCCCTCATGTTTTGACTAATACAAGGGTTGTGACTATATTATTACTGTGGGGGCGTAAGGCTTCGACGGGGGTAATTGGGGGCAGTAGACGCATGCCGAGGTCCCGGTGCCTCGCTAAACTGCTGGGAAAAACCAACTGCCAACTCTAACTTGGCAATGGCGGCCTAACTGAGCCGTCACGTTTCTCACATGGTCCTTCGTCCGTAGGGCGGTGAGGGGCGTCGATAAAACGGACTGGCATCTGAAGTCTTCCCGCGCGGATGATGCGAGATTAAAGCGGGATAGTTCCCCGGGGTTCCCGCCCTGAGGGGTCCCAGGGAGCGAAACTAAAAAAGACGGGCTAAGCATGTAGTGTCTGCTGCAAACGTGCCTTCGGACGTGGGTTCGATTCCCACCGCCTCCACCATTTAACCTATTGCGGACAAAGAGGTTAGACCACCTTCCTTCTCCTCGGTGTCCATATAGTGACCACAGTATCGAAAAAAGTCGGATTACTCGATGCGGCACTCGGTAAGATCTATGTCGTAGCGTTCCTCCGCAATGCGGATGGCCTCCCTGGACACCTCGGTCCCGAAGACGCTGAAGCTCTCCCTCACATGAAACAGGAATTGCCCTATACCAGTGCCGATATCCGGTAATCTCCCCCCACGCACGAATTGGGTGATCATCGACAATCTCCTTCTCCACAAGAGGTCCCTCGCCTCGCTCTCATCGAGCCACGAATGGTATTTTCCGGCAGTGGAATAGTAGTGCGCAATATCACCTGCAGAAGGTCTGGGGTGAATACCATACGAAATCCTTCTTTCGCCTACTTACTGGGACTGTTCACTTAACTCTTTCTATCCCTGGGAGCGGGGACCTCGTACTGTTCTCCACTGCTTCAATCCATGTATCACAGCGCGGGCCAGGAGAAGGCTATGACAGGATCGTGATCCTTGAGAGAGGGGAAGTTTACATTGGTCCTCTCACTATCCCGAGCGGGGTGAGTTGCTGCATACGCGGGAACGATGCCGTGTGCTCGCTTCTCAACACTGATATATTCGTTATGACAGGTTCCTCCCTAGATATCAGCGATTGTGTGCTGTACGACGGGCACTATGCGTTCCATTATATGCTCTTCACACACAACCCCAAAATCTTGACTCGTCCACATCCCTTCCCTTATCAGCGATAAAATCACTCACCTTGCGGGATCGCTGGTCCACTTTTGATGTTCTTGACAAGCCGAGGAATCAGTGTAGTATAATTTGTGTTATGAATACCTCTTTGGGGGTGAAATGGAGAAACCGAAGCT
>CAZZKG010000136.1:0-2498 GCA_964654825.1 uncultured Gemmatimonadota bacterium | reverse complement strand
AAGTAATAACGCTTCACATGTCATCTCCACCTCACATGTCATTCCCGCCTCACATGTCACTCCCGCCTCACATGTCATTCCCGCTTGCCGGGAATCCAATCGTACAATAAGGCCGATTCCGGACAAGCCGGAATGACACGCAAAAATGGGGAAACTCCTCATTCCAATCCCGCTTGACATATCTCTGCTTAGCGGGTATAATGAGATTCGGGAATTATTGAAGTTCTTGTACATCCGAGAATTCGGGAAAATGAGATGTCCAGATGGAACAGCACTTCCTTTAACCTGTTGCTTGCTTTCCTCACCTTCTTTCTGGTCGGTGTGATCGAGTTCATGATAGCCTCATATCCGTCCTTTCTTGATCTGCTGAGCGTGTTCGTTCCGACAGCACTTATTGTCGGAGTGATCTACGGTCTCCTGGGGGTGACAGGATTTCTGGTGATATCCCTTCTGATCTTCGTTGTGCGAATACGAGGTTATGGAAAGCATCTATCCCTCTTTCTGCTCTGGTGCCTTCTGACTTTTGTTTACACGGGTTATTTGGTCAACAAGGAGCTCCTGAGCGGAATACCCGTTACCCATCCGGTCAGTCTGGCCGCCAGCCTCGTTCTCCTGATCGTGTGTCTTGCCCTGTTCTACTTTCTTTTCAAGCGAACTGGAGGGGAGACTGGAAGCACTGAATCAACATCTGCTGAGGGTGTTCTCAAATGTCTTTCTTTCCTGGTATTTCTCCATCTTGTTCTCCCCCTGGGAGTTGCTCTTCCGGACGATCCGCTCACAACCGGCGGCAAACACAGCAACCCGAACCTTCTCCTGATTACGGCAGATACTCTCCGTCGCGATCACCTTGGCTGCTATGGTCGTGAGGGGATCCGGACACCGGTCATAGACTCTCTTGCGGCTAAAGGTGTCTTGTTCGAAAACGCTCTGACGTCCATTTCCCTGACGCTCCCGTCCCATATTTCAATCATGACAGGTCTCTACCCCCCAACTCACGGAATCAGATTCAACGGGGATTTCACACTTTCTGATACGCTCACGACCCTCGCTGAGATTCTCCATGATCAGGGATACTCGACAGGTGCCTTCGTCGGTTCTTATGCTCTCGATGCCGGCTGCGGCCTCGCTCAGGGATTCTCCGCCTACGACGCCGGTCATCTGACTGCAAACCCGGTAAAAAAGATGGTTCATCCAAAGCTGAGCAAACCATTCTCTCGGCTCCTCCTTATGCGGGCGCTGATGTATATCCTCCCCGTCGATCTGCTTTTCACAAGCGAGTATCAGAGGCCCGCTGAACTGGTCAACAAACCGGCTCTCAACTGGCTGGAGAATCATGGACAAGAGCCATTTTTCCTGTGGCTCCACTATTTTGATGCTCACACTCCATATCGAGCACCGGATGTCCCGGGGCTCGATCATCCCGGGACCTCGATTCCCAATCCGGACCTTATCACACGTGGACCACCTTACGAGTACTGGTGGGGAGTCATCAACAGTGAGGAAGAGCTTTACCGCAAATATGATGGAGACATTGAATACCTGGATTACTGGTTGGGCCAGATCATGAATGACCTTAAGGAACGCGGTGTTTTGGACAGGACCCTGATTGTTTTCACCTCTGATCACGGCGAATGCCTGTGGGAGCATGGAATGGCCGGACACGGGTCATCAGTATGGGAGGCTGAATTACGTGTACCACTGATCCTGACTCACCCGGGTAGTCTCCCCGCCGGAACCAGAGTATCAGGCCTGGTCGAGTCGATAGACATTCTCCCGACAATACTCGAGCTCCTCGGTGTACCGGAGTACGGTCCAGTACAGGGTAGAAGTCTCGTCGGGCTGATCAAAGGCAGCAAACCAGGAGATACTCGCCAGGCATACATTGAGACTGTCTGGCCGAGGGAGCCGGGAAAGCGCAGGAGGGGTATCCGGACAGATGAATGGAAGTATTTCACAGACTTCGAGGGGGGACCAGGCCATCTTTTCCACCTTCCATCTGATCCTAACGAACTACATGATCTATCGGGTGAGAGACCGGAGATCGCAAGAAGTATGAATGAACAGCTGGAGAAACTCTGTGGGGAGGTTGGAAGTACCGATGTTCCATTCCCCGCAATGAATGAGAAAACCGAGAATAAACTGCGGGCTCTGGGTTATGTACGGTGACAGGGCCGTTATGTGGATATGGACAGCATGAAGAGATGACTTCCGCGGTCAGGCGCAGGTATGCCGCTCGCGCACCCATATCACTCTTAAGGCTCTGCTATGACCGAGAGAACCAGAAGACTACCTATTGCTATACCTCTGCTTGCGACAAGCAGGAGATATTTCCCATCAGACTATTGACATCCCGGCAGTATCCTTGTAAATTGAATATACGATATGCAACTTGCAAGGATATTTAGTCCGGGATTCAACATGATCAAACGCACTCTTCAAGGTATCCTTCAAAAAGCCGCCAAACAATATCCGGTCGTCACCCTGACCGGACCCCGACA
>CAZZKG010000135.1:1159-2549 GCA_964654825.1 uncultured Gemmatimonadota bacterium | reverse complement strand
GTTTTGCGGCTCAACCTTCACCTCTCTCTTTCTCGAGATCTTCCAACTTTTTTCGCACCGGCTCGAGAGTAGGATCGATTTCGAGTGCACGGCGATACGCATTCCCGGCTTCATCAAAATCGCCGAGTTTCCTGAGAACCGTCCCGAGGTCGATCCAGGGGGTTGCCTGGGTACTGTCGCTTTCGACGGATGACCGGAAGCTCTCTCGGGCTTTCTCCAGTTCACCCCGTCTCGCATACGAAGCTCCCAGGAGAGCGTGTGCCGGTGCACAGGCGGGGGAGATAGAGATCGCTTTCGACAGCTCTTGGGCGGCTTCCGCATCTTTACCCCTCACCAGAAGAAACCTGCCGAAATCCAGAAACACACGGTAGTCGGTTTCATCCAGTCTGATAGAGGTACGATAAGCATCGTAGGCACGCTGGTCCTCCCCCGATCTGGTGAGCGCCTTCGCGAATATTCGCCAGGCGACGGGATCCTCGGGATAGACCGTGATGAGGGCTTCCAGCATTTCGGCCGCCTCGGGGAACCGTTCCAGTTTCTTCAGGACATTCGAGGCCGCGTAGTACAATCTCTCTTCCCGAGGATCGATTTCGATACCCTTCCTGAGATAAGGGAGCGCCTCCTCGTAAAGCCCGAGTCCGTCACAGCACATACCGAGCCCCAGGTAGACGGTAGGGACCGTGGAATCTTCACGCATGACATTTTGAAAAATAGTGAGCGCCTCCCGGTAATTGCCCTTTTTCAGAGATTTCCATCCCGAGAGAATTTCCCGCTGGACCAGAATCATGTCTTTGGGATCAGCGGCAGCACTGTCCGAGGTAGTGGAATCAAACACATACCCGAGCTTCTCCAGAGCTTTTCGATCCTCCCTGCTGATTTCTATCTGCTCACTCACAGTCCGACCGACATCCAACGATTCGATACTGTCCAGCACCGATTCGAAGTAATTCTGACGATCGGGCGATGTTCCATAGATATTCACAACCTCACCGGGGTCCTCGGAGAGATCATAGAGTTCGGGATGAGGTGCTTGGACATAGAGGTAGCTCCGATCTCTCAGGCTATGGAGCTGGCTCCATCCGTACTGGAGCCGTGGCGCCCAGGTCTCGGCATAGACGGGCGAAAGGCCCGATATCTCCGTATCCAGGCTCCTGTCGAGCAGGTTCCTCCCGCTCAATCCCGGAGGGATAAATATTCCAAGTGCTGCGAGGACGGTGGGAAGGACATCGGTGTGCTTGACCATGGAAGAATCCTTGATGCCGGACGGAATCCTGCCCGGATCCGTTATGATCAGAGGAACCCTGGTTGTCGATGAATACAGAAAAATCGAGTGTGTGAGTTCACCATGTTCACCGAGAGATTCACCATGATCCGCGGTCAGAACTATCAG
>CAZZKG010000135.1:0-1059 GCA_964654825.1 uncultured Gemmatimonadota bacterium | reverse complement strand
CCGGGGTACTTGCTGCCGGGCATCTCATCATCGTAAAGATCAAAACCCTGTGAAAGTCCATACTTGCCGTCCAGGACATATGCGCCGATGAATGCGGCTGTCTGATAGTGTTCCTCTTTGAGGATCTCAGCCATCGTGGAAGCCTCCGGCATCAACCTGAATTTTCCGTTGTGCCTGATGCCATGCTCGTAGGGATAGGTACCGGTGAGGATCGTCGCGTGGGAAGGAAGAGTTATCGGGACCTGACAGAAAGCTCGATCGAACTGGATCCCGGAGGCGGCAAGGCTGTCGATCGAGGGAGTCCTGACTGGACCGCCGTAAGTCCCCAGTTTGTCGGCCCTCAGTGTGTCGATGGTAATGAGGACGAGATTCTCTCTCCTCGTGGACACTGACCTGAAATCCGGTGAGATGAACACGAGGACGAACAGGAAACCGATCGCCAGAAGAGTGAAAAACAGATATCTTCGCAGGATGTAACGGGGAATCAAATCGACCTCGGATGCTAAGGATCTCTAACACCTGTCAAGATAAAAGCGATGTATGGTCATGTCAATACGAGGATTCCTCACCCTGAAACGGGATCTCGAGAGTCGTTGAATTTGGTGATGAATTTCTGGGACGGAACACGGAAGGGACAGACAAGAAATCAGATCAATGGGGGAAGATTAGCCGGCACAAACAGACGATTCACATCCACGTCATTAATTTTCGATGGATGGATGCAGGGGGCGACCCCCATCTCCCCTGCTCGTGTTCTTCATCTCACGTTTGCCTCTTGCACCGGCTAAACCAATGTAATCTCGTGAGGTTTCACTTCGACCGAACATGTGGTGCATTATACCACATTTTTATGGACATGTCAAGTAATATTGTATCACTCCTTACCCGGGGTGAATTTCCCTCACCATTAGTTGAGCTCTCCGGATGATGTAATTCCTTGCAATATCAATGTCTTAAAGAGGAGGTAAACCGACCAGCGATCCGCGCTGTCCTCCTTCGCACCTCTACTGCATGTTTACCGGTACGGCGACGAATCCGCCTTCACTGACGTTGATCGTC
>CAZZKG010000134.1:0-2758 GCA_964654825.1 uncultured Gemmatimonadota bacterium | reverse complement strand
CGTATCTCGACGTGCTCGTTCATCGCGTATCTCGCAGTATCCCCGGACGCCTAACTACAGCTTACCCGGTTTCCAGATAATAGGTTTTTATCCCGCACTCTGGCGGTATAAATCGAATCGATATTACCACGAACAAACATAAATGTCAACGGAATTCATCGATCTCGTTCATCTCCTGGGCATCTTACTGGGTTTCCAGATAAAACCACAGTCGTTGGCCCTTCCTACCGCTATCCTCTACCTCTCTCTCCGATCTCCCCTCCTCTCCTCTACCACCCCCTCCCTGTTCCCCCGCGAGCCCCGCGTCGAACAGACTCAGGTGGACGAAAGAAGGGCACGTGACTGTACCTGATCACGGGCCCTCCACAAGAATACACATATCTCAATTTGAATGACTCCGACCGCCTGGCGTCGGGATGTTCCCGACCATTCTCATCCAGCCCGGAGATCGCCACGGTGCCGACTAAGATCATTCCCCGGCAGGCGGCGGAGTGAAGGTTCGGGTCCCCATCTCCCTGTCCAACATGTAGAGTCCGCTCCCATCACTTCCGATGAGTTTGAGCTGTGCCAGGACATCACCGACAGAGGATTCCTCTTCGACCTGCTCGGTCACGAACCACTGGAGCATGGCTTCGGTGGCGTGGTCGTTCTCCTTCCGCGCCAGGGTGATGACCTTGTTGATCGATGCCGTCACGAAACGTTCGTGCTCGAGCGTTTTCTCGAACATCTCCTTCACCGATTTGAACGATGCGGGCGGTTTCTCGATCGCTCCGAGCACCACTTTCGCGTCCCTGTCGAGAATGTATTCGTAGGTTTTCTGCGCATGGGACAGTTCCTCCTTGACCTGCACGTCGAACCAGACGGCGAAGCCTTTTAGGCCGAGCTGCGTCGCCTGGGCGGCCATCGCGAGGTAGAGGTAGGCGGAGTAGATCTCCTCGTTGAGTCGGGTGTTCATCGCTTTCTGCATCTTTGGGCTTAACACGGTTTACCTCCCTGGTGTCTTTTCTCGCGTTTTCATTCTCTCTGACCACCGCCTCGATAACCCTTCTCTCAATCCCCCAAGAGCAGTGGTCCGCGCTTCCATCAAAGCTCTCCCTGATGATACACAAGTATCCGTGCAATGTCAAGCTTCCGCACGTTCCGACTTCGTCAGTCGAGGAATTAACCTTTCGCCGTCAGAAATTCTTGTTGTACTCCTTCTCTATTTCTTCCACTGGTATGCTCTCGTCCAGGAATTTATCATGATCAAAAGTCATCCAGCGGGGATTGGGGCGTCTTCGGGTGATCCTATGGATGTTCAGCAGGTGATGCACCGTGATGTTGTCGGTGGTGGTGCTGTTCCCGCCGGTTCCGCAGGCGAGGGTGAACGATGGGGTGAGATTGTTGAAAACGCCCCCGAGGGCTCCAAGCGTAGAGCCCATGTTGACGAGGATGCGTGCCGCATCGATCACCTGGGAGAAGTACTCGATCCTCTCGTCTGTGTTGGAATAGATGACTGCCGTGTGCCCCATGCCGCCATAGTGCGTGATCTCGGAGCACCGCTCGATGGCGCGGTCGAAATCCTCTTCGACATAGAATCCCAACACAGGCGCGAGGATCTCGCCCGACAGCGGATACTCCGGCCCGACACCCTCGAGGGGCGCCATCAGCACGCTCGTGTCGGGCGGTATGTCGATGCCCGCCTTCTCGGCCACCGTCTGCACGGACTGCCCCACGATGGCGGGAGTCATCAGCTTGCGCTCGTAGTCGAAGGCCATCCTGTTCACCTTCTCTATCTCATCGGGAGACATGAAGTATGCTTTCTGCCTCTTGAACTCTTTGATCGCAGCGTCGACGACCTTCTTCTTCACCACCACAGACTGTTCGCTGGCACAGACAGACCCGTTGTCGAACGTTTTTGATTCGATGATACTTCGCACTGCGAAAGGAATGTCCGCCGTGAGACCGATGTAGACAGGTACATTTCCGGGTCCCACCCCTATCACCGGCGAACCCGAACTGTACGCCTCCCTGACGAGCCGGTAGGCCCCGGTGGCGAGTATAAGGGCGAGGCCCCGATGGGACATGAGTTCATGCGTGAGGTTCGGAGTCGATTTCCTCAGCCACTGGATGCAGTGTTCGGGTGCACCCGCCGCGAGAGCCGCTTCGTAGCAGATGCGGGATGCCTCAGCGATTGATCTTTTGGCGGCATTGTGAGGACTCATGATGATCGGGTTTCTCGACTTTAGGGAAATCAACGCTTTGAAAAATACCGTTGAGGTCGGATTGTTCACCGGGATCAATCCGAGGATCGGCCCCACGGGCTGCGCTACTTCGACCATTCCGTTTCTGTGATCCTCCGAGATCACACCCACTGTTTTCTGTTTTCTGATAAAGTTGTAGACTAGCTGTGTGCCGATGACGTTCTTTATTACCTTGTGCTCCCAGACACCTATTCCGGTCTCTTCCAGCGCCATTTTAGCGAGACGAACCCGTTCGTTAAATGCAGCCAGGTAAACAGCTCGAACAATACGGTCGGTCTGTCCCTGATCGAGTCTCCTGAGAAATCGTGCTGCCTGATTCGCATTGTCCAGTATTTCATTCGCCCTGCTCATAACTCTGTCTCCGTATTCGAAAAGCCCGTCCTGTCAACACAGTCAGGGGAAATATACAATGCGAATCTGAAAATATCCACCCGGCAGGACTTCACAGAACAAGCGTGTATTACTATCTGCAGTGACCGCATTTTCAAGATAAATAGGGACAGTCACCATTTATT
>CAZZKG010000133.1:0-2949 GCA_964654825.1 uncultured Gemmatimonadota bacterium | reverse complement strand
GGGAGGCTTCCCTTCACATCCCCACAAAGAACCCGCAGCAGTTCCCCCACACTCCGATAAATAGGGACAGTCACCATTTATTGAAAAATAACATAATGGTGACAAAAAAAATAAATGCGGGTCGGGATGCATCAGCAGCCGAATGCCATCGTATTCGTGAATTGGGCCACTATAGTCTGTATCGAGACCACCAGGCCCGGCACACCGTCGGGCTCCCCGGTCATCTCACGGTAGAACATCTTTATCGTCTCTGCCGCACATCGGGCCAGAAGACCCAGGAGCTTCCTGTCCCACAAAAAGAACGGTCGGATGCGTTTGGGTACTGTCAGCGTGATCATGCGGTGGGGAACACGCTCGAGAAGCTCACTTCCCAGCCACTCGCTCCAAATCGTGAGCCGTTTCGCGTGGCAGCTCGGACAGAGCATTCTCGTCTTACAGCTAAAGCCCACGAGAAACTCGCTCTTACAGTTACCACACACGACACGGGCGAACCCGTTCTCCAAGATACCGCACTCGAGGTACTTCTCCACCACCTTCCTCACAACGGGACGCTGCGGACCGTAGTCTCTCTCGAACTCTTCCTCGTAGATCACACAGAACCGCTCGAAGTGCTCCTCGATGAGACGGTAAAGCGGCGAGCTCCGGGGACGCCGGGGGCGGTAGACCGAGGGGGGGGATGTGGGAAGACATTGCGTTGCTGCCACGGCACTGTCTCTCTGATTCTTAGGAGGACCCAAGAAATTCATCTCCAGGTCTTGATCTCTGTCACGCCGCCCTCTTTCGTGGTCCATATACCGCTTGACACCATCCATAATTTCTGGTATACTCGAATTGTTCTTTCCTGACGCATTGAGATCTTTATCCAGAGGATGTTATCATGCGAATGATCACGCTCTCCCTCCCACTGGTCTTGCTTGCTTTTTCCGCGCTTCCTGCTGAAACGATACACGTACCGGATGACTACCCCCTGATCCAGGTCGCCATCTTCTTCTCAGCTGATGGCGACACGGTTCTCGTTGAGAACGGGACATACACCGGGAATGGGAACCGGGACATCGACCTGCTCGGCAGGAGAATAATCCTCCTGTCGGAAAACGGACCGGACAGCTGTATCATCGACTGTGAAGGAGGCATTTTCGATGAGCACAGAGGATTTACCTTCCATAGCGGTGAAGATACGAGCACGGTACTGAGCGGCTTCACGATCAAAAACGGGTACATGTACGGAACAGAAGGAGAGGCTCAGGGAGGGGGGATCCTGTGTGATGCCTCGTCACCGAAGATCGAAGGGAACCTGATCAGGGACAACAGTACCTGGGGCGGTGGCGGCGGCGTCTGCTGTACGAACGGAGCCTCACCTGTTATCGCCGACAACACGATCCACTACAACACCGGATTCTTCCCGGGAGGCTTCTACACAGGGGGTGGCGGGATATCCTGCCACGAAGCTTCACACCCTGTCATCAGGGACAACGTTTTGACGGAGAACATCGGTCTGGGTGGCGCCATTGCCTGCATGGACGCTTCCTGTCCGTCCATAACAGGGAACACCATAAGTGAGAATGGCGGTTTCGAGGTCGGCGGGGGTATCTACCTTTTCGAGTCCGCCCCGGTCATCGAGGGCAACTCGATCATCCTGAACAACGCCGGGTTCGGCGGCGGCATCGCCTGCGACTGGCATTCCTCGCCTATTATAAAAGACAATGAGATCACGATGAATTTCGCCGGTACCAACGGCGGAGGCATCTTCTGCCGGGATGAGTCGAATCCGATCATCATGGGCAACACGATCTCCGGAAATGAAGGATACGATGGCGGAGGCATCTTCCTGAAGTACGCGTCGCCGATCATCATGAACAACACCGTCACTGAAAATGAGACATCTCTCCTCGAACCGTATTACGGTTACGGCGGCGGGATCTATTCCTACTGGTATTCATCTCCAACGATCATCGGCAATACCATTTGCGGGAATAGGGCGAGAGAAGGCGCCGGGCTCAATTGCCACTATCATGATTCGTCCACTGTGTACGGAAACATCATCGCCGGAAATTCGGCGTACCTGAGAGGCGGTGGTGTCCTCTGCAAAGACACCGATTCCTATTTCGATGGCAACACGATAGCAGGTAATATTGCCGATGAGGGAGGTGGCCTCTACGCGCTCCAGAACTCTCTCGTGACGATCACGAACTCGATCATGTGGGGAGACACCGCGCTGGTCGGTTCTGAGATCTGTCTCGAAGGGGATTCTCCATCGACTGTGTCGATCAGTTATTCCGATGTTATGTGGGGGCAGGATTCAGTGTGGGTGGACACGACCGGTGTCCTGGAGTGGGGGGACGGGATGATCGACAGTGTTCCGCTCTTTGTGTCCCCCGGAGGCGATAACTACCAGCTGCAGTCCGGTTCGCCCTGCATCGACGCAGGTGATCCCGACATACCGTGTAAACCCTGGGGCGGCTGGCGGCTGGATATGGGTGCCTGTGAATATGACATGGGATTCTACTACGACGGTCGAAATCTTATCAGGAAACCTGTTCCGATCGAACGACCGGTGAAGCGGTAAGATCACCGGATCAGCGCCGCGGGTCCGTCTTCCTGATGATGTCCGAAACTTCCTTCTGGCTGAAACCCCGGTAACCGTCGTTCCGCTCGATGATCTCGAAGTGGCTGCCGATCGCCCCTTTTCCGGCGAATTCAGCCGCTGCCTCGGGCGTGATGACATTCTCAGCGACCAGCTTCTCGAGCCTTGGCCTTTCCACCTTCCACGGCTCACCTTGCGTAAAGGCCTGCTTGAGGTAAGGGAACGAACTGAACGGCTGCATGCTGGGAACATTCTGCGATGTGAGTAGGGTAGGCCGCAGGCTTCGCTATGCTTATCCAGTGGCCCCCCATCGATTCCGTGCATGAAGTTTTCCTTCACACGGCTCTCGTGTATTCCTTCATCGG
>CAZZKG010000132.1:0-3097 GCA_964654825.1 uncultured Gemmatimonadota bacterium | reverse complement strand
CTCAGGTTATTGAAATAATATTACTCATTCTATCATAATCATTTCATCCCGTCAAGCGAGGGGGTATGCAATAAACGGGCGCCGCATCTCCTCAATGCGGCGCCCGTCGAGCGGTAATTTCTTTGTTAACACACATCACCCGTCTCTTTCGATTTAGAAATCCGAACCGGTGCCCAGCTTTACTCCGAAGTTGTCAGCCTGCTCGATTCCGGTACCGACACCGAGGTTCCCCTGATGCAAGAACTGGTTTCCGCTCGGGTAGGTATATACGACCTGAACGGCTCCGGCGTTCCCCACGCCGTGGATGTCCTCGTAAGGGATCCCGATGACCAGGTCGTCAAAGCCATTCCCGTTGAAGTCGCCCGCTGCGAGTGACACGCCGAAGTCATCGTACCACTCGGCTTCGTCCAGCATCCCGGGGCTGTCCTGATGCCCATAACGGTTTTTCGTGTCCGTCAGACCGCTCCCGGAACTCCCGAACAGGATATTCACCGCACCGGCATCGCCCATCCCGTTGACCTCCTCACCGGGGACTCCAACGGCGAGATCGTCGTATCCGTCGTCATTGAAATCTCCCGACGCAACGGAAAATCCGAACGTATCAGCGTCTCTCGCCGTGCCCGTGATCCCGGGACTGTCCTGGTTCCAGATCTGGCTCCCTGTGGTGACCAGGTTGTTCGAACCGCCATACAGGACGTGCACGATTCCGGTCATGATCAGGGAATCGTAGGTCTCGTAAGGAACACCGACCGCCAAATCGTCTCGACCGTCACCGTCGAAATCACCTGTGGCCAGTGAAAGCCCGAAGTTGTCCTGACCTTCGGCCGTATCGTCGACTCCATAGATATCCTGATGGAAGATCTGGTCGTGTGCGGCGGTGAGACCACCGGACGAACCATAGATCACGTTGACCGCGCCCGCGTTCGACTTTCCATTGATATCCTCGTATGGGATCCCGACGCAGAGGTCGTCGTAGCCGTCTCCGGTAAAATCACCTGCCGCCAGGACGATCCCGTAGTAATCGGACGGCTCCGCGGAATCCGCGATTCCTGAAACATCCTGGTGCCAGAGCTGGTCACCACCGATTGAAAGACCGTCGCTGAAACCATACAGAACGTTCACCGCGCCCGCTAAATAGATCTCATCGATTTCCTCACCCGGGACACCCACAGCGAGATCGTCGCAACCGTTACCATCGAAGTCGCCGGCGGTCAGGGCATAGCCGAACATGTCATAGGCCTCGGCGACTTCTTCGATCATGGGAGTGTTCTGGTTAAAGTCGAAATTGTTTTCTGAATCGAGCCCGTCCGCTGACCCATAAATGACAACCACTCTTCCCGCTGAGACCAGGGTTCCCACCGATTCGTCTGGGATACCGATCGCCAGGTCGCTGTAATCGTCACCGTTGAAATTGCCGACCGCCAGCGCGTAGCCGAATCGGTCGTACTCCTCGTTACCCCCATCGATTCCGGGACTGCTCTGGGTAAAGGACTGACTGCCCGCCGAATCGAGTCCGGCTGAAGTGCCGTAGATCACATTGACCATACCCGCGTCGACTATATCTCCGCAGTCCTCGTACGGAACCCCGATGGCCAGGTCTTCATATCCGTCCCCGTTGAAGTCCCCCGTGGCGGCGGTTCCCGCGTGAAATACGCCGAATAGAGCGATCGAAGCGATTGCGATGATCCCGGTTTTCCATCCATTCCCTGTCATTTTCCTGTCTCCTTTCCTGTTGGTTATGCTACGAAGGTTTTCTTGCTGTTTCGGTTCGGTCCTCAGGTTCCTCATGTGGGGCCCCCTTTCAGAGGTTAGGTGGATGGTTTCTGATTTCCCTTTCATTGAGTAAAACGCTCTTTCCACGCGATGTGTGCAAGAAAAATCCAGGGACTCGAGCAGGAATATCAATGAAGAAGGGGAAGGATGGTTTGTGAGTCGGAACTAGGTTCAAATCATTACATACAAGGTTCTATTGGTTGACATCTGCAATTGTATTGTATATAATCCGTTACGCGTCTCATTCCTTTTTCGAATCACAAAAAGGACGATCCGATGGTCGAATCCCCTCGCGGTGAATTCACCGAGATTCTCCGCTCCGTGTGCTCCAGCGGCGAGGATCGAATATCCGACAAGAACCAGATATTCGAGGCGGTTTATACCGAACTTCACCATATTGCCTCCAGACTGATGCGATCGCAGCGTCCGGATCACACATTGCAGCCCACGGCCCTCGTTCACGAGGCATACATTCGTCTCGTCGACCCCACAAAAATCGCCTGGAAGGACCGGGTCCATTTCTTTGCCACCGCCGCCCGCGCGATGCGGCAGATACTAATCGATCAGGCCCGGCGTCGCACCCGGGCCAAACGGGGAGGAGGCTGGCAACAAGTTACGTTCGATACGAACCTGAAAATCGGGAATGATCGTGACATTCAAGTCCTGGAGTTCGATGAGGTGTTGTCCCGGCTCTCCCGGAAAGACGATCGCATGGCAAAGGTCGTGGAACTGCGTGTATTCGGTGGCTTGAGCGCGAAGGAGGTTGCGCAGACGCTGGGCGTATCCAGACGTACGGTACAGAACGACTGGCGCGTGGCCTTGATGTGGCTCAGCCGCGAGTTGGAGGAAGGCGGAGGGAATTGACCACCAACCGATTCGCGTGGATGAAGGAACTCGTCATTCTGGCCGCGGATATTCCCGATGATGAACGGCGTGCCTTCCTGGACGAGGCATGCGGGAGTGACACGGGACTTCGCCGCAAGATCGAGTCAGTCCTCGCCTACGAATCGTGCCGGCCGGGGATCCTGGAAAAGATCGATGACACCCCGCTCGCGGGCTCCGATATCCCTGCAGAGGTTTCACTACGAGAGAGAGACGGAGCAGATCAGCTATGCCTACACCTCGGCTTACGATCACAGGTAGCATATCGAACAGCTCCCTGCGCTCGAGCGGATCGCACGTCTCACCGCCCAATAATGTCGGTGGAATTGATGTCATCCTTTTCATACCAATGGGCGGTGGGCAGTACAATATCGGAGAAAAAAATAGGAACTCATATAATTTCACCTTCCTCTGTCGAGAATAGTAGCATATCTTCTGCGTC
>CAZZKG010000131.1:0-3304 GCA_964654825.1 uncultured Gemmatimonadota bacterium | reverse complement strand
CGCCGTGAAGGAATCGAACCTTCAACCTACTGATTAAGAGTCAGTTGCTCTGCCTAGTTGAGCTAACGGCGCCTGTCGATTTCACTCTCACAACAATTGGATGGGGTAACCTCGGTAGGAAAGAAGTTCACCTTATTTTCGCGTCTTTTGAATAGGCAAATATACCAATTTTTACACGTAATATCAACACCTGCGAGGCCCCACTGGGATTCGAACCCAGGACCTGCAGATTCGAAGTCTGACGCTCTCTCCACTGAGCTATGGGGCCATCGATAAAACCCTGTCAGACGCTTCTCATTTTGTACCGATTTCTGCCTCTTTTGTTCCGGAAAACGGGCTTATCAGTTCAGGTTGCGGACATTCATCGGTTCAAAGATATTGGGGTGAGCGAGGGGATTTGAACCCCCGACCCCCAGGGCCACAACCTGGTGCTCTAACCAACTGAGCTACGCCCACCACATTTCGGCATAAATATAAAACAAACCACCGGATTGTCAAACAGATCCACCCTGTCCCGTGTCCGGACACGGTTTCCTTTCCGGTGAGAAAATTATGTTCAAAATGTGTGCCTGAGGCCGATCTGCACCTGCCTGGGGGGCGTAAACACTCTCCGCGGCTGGCCGAAGCTGTCCGAGGTGAGCGTGTCGAAGTAAAAATTGCCGAAGTTCGCGGTGTTCGTGATATTCAGGACATCGACCAGGAGCTCAGAGCTCCCCCACTTGCCGTAGTGGAAAGACTTTGAAAAACGCACATCCCACTGAAACGTCCAGTCCCCCCGCTCTGAATTCCGGTGATATCCCTCGGCGATATCGTTTCGCAGTCCGTCCCCGTTCTCATCGAGACCGGTGAATCGGGTGTACGGCCTGGGCGATTCGACATGAATAACCGTGTTCACTTCAATGGTTTTAAGAAAGCGCGACATGACACTCGCCGTCAGCGAGTGGGTGGCATCGTGGCCGGTCGGGCCGAACTCGACGGCTGCGAGCGGATTAAGATTGTCCTGCGGTCTCGTGTTGAACCCTTCCTGTGTACTGCTGGTCCTCGATAGTGTGTAGGCCAGACTCGTCTTTACATTTCCACCGAATGTGTTTTTAAGCTCGAGTAGGAGAGCGTCGTATCTCGATAGGCCGATCGATTCGAGGACGATGATGTCTCCGAGCTCATCGGTGAGTATTCGTTCACCCGACTCTTTAAAATTGATGTTACGCTGCTTGATCTCGGATCTGCCGAGGGAATTGACGTAGTCCACTTCGAGGGATGCGTCCTCGGTCAATCGAAAAATCGCCCCGATCGAACTCTGATGCGTGTATGGTGTCCGAAGAGCGGGAGACAGCATCGACACGTTGGATCCCTTTCCCGTGGGATCGTAGGTGTCACCCAGGTCAGGAATGCTGTCGGGGTCGAAACCGGGTCGTGGTATGATGTAGCTCAACCGGGGCCTCGCCGAGTTCTGGGGAAGGATGCCGGTCAGAAACAGGTCGTACACGGAATCGTAGTAGAGTCCCCAGCCGCCTTTCAGGATTATCCCGCCTTCGCCGAAAACATCATACACCGCGCCGAGACGTGGTGCCACGTTGTTGATGTCAGGTTCCAGTGTCCGGTATCCATCTGAGAGGTCCAGTTCGGGAAAATAGTCCCGCAGTTTGTCCTTAAGTTCCGGGTAATTGTCCCTGATGAATTTCGCGGCCGGTGTCAGCGAGTAGTCGGTCAGTATACCGGTCTCGAGGTCGTATCTCAGGCCGAGAAAAAGATTCAGTCTGTCCGTGACCTGGTAATCATCCTCTCCATACGCACTGAGCACGTTCCGATGCATGTCGACTGCTGAATCGCCGAGAGAGTAACGAAAAAAGAGCGGAGTGGATTCCGGATCATCAGCCGAATATCCGAAGAGGCCGATCTGCCCTCTGCTTATGATCAGGTCCGTCGTGACTCGGTCGAAGTCAAAACCTGTTTTCACATTGTGCCGCTTCCCCTCACCCAGGCCGTTGAGTGACAGGGCACCCCCCGCACCGAGCTTCTGTGCCCTGTGCTCGAATGGGGCATAGGTGTTGGACCCGAGGAAGGCGGACGGGAAGAAGAGAACGGCCGAATCCGGGTTCCTCGCCCCGGAGTTCCGTCGGTACCAGCCATAATACGCTTTGATCTGGGTGCTCAGCCCCGGTGAGTGGAACCAGTCATACTTTGCCGTTACCGCATACCTGTCGAGGTCCTCCCACCGGGCGCTCTCGAGAGTCGTCGCTCCTCCCGTGTCGAGTAGCTTCATGAGTGAATTCTGCTGGTTGTACCGGACGGTCAGAAGTTTACGGGGTGAAAACGAGTGGTCCACCTTGAAAAATAACAGGTCTTCCCGGACCGGTCGGGAATATGAGCCTTCGTTCTCCAAAAAAGCTCCTCCGGTATTGACGGTGAGGAATTCATCTTCTCCTCTCGTCCCCTCGTAGGCGGCAAACAGGTGGGTGCGGTCTTCTATTATAGGCCCCCCGAGGGAAACACCGAACTGGTTGGTAAAAAGATCGGGCTTCGAGACACCGGAACCCTTCATGAAGTAATCGCGATCCATCAGCCCTTCATTTTTCATATAGGTGAAGAATGAGCCCTTCCAGTCGTTTGTGCCTGACCTGGTCAGGACATTGATGAAGCCGCCGGCGGACCCCCCGTACTCCGCGCCGAAACGGTGCGAACCGACCTGATACTCCTGGATCGCTTCCTGGGGGAATTCGACTGCTGGTAAACCTGCGGAGTATTCATTGTTGTCCACTCCGTCAACAGAATAGGCGACATTGCTCCCGTCCCTCCCGGACACGCTGACGACATCGAGATCGAACACGTTGATGCCGCTGATGGACCCTCTCTTCACACCCGGAGTGAGAATGGCAAGGTTCTGGTATTCCCGCTTCCGGTAGGGGAGTCTGTTAAGCTCTTCTTCAGTTGTGACTGAGGAAATCCCTGATTTGAGAGAGGTGGTCCGAGGTCTCTCCGCCTCGATGACCTGTCCCTCCAGCTCGAAGAAACGAAGAAGAGTGATGTCGACCTCGAGAAGGTCCCCCACGTGCAGGATCAGGGAGTCCTCCAGGGTGCTGAAACCCGGGGCAGAGGCCTGCAGAAGATAACGCGCGGGAGGAATGAACTCGAATCTGAACCAACCACGCTCAACCGATTCGGACGTCCTCTCGAGGCCGGTACCGACATTCTGCAGCCGGACGGTGGCTCCTGGCACACTGCGACCGGCTGCCTCGATTACTCGTCCGGTGAGAGTGGCCGATTCGAGCTGGGCACAGAGGTCTGTGGTGGGGACAAATGAACG
>CAZZKG010000130.1:0-3431 GCA_964654825.1 uncultured Gemmatimonadota bacterium | reverse complement strand
ACTCGACCACTTCGGAGGGTTCGAGTTCCATAGCCTGCGCCATAGCGCTGGGAAAACAGACGTAGAACTGTCGGGTCTTTGCCCGCTTAATCACCTGCACTTTCATCTTGTAACCCATACTAATAATATAGTCATGCGACTATGCTATGTCAAAGGTAAAATCGCTCTTTTTTCACCTGTCGATAGGTTCCTTCAGCCCGGAAAGTCTGACAGGCTGCTGGCATAATGAAAATCTCAGGAAAAGTCAATTCGCATACCGTCAGGGTACATACTGTGTTAGGTCACATACGGTAGCAGTGCAGGAAAAAGCGTAAGGCCGGTTCGCGCCCGAAAACGTTTGCGGAAAGCTTGACAAACACGTAATATGTAATTATATTACTTAATACAGTAAATAATATTACAAAGGAGGCTTTCACCATGTGTTGTCCCGACAGCGACAAGAGTAGAATGTGGGAACTGATTCGCGAGCAGCTCGGCGAACATGGTATCGTTCTCGAAAACGCATGCGGGTGCGATACAGAATCTTCCGGCGTGAAGGCAATCTGCCTGGTTCCGGACATCAAGAAGAGCGTCCAGAAGATTGGCAAGATGAACCGGGATCAAGTCGTCATGGTGAGAATCGACGAGGAGACTAGTAAGTCACTGGATCTCTGGGTAGAGACCGGTGCCGTAAGGAGCCGCTCCGAGGCGGCAGCCCTTTTTATCGCAGAGGGGCTGAAGGTACGTTCGAGTGAACTTCTCAAACTCAAAGATGCACTGCACGATGTCGAGATTGCCAGGGAACGGCTTCGAGACAAGGCCCGGGAAATGTTCGGGGAAAAAACTGACGACTAACGGCTCGAGTACCGGTGTCAGTCCCTGAGGTAATGACAGGAATATCCTCCGGGATGCTTCTCGAGATAGTCCTGGTGATATTCCTCTGCCGGGTGGAAACGACCACCTTTAGTAATCTCTGTAACAACAGGTCTGTCCCACTTCCCTGATACCTCGACTTTCTGTTTCTTCCTGAGCGCGGTCTTTTTCTGTTCATCGTTCTGGTAGAAGATGACAGAGCGATATTGTGAACCCACGTCGTGACCCTGCCGATTGAGAGTCGTCGGGTCGTGGAGTCTGAAGAAATAGTCGAGCAGTGTTTCGTAGTCGATGACGGAAGGGTCGAATTCCACTTTGATGGATTCGGCGTGTCCCGTTTTTCCGGTCGAAACTTCTTCATAGGTTGGATTCGGTGTCTTCCCGCCTGAATATCCCACGGTCGTGTTTTTAACACCGGGAAGTTTCCGTATGATATCCTCCACACCCCAGAAGCAGCCTGCGCCGAATACCGCCACTTCGGTTTCCCCGCTGTGTTCTTTAAAGAGTGCCAGATACTCGCCGTAACCCTCCTTTTCGAGATCCTCAACCGGTATGAAACGCAGTGCCGCCGAGTTGATACAGTACCGTTGTCCGGTCGGATCCGGACCATCGTCAAAAACGTGACCAAGGTGGGAGTCGCCGTGAAGACTCCTGACTTCGGTCCTCACAGAGGAGAGGGAGCGGTCCTCTTCCGTTACGATGTTTCTCTCGTCCAGGGGTTTGGTGAAGCTTGGCCACCCGGTCCCTGAATCGTACTTGTCCAGAGAACTGAAAAGCGGTTCCCCGGAAATGATATCGACGTATATCCCGGGTTTCTTGTTGTTCCAGTACTCGTTTTGAAACGGAGGCTCCGTGCCGCATTGCCGCGTCACTTCATATTGAAGGGGTGTAAGCTTGGATTTCAGTTCCATGTCAGTCGGGGTGTTCCCGTCATTTTGATCGCTCATCAACATCACTCCTGCAGAGATAACTCTATCGATAATATGTAAACCCAAAACCTGTTGACCGATCCAACCCGACAGGGCAGTACCGATCACGAATAAGAGAACAGTTCTGCGGATCATTGTCTCCTCCCGCATTGATGGTGCGCGCACTCGGCCATCCGGCAATCCTCTCGCGAGGTGACCGGCTCGATCGAGCCCCACCCCCTATAAAGAGAACATCTATTACGACCGCTACTATAGATATGATAACCTCGAGAGACTTATTCAAGTGACCGGTTTGAGTCCCTGGAGAGGTTGTAGCAACAGGAGCGGCAGCGGTCTGGAGAGTGTATGGTTTATTCCTTTATGTAGCGGATTAGCTCTTCATCTCTGGCGAGGAAGATATAGTTTCTGTATTCACCGGCGTGCGCTTCGAGAAACCGCTCGATGGCAGAGAGGACACGCACGCCCAGCTGATTGTGCCTGTGGTCTTTGTTGAGGGAGTGATTCGTGTCCACGTTCCAGTCTTTTTCCTCGATCCGTCTTTTCATGACTTCCGCAGGTGTACCGGTAAAGACTGACATATTCTCGAGAGAACCGAACTCGAATGGTTTTTCCTTCTCCTCCCCATTGTAGTGCTTCTCCATCCGGTTCTGATCATGGTGCAGTGAATCGTGGGCAACCCGTTTCCTTTTCATCTTGTGGGGATTTCTCACCCAGCCATAGTGATAGAATTCAACGGGGATGAGGACAGTGCACATCTTCGATTTTGCCTTATGAATCAGTGAATGTCAATCCAAAAACTCATTTCACCCGCCGAATTGCTCCCCCTTCCCCTCACATGTAGATCACTCAGGAATCAATCGTGAGCCGAATTCTCCCTCATCTCGATTTCGAGGTCACCAACCACGTGTAAAGATACGCCGATGAAGCTGCTGACCTCCCGGTTCTCTGTGGTATGATGTTCACTGTTTCCGTTCGTGGTTTTCCACGATTTGACAAACGTGTTCTCTGTTCACTCCGTCAGTTAATCTCTCCCGGTAAATCTCCCGAGTCATTATCTTTCAGGCAGTTGTGAACAATGCCCTTCGACCTGTGCCGATCCGGCACGAATATTCCTCTGTTGTTCCTGCACCCGACCCTCTCTCCAGGGCACATGGTACTGATTCCGGTGTCAGGAGAACATCTCTATGTCTCCGTCGGGATGTATCGGGAAACCGGCCCCCTCGATCTATCGTCCTCGCAGACCCCGCAGTTCACCTCTGTATCGTCTTCTCGAGGAACACTTCGATCGGTTTTGTGTGAGGTACGAGGAAGAGTTCGAGAGGGAGTACGGCCCGCTGCGGCCGGTTGTGAGGAACGCGGTCCAGAAGTATCTCGAGTGCGGAATCCTTGAGAACGGGTTCGCCCGGGTCGTGTGTGGTAAATGCAAGGCAGAGTTTCTCGTGGGGTATAGTTGTAAGATCAGAATGCTGTGCCCGGAATGGTGGTTTCCATACAGACGTTCGGCAACCGGGCCGGTAATTTCAATCCCCATCTCCATTGTCTTGTTTCCGATGGCGTTTTTCTCTCTGACGGTACCTTCGTTCGCAGCTCTTTCCTCCCTCCGGTGGACATCGCTGAATTATTCAGGAGAACTGTGCTGGGTGCATTCGC
>CAZZKG010000129.1:1878-3587 GCA_964654825.1 uncultured Gemmatimonadota bacterium | reverse complement strand
GTGCAGGGCGTGTATGATCTCTCATTCACGGGAGGTGTGCCGCCTCCGAGGCCGGGCATGACGCTGGTACCGGGTGACGGGCAGGTCACCGTCCTCTGGGACAACATACCTGTCACGACACCCGACCCGAACTATGATGATTACTCACCGATCGATCCCTACTACCGTGAGTACGATTTCGAGGGGTTCAGGCTGTGGCGGTCGAGGACCGGTATGTACTCGAGTAAGGGTGACCCGGACGATCCGCTCAACCCGATAGCTACCGCCGAGAACGAAGCAAAGGAGGGATACGACCTCTCACTCCTCGGTCAGTGGGATCTCAACAACGGCATCACGACACTGAGTAACGGGATCCAGGTTCTCGAGACGATCGTCGATCAGTACGGCAACACAGTGGTCGTTTCGGCAGACACGTTCGATCTGGGCACCGACACGGGTCTCAGGTTCTCCTACGTCGACCGAGGCGAATTCCATGATCCTCTCCTGAACGGCTTCAAGTACTACTACTCGATCGAATCATACGATTACAACTCACCGGCTCTGTCGGTTTCGAGTTTGAGTTCTCACACCGGTATTTCGTTTGCTCCTGAGAATTCGGTCATCCCACAGCGGAGCACTGATGACCTCGAGGTGACATCGGACGTTGTACACGTCGGTTCCGACGGGAGTGTCCTGGATGATGAGACACCGGATGAGTTTGTTTTTTATGATCCGCCCGCAGCTACAGACGCTCTGAAAGCATCCTCGGTTACGGCCTTTGGTCACGAGGAGGTAGGGGATACTCATAACACATTTGTGGTGGATGAAATTGTTACTGAATTTTATTCAGGGACATCAGAAGTGAGATTTCACGTGGAGGACATTGCAGGTCTCGAGCTATACACCGGCGGTGAAGCGCTGTCATTCTTCACTATGACCTACGACTCCACCATAAGCCGGATGCAGGCCACTGTCTTCAGCGCTGCTGACTCTACATTCCCGCTATATGAGCTGAGTTTCGACTTCTTAACCGACCGGGAGTCATACGTGTCACCGCCGCTCGAGGCCCTGACCGCAGTCGACTCCAAAGGCAACGATGTAATCGACTCACTTGGTACCCTGCAAATTCCGGGAGGCCAGTTCGATCCTCTTGGATTTCTGGGAACGGACATCACCATGACCTGGCAGCGGGCGGGCGATGACACGCTGACACTGTCGGTGTATGACACGGGCAACCGGCTGAGTGTCCCTGTCGTGGGTGAGGATGGATTACGGGCTCAGAACTGGGAGTTCGATGCGTTCGGAGGCCAGCCCGGGGGAGCGTACATTATCGGGCAACCGTCAGTGTTCAGGATGCACGTGTGCGGCTCGGTGATATCCGTTATCAGCCCGACCCGGTTCCCCGAGGACGGTGATGTGTGGACCCTGAGACAGAGAAGTTACTACGAGACCGCCGAAGGCGACACGATACCGGCATCGAGACCGCTCGTACCGGGAACCCGGTACCGGATAGAGTTCTCACCGGCCCGGGACATCACCTCACCCGAATTTACCATCGGGATCTTTCAAAATACCCTGCTCACGAACGATCTCGACATCTACATCGTGGTTTCCGAGGCTCTTTCGGATATCCCTCAACTCACCGTGGCCGGGGCTGATGTCACACTCGACGAAGTTACATCCGAGGAAGTCGAGCTGTATGCTGCTTCATATCTTCTCGATCAGTCGGG
>CAZZKG010000129.1:0-1778 GCA_964654825.1 uncultured Gemmatimonadota bacterium | reverse complement strand
TCGGGTCCCGGTGGGCCGGTATCTCACTCCCCCGTCGCAGACAGGGGTGTGGGGGTGGTATCGAGTGGCCCGGTTTCGAACCATACATACGGCGGCGGTGACCCGGTTCTTTCGGGCAGTACCGGCCGGGCCGCATCCCCCGTGTACAACATCTCACCGCCCGATCAACAGTTTGAGCGGGGGGCGAAGCTCTCGTTCAATGTCCGGGCTCCGGGTCTCAGAAATAATGAACTCGAAGGATTGGGGATCTTTCTCCGGACAGATCACGGGTGGCTCGAGCTTCCTTCTTCGATCGATCCAAAAACATATCGCATCACAACGACGGTGGACAGGCTGGGATCTTTTCAGCTCCTGTCGGGTGCCGCCGGCGTGTCACCGCTTCCTAAAGTCTATCGACTGTCGCAGAATTTCCCCAATCCCTTCAATCCGTCGACGACGATCGGGTTCGACATCCCCGAGGACAGCGGGACCGTGGTGTGGACTGAATTGACAGTTTACAACGTGAGAGGTCAGCGGGTGAGGACATTGCTCAATGCTCCAAAAGCCCCGGGATCATACTTCATCCAGTGGGACGGCCGGGACGAGGAGGGACGGATGCTGGCATCCGGTATCTATCTCTACAGACTGAAAGCGGGAGATTTCGTGTCGAATCGGAAAATGGTACTCGTCAAATAATCAGGGAGGAGACTGGTTATGTATAAACGGAATATATTTCTGGCAATGTGTCTGGCGGTCCTGGTCGGGATCTCCTGCGGCGAGGATAAACAGCCGACCGGGCCTGTGGAGGAACCGTCGGTGAACGAGCAAATGGAGTTGGGCTGGGGCTATTTCGAGAGGGCTGTCTATGACAGTGCGAAGATGGAATTCGAGGAGGCCCTTGCACTTGTGCCGTCCCACGCGGATGCTCACAATGGGCTCGGGTGGTCTGTCCTCTTTCTCGCGCTCCCGCCTTCGAACGAGCCGATGGATGAGGCCGTCACCGCGTTCGAGCAGGCGATAACGTATGAGCTCTTCGCTGCGGACCCCCAGGTGGGGCTCGCGATCGCGTATCAGTCGGAAGATGATTTCCAATCGGCCGTCGACAACGCACGGGAGGCACTGACACTCGAGCCAACCTATTCGTTCCGGCACCGGCAGACCATCAATTACCTGGACATCCACCTCATTCTCGCCCAGTCGTACTTCGGTCTGGGGGAAGCATCTTATCCTGAGGCTCAGGCGGAAGTGGACATTCTCGACCCGGACAACGGGCTCGATCCGGCTGACGAGATGACATGGAAGGTGGACCTGGACGGGGATGGTAGAATCGAGGTCGGTGAGACCTTCGGCAGCTACACTGAAGCGCTCCTGGAGCTCATCGAACTGTTGCAGCAGGAGATCTTTGGGTAGGGGGAAAATCGAAGTCCTGAGTTTCATTCCGTGCATACGGGCAATAACGGCTAGCGCAGAGGGTCCCAGCGGCATCACATTCCCTTTGACATGACGTGGCGATTCTGGTATAATCATTCCGTGTAATCTCCGATATAGAAATAGACATTTTCACGGGGGAAATCATGGATCGTACCGCGGCGAAAACGAAGACTGTTACCTTCGGTGAAGGAAAAACGTACACGCTCGATCGGTTCGGATACCTCGACCCGCCCCAACAGTGGGATGAAGATTTCGCCGAGGGGATGGCCCGGTTGCAGGGGATCTACCAGGGCCTGACAGAAGAACACTGGGATTTCATAAACTATATCCGGGAGAACGCACGAAGCGCGCAACAGCTGTCGGTCATG
>CAZZKG010000128.1:1833-3737 GCA_964654825.1 uncultured Gemmatimonadota bacterium | reverse complement strand
ACGGTGACCTGAATTATGATGGTAATGATTCCGATTGCATCGGGCCGCCTCATTACTGGGAGCCAGCCCAATCGTTGTGGTGAACCCATAGAGTGACTGGGATCTCCTGATATTATCGTCTGTACCGGGATTAGGGGTTTCGTATCCTGTACCCCGGTATTTGTATCCACGCTTCTTTCGATCAGCACATCCGGTCGAGTACGTGCCTGCTTCTTTGACAGATCAGCCCATCCTGATCGTTTGAGGCCGCTCTGTTATCCGCTTGATAGCAAGCTGAATTTCGGCTCTAAGATGTTTGTCGATCAGAAATTCTTCAAATATTGTTACCTCTCCCACACTCTCCGGGGCATCACGCCAGCCTGGGCTTGATCTACAATGCGGAGACGGGTGTGATCACAGTAAATGTAGTAGCTGGGAACAAGGTCCCCGGTGTGGATGGATCAAGTGAGCCGGTGAACCATTGATCTGCACGGACAATCCAATCTCATCGGATTGGTCCTCCATATGCGGTGAGAGTAGTTTTCGCACCGTGTACGGAAGTGCCTTCAGGACAGAATCAATAAGAAGTTAAAGTGTGGTTTTTCTTCTTCGTCAACAAGTGTTTTCCAGGCACCTCACGATCGTCAGATCATTCACCGTTCCATTGACATACGATTAACTCTTCTGTAAATTGAATTCACATTATTTCAAAGCGGGAGTGCAAGGTGACTGGTGTTGCCTCTGGACTTCAAATCCAGCATGGGGCGGGTGATACCGTCCTGGGTGGGTTCGATTCCCACACACTCCCGCCATTCTCATTCGATTTTGATTATTCCGTTGTGTTTTCCAGACACATGCCAGTCTCTTTTTAATCTGTACGAAGGAGGTACCCATGAAGAAAAAGGATATCGTTTCCGAGAAGAGCACCAAGGCGGAGATCCTCGATGCGTACCAGAATCTTAAAAAGGAACTTGATGATTTTGAAAAAGGACCGAAACCTGAAAAAACGCGAAGAGTCGAACCGGAAGATGTGACCTACACATCGGATTACCTGATGAACGAGATCACCTCGCTCAAGATCGCTGTCTCCACGACCATCGGTGATCTGGAGAGCAAGCTCGTGGAGGAATCGGACAAGCTCGAGGAGATTAAAAGCGCCATACGCGAGGGTATAAGGAGATTGAAGGAGCTGCATGATATCGAACTCGAGGCGGATTCCCTTTCAAACCTCAGGACGACCCAGGAAGATGAAAAATTCTCGTTCGAGAAAGAAATGGAAGAAACAAAAGCCCTGTGGGTGAAGGAGAAGAAGGAACATGACGAGTATATAAAGGAGAGGGATGCGGCATTGAAGAGGGAACGTCAGAGAGAAGAGGAAGAATATAATTATCAGAAGAAGATCAGGGAGAGGAAAGACCTGGATGCTCTCAATGAAGAACTCGCCACGAGAAAAGCCGCATTTGAGAAAGAGATGGAGGAACGGGAGCAGAAAATACTCGAGCGGGAACATATTCTCGGTGAACGGGAAGATGAGCTGGCGAAACTGAAGAAGGAAGTGGAACAGTTTCCGCAGATTCTCGATAGTAAAGTGAAAACGGCGAGAGAGGAAGCCGTCAGGATGACCGAGGAGCAGCACAAACTGGACAGGATCATGCTCGAGAAAGAGATGGAGAGGACGAAGGGACTCCACGAGCTCACGGTGAAAATCAACCAGGAAAAGATCAGGGATCAGGAACTCCGGTTGAAGAACCTCGAGAAAGACCTGAAGGAAGCCCAGTCGCAGACGCACATCGTGGCGACGAAGGCGGTTGAAGGTATCGCGGGAATACACATGAAATCAGTAAAACCCGAGGGAAAGGAGAAAGACGAGAGTTAAAGAATAACGACGGCGAGAGGTCATCAGAACCGCAGATTCAGAGCCAGAG
>CAZZKG010000128.1:0-1733 GCA_964654825.1 uncultured Gemmatimonadota bacterium | reverse complement strand
GATTCAGCTTGACATCCTCCCCAAATCGTGGTACAATCGAATTTGATAGAAAAAGTCACTTTCCCGACCGTTCACACATACGACACACACAACTGTTTTTTGCTGTTTTTACATAGATTTTTTCTCAGACAGCATAAGAACTCAATCGATCCAGATCTGGTTCATATAGAATCTTTTTCCAACAGACCAACAATCTACACTCGCTGCACAACCCCGGGGAACCGGCGCTGTCCGACAGAGTTATGAAGCTCAAGTCCTCTCAATCCGCTCCGGAAACCGGACGACGATCGGAAAGGAGGTGAGAAGCCGCAGGATAGCCGGAGCTCTGATCCTACCAGAGAAATCCAAACGGAGGTGAACGATGAAGAAACTCACCGTTTTAACCCTTGCAATCGTATTCATCTGGGGCTGTTCCGGCTCGCTGGATGATCCGATCGGCATCACAGGACAGGGGAATGACAACCCCCTCGGCCTGCCGTCGATCGACAATCCCGGGACCATCCAGATCGTGGACTACGGCGTTAAACACGCCACCGATGAAGACCTCGCCCGCGTAATCGAGAAGCAGGGGATCGACCCCGCAGCTCTCGAACTCGAGGGAGGGCTCTGCCCGGTCCTCATCGACTGCTGGTGGGTCGACGAGCAGGAGTTCAACGAAGACTGGCTCTGGGAGAACTACTGCTGGCCGATTGATCAGTCCATGGTGTTCGTCTGGATGGCAAAACTTCCCGACATGAATGAACCCTGTCCGATCATGCCGGTCGACATCTGGGGCTGGCTCGCTTTCACGCAGTGTGAAGAGGGGAAACCCAGACCGCAGCTCCATTCGAACATCATCGAGGTCCCCTGGGGGTCGATGGAATACTACAAGGGGATCTGGTTCTTCTACGTAACGATTACCGTCACCGGGATGCCGCCCGGCTATCACGACGCCATCTTCGTGAACAGCTGGGATGGACCCGATCTCCTGCCGTTCGATGACGCCTGCGGAATCGACTTCTGGGAAAGTGCCGACGGCGGCTTTCCGCCGAATTTGTTCATGGTCTTTAACCCCGAGCCGCCTTTCCCGCCGGGAGGCTGGCCTCCCTGCAGACTCGACGGTGAAGACGGCGAGACGAGACCGTGGTGCGTCGAATTCAGCGAAGTTTCACTGGAGTGCCACGAGCCCGTCGCGGAGAGCACTGTCGATTCACCCGGTACGACCGGTCACCCCTTCGTCCTTGCGAACCTCTGCACGGCGAACGTGACCGGCGACATCACCAAGATCGGTGTTGACCGATGGAACACGACGAGCGCCACCTGGGACATCTTCCTCTGGGACTCAGCCTGCAACCTGCTTGCAAGCGCTTCAGTCACCGGAGGGAGCGGCTGGTACTTCGCCGACATCACGCCCGTCCCGATTGCTGCCGGTGATCAGTTCTACGTCGGGTACGAAGTGGATGAAGCGGCCGGGTCCTACCTCTACCGCGACACAACGAGTCCCGTGGATCTGGGTTACCTTACCGTGGACTATGCCAGTTACAACACGGTCGGCAACTGCCCGGATCTCTTAAACGGCTACCTGGTGAGCCCGGTGGACGTGGAGATCTGCGTGCCATTGGGTACCGTGGTAGAACCGCCGATGATCAGAGACCATGTGTTAAACAAGAATACTCCTGTCGCTACCGACGCATTGTATCGATAAGGGGAGGGCACAACTTTCGGGGGGAAGCCCGAGCGGCTTCCTCCCGTCA
>CAZZKG010000127.1:0-3821 GCA_964654825.1 uncultured Gemmatimonadota bacterium | reverse complement strand
TACGAAGCAGACAGCACAATGACGGACGTGACTGTTTCCGATGATCTGATCGTGAGCAAATTCATCGATCTGGGGGCGTCGGATGATCCTGAGGATGATTACAACAACACCCGGATCCGGATCGAGAGGCTCGAGGGGCCAGACTGGGACAGTTACTGGACCCAGATGGATATGTACCGCGAGAATCCGTCTCGGATCGATGGATGGTACCCGTACGCCGACCTCGCTGACCTTCCCGGTCAGGAGAGGGAGTGGGTAACCATGCGGATGATCAGGGGTTTTTTCAAAGGGCAGTTCTTCGCGAACAGCGATGGCTTCACCATAATCGACGGTAAAAACGGGACGCCGCTGTACCTCACCGTTCGTTACAAGGATATCAATCTCGACCCTGCTATTGACCGCTTCTGGGGTACGGGCGTAAATCCTGAAGAAGGGCCGGGGGTCTCCGTGAACGGATGCCCGGATGGTGACGGGTGTGACGACAGCTCTCAATGGATCGAGCTGGGTAATCTCGGGGGGGGACACGACTTCAACTGGAAGACCGAGACCCTGGAAATTCCTATTTCAACTATTGCTGTAGTCGGCAATGAGTTCCAGTTCCGGATTTCTCCTGCTCTGTGGGGAGCATCCGATCTGTACGGTGAGATCTCCATAGACTGGATCAGAGTCTCAACTATTGACAACCGGCCGATCGGTGTGGAATACGACGAACCATACGACGTGGAAGAAGGCTTCTGGCCCGCGGTACCGATGAATCCGAATTTCGTCGACTTGGCTGAAACCGGTTTTATGCACGAGGGCCAGCCGTTTTTCCCCATAGGCCTGTTCACGGCAACAACCCACTTCTACTGGGAGAGTGACACCAGCAATTATCTTACCAACGCCCATGATACGGGTTTTAATTTCGTCGTTTATAATGGCTGGGAGGCACACAGCTCGAGCGGCGGCTGGTTCTGGGGCTCCAAGGATCAGCAGGCTACGGAATACTTCTCAATAGGTGCCGGGGAATCGACTCCCTATCCCGCCCGGTACCTGGGCCTGCCGAATTTCCTCGATAAGGCCGAGGAGTATGGGTTGATGGTCGCGCCCTGGTGGAACACTGATACCTACCGTGCTTATATAAATACTATGGGTGAGAACCCGGGAGATGATTCCCTGTACGGGTACCCGGATTCTCCATACAATGGGACCTTCCCCGGTGTCGTGGAGGCGGTTCAGGATGTAGTGGAAGCAAACAAGGATCACAGTGCGATCCTGTTGTGGTTTATCAAGGACGAGGGTGACCACGATGACGAGTGGTGGGGCTCGCCGGTGGAGTCTGTCCGGTGGATGTACAAAGCGGTGACCGAGACAGACGGTGCTCATCCATGTCTGGTAAACAACATGGGTTGGCGACCGCTGATGTTTCGGCATTTTATGAACACATTCGATATCGGCTCCTATGACCGTTACACTTCCAGCCTTGACGGGCCGGTCGCTCATGATGAAGTGGCCGAGTGGGCGGAAGAATTTCATTATCAAACGGACAACGAACGGATGCTCATCACTATCATAGAGACGTCTCAGCAGGTGGAGGAAGGGTGCTTCAACGATATCGAGACGGTTCAGATAGCTTCATACCTGGCCCTGATTCACGGGGCTCAGGGATTACTCTTTTTTGACGATCCGGGCCCCAATGCGGATTTGTCCGTGTATGACGGCTGCGGGAGCTGCTGTGGACCCCAGTGGTGGGACAGTCTGACTGAGTTGCTCACCGAGTTCAACGAGCTTGCTTATACTGCTCTGCACAATTCGGTGGCCGAGACTATCGGGTATGTGTGGGGCGATTCACACGGCAGCGATCTCTACCCACTCGAGCACACGGTCTGGGGAGACGGAATCACCGACGACACCCGGATTCACGCCCTCTTCAGGCGCAACAATCAGACCCAGGATCGATATCTGATCTCTGTCAATGCCTACGCACAGGAGGCGACTGCTACCTTCTCGGTGTCCGGGTTGAATGCCGGGGATGAGGTTCAGGTTCTGTTCGAGAACAGGTCGATTACCGCGGACGAGGGGACATTCAGCGATCAATTCGGGACGGGACAGAGGCATGTCTACTATTTCCCGGGGAGGACACCCAACTTCCAATAAGCAGACACCGGGATCGCCGTCTCCAACCAAACCCGGGGGCACCGGACTCGAAATAGCTGGGCTCATGTAGTAAGCCCCGGCCTTTTCCCGTGTACCTGCTTCTCGAGAAGCACGTCGAGTGGCAACAGGTCTGTTTTAGATTTGACATGCTGGACAGTGTACGATATAATCATATCTCTGATGATGGAATAATTATACAACAGACTACACATTACTTATCGAACTGCAGATTCTTACAGGAGGATACTGAATGATGCAGAAAGAGATCACATCCATGATGAAGGAATCGAGATCCTTCCTTCCCCCGGAAGAGCTGAGCCGCGACGCTTATATCAAGAGTCTCGAAGAGTATGAAAAACTATACAATGAATCAGTTGACGATCCGGAATCTTTCTGGGCAAGACAGGCAGAGGAACACATTCACTGGTTCAGAAAGTGGGATCGTGTACTGGAATACGATTTTACGAAAATCGGCGAGACAACCGAACCCTATGTCAGGTTCTTCTCGGGTGGCAAGCTGAACATATCGTACAACTGCATAGATAGACATCTAACCTCCTGGAGGAGAAACAAGGCGGCAATAATATGGCAGGGAGAGAATGAGGCTGAAAAGCGCACACTTACTTACCAGCAGCTCCACACTGAAGTCTGCAGATTTGCGAATGTGCTGAAGAAGCACGGCGTCGGCAAAGGTACCGTTGTGACAATATTCCTGCCGATGATACCCGAATTACCTGTCGCCATGCTCGCGTGCTCCAGGATCGGAGCTATCCATTCGGTCGTTTTTTCCGCATTCAGCTCGGATGCACTCAAGGATAGGATCCTTGATTGTGAGGCGAAGGTGGTAATCACCGCAGACGTAGGTTTTCACGGCGGAAGGGTCATAGATCTGAAGAGTAAGACGGACGAGGCGCTCCTCGACTGCGGGGGGGTCGAAAAGGTCATCGTCTTCAATCGGGGAGACAGCCGAGTCGACATGGAACCCGGTCGCGATTTCTGGTGGCACGAGGAGATGAGCTCACCTGACATAACAGACAAGTGCGAGCCTGTTCACATGGAAGCTGAAACCCCACTGTTCGTCCTATATACGAGCGGGAGCACGGGTAAGCCCAAGGGAGTTCTACACACGACAGCAGGATATCTCCTGCATGTTCATCTTACGTTTAAATGGATATTCGATGTGAAAGACGAAGACATCTTCTGGTGTACAGCGGACATCGGTTGGGTGACAGGACACTCCTACATCGTTTACGGACCGTTGTCCAACGGGGCGACTTCTCTCATGTTCGAAGGCATTCCCACCTATCCCGAACCGGACAGGTTCTGGAAGATCGTCGAAGACTACAAGGTGAACATCTTCTACACGGCGCCTACCGCAATCAGGGCATTAATGCGCCTCGGAGAAAAGTGGCCGGACAGACACGATCTGTCGAGCCTCAAGGTGCTGGGCACCGTCGGTGAACCTATTAACCCTGAAGCATGGATGTGGTATCACTGTGTTATTGGCAAGGAGAAATGTCCGATCGTGGATACATGGTGGCAGACGGAGACAGGCGGTATAATGATCACATCACTCGCCGGTGCAATTCCCACCAAGCCGGGATCTGCCTCCAAGCCGTTCTTCGGTGTTGTTCCCGAGATTCTCAGGCGAGACGGTACGACTGTGGACGTACACGAGGGAGGGT
>CAZZKG010000126.1:0-3925 GCA_964654825.1 uncultured Gemmatimonadota bacterium | reverse complement strand
CCAGTTTGCGAAGAGATAGCCGCTCTTCTCGACGGCGACTATGTCGGGAGCTCTGGTTTCGAACGGACCCGAATACAGCTGGGCCCTGTGGTACACGGTGTCGATGACCGTCTCTCCGGACTCCGGATCTTTGAGGGACTTGAGTTCTTTGAGTATCTCACCGGCCAGAGTGGAATATTTTTCCCAGTTTTCCTTGTTGACCTCCGGGGGTTTCTCGAACGAGATTGCGAAAAGCCCCCTGTACCGGTCGGAACTCCCCACGAAGATATGCCTCCCATCGGGAGGCCAGTGTGTCCGGATAAAATCCTCTCCTGAGAGTATCCAGGACACCGGCTCGTGACCGTAGGCCGACAGCGCTAGGAGGTTCGCACCCGAGGCGGATGCTCTGTTTTCGAACACACCGAGCACGCTGTCCATCTCTTTATATGTGTCCGCTACGAGGTTTCCGTAGGCAGCTGCGCCTTCCTCCGTATAGAGGGGATGGTGCGGGTCGGAATAACAACTGTAATAGCGCTGGATGCGTTCCGGAACGGTGAAGACGATAAAAAACAGATCCCACTGCTCGGTGTCCATGAGTTCCAGGGCCGCGGTTTTTCTGTCTTCGAATATGGATTTCAGGTATTCCGCAAAGTCCACGCCCGATTTCTCCTCCACCTCTTTCGGCAGGCGGCTGAGCGTGTAGTCCGAGGGGAAACGGGTCATCAGCTCAGGAGGATAGGCGAAATCTTCACTGTCGGGGTGCGGTCCGCCTGCAACCAGAATGCCGTCCGTGGAATCCGGCGGTGAGGTGAAAGGTACATTGACGAAAATCGATCTTTTCCCGGAATCGGAGAGCAGCTTCCACAGCGGTGTGGCGCTTCGGTCCACTCCACTGTAGTGATCGACGACGAAATAGTCTTCCTCGGTGCTTGTGAGCCCTTTCGTATAGCTGTAGATACCATGTTTCCCGGGATTGACCCCGGTAACCGCCGATGTCCAGGCAGTGGGTGAGAGAGGAGGAATTGTGCTCCTGAGCCCCCCGGATATCCCTTCCTGCATCATCTGTTTGAAGTGCGGGAGCGATCCTTCTCGGATCATCGAACTGACACGACCGGAGGAGAGGCCGTCGAATCCGACGACAACTACCTTCCTCCCCCTCTGTGCCGAACATTCGAAACATGTGAGGAGTGCACATGTCAACCCCAGAGTCGCTAACACTGAAGTGAATTTGGGAAAACTTCTCATCATTCAAATCCTCCTTACTCTTCTGCTCGGGATGATACGAGCTACCGCTGTCCTCATCTGTTGATTTCATTCTGGAGTGACATGAGTGCCGCCTGCGCTGGCTGATATTCTGGATCGAGCTGAAGCGCCCGCTCGAGACTCCCACGGGCGTTCACCAGATCTCCCTTCCTATGGTAACAGCCCGCGAGCCTTGTCAGGAGCTCGGGTGATTCGGCACCCTTTACAATTAACGTCTGATACTGAGTAATCGCGTCATCATACCGTGTCAATCCTTCATAAACGATCCCGAGATTGATATTGACCAGATAATTCTCAGGGTCACTGTTCAGAGCTCTCGTGAGCAGCTCGAGACTTTCATCGAGCTTCCCCTCCCGGGTGTAGGCATTGGCCAGATTAACCAGGGCCGACGTGTCATCAGGCCTCATCCTGAGGAGCTCAGTGAAGATCCCTCTCGCCTCACTCAGCTTGCCGAGGGATATATAAGCGGCGCCTAGGTTCATCCGTGCCTCATAGAATCCCGGAATCTGTTCGAGAAGCCGGATATAGCCTGCGACCGCCGCTTTCATATTTCCCTGCATCTGGGAAACCCAGGCCTGATAATAAGAGAGGGCCAGGATGTGCGGATAATCGCGTCGGAGGGCGCTCAAGTCCTTTTGGATCTGTTTCAATCCGGAGTCCGCCCCGCTCTGAAGAGTGGATGTGAACCTTCCGAGAAAAACTCCTGCCTCAGTCGATTGATCAAACCCGGGAGAGCCCGATAGTGAATCTGCTGATACCTCGAGTGATCGCTGCAGAATGTTGAACATGACGAGCTGTTCCTCGGGGGAATCAACGGGATCCTGCATCAGAATCGAAAGAGCCTCCTGGAGGTATCCCTTCTCGGCCAGGATACCGGCACTCCCGAGCCTGGCCTCTTTTTTATTTCCGAGGAGCGGGATCGCCTTCCTGAAATTACGGACGGCTTCCCGGTTCATGTCGAGCCTGGCGCTTGACAGGCCGAGGTTGTAGTACGCTTCACCATAGGTCGAATCGAGTTCGGTGGCTCTTCTGAACATGTCCGCAGCCTGCAGCTCATTCCCGCTTTCTGCGTATTCGAAACCTAGTCCAAAATACACTTTTGGGTCCGGACTTCCGAGTCTCACGGCCTCCTCGAACTCGATCCTGGCATAATCGTCCCGGCCCTCGCTCTTGTACATCGAAGCAAGCTCCGCGTGCTTGATCTGGTGAGGAGTCCCCCAGGCGCGATCCCCGTATCCCCGGAGGTTCAGAAAGGGTACATTCAGGGAAACGGCGAGATACAGCAGGAAGACGAGCCCGGTCATCTCTCTCTGCTGGAAAAAGAGTGGACAAACGGCCGATATGATTGCCGCACCGAGAGAGAGAACAAGGAGCCCTGTCCCTCCGAAATAGAGAGCCGGAATGAGATATGCGATCACAAGCAGGGCGGCTCTCGTGAGGAGTACTGATTTGGACACGAGGCCCGTGTGGTTCTTTCCTCTGAGTGAGAGCTCGATCGCCAGGAATCCTGTCGTCAGGGAGATGAACAGCACCGTGAGGATTCCCTTCGGGAAAAATGATGGAGTCCTGCTGCTCACGAAGAGGCAGTAACTCATCGAGACCAGTGCGATGGAGCCGAGTGCAGACGATATCGCCGAGAGAGCCGGATATCTATTCAGCTCGAACGGACCGGCGACGCGGAACAGGCCGGTCGACAGGTACAGGAGAAGAAAGCAGAAAACCGGGAATCCGATCACCAGTGTGTTGATGGCGGCAAATGTGAGGGATATGAACATGATTTCGCGTCTGGGAAAATCCGTTTCCGCGGGTTCCGGCCCGGTGTCCTTATCGAGGCAGGAGAGACCGACGGAAGCCCCGACCCCGGCAAGGAGCACTGACAGAAGCGACATGAAATCCGAATGATGAGAGAGGATGTTCCCGAGGGTTTCGTAAGGCAGGATCACACGCCATCCGATGGTGAATCCGGTCAGAATCATGATGACAGCGAACCCGGCCCCGGGTCTCGTGATCAACCGGAAAATCTCCCTTAACCCGCCAAGGCCCCGATGCAGTCCATACCAGAACATGAACACCAGGGCAACGAGGATGATATCGATCTGAGTCATGATGAGCGACAGCCTCGCCGTGTCCGATCGGATCAGCTGACCTTTCGAGAGGAAGAGGTCGGGGAAATCCTTCACCCCAGGGCTCACAAAGTTCACGAGCGCCAGATAAACGTGGGGAAACGTGAAAAAGAAATAGGACACGAAGAAGACCACGAAAGGTGCAATAAGGGATCTCAGGATGCTCCTCGACTTCACGAACACATACACGAGGGCAAGGAGGCAGGCAAGGAAAGCTTCTATTCTGATGCCGATGGTCGTACCCTGCAGACTCGCCCTCGGATTGAAGAAGTTGAGAAAAGTGCTCCAGTACGCACCTTCCGCAACAGACAGGTAACCGATCTGAGTGCCCGCGCCTTCGATGCCTTTCGTGATCAGAATATCCACGATCGGAGGGAGGAGAGTGAGGAGCCAGACATAGAGCATCAGCCTCGTTACCCGAATCACGGGCACTTTCGAGAAAATCGCAAGGACACTGCTCAATGCAAGAAGAGGAGCTATATATGCGAGAGGGTAGTGCATGATATAGCTGCCGGCCTGTTCGGTGAACCCGGTCCCGGAGAATGCCTCGAGCAGGTTTC
>CAZZKG010000125.1:0-4120 GCA_964654825.1 uncultured Gemmatimonadota bacterium | reverse complement strand
TAGCTGCCGGCCTGTTCGGTGAACCCGGTCCCGGAGAATGCCTCGAGCAGGTTTCTCGTGAACATGATGGCACAGAGAAAGATCGTAAACCTGAAAAAACCGATAGGTCTCTCCTCCAGGACCTCCCATGAGAAAAGCCAGCTTTTCGAGGAATCCGTGTCCTTGTTCATGCCTGTTTCCTTTCGTTGCCGATCCGGCTCCTTACTGAATGTATCCGATAGATTTCAACTGGTCACCGATCTTGTCAGCGGCGAGCCCCTCGTCCCCCAGAATGTATTTTCGCCGGTCGATGTCTATCTCATAGACGACGCGTTGTTCGGTACCCCTGTCGGGGAAAAATCCATTCGAAAATGCGTCACTGATCTGTTCTCCATCCATATCACTCCCCGCCGGAATTCCGAGAAAGGTGAGGATAGAGGGAGCGACGTCCAGGATGTCCGCGCCGGAGGTCTCGTGATCCCGCCTGATCCCTTCGCCGCGGATGAGGATGATGCCGTCGACCTGGTGAAAACCCGAAAAGAATCTCGGTATGGGCGCCTGCTGGACGACCGGGAATCCCCAGCGTTTCACCCAGTTGAGGAAGAGGTATCCTTCGGCTTCGATCGCGACAACATCCGGAGCTTCCGCCAGATACGGCCCGGTGTAAATTTCCTCTTTCCGGTACACTTCACTGATGACCTTGACTCCTGTAAGAGGATCACGGAGATTTTCGAGACGTCCGATGAGCGAATCCACGATTTGCTTTTTTCTCGATGCCGTCTCCTCGGTCTTTATTATCGGATACCTCGGTTTCACGCGGAATGTGGCACCGAAGTTTTCCGTCGCATAAACCATAAAAAGGGAGTCGGTGTTCACTTCCCGCAGGAGGACTTCACCGTTTACCTGTTTTCGGACCGGCCTGAATCCATGGTCGGAGAGCACGACGAGGTAGGTGTCTTCGTCGAGACGCTTCGTGAATTCTCCGAGTACCTCATCCATCCAGCGGTATACCTTTTTGACCTCTTTCCCGTACCGGGCATTCATGGTTGCATTGTATTGGGGATGCTTCTCATCCATGTATTTGAAGAAGTAGTGCTGAATCCGGTCGGGTATCGTGAACACGACGAAAAACAGGTCCCAGTCCCGTTGTTCATACAGCTCGATGGATGTTTCGAGCCGTCTTTGAGAGATGTCATACATTTCGTGGAGGAAGTCGTCCTCCTTGCCCCGTTTGATGTCCTCTCCGTAGATGTCGGGCCTGTATCCGGGGATTTCTTCCTCGAGAGACTCGGGGTAGGTATACGGTGCACCCGGCGGCTGCGGAAATCCCCCTATCATGATGCCGCTTATCTCGAAGACCGGCGAGGTGAGCGGAATATTGATGGCGATCGACGTCTTCCCCCGCTGACCGAGGATTTCCCACAGGGTGACCGCTTTATTGGACAGAGAGGAATGGAAGGCGAGGGATGTGGAGTCTGAATCGAAATTATCCGGTATCGGTCCTTTCAGATCCAGAAAGCCGTGAATACCGTGTTTCCCGGGATTTACTCCGGTAATGCAGGAAGTCCAGGCCTGTGAAGAGTAGGGAGGTAGTGTCGAGGCCAGTCGACCGAACGAAGACTCTTTCATCATCTTTTCGAAATTCGGCAGCTCACCAGCCCTGGCCCATTTGAACAGAAGCTGGGGAGTGAGCCCGTCCATCCCCAGGACGACTACTCTTGTCCGGGATCGTCCGGTACAGGAAACCAGAAAAATGATAAAAACACAAAAAAAACCCCATACGGGAGTCTTCATCCGACGAATCCTCCTCCTGGAAAATTTAAAGCATAAAATAACCAATAAATCGCTGAAGTCAATGTAGCCGGCGGTCTTTCATCTCTCCCCAACAACTTGACACGGCCGGAGATTTTACTTGACATTTTTTTGGATTTATACTATGCTAGTGCTACTCATTTTGAGGGATAGAATCTCCGAGGGAATCACTCCCGGGCCTTTGAGAATCCTTTTTCTTTTTTTGAAAGGAGTTAGGGCGATGAAAAAGCATGGGAAGTCTGGTGTCTCGTTACTCCTCGTCGTATTGCTGTCACTAGTCACACTTTCTCTCCCGACCGGTCTTCTGGCCTTCGGCTGGGAACCTGTCGGCCTCACCGGGAAGGTGGTTACGGGAATAGCCGTCCATCCGGACACTCCCGACACGATCTTTGCCATCAGCCTGGATACACTGTTCAGGAGTACAGATGGCGGGGACACGTTTGTGGCACTCTACGCGAATCCGAACGGCTATGATTTCGGCGATGTGACGATTTCGCCGCTCGATCCAAACAACGTGCTCCTGGGAGATGTAGGTAACACACTTGGCGGTAATGCACACGTGTGGTTCTCCACCGATGCCGGTGATAATTTCGGTGAGTTCCCCAAAACATTCCGGCCGATCAACGATATCGAGCCGGATCCTGTCGTCGTCAACGATTTCTACGTTGTGACACCGGAGTCTCTCTTCAAGAGGGATGTCCCTGTCGAATTCAATGGTGGTGGAGCCGTCAGGGTCTGTCCAAGCGACAATCAGTTCATCGTCCTCGGTGTCGGTGACACTCTTGGTATCGGTATCAGCACCGATGGCGGGAACAGCTGGACCTACAACAACTCGGGACTCCCGGTACACAGGACTACCGAAATCAATACCCTGAACCTCCATCCCACCGATTGCAGCACCATGTTCGTCGGTCTCCAGACAAGTACGAATCCGGCGACCTTCCACGGATTCATTTCGGACGATTCGGGCCAGACGTTCACCGAGACCAACTGGTCATTCTCCCGGGTCAACGGGGCTGATATTGATCCGACGGTCGGTTCGGCGGGCATCACATTCGCGGGTTCCGGACAGGGCGCTTTCAGGATGCCATGGGATATCATGACCTGGTCGGACCTGAGCACCGGGCTCGAAGGCGCTGCCGCCGAAGTGTCTGCGATGGAAGTCGTCGAAGGTCAGGTTCTTTACGCCGGGACCGGCGACGGTATCTACAAGCTCGGATACTTCCCGATCCTCTCCATGGCAGCCAGGAAGATAGATGACACGACCGGCGGTAACGGTAACGGTATGCCGGAAGAAGGGGAAGAGATAAATCTTGGTATCTATCTGTACAACACCATGTTCCTCGCCGAGGGACTGACCGGTTCCATAACCACTACCGATGCCAACGTCACGATAACAGACGGGGAGGCGACCTTCGAGGATATTCCTGCACTCGGGGCCGGGTCGAACACCGCAGATCCATTCGTCATCGATATCGACGCTTCGGCTCCGCATGCTCACAAGGTGAATTTCGACCTCGTTCTCACCTCGAATGCCGGGGGCTACGTAGACACACTCTCGTTCGACATCATGATCGCGAGACACATCGTCCTGATCGTGGATGACGACGAGGGACAGACATACGAGACTTACTATACGGCTACGTTCGACACCCTCGACATGAACGCCCTTGCAAAAAACACTTATGACCGGTGGGACGTCCAGTCGTTCGGCCCAGCTTCGGAGATCATCCAGGAGCCGTGGACGCACAGCCCGGTCATCTGGTACACCGGTAACGCAACAGTCAATACTTTGACCGACGATGACCAGACTACCATCCAGGCATATATGGACGGCGGTGGCCGTATCATGATCACCGGTCAGAATATCGCGGAGGACCTGCAGGGCAGCGATTTCCTGACATCCTACCTCGGTATCGACTGGTTCCAGAATATCGCCGATCCGATCGCGCATGGACTCCGGGGCGACCCTGTTTCCGACGCGATACAGGACATCGTAACGCAGGGTACGAAAGGGGCCAACAACCAGACATCGAGGGATGAGCTGATGATTCCGGTCTCAAGTGGCGACGTCGGCGTGTCGGTCGTCTACGATACCACGACCACCTCTATCGCCGGTGTGAGGATAACTAAACCCGGAGCTGAAGTCGGGAAGTGTTTCTTCCTCGGTTTCGGTTTCGAAGCTGTCAACAGGCCGGGCGGTACAACCACCCATGTCACCCGTGTTGAGATGATGGAGGCGATTGCTCTCTGGCTGGGCGTTCCCGGCGGTTCCGGTGTGGAAGACGGTTCCGAAGAGCCTGCCGGCGCACTTCCAAAAGTGTTTGCT
>CAZZKG010000124.1:0-4786 GCA_964654825.1 uncultured Gemmatimonadota bacterium | reverse complement strand
CAACCTGTACACGCTGTTACCTGGTTCCTGAGCTTCACTGAAGAGCCGGATGTGGACAATCCACAAGTCCGGTTCTGTGAGGGGCGGGGGACAACTGGAGGTTGGTTCGAGTGGTGTACTGAGGAGTTAGATGCTCCCTGTAACGACCTTAGCTTTTCCTTCGGGAGAAACCCGTCCACTCGACGATTTTACTGCTATGTAGATTGTCAAGCCTCCGATAGATTTATTCTCCTTTCTTTCAATCTCGCTCAGAATAGACGTACAAATACACTATTCCCATCCTGCTATTCGTGGTCAACCTGCCACATGTTACTTGTTCGATATTCGTGGACCGCCGCGTCTTACGGAACGTATCTTTCAAGAGTACAGGCAAATAATACACGGTCAGTCCAGAATCCGGGGGTTATATTCTATTCCTGATTTTCTTTCTCCTGTAAGCCTCTACGAAATGACCTCAATGCGCAATATGCGTACGAGAGAAAGCCTTTGATTCGCCTGCTGAAAATCAGAGTATAGCGATTACCTCCAGCACGCGTGAGGGGTACAGCTACAGTGAAAAAGCGGAAATCATGGGAACAACCGTATCGTCGGTTGAGTCTCATATTCGCAGGGCCGGAAAGACTCTCAAGAAGAAACTGGAGATATTATGAAAAGAACCTGTAGAACGGGAGAAACAGTGCAAGCTTACGGGTAAAACGGTGTCTAAAGTTATAGGAGTAGGTGAAGAAAGGCGAGGTAAGGATAATGGATGACCGGAGAAGAATTATCGACTGGTTGTTTGAGCCGTAGAAGGAGACCAAACAATGAAGATTATGATTTCTCACTCGAAGCAAGCGATGGCTTTTCCCGCGGTCGTTGCGTTCTCGCTGTTTCTTACCTCGCACTCCCTTTCCGGCCAGACCCGTTCGGGTATATCCTGGATTGGGAATGCAGGGAGTTCCTCAAATCGGACGGTTCAAAAGGCGAGGGTACCGGTACATTTCTCAGCTGCAGGCTTCCCCGTGGTGGACACCGGTCAGGATGTATGCTACGATGATTTAACAGAAATCCCCGATCCACCGCCAGGTGATCCTTACTACGGTCAGGATGCCCAGTATGACGGTAACCAGCCGAGCTACACCATCAGCGGGGATGGGCTGACCGTCTTCGACAATGTCACCGGCCTTACATGGATGCAGGACGCTGACCTGGACGGCGACGGAGACATCGACGTGGATGACAAGCTGACCTTCGATGAGGCACAGACCTATCCCGACACAATCAACGCCCGGAACTTCGGCGGCTACAACGACTGGCGAGTGCCGTCAATCAAAGAACTATACTCGTTGATGGACTTCCGCGGTACCGACCCGATGTCCGATAATCCTTCCGGCCTGGTGCCTTTCATCGACACGACATATTTTGCTTTTGCCTATGGTGATGTGGATGCCGGCGAGCGCATCATCGATTCACAGTGGGTAACCAGCACCCTCTATGCCTCCGATGACAACAAGGTGTTCGGTGTGAACTTTGCCGACGGTCGCATCAAGGGTTACGATCTGATTGGAGGACCAGGTGGCGAGAAGACGTTCTATGTACGGCTCTGTCGCGGGAACACCGACTACGGAGTGAACAGCTTCATCGACAACCGCGATGGCACTGTCACCGACCACGCCACGAGTCTTATGTGGTCGCAGGATGACAGTGGTGACGGGGAAACAGGACCTCGTTCCGGGATGATCTGGGTGGATGCTCTCGCCTGGGTTCAACAGAAGAATGATGAGAATTACCTCGGATATGACGACTGGCGGCTTCCTGACGCGAAGGAGATGCAGAGTATCGTCGACTATACTCGTGCACCTGACGCGACCGGCTCTGCGGCCATTGATCCGGTATTCAACATTACAGAGATTATAAATGAAGATGGGGAAGTCGATTACCCGTGGTTCTGGACCGGCACCACCCACGCCCGCCAGGACGGTTCGGGAGAAGCCGGAGCTTACATCTGCTTCGGACGCGGCCTGGGTTACATGTTCGGATCCTGGATTGACATCCATGGCGCGGGTTGCCAGCGAAGCGACCGGAAGGACGGCGACTTCACCGGTTATAACTATGTTCCGGACGGATACTACCTCGGTATGGCCCCACAGGGAGACGCTGCCCGTATGTATAACTACGTGCGTTGTGTGCGGGGTGGACTTGCGACCTCGATCGAAGATGGTCAGCAGGAGTCGAATATCCCGAAGAGCACCAGGCTCTCCCAGAACAGTCCTAATCCCTTCAATCCCAGGACTACCATCAACTACGAGATCGCTTCCCCCTGCCGGGTCAGGCTGATCGTCTATGATCTCCACGGCAGGAGGGTGAGGACACTGGCAGATGAGTGGCAGGAATCCGGTTCGCACCGGTATGCGTGGGATGGGACGGACGACCTCGGAGTCGAAGTGAGTTCCGGCATCTATCTGTATAGAATGATTGCTGGTGATGAAGTGAGCATCAGGAAGATGACACTGCTCAGATAACATCATGACGTTATGTCCAGGATATCCTCTGGACCGGGAATTCGGCTCATGATCGCCACTTGATCGGTCTTTGCGCAAGGGAAGACGGGAGGACTTCAGGCGGGAAAATGAGATTTTCGGCTGACACCTCTCTGGGGATGCGGTATAATCTAAATGGTGAGCGTTTGGCTCATCCTGAGGATTTCAACGCCCTCTGCGGGCTGCATAAGCAAAACCGGCAAAGTACTTTTTCCACATAACGTCCGTGGATCGATAGTCACAATCGTACAGAAGAAAATCCACCAGTAGTTCTCTGACCCGCATCAATTCCTTCAACCGATGCCTGTTCGCGGGATCTGCTGCAGTGAGATCGATCAGCTCGAGCATCCGATCGACCGCTCGGTTGAAACTACCGGCGTTGCTGCTGTTCTTCCACCGGATCGCCCTTTCGACTTCGCTCCCGATGTTCGCCATTTGCTCGAGAAACGTCAGGTTCTGCCATCTGCCGTCAGCGAGAGATTTATGGTAGGTCATGGTTCCACCAGCTCCTGCACAATAGCGGTAATCTGTTCTCGAACGATCGGATCATCGATGGTCCGGCTTCGATTTCCCCGTGCTGGACGAACATTGATCATCGAATCGAATTCGATGAACTCATCCGCTTCAGATTCGGGATAGAGATTGATACCCCAGAGGTGTTCCTGTAACGATCCCGTTTGAAGCAGGTGGCTTTCCTGGTCGGCATGAAGCTCCGCATCGACCGCCATGATCCTTTTCCTGACATCGACCACGGCTTTCACCATATCACCGAACGTCCGTTCGGCCATTTTTCTTAATTCGTCTTTCGTGATCTTCTGCCCAACATCAATAACTTTCATGCAGAATTACTAACACAACATGTTTTTCATTGCAAGTGTCGCTTGGAAGGCGGTGATGAGCCTGCCGTCGATCACCTGCTCCTAAGCTGATCCGATAACAGTTGCCTGTACGGTGAAAGATTCGACGCTTCAGTCGAATATATGATAAGCGTGTCAATCGGAACGGCAGACAGTACGGAGAACACATGCGTGAAGGTCAACGGCCGGCTGGATTTCAGCGGACCCGTGAGACGAAATAGTCCTCTCCAATGCCGGCAATGTCTCTTTCGATGGCGTCGCATGTCTTTTTTGGCTTGTTTACAGCTCTCTCGAGCTCGACCAAGCTCTTTTCTGCCTTGACAGGGACCCTTTTTTCGTTTATATTTATTATGACCGACACGTCGGTCATAATAATGCGGTTGAGGTTCTGGTCCCAAAGTGATTCCGGTGCTGATGATATCGACGGTCCTCGATCGGTCTGAGGATACTAATAGGGAGACAGCGTGTCCAGTTTCGTTTACATGAAGATCCTCGAATCGCAGCCGCACCGATACGACCGCGGGATCGCCCTCCTGTCATTCGGTCAATCCGAAAAAATGAAGAAGCGGCTGGTGGCGGATAACGTCACACCGGAAAGCAGGGTATTGGATATCGGCTGCGGGACCGGGACCGCCGCCGTCCTCGCGGCCCGTGCAGGGGCGCGTGTGACCGGTTTCGACGTCTCGGCCCCCATGCTCGCCGTGGCCCGGGAGAAGGTCGCTGCCCGCGGGCTGGGAGATTCGGTCGAGCTGATCGAGATGGGGGTCTCGGGGATGGACGGGTTTCCGGATTCCGGGTTCGACGTGGTCCTCTCGACGCTCACCTTCTCGGAGCTTTCCTCCGACGAACAGTCCTATGCTCTTCACCACTCCTTTCGAATCCTGAAACCCGGGGGGCTCCTGGCCGTGGCTGATGAGGTAATGCCGAAAGCGTTCGGCAGAAAGCTCCTGTACCACATTATACGGCTTCCGCTCGTCGCTGTGACCTTCGTCCTCACCCAGACGTCGACGCGGGCCGTGGAAGGGCTGCCCGGGCGGGTCCGCCGGGCCGGCTTCCGTGTCGAAATGGAGGAGCGGGCCGTGCTCGACAGTTTTCTGTACCTCGTCGCGAGGAAGGAGGTGGAGAAATGAAGACGCTGACCGGATGGTTCGTAGCGTATCTCGCACGATGGCTGCCTCACCGGGCTCCGACGGGCCTTTTTCCCGTGGGAAGGCCCGATGAGGGCTCACCCGTGATCGTCACCTCCAACTTCTCCCTGACGGTCAAACGGGTCCGGCGGGCGCTTTCGGGCAGGGACGTGTGGCTTCTCGTCGCGAACTCCGATGGGATCAACGTCTGGGGCGCCGCGGCAGGGGGGATATTGACCGGGAACCGAGCCCCAGACGCCACCAAGGTTTTGCGTCTGTGGGG
>CAZZKG010000123.1:0-4869 GCA_964654825.1 uncultured Gemmatimonadota bacterium | reverse complement strand
CATTTTCTCAGAGGTGACAATATGACAGATGAAGCGGAGTGTCAAGGAAAAATGGGAACGAATCCGTTCTTACCGCTCACCCGGGCCGGCCGTCCCCGGTTCAACCACGGTGACCTCGAACCACGACGAGTCAACCACCACGGTAGAGTATAGGCCGCAGTATCCTGTGTAGTCGTAGGTCCCGGGTGGAGCAAAGAGGGGAATGTCCTGACTGATGCCGGGGACCGTAATAGTCTGCCCGGGCGCAAGAGGAATACCGCTGAACTGTCTTACCGGGCCGTAGATACCACCTCCAGGCAGCCTCACCATGATCCATACGTCACCATGAAGTTGATAACCGGTGTTGTTCTGTAATATACCGGTGTAGGTAAACGAGCCTCCGGGATTGACGATTACGGGATCGTCATCCGGAATGAGATCGATTGCAACCGCCGGCGTGTGCTCGCTCGACAGTTTGATGAGGTAGAAATCGTCATCGCCGGCCCCCGAAGAAGCGGTGTATCCGGTGATGATGTAGTTATCATCTGCTGTCTGGTGTATGTCCCAGGCCTGATCGTCTCTCGACCCGCCGTAGACCTCCTCCCACTCGGTGTTGCCCAGAGAATCGGTCTTGATCACGTAGACACTGTCCACCCATTCCGCCTGAGCAAATGTGAACCCGGCGACGATAAAGCCTCCGTCATCGGTCTGTGTGACGGTGTGGCCCCTGCTGTTCTGGTTTCTGCCCCAGTGATTGGACCAGAGCGTGTCCCCGACGGCATCGATCTTCATCAGGAAGACGTAATAGTTGGTGTCAATCGGCCTGGCCCCGGCTACGACATATCCGCCGTCGTCTGTCTGATCCAGATCATAGCAGAGATCACCGGCGCCGTATGTGCGATCCCACTCGACATCCCCCGAAGACGTCGTCTTTACGACATAGAGACTGTCCCCGTTCCCCGCGATGATGAAACCGCCGTCAGGTGTTTCCTGGATACCGTATGCCTCATAGACGTAGGGTCCGTCATTCGGTTTATAAGATTTAGTCCACATCTCATTTCCGAGTGAGTCGACTCTTACCACATAATAATCGCCCGTCCCGCTCTTGTTTCCGGCGAGAATGTATCCGCCGTCACTCGTCAGATCTCCACAGTAGGCCCTTTCGTAGGCACTGCTCGTCCCGTATGTTCTGGTCCAGAGAGTGTCTCCGTGATCATTCACCCTGAGCAGCCAGATGTCGATGTAGCCGGACGCATAGGTTTCGGTAAATCCACCGATGTAGTATCCTCCGTTGGTGGTCTGGTGGACCGTGTGAGCGCGTTCCCTCTCGCTGCCGCCGTATTTTCTCGACCATACGGAATCCCCGGAAGCGTTTGTTTTGACGACGTAGAAATCGTTCATCCCTTCTGTGTCAGACCACGTCTCCCCGACGAGAATGAAGCCATCATCAGCCGTCTCGGAAACAGAGTAAGCAATTTCTATGCTTTCTTCACCATAGGTGGTTTCCCACAGGACGTCCTGGGTGAGACCGTACCTCACGAAGGACAGACAGATTAACAGCGTCAGGAAAAACAGCGTTTTCGTTTTCATGAGTACCTCTCGTCAGTTTGGAACAGCTCGATCGTCTGTACAGTTTGAAACGGTATGAGTATAAAACCAGAAGTCTATTATATCCTATTGCATCTGCGTCACTGTCCATTATACCAGATCGATCCTGAGGTGTCAAACGGACCCTTCAGTGCCGTCTGAGACCATCATTGTTCAGCCCTTTCACATATACGAGTTCCTTCAGGCGAAGTTTCAGGTATCACCCCGCAGGCAGCCCGGTGAACGTCACCCCCACTGCCGGATGTCAGCTGGAGAAGTACATAAGCTCGAGCGGATCGCAGGGCGCCCAAAAAACATTGCAGATATATAACGTTGCTTCAATTGTGACATTATCTCCACGCACAGACCAGCATGGGTTTCCCTTCCAATCTACCAGAACGTTTCATAAACGCAACACACAATAAGGCTGCCAATCAACTTATTAACCTCTCAACTGAAATAATATATCAAGTTACACAAACAGCCTATTCTGGCACGTTTCATGCTTGAAAATCATTCTCCTGATACTTACCGGCAGAAGAACCAGACCGGTGAAGTTATCGGAATTATCAATGAAAACAATCACACGTAGGGAGGTTCACGTGAAAAGATTTACCGTTGGTCTTACAGTTGTATGTACACTGCTCGTCCTGGCAGGGAATTCGCAGAGTCAGAATGCTCCGGAAACCTTTACTTCTACGGTTGTTCTCTCACCTATAATAGATCAGCCCTTCCCAAAATCCCGGGACGAACTCCCCCCTCAGACTGAACTCTGTTACCAGTTGGACGGTTTCTGTGACCGGATATTTCTCCAGGTCAATCCCGGGACAGGGTTCATAGAAGGAATCAACAGTAATTGTAACATAGGAGGCTCGCTGCTCGTCGGGGGACAGTATGTGGGTTTTCCCGACTCACCCGACAATGACGGGCCCTGGGTCATATTCTTTGATTACAAACCTGACGTCTCCGGGCACGACTTCGAGTATGGCATTATAACCGGTCAGGGAACCAAAGGTTTTCTCCAGAGATACTGGCCGGATGGTACTCCTTATAACGGAGACCTGACTGCGGTTACGCTGATGAGTTGCGACAATCAATCCCGCGGTACCCCAACTTCACGCGCTGACTGATAGTCGGTTTTGTTCTGTAACACAACGGGAGGGGATAGCATCCCTAACCGGGAAACCCCCTCCCGTTTTTTTATCCTCCCTCACTCAGCAGCCCTTCAGAAGAACTATGTTTCACTCAGAAATCCCAGGTAACTATCTCATCGGGAAACCCGGGCCGGGAGTTTCTCCTGTCGGTCACGATCAGCTGTGATGCTTGCACTCAACTGATATGACATCTATATTTTCGTAGGAGTACATCAACCAAGGCTTCGCGGATCAGAGAAAACCCCGGTTTCTTTCTCTCGACCGGGGGTTCGATCCATTATGGCTCTTCGCGCGACAGTTCACATCCGGAGAGAGACGAAGATCCGATTTATTTCGACAACTTATCCGAGGGAAGGTAAACCCTTCACATGGGTGAAGATCCTGAACGACTCAATAAATTTCTCGAAGAGTATGCCCGGTACGCCGGGGATGTACTCAAGCCGACGCAGCTCGAGATCATAGAGCTACTGGGGAAATGGGAGATCCCCGACCACTGGGAAAAGTACAAGCGCACCAGCAGGATTTCTACGCCTACTCCGATACGCGGGATCTTCTCCCGGATCAAACGCCCGGAACAGGTCGTTGATAAGATCCTACGGCGACCGGATGACTTTCCCGGCGGGCTGGTTTCGGAAAACATTCGTCGGATGCACGATACGATCGGATTTCGTGTACTGGTGTATTTTCTCAGTCACCTCCCCCTTGTCGACAGGGAAATACGAAACTCAGATCAGCTGGAAATCTCTGCTGATGAACCACCGACCGCTTACATGAGCGCAGATCAGACAAAACTCCTGAGCCTGACTCACCTGAATCAGCAATCGAAGGAGAGCGGGTACTCTTCGGTTCACTACACCCTGCGGTTGAAAATAAGTGACATACCGGAGCCTGATCGCCCGTGGATCGAACTGCAGGTCAGGACTCTGGCACAGGAGCTGTGGTGTGTCACGGAACACCACCTGGGGTACAAACCCGTGAAGCGTCCCAACGTGGCGGCCAAGAGACAATTCAAGATACTCAGTGAAATGATCAATGCGATCGATGAGCAGTTCAATTTCCTCTATGAGGAGCTGAATCGCTTCCAGGAGGAAGTAGCTTACCAGGATTCAGACCTCCTGGACGCGGAAAATATCCCACCGATACTGGCGGAAATCGGGGTGAGCTGTGCCCAGAGGGATATAAACAACATCATCAAGTTTCTCTATAGCCGAGGAGTCGAGACGGTTCATGATATCCATGACATAGCCACGCCGCGACGATTGGAGATCATCCGCAACACCTACATTTCCACGATCGGACGGCAGCCCCTCAACCTGGAGGTCATTGCAACGCTGGCAGCCTTGAAGGAAGCCTCCAACGAAGAAGAGGCGGTCGAGCTCATCGAGTCGCAGATCGCCTACCGGGGTGCCTGGGATGCGATCCAGCAGGAGTTTCACCAGGATTGAGCATCATACCCGGGAAGTCCCACTGTTTCGAGATACATGACGGTTCCTTCGAAGCTCATCCCTGAACTTCTCAATCTGAATGGAGCTCGATGACTACAACTGGTTCTCCTCCCCACATGCATATTCCGTAATTCTGATCTGTGGGTACAGCTGTCATTGTCCCGCTCAAACTGGTCCTTATACATTTCCTCTGGCCGACCTCCTTATGTACAAATGGCTATTCGGCCGGTGGATTCTGCCGACAAGAGGGATGGCAAATACACTTTTCATCGCGCCAGCCAGAATAGCGATCGCCTGGCAGCTGTGTCCGAAAATGTAGTTTGGTTTTGTGTTGAATTGTGATTCCTGATACAATCTCTTCACAGCCGGCATCTTCCTGCCGGCCTTTGGCACCTTGAGCCCATCACCTACCAACAAAAATCTGCCGTTTACCTTCAAGAGAGCAGGATGGCTTTTGAGTACTACTGACCTCCAGATATGAGCGAGTTTGTCCAGATCAAGAGCCTGGCTGTGAAAGAAGTCCTGTATCCTGTCGTAACAGATTTCAGTCAGTCCCAGAACTCGTACGATACTGGTAACACCGAGAAGGTCATTTCTGATCGTTATGCCTGTTAGACAGCTGGCCAACCACAGGAAAGTTCTTGTGCGGGAACAGGCAGGGCGAAACTGCTTGACGAGATCCCACCAATGAGTCCATAATTTCA
>CAZZKG010000122.1:0-4919 GCA_964654825.1 uncultured Gemmatimonadota bacterium | reverse complement strand
GCCGACGTTCAACACACTTTCGCCTGACACACACTGGTGAGGAAGATACGGGCGTGTGTTCCTGAAGATTTCTTCGACTTCGGGCTCTTCGTAACCAAAAAAATCCTCTTTGAAAGGCTCGAAGAGACGTTCTTCGTCCTTTTTCTGAAAATGCCTCTTGAGGTAGGCCTTTGAAAGTTCTTTCCACATGTCAAAACCGGTGTAATCCCGCTTTATCCTGAACCGCTGTTCCTCATTGGTATACCACACCCAGCCGGCGACACCCGAGAGCCATGCCTCCCCGCCATGATCTTCGACTTTGCGGATGAGGTCATCATTACTGAAGGTGTTGAGCCTGCAGAAAATCTCGCCGACAACACCGATGAGAGGGCGATCTTTGGTATAAGCGGCCGGAATCCCGCGGAATTTCTCCCGGCATTTTTCGAGGGCCTTGGCCATGAGCTCGAGTCTTTCTTTGTGATCGATCTGTTGTATGGCAATGGCGTCACCGACCATCCCACACACATTCGTCCATGACACGATCGGTCTCACCCTTCTCATTCTCATACGGTCTGGTCTTGAGAAGCATCTTCCTGAGGATGTCAGCTGAGATGAGACCTCTCCACCCGGTCCGGATAAACTCGGCGGCATGCTCTCGGAGCTCTTCGTATCCCGTTGCGCTCGTGGGAGAAATTATCAAAACGTTGTCCAGTCCGAGCTCGCCCAGGACCATTCGCTGAAACTGGGCGTACTGGCCGAACCTGCAGGGCCCCGGAGCGGTCGGCATGAAGAAAGCCGTGTTCTCGGGTTTGAAGTCATCCATGCGAGTTACCTTCATGAAATCTCCGAAGGTGACTATCTCGGGATAACATTCCTCCCCCGAAGTGTACCGTTTACCGAGAAGGAGTGTCTCAGGATCAGAACCGGGTGATGGAACGGCATCGACACCGATCGACCTGAATGCAGCAGCAAACATCCGCGCTGCATGATAATCCATGTGAGGAAGATAGAGCTTCCTTCCCTCTTTGTTCGATTCGACTTCAATGCCCCAAACGATGATGCGTCTTAAAATCGAGATCAATACACGGGAGCACTTTTCAGTGTTCGGAGTCGTTTCCAGATCTTTCCATGTCGAAAACCCCTGGTTCACGGGTAAAACTGATATCATCAGCTATCAACTGGAAGAGTTACTCGGCACTAAGTTGTGTGCTCTCTATCAGCGGAAGAAGGGGCGGGATCTGTTTGATCTATGGTTCGCTTTGACGGCAGGCCAACCAGAACCAGCCCGGATTATCGATTGCTTCATGCATTATATGGATCAGGGGAAATCTTCAATATCCCGTGCCAGGTTTGAGGAAAATCTCTTGGAAAAGATAGAGGACAGGGTATTTCTTGAAGATGTGCTCCCACTTTTACCTGCTGATCTACAATATGATCCTCATGAAGCCGCGAAACTGGTCATAGATGAATTACTCTCCAATTTGCCCGGCGATCCCTGGAGAGGGGCGTCCAGAACCAGATTGTAGGGGCAAATCTTGCATTCGCCATTATGAATCGTACCTCCCGGAAACAACATCTACCTTATCACATTCACTTTTCATGATATTGTTATGAAATGATTCATCGTAGTTCCCCAGGATCCGGGATGTGGATCACTGTCCTCGCCAAGACCGGAAATTATCAAACCAACTATCACTACACCTGGTGTGATGTATTCGCATCGATTCTTCACAGGTTTTTGGAGGGTGCTTGTAAGCCGCCAATGATTTTCTCGAGGAATAATCGGGAAGTCATTGACGGCGCACAGTTTTAATAACAGACCTTCAATCAGGGTGCAAAACTGAAGTTTTCAATATTAACACTTATCTCACGACCGCTCTTTTTGTTCAATAGCCTCGCGCCGACATCATAAATCCCTCCTGGCTCATATCCAGTAAAGGTATAAGAAGATATCTGGCGTGTAATGTCTGCATAGGGAGGGATGGTAGCAGAAAAATGAGGATCTAAGATACTTATCTGGTATCCCCCCGGAAGCGCGGCCCATGTCTTGATTTCTACTTCAGCAGGCGAAGAACCATTCGTAATATGAACAGATACCGTGAGGGTTTCACCTGGACCAAAGCCGGTCTGATTGATCAAAACCCGGATCGACGGTGAGTACTGTGTCCCAGGAATTTTTGTATATGTCATACTGTAATTACCATTGTCATCTCCTCCATCATCCCCAAGAACGATTGTGTAAAGCCCGGATTGAAGAAGCTGATGATCGTTGATCTCGGCATGATCATAACCAGATGCACTCGTTTCTATTGCCCCTTCGGGATCATAGAGAACAATATACGGATTAAGGCCTCCAGATTCTCTACTCATACTGAGAACGGTTGTTTGACCGGCTTCACCTTCGAAGGTGTAAGCATCGGTGTCAGCCTCCATGCTGATAGAACCGTATCTTGATTCACCGGAAATGACGTCACCTCCATCCGGGTCCTGCGGTGATACGGTCGGTCCCGGAATCAGTAACAAGGATATACTGTAATTCCCAGAATCATCCCCCCCGGTGTCTCTGACGAGAATGGTGTATGTCCCGGATTGAAGAAGTTGATGGTCATTGATCACTGCATGGTCATATCCGGACGCGCTTGTTTCTATCCCACCCGTTGGATCATAGAGAATCATATATGGATTCAAGCCTCCAGATTCCCTACTCATATTAATTACAGTTGTCTGTCCTTCTTCACCGTTGAAGGTGAACGTATCATCCTCGCCCTCGTAGGAAATGCTCCCGGATCGTGTTTCGGCGGACAGGATCTCTCCCATGTCATCCGCTTTGATGAAAGTTACAGTGCACACCGAAAGAAGTAGCGTTGTCGACAGGATCATTCCTTTGCTCACTATTCTATCCTCCTTCTTCGGAATCAAGTTTCCTGAATGTTGTACGAATACATAATGATACTATTTATTGCTCGTGGGATTCGTCACCTCCTTTCATTGCAGATTGTTTTGATAACAATCAGAAACTTATCGATTGGAAATGTTGGGTTAATACTTCAACGGCATCTCAATTGGAATCGGTTTCACGATAAAGTTTTGCCCGTCGAAGTAAAAACCCTGGTCGTATTCGAATGCACCCATGTCGAGACGGTTCCCCCCCCAGGGAATACAAGGGAAATCCGGATCACCTGCATCGATACAGGGAGATCCGGACAAAAGTCCGAAGTCATAAGTTACCGGATCAACGAAAAGCGGATCTTCATTTATGTTGCCTTCACCTGGCCAACCATCCTCGATATCGGAATAGGTGGTCAAGTCAGCAGAACCATCAGTCAGAAAGATCTCCGGGAAAAATGATGCGGTATTATCCCATAAGATGCTGTTTGTCAAAACTATATCAGTCGATGTCAAGTAGATTCCCCCACCATAATTGCTGGCGACATTTGAGTTCAGTGTATTGTTAACCAGATAGACCGTAGAATTCGAGAAGTAGATCCCGCCGCCATCTACAGCCGAATTGTCGTAGAGAAGATTGAAACTCAGGGTGTCATTGAAGGAATAACCATAAATGGCACCTCCTAATGATTGTGAACTGTTCCCGTTGAAGACGTTATCGCTGATAGTGGAATTGGAATAATCGCAGCATATCGCTCCTCCATACCACGCCTCATTCAGTGTAAAGATGTTATCCTGTATAGAAGGATTGCTACCCGAATAGCAGGATATCGCACCTCCATTACTAGCGCTATTTTCTGTGAATGTGTTGTCGCGGATAATAGGATCGGAGTAAGTGCAGTAAATCGCTCCTCCGAAGCCAAAGTTGGCTGAGTTGTATGAAAATGCGTTATAGCTGATAGTGGGGCTGGAATAATCGCAGTATATCGCTCCTCCCATCCATATACTGATCGAGTTATCAGTAAATGTGTTTTCGCTGATAGTAGGGCTGGAGTATTCGCAGTAAATCGCTCCACCGTAAGTACTACTATTTCCTGCGAAAGTGTTGTGGCTGATATGAGGGCTGGAATAGTCGCAGTAAATCGTTCCACCATTGTAGCCGTAATTAAAAGTGAATGTGTTGCCGCTGATAGTTGGGCTGGAACCGTTGGCGCAATATATCGCCCCACCCTGAGCATCATTATCTGAGAAGTGGTTATCGCTGATAAGCGGGCTGGAATTATCACAGTGGATCGCTCCTCCATACTGCGCGTTATTATCAAAGAACTGATTGTTGCTGATTGTCGGGCTGGTATTACTACAGTAAATCGCTCCTCCTCGCACATCATCACCGCTCTCTGTGGCTTTGCCGTACTCCAGTCTGCAGTAAGAAACCTGGGACAGGGAGCTGGCCTGCAGGAAACGGATACCGTGCCATCCGTTTCCCGGAAAATACTCGGTGAAGACTATCGAATCCTGTTCTGTCCCCACTGCCTGTAACACCGAACAACTATCCACGATGAACTTATAATGACCGAAGAATTTGATCTCTACTCCTGGTTCGATGGTTAACGTGGAACAGGGAGGGATACGAACGCTATCCGTCACGATATATGCGGAGCTATCGGCGTACCAGGTTCCCCAGACATCCCCCTCTACGTACGTGTCAGCGTATGTTCCGGGAGAATAAGCCAGAACGATCATCAGGCAGAGTATTGCTGCCACACCGTACTTGGTAAACGACATCTTGTCACCCCCACTTTTTCGTTGTGAAAGGAATTACCTGTATTTGATTCCATCGTCTTGATCATTGTAATCGAAATCCTATATTTTCGCCTTTTCAGATTCTACCCCATTTCTCAGGGGATGTCAAGCGATCACCTCGTTTTCCTGCTGAATTCCTGTTCTTCACCTTCAAAGACAGTTCTCAGAGTCTGAATCCACAGACCGAATTCCTCCTCCAGGACGCACTGATCCCTCAGAGGGGAAGAAAAGTCTATCGGGTATAAGACAGA
>CAZZKG010000121.1:0-4934 GCA_964654825.1 uncultured Gemmatimonadota bacterium | reverse complement strand
CGTCCGGAGAACCTCCTCCAGGATCGGGCCGAGCGCCTCGACCGGATCGAGCGCCCTGAGATCACCGAGTAAATCCCGTGAGACCTTGCCGAATTCGGCGGAATTGGAGATGCCCAGCACCGCGATCTTCTCGAGGGTCTCACCGTTGGGGACTTCGATGATCGTGTATGGTCTGGTGAACAATTCCGGGGCATCCTCCGTACCTCTCACGATGTTCGCCGAGAGGATCGGGAAATCGGTCTCACCCAAGAGCGCTCGGACCGCTTCACTGCCGATCCCGAAATCCGCATCCCCGAGAGTCATTGCATCGTACTGCATCGCCGACAGCGCCTTCGTCATTGCGGCGCCTTTCGATATGTCGACAAGCGGTTGCCCCGCCAGACAGTTACCGGTGTCGAAGAGGAGAACGTTGACACCTTCTTCCTGCCTGATTTGTTTGATTAAGGTCGCCCGCCGGGTGACCCCACCCTGACCGCCGTGTCAGCCGCAGGCATCGAGGTACCCTCTTACTTCGTTCGAGAACACGAGCCTCAGCGTCAGCGGTTTTGACCTGATCCCTGTACAGGTACAGAGGGCGAGTAATGGTACAATCAGAAACAACACCACAGTGAGAGCACTGACCTGTCTGTGAATCGACGTGAGAACTTTCATTTCGCATACCCCACTACCTTGAGTTGGGACCTGAGGGCTTCTTCTTCTTCTTCGGAAAGCGTGCGGACCTTCTTCCTGCTGTCGAGAGGAGCCTCCTGATACATTGTTTCAACAGGATACCTGTCCAGGAATTCCTGACGTATCATCTGCTCGAGTACTTTACCATCCACGTAGGAAGGTATGGAGGCGCCTTCGAGATAGAGGATGGTGGGCACGATGTCCTGGACACCGGCCCCGCTGAGTTCCTTCCCCGTGGCTATGTCCGGTCCCTTCGCGTAGAGGATGCCGTCACCGCCGGGCATCGAGCTAGGTGATCCCTCTCCCGGTCTCGTGAAAATCGTACCGTCAGAGCTCCTCTGCCAGTTTGCGAAGAGATAGCCGCTCTTCTCGACGGCGACTATGTCGGGAGCTCTGTTTTCGAACGGACCGGAATACAGCTGGGCTCTGTGGTACACGGTGTCGATCACCGTCTCTCCAGACTCCGGATCTTTGAGGGACTTGAGTTCCTCGAGTATCTCACCGGCCAGGTTGGAATACTTTTCCCAGTTTTCCTTGTTGACCTCCGGGGGTTTCTCGAACGAGATCGCGAAAAGGCCCCGGTACCGGTCGGGACTCCCGACGAAGATATGCCTCCCCTCGGGGGGCCAGTGTGCCCGGATAAAATCCTCACCTGAGAGTAACCGGGACACCGGCTCGTGGCCGAAGGCCGACAGGGCGAGGAGGTTCGCACCCGAGGCGGATGCCCTCTCCTCGAACTCACCGAGCGCGATGTCCATCTCTTTGTATGTGTCCGCTAAGAGGTGTCCGTAGGCAGCTGCGCCTTCCTCCGTATAGAGAGGATGGTTCGGGTCGGAGTAACAGCTGTAATAGCGCTGGATGCGTTCCGGAACGGTGAATACGATAAAGAACAGGTCCCACGATTCGGTGTCCATGAGCTCCAGAGCCGCGGTTTTCCTGTCCTTGAATATGGATTTCAGGTATTCCGGATAATCCAGGCCCGATTCCTTCTTCACCTCCTCCGGCAGACGGCTGAGCGTGTAATCGGATGGGAAGCGGGTCATCAGCTCCGGAGGATAGGCGTAATCTTCACTGTCGGGGTGCGGTCCGCCCGCGACCAGGATACCGTCCGTGGAATCCGGCGGTGAGGTGAAAGGGACATTGATGAAAATGGATCTTTTCCCCGAATCGGAGAGAAGCTTCCACAGCGGTGTGGCGCTTCGGTCGGCTCCGCTGTAATGATCAACGACGAAATAGTCTTCCTCGGTGCTTGTGAGCCCTTTTGTATAGCTGTAGATCCCATGTTTGCCGGGATTGACCCCGGTAATAACCGATGTCCAGGCAGGTGGTGAGAGAGGAGGAATCGTGCTCACGAGCCCCCCGGATATTCCTTCCTGCATCATCTGTTTGAAATGCGGGAGCGATCCTTCTCGGACCATTGAACCGACACGGCTGGAGGAGAGGCCGTCGAATCCGACGACAACCACCTTCCTCCCCCTCTGTGCCGAACATTCTAAGCATGTGAGGAGTGCACATGTCAACACCAGTGTCGCGAACACCGAAGTGAAATTGGAAAAACTTCTCATCATTCAAATCCTCCTTCTCTCATGCTCGGGATGATACGAGCTACCGCTGTCCTCGTTTGTTGATCTCATTCTCGAGTGATGCGAGCGCCATACGCGCTGGCTGATATTCCGGATCGAGCTGGAGGGCCCGCTCGAGACTCCCCCGGGCGTTTACCGGATCTCCCTTCCTCCGGTAGCAACCTGCGAGTCTTGTCAGGAGCTCGGGTGATTCGGTACCCTTTACTATCAAAGCCTGATACAGGGTAATTGCATCCTCATACCTAGTCAACCCTTCATAAACGATCCCGAGATTGATTTTGACCAGATAATTCTCCGGGTCTCTGTTCAGGGCTCTCGTGAGCAGCTCGAGACTTTCATCGAATTTCCCCTCCCGGGTATAGGCGTTGGCCAGATTGACTAGAGCCGACGTGTCATCGGGCCTTATCCTTAGGAGCTCAGTGAAGATCCCTTTCGCCTCGCTCAGTTTGCCGAGCGATATATACGCGGCGCCGAGGTTCATCCGTGCTTCATAGAATCCCGGAATCTGTTCGAGAAGCCGGATATAGCCTGCGACCGCCGCTTTCATATTTCCCTGCATCTGGGAAACCCAGGCTTGATAATAAGTGAGGGCCAGGATGTGCGGGTAATCGCGTTGGAGGACGCTCAAGTCCTCGTGGATCTGTTTCAATCCCGAGTCGGGTTTACTCTGAAGAGTGGATGTGAACCTGTCGAGAAAAATTCCGGCTTCAGTCGATGGATCAAACCCGGGAGAACCGGATAGTGAATCTGCTGATACCTCGAGTGATCGCTGCAAGATATCGAACATGACCAGCTGTTCCTCGGCGGAATCAACGGGATCCTGCATCAGAATCGACAGGGCCTCCTGGAGGTATCCCTTCTCGGTCAGGATACCGGCACTCCCGAGCCTGGCTTCTTTTTTATTTCCGAGGAGCGGGATCGCCTTCCTGAAATTACGGACGGCTTCCCGGTTCATGTCGAGCCTGGCACTGGACAGACCGAGATTGTAGTACGCTTCACCGTAAGTCGAATCGAGTTCGGTGGCTCTTTTGAACATGTCCGCGGCCTTTAGTTCATTCCCGCCTTTCGTGTATTCGAAACCAAGTCCGAAATACACTCCGGGGTCGGGACTGCCGAGTCTCACAGCTTCCTCGAATTCGATTCTGGCAAAATCGTCCCGGCCCTCGCTCTTATACATCGACGCGAGTTCCGCGTGTTCGATCTGGTGAGGAGTCCCCCAGGTGCGATCCCCGTACCCCCGCAGTTTCAGAAAGAGAACATTCAGGGAAACGGAGAGATACAGCAGGAAGACGAGCCCGGCCATCTCTCTCCGAGGTAAAAAGAGTGGACAAACGGCTGAAACGATTGCCGCACCGAAAGAAAGGATTAGGAGCCCCGTCCCTCCGAAATAGAGAGCCGGGATGAGATATGCGATCACAAGCAGGGCGGTCCTCGTGAGGAGTCCGGATTTGGACACGATGCCCGTGCGGTTCTTTTCTCTGTGTGAAAGATCGATCGCCAGGAATCCCGCAGTCAGGGAGATGAACAGCACGGTGAGGATTCCCTTCGGGAAAAATGCGGGGGTCCTGCTGCTTGTGAAGAGGCAGTAACCCATCGAGACCAGTGCGATGGAGCCGAGCGCAGATGAGATCGACGAGAGAGCCGGATATCTCTTCAGTTCGAACGGTCGGGCGACGCGGAACAGGCCGGTCGACAGGTACAGGAGAAGAAAGCAGAAAACCGGGAATCCGATCACCAGTGTGTTGATGGCGGCAAATGTGAGGGATATGAACAGGATTTCACGCCGGGGGAAATCCTGTTCCGCGGGTCCCGGCCCCGTGTCCTCCTCGAGGCAGGAGAGGCCGACGGAAGCCCCGATCCCGGCAAGGAGCACCGACAGAAGCGACATGAAATCCGAATGATGAGAGAGGATGCTCTCGAGGGTTTCATAAGGCAGGATTACACGCCATCCGATAGTGAATCCGGTCAGAATCATGATGACTGCGAACCCGGCCCCGGGCCTCGTGATCAGCCGGAGAATCTCTCGTAACCCGCCGAGCCCCCGATGCAGTCCGTACCAGAACAGGAACACCAGGGCGACGAGAATGATATCGATCTGAGCCATGATGAGCGACAGTCTCGCTGTGTCCGACCGTATCAGCTGACCCTTCGAGAGGAAGAGGTCGAGGAAGTCCTTCACGCCGGGGCTCACGAACTTCACGAGCGTGAGATAAACATGGGGAAACGTGAAGAAGAAATAGGACACGAAGAAGACCACGAAAGGTGTAATGAGGGATCTCAGGATGCTCCTCGATTTCACGAACACGTACACGAGGGCAAGGAGGCAGGCGAGGAACGCCTCTATCCTGATGCCGATGGTCGTACCCTGCAGACTCGCCTTAGGATTGAAGAAGTTGAGAAAAGTGTTCCAGTACGCACCTTCTGTAACAGGCAGGTAACCTATCTGAGTGCCCGCGCCTTCGATGCCTTTCGTGATCAGGATATCCACGATAGGGGGGAGGAGTGTCAGGAGCCAGACATAGAGCATCAGCCTCGTTACCCGTATCACGGGCACTTTCGAGAGAATCGCAAGAGTACTGCTTAACGCGAGAAGAGGGGCTATATACGCGAGAGGGTAGTGCATGATGTAGCTGCCGGCCTGTTCGGTGAACCCGGTCCCGGAGAATGCCTCGAGCAGGTTTC
>CAZZKG010000120.1:0-5322 GCA_964654825.1 uncultured Gemmatimonadota bacterium | reverse complement strand
AAATGTTTTAATCGTCCGAGCACCGCACCTGGCGAGAAGTCCCAGGAGCTTCCTGATTATACCGCACTTCGGAAGCTGTGTCAACCATATCCGGGGATTATGTCTCCGGGAATTATCTCCGCGTTTCTACTGCCCCGAAAAGTTCGAAGGGGAAGTTCACCGTATCCAAGAAATCGGCCGGCCTACGGTTCGGTATTCTCTCTCACCTCCCACGTGACAGAGTCAGTTATCCTCGATCCGTTGCTCAAATCCAATCCCACCTCCAGCATATGGCAGCCTGGTGTCAACACACCCGTGTGGATGTCGGGCATCCGGAACGTCATCCCACCCGTGACGAGTGTGCCGGGTTTCACACTCTTCATGAGAACGCTGGTCACATCAGTGTTGTCGAGTTCGGCATAGCCCCCGACAACTGACAGCCCGGCGGTCTCTACGATGAGAGCCAGATCGAACTTTTGAGTCGTCACGTACTTACCCGACGGAGGTGAGATGGAAAGGCCCGGCAGTACCCCCCCCTCGTACCGCATGACCACCCAGTCATAGTCGTGATTGTCCCAGATATATCCGGTGACGACGATCTTTCCATCGGGCTGCAGTACCAGGTAGTAGGATCCGTCATATTCGTTGATATCCGTTATCGCAATACCGTCATCGGAAAAACTCGAATCCAGGCTCCCGTCGCAGTTGAATCTCACCAGCGCATAATCATACTGAACACCATCGAACATGGTCGCATTCACGACGAGGCTGCCGTCCTCCTGCACACGGACACCTCTACCTCCATCATAATAACCTGCGATGTCCAGCGTGACAATACCGTCACCGGAGAATGCCGGATCGAGGCTCCCATCTGCGTTGTATCTCAGCACGAGGATGTCCTGTTCCCCTACAGGACCGATTTGTCCATCCACGACGATCTTCCCGTTGGCTTGAAGAGCCACGCTCCATGGCAGGTTCGGAACGTTCCCGATGTCGGTGATTACGAGGCCGTCTTCTGAAAAACTCGAGTCGGGCGTACCGTCACTGAGGAGACGCATGAGAAAAATATCTTCGTCATTTTCTTCGCGTTCGACGCGACCGACAACCACGATCCTGCCATCGGGCTGCACTTCCACAGCCGAACCGTGGTTAACCTTCCCATCGAGATCGATTATCAGAATACCGTCGTCAGAGAAGCTCGTATCGAGCGTGCCATCACTGTTCAAACGGATCAACAGACAATCGAAATCAGTGCCGTTATCCGCCGAGCCTATTGCTACTATCTTTTCATCTGCCTGAAAATCCACACCCACCAGCCAGTCATCTGCTGCACCGACGCCAGTGACTAACAAACCATTATCAGCGAATCCCGGATCGAAGGTGCCATCTGTATTGTACCGACCGATGGCAATATCGGAGTCTGTCGCGTTATAAGCCGCGCCAACTGCAAGGAACCGGTCATCAGGCTGTACCTTTGCATCTATCCATTCGTTCCGGTAACCGGCATAGTCGGTAATCACGATGCCGTCTTCCGAAAATGTCGAGTCGAGGCTACCGTCCTCCTTGTACCGTACCACCATGAAGTCCCAGTCATTGCTCCCGAGGTGGTATCCGGCAACCACGATCTTCCCATCGGAAGTTATGTCCGGGCTCGTGGCAAAATCGGACTCATCCATGACATCGAGGATGACAATGCCGCTGTCACCGAACGTGGGATCCAGATCCCCGGGGTCGGCGATCGCGCTGGTACCAGTGAGAAGTGTGAAGAGAAGAAACAAAAGCCCAAGAGAAACAGCGTACGTTCTCATACTCTCCTCCTTGCAAGGTGAAAACTCGCCTGCAGTAACACGAAGATAGTAAATACCAGTGTATTCAAGACATACTGATTCGCACCGAAGCGAAAACCGATCTTCGAGAGGGGGGAGTGTCTACTGCACCAGGCCTGGGGTCGCCCTCGTATCATGTAATTGCATTATAGTAGAAACTAAAATATTCGTCAAGTTTTTTCTGCGCGGGTGGCGTTGATGGGAGTATTATTTGAGCATTAGCATCTTCCTGGTGTAGACCGTTCTGCCGTTTTTCAACGTGTACAGGTAAATCCCTGATGCGACCTGCTCCCCCTTCTCGTTTCGTCCATCCCAGACGACCTCGTGGGTACCAGGCTCGATCTCCCCGTCGATGAGGGTCTTCACGTGTCTGCCGCGCACATCGTAGACAATGATGGTCACTGGTTTCCTGACGCCCTGTTCACCGGGAATGTCGAACGAGATCGTTGTCGTCGGATTGAAGGGGTTGGGGTAGTTCTGTGAAAGGACGAACGATCCCGGCAGCGGACCACTGTGCGGTTCTCCTTCCTCGATCGATGTGATTTCGACATACTCGAGAATAAGCAGTCCACCATGATCCGCAGCGAGATACGCGTATGATTCATCCGCATCCAGCTGCAGTGCACCGGTATCCGTGTCATAATATCCAACCGGCCTGGTCTCTGCCGGCTCCTCGATCGAGAACACCGTCATTCGCATGTCGTTATTAGTGGTAAAAGCGTGTGTACTGTTCATGGCAACATGGTACGTATACAGTCCTGTCTCATAATAAGTACCGAGCCCGACCGGATGTGTGGAATCAGCGATCAAAATGACAAATATGCCTTGAGAATTTCCGAAGAACCACGCTGTCACACATACAAGTGTGTCGTGCATAGCGATTTTTTGTTCAGAGATCGTTTGTGTGTAGATCACACCGAGATATCTCGGATCGGTTGGGTCTTCGATCGTGAAGGTACGGACATTATCGCCTACGACACAAGCCAGATTACCCCGAACGGTAATTCCGATATAAGAAGCCTACCACCCTGTAGGTTTGTAGAAACCGACCTCGACCGGATGTCCAGGATCCTCTATCGAATAGATGCGAAAACCGTCCGAACCCGCTGACAGATAGAAATAGGCACCCTGAGCGTCGATGTCGTTGATAGCGCCCCAGAGAACAGGGGTGACCTGACTTACTACCGTTGGATTCAGAGGATCCGCAATCGAGATCACGTGTACCGCTTCATCTCCATCGAGAACGAAGGCAAACGAATCCGCCACGGCGATCTGTTCGGCACTTCCGGGCAGGATACAGGAACCAATGTGCACAGGAAAAGCCGGATCGGCTATCGAGACCACCTTCATGCCGTATGGACCATCAGTCAGATAGGCAAAGTCCCCGGAAACCACCACATCCTTCGTCCGAAGCGGTGCCGAAAAACGCCCGAGGAAAGCGGGATCGGTCGGCTCCGTGACGTCGATGACCCCAAGGCCTTCCTCGTCGTCAGCGACCACGGCGAGGGACCCGGTGATCGCCACACCCCTCGCATAGCCCGGGGTATCAGAGAAGCCCACTTCAAGCGGATTGTACGGATCCTCGATCGAGATGATGCGAAGTCCCGCTTCGAAATCGGCTACACAGGCAAAAGCTCCGTACAATTTCACCGCGCTGGCGTATGAAGGTGTGTCGACATAACCGATAGCGACAGGCACAGCCGGATGCTCGAGCGAATACACACCGAGCCCTTCCTGCCCATCAGCGACAACAAGAATGGAATCGTCGGCAACCGAATCCAGAGTCCAGCCGGGTGTCTCGATCGTGGTGACGATGAATGAATCGGGCTGGCTGCTTGCCTGTATGACATTCAGGTCACCGTTTGTCACGTAGATGAAAGAGTCGAGGACGGTGATCGACGTCGCCATGCCTATCGCGTCAGTGCCGGCCAGATATGTGGGATTTCCCGGGTCTTCGACAGAGAGCAGAATGAGCCCTTCGTACCAGTCAGCGACGTAGGCCGTGTCTCCCACCGTTACCACGGAACGTACGTATCCGCCGCCTGTGTACTGACCCAGGAGCTCGGGACGGAGAGGATCTGCTGTATCGTATACACCTACCCCGCCTTCCCCGAGTGCGAGGTACAGTAGCCCCTCATGGTGATGAATTCCGTGTATCGTATGATCCGTCGGGATCATGCTTCTTCTGACAGGACGAGCAAGATCGGCGATGTCGATAACGAGAAGATGATGACCGGAGGAGGCGTACACGTATGTGCCTGTCGGGGCCGTCTCCACTTCGTAGACGGTTCCGAACGAGCATCTCCCTACTACCCTCACATTCGAGGAATCGGCCTGCGCATGACCATCAAGTGTTCCATCATACGGGAAGAGGATGCGCTCGAGCTGAGCGGGAAGGGGTGATGAAGAAACAACAGTAGCAAAGGTGATGGTCGGGGGGAACAGGAGTACGAACAGCATCGCGTATAGAACGAAGGGCGCGCCACGCGATCGTCTTCCTGACACCTTTTCCCGGCTTTCCCGGTACACCGCGGTTCCTCCCTTCGGGGCATGAAAAGGTTCAGCGCACGAGCAGTATCTTTCGCGTCGATTCGAAGGATCCTGCTCTCATTCTGACGAGATACACCCCCGAAGCCGCCTGGAGTCGCTGTCCGTCTCTTCCATCCCAGGTAACGGTGTAATGTCCGGGGACCTGAGGTTCATTCACCAGGGTTTTTACCAGCTTTCCACGGAGATCATACACGGCGACATGCACGTGAACCGGTTCATCCTGTTCGGGTAGGCAGTAGCGTATTGTCGTCTGGGGATTGAACGGGTTCGGGTAGTTCTGTGAAAGACTGAATTGCCGTGGGAGCTTTCCTACCGGTTTTCCGCTACCGATACCACTCAGCGTCGAGTCTTCTGTTACCGAGATGATCGAGTTGGCTACAAGATCACGTTCGATCTGTATGATTCCGGACGGCCAATAGATGATCAGGCTGTCCGGATTGTCCTGCCCTGTTCCGAAAAAAAGACGCTTGGGGTGCGGTGATGAACTGCGGACGTAATCGGTACCTGACCGGTTACCTGCAAAGAGCGACGCCACGGCCCCGATTGCCGACCGATTCGAGAGCGTTCCTTCGAGATTCACCTGAATGCTTTTGTTCTCATAGTCCCCCGGGATCCCGGCGGAAAGGTGCAGCCCTTCCTTGAGGAGGTCGAGTGATCCGTTGAGGTCCGCATCGACCATTGAAATACTTGACGGATTACTAAGCCCTTCGTAGAGTCTCGCTGCATCGAGGTAGGTACCCGCCGGTTATAAAAGGTGAAGGTAGCTTCGTTCTCCACTATTGAAGATGTCGGGAAGGCCGTCGGCATTCACATCACCGGTAAAAACAAGAGCCCCTTCGATCCACCCGGTGAACGTGTAGTAAATCTTAAATTTTCACCCTTCAGATCTTACCTTAATGGATGAATCATCCCCCTGTCGCGAAACCGGGATACAACGTCATACCGCCGTCTATGATCAGACTCGTCC
>CAZZKG010000119.1:0-5591 GCA_964654825.1 uncultured Gemmatimonadota bacterium | reverse complement strand
AAATGATTTCCCGGGCATGGAATGGCTTTCACGGTTTCCTCCCATGTGAGGTAAAAGCGGCACTCACGCCGACGCGGGATGGGGCCGGATTCGGCTCGTATTGACAGGATTTTATTTCAATATTAACTTATTTTCAGGAAGTGTTCAAACCAGCAGGACCTGTCTCCTATACAGGAGGGATCATGCGTATATGGTGTCCCGGCTGTATGGAAAAGATCGACAGAAAGACCATCGTCAAGAATAGCTTCAAGTGCCCCCGCTGCGGCTTTGATTTCAGGCAGGGGGATGAGTTTTCGACAGACGATTTCGATGACTTGATGATGACAGATTTTGCCGCTGACGGAGAGATCGACGGTCTGTTCTAATGGTCACCCGGTATCAGTCCGCACAGATGATCCGGGTGAGATCGGTGTTTTCTTAGGCTGCCTTTATATTATATCCTTTCTCGTACGCACCATACTATCTTGCTCTTCGGGCGCTCTCATATTACCATTACTCTTCAGGCCATTTATCATGCCGGCCGTGAAGCGGAGCGTGTTTACGTCTTTATAAAAGCCCGGTCGAGAAGAGAGAGAAGAAAATATATCAGTGACCACTTTTGTCAATGAGTTTTCATGGTCCAAGTCGAGGGATGAGCTGTTCCGCGAGTGCCGACGGAAGTACTACTATGACAAGTACGGCTCCTGGGGTGGATGGGCCAGGGGGGCGAACGAGCGGGTCCGGGCGCTCTATGTTGCCAAAAATCTGAAGAGTCGGCACATGTGGGCGGGAGAGGTGATCCACGGGGTGGTCGAGGGAATCTTGAGGGAGATCAAGACGGGAAACGAAATAAAGACCGCCGATATACTCGAACGTATGACCGAGAAAATGCGGAAAGAGTTCAGAGAATCACGCTATGGCCGTTACAGAAACAATCCAAAGAAATCCCTCGGCCTGTTCGAGCACGAATACAACATCCCGATTGATGATGACGTGTGGTTCAAACTCCACGAAAAGGCCCGCAGCTGTGTCCTGCATCTGCTCGAGTCCGGGATTTTCGAGGAAATTAAACACCTCCCCCCTGTCGACTGGCTGACACTCGAAAGCCTTCTCGATTTCCCCTTCGAGGGGAACAAGATCTACCTGAAAATGGATTTTGCCGGTCGGTCACCTTCGGGGGTCCTCATCGTCGACTGGAAAACAGGAGAAAAAGATGATGTGGACTCCGACGTCCAGCTCAGCTGCTATGGCTTGTACGCGGTCGAGACCTGGAATATCGAACCCTCACTGATCACCACAGTCGAGTACAACCTCTCGGTGAGGAAGGAACACCGAAAACAGCTGGTTCCCGCGAACATCGATTGGATCAAACACTACATACGGTCGAGTATCACATCGATGAAAGAGTTGCTCCAGGAGCCGGAAGAAAACCTCGCCCGGGAAGAGGACTTCCCCTTCACCGACAATGAGCTCACCTGCAGGTGGTGCAACTACCAAAAACTCTGCCGGAAGTTTCTCCCCGCCTGACGATCAGACCGATCGCCCGGGAATCCTTCGACGACTCCTTGTAAGCTCAGGCCTTGACAGACAGATCGCCGGCTTCAACGGCTTGTCATACGCCAGTCTGTTGGGGTTATACGAGGAACGGAATAAACCTCCTGGTTTTTCGAGCATAGGCCCGATATGATTCACCAAACTCTTCTAATGCTTGCTTTTCTTCGAAACGGGACAGCCAGATATACGCAGCGATCAATAGAGGCCAGAGTATGAGAGTTATCACAGTCGGCCAGTGCAGTATCCAACCGAAAGTGAATAAGAAGATACCCGTGTACTGTGGATGACGCATGTATTTGTACAAACCGCTCTTCACAAGATCTCTGGAACCGTGAATCTGTCTCCATCCTATCGCTATGAGAAGTATGCCAGTGAGGCTTATTCCCGTACCGACCGAGGAAGGCCAATGTCCAACAGCCGCGAAAAAATCGGGTCCGATCCTCGGCACCTCAAACAGTGGAGATACCAGAAAAATAAAAAGAGGCCACCCGAACATTTCGGTCATCAGTGCAATGACAAAAGCGAAAAAGGCGCTGTGGGATTTCCAGACATTTTTCGTGGGCTTTCTGAATGGCAACAATGCCAGGAAAGCCAGGACGATGACGATATTGATAATGATCAAGCCCGCTGTTCCGACATGATCCCGAATCCAGCGTATCGTAATGGGCGGTCCGTGATGCGGAAACAGTTCGACGATATAAATCATCCCGAACAGACATATTGCAATCCATCCAGTTACGGTTAGAAATCTTGAACTCCCTGCTTTTCCATCATTCATCTCGACACTCCTTTTGGAATTATGAGCCTCATTCGTGGAGACGTCACGAAACTGTCCGGCACGCAATCACGCCGGTAACCACCGGTATCTCGGCTTGATGACAAGCACGCGCGATTCGAACATCCAGACACCGGCGAAGCAGCCTCCGTCACCTCGTCTTGTCGGGCGGCCCGATTTCTCTGTTCGTTGCTCTGTTCGGACAAAGTTTTCGTACAGAGTGACAACGATCTTGCCCGCGGTTCGGACGGATTCGATCTGGAGCGGGGCATCCGCCAAGTTCTCGAACGGGAAGATTTTCGAAACGTGGGGTTTTGATTTCGAACTTCTGAGCACGGTAGTCGATGTGTTCATCTGCCCCGAGTGACATGATGAAGTCCCGGTTCTCGCCCGAGGAGGTGGAAATAATTCCCGTGACAATCAATGGCTCAGGCATGTCAGGTGGCCTCCCGCCCCGAATCAACGGCCCGGGTGATTGCGATCAGTCGGCGTAAAAGTACGGGTCCTGAGAGGCCAACGACGGGGGAAGTCACCAGGCCAGGAAAGTACTCCTTAAACGGTACTCGATCTTCATCTCGAGTTCTCTCGAACTGCGGATTCTAAGTTTTTCTGATAATTGTGTCATGGTCGCAATGCGCCGCGCCATCGGAATGGCGTAAAGTTGCACCGAGGGCGGCGCGGGGGTTGCTCTTCGCGAGACCCGTAGCACCCGAAGATAACCGGCGAACGCTACAGCGTTAAGCCACACTTATTGAGTGGGCCGGCATGAGGGCACCGATGAGTTTCCGGGTCTCGAAGCGACTGCTTCGTCTGTCCATCCACGATGGATCGTGAACTCCTATACGTGTCTGGTGCGGGACTCGCTCCCCCACCCGCAATGAGACTAACCCTCATGCCCCCGCAGTAGTTCGGGGACACACCGAAGCATGAAAATGCTCAAGGGGCGGCATTTTCATATAAAGTCGGGATGCGGCACTTGTGTCTATGACGACATTCCAACCGGCGACCTATCGGTCGCCAAGGGGAATATTGCCCTTGACAAGCCGGGCCTCATACGTGTTAGGTGTTCTGACCAATTGAAAAATACGGGATAACCATTATGAAAATAGAAGTGCACTTAATTTTTGTAGCACTTCGATCACTGCGTTCTTCGGTAATGGGCAAATAAGTTCTGTTTTTCTCGCTCGCCAGTCCAAAGATTTCACTTGATCTGCTAGTATCACTCCAGAAACAGACAAATCTTCGGGAAGAAGAACCTCAAAAGGATACCCTTTAACTTGGGTAGTGATAGGACAAAAAACTGCCAATCCAACTTTGTCGTTATATGAAGAAGGGGAGAGCACAACAGCAGGACGGCGACCCGCTTGTTCATGCCCGGATTGAGGATTCAAGGTAATCCAAACAACATCTCCACGTTGAGGTACATAGGTTTTCTTTTTCACCACACCTCACCACCTGTCGCAGGCCCAGTGTCAACTTCGCGATGTATGTTATTCTTCGTAACCTTGGAAAGAAGTTGATGAAGATTAAAAATGGGTTTTACGAGAGGAGAGATCACCAAATTACCGTCAACGAGTGACAGTGAGACGGTAGTATTGTGACCCAAACCCAATTCTTCAGCAAGAGCTTTGGGGATGCGAATTCCAAGGCTATTACCCCATTTTTGAACGCGAGCTTCCATGAGAGCACCTCCATAAAGTATCTACAATGATTATACATAAATCAGAGATGTTTGTCAAGCTGTTCAAATATCGTTATTATTATGATACATCTCACGGCCCGCATAAGCCGCGACGTATAGCGCGTCCTCGTGCCACACATCGTCGTGGTCAATGCGGTCGGCATGCCGTCATCGACGTGCTTCTGATTGCTCGGAGGCCAGGGCCTTAACCGAAAGCCTTTTTCAGCCGAAACCAATTCCCCAGGATCTGTGCACATCAGCGGTGTGGTTCCTCGATTTGCACCGTCATCTCCCGCGCTGATCGGTGATCTCCGACTGATTCGAAGATGGCTGCCGCTTCGCTGAGCGCCTCAATCGCCTCTGCGGTTTTCGATACCTGACTCCACAGCAATCCGAGAGTTCGCAGGGCTTGCGCAAGCAATTCCGGCTTTCCATCGCGCCGGAAGGAGGTCGTGCTCTGAGCAGCGCACCTGAGGGCCTGATCGTATTATCCAAGTCTTGCGTGGGCGATTGCACATACTTGTAATTTCTGCCCGAGCAGGTCCTGGAGGGGGGTCTTGGTGCTGTCGAAACTGGCTCCGATCACACTGTAACTCCTCCTGACCCCCGTTCAGGACCGCGCTGCTGTTTGCTTCACCTGTCTAACGGGGCTGCGGATAAGCTGCGGGCGCCGGAGGCGACCGTCAGGTGCATCGCCGTTGTAGGCCGCTCCCGATTTCTGGTCTACTACACCATTGGATCGGTCTCCGGAAGATCATGGGCTCGGCTTTCCCAACTCCGCATCGAGCAGAGTGAGAAGCTCCTCCGCCTTGGCCTTTCCAGAGCCATACTGAAGGGCCTTCATGCCCCATGGCGCGTGCGTGGCCACCACCAGTTGGCGCAGATGATCAGAAGAGCGGATCGCCTTCGCGTCGAGGGCACGCTCGGCCTCGGCCCGAGCCGCATCCTCCGTCAGTCCGCCGCCCAGGAGGCGGTACCGGAAGGGCAGTGACAAGCCACCGGCAACCAGCGCTGCATGCCTTTCGTAGACCCCCAGAAAATAGCTGCGGTGCAACGGGTCGAACTCCCGGATCCTCCTCTCTAAGAGGCGATACTCGAGCAGGGCGTCGCGCAACTTCCGGTTGGAGACGTAACGCAGACCGCCCGTGCTGATCAGTTCCTCGAGAATCGTGTCGTTGAAGTCCATGGTCAGGTAGGTCGAGATGTCTTGAACGTCCTCGACAAACTGAAACGCGTCGGTGATGGGCCCTGTTCCTCGAAGGAAATCCATGAGGCGGCGATAGCTCTCCGATTGAGCTTTGAGCCGAGAGTACTGTTGCTCCCATTGCGTCAGATCCGCGGCGATGTCGCTGCGTAACCCTTCCAATGCCGCGTAGGCCGCCTGGCGTTCCCGTTGGCGGTCGACCGCAGAGTTCACAGCCAGCGCAACGAAGACGCCGAGCACCACGACCGCAAAGTCCAGTCCGACGGCGGTCCAGTGCTGGCCCTTCAGATGTTGTATCAGTCTGCGAAGGACCATCTCTCTCCTTCCCACGCGCGCGTTGCTTAACAAGTCAGCAAGCTGACCCTCATCAGACCCTCGCGCTCGACTTGCGGCCTAAC
>CAZZKG010000118.1:0-5619 GCA_964654825.1 uncultured Gemmatimonadota bacterium | reverse complement strand
GGGGATCATCAGCGAAAAAGAAACGGGCCTCGTGAGCTTCATCGAAGTCGTGAAGGTGTGAAACCGGAACTAATCCATTGTCACTTGATGAACCTGTTCATGAATACCAAATCAACCTCTTCTGAATGAGAATCTCACGCTAACCCTGACCGGCTCACCGTTCACCTCGAGTACGGGGTAAGCGAGGAAGTTGATAGGGCCCGACGCGGGAGGCGGGTCGACCACCAGATCGCGTCCGCGGCTGAGTTCGATGCGATTTGCGGGATTGTGGCCGAAGTAGTAGGTCGACAGAGCCGAATACTTGTCCGCCTCGCTGATATCGACCGGCCACCACTTGCCTTCGGCGTAGAATTCCGCCCAGCAGTGATAACCGCTTATCCCCCCGTCATCTCGTGCCGACGGAATCGCTGCCCCGATGGCGAATCTCGCGGGTATCCCGACTGCTCTCGCGAGAGCGATGAAATAGGAATGAAAATCGGTGCAGTTACCGGTCCGGGCGTCACAGGCGTACACGGCATCACCCTGACCCCAGCCGTCACCGTACTTCATGTAGAGCATGCGATCGATGACGTGATCGTAGAGAGCACGGGCGCGCACGAGGTCCCCTTTCTTACCTTCCACGACTTCCAATGCGATATTCCGGAAGTCCTCGTTGATCGGTACCCTGCGGTCCGGGCTCAGGTACTGCTCGGGTGTAGGCTCTTCCGCCGGGTAGGCGGCCTTCTCGAGACGCCTGACTAGATAGCGGAGTTCGATCTCTTTATTGCTGTCCCCGGGACCGAGCTCGAGATAGAGGATCCTGTTTCCGTATGTGGGCTCTTCGAGGATGGAGTATTCACCGGGGACCAGGATATCCTGAGACTCGATCGTCTGATAGCGGTCCGAGACAGGAACAGGAACCCACATGCGGGCGGGTCCGGTCATCTCTGGCAGGATTGCCTGATAGATGAATTCGAATTCGTCGGTTCCCTCGATCACGCCGAGTAGCTCGTGTGAAGCGTCCTCAACGGGGACACGGTGCCATGTGTGGTCTTCTTTGTTCTGTTCCCAGGTGTAGAGGGGTTGACCGTTGATCTTGTGAACCGTGGATTCGGTGACGGTCATGTCTCCCGGATCACCGGCCAGGAAGAAATCGACGTCGTAGACGTCGCCGTCGGTGCCTGCGAGGTCGACGCAGGCGAAGTGGCGGCGCGGGCCCAGATTTGCCAGGTACTCGGTGTGGACCCGGACCAGCTTGAGCTCGAGATCCCTGTCCTCGAAGGGAAGCTGATAGTAACCGTTATTCTTCTCACTCACCTGTTCGATGTGCCTCTCGATTCCCGCCTGGATATCAGCCGTCACAACATGCGGGACAGGAGTGAATTTCCGCTCGGTATGGCCCCTCCCACAGCCTGATAGCGCGATGCTCACGAATACAGGTGCGGCCGACAGCAAAAGCCGACCGAGGGGAAACCTGCCTCGGTTCTCTGACAGTATTGGCATAAATGTCGGCATCTTCTGAAAATTTTCACTCCCGATGATCCGAATCTTTTCCTATTTATCCTGGGCTTCTGGGTGTTCCGCCGGCTGCTCGGCTTGTCCCGAATCTGCCGTGGGGTGTTCTGTCGGATGCTCAGCTCCTCCCGTGTCAGCCGCGGGGTTTTCTGTCGGATGCTCGGCCTGCTCGGTTTGCTGCTGTTCCACCTGGGGAGGCTTCGACTGCACCTGTTCCTTCTTCTTCCCGCAGCTCGTGAACGCGACAGAGACACAGAAGGCAGTAAGGACCGGCAGGAAAACTCTCCACGCTAGTATTCCTCTTTTCATCGAAGCACCTCCACGAAAAGGCTCCCGAGAATATCCCCTCTCAGAATAGAGAAAGGGATAAAACCATTACATGGATAATACTATGACCCAACGGAAATGATGTCAAGAGACCATTGAGGAGAAGATCAGGAACGGACCTATCGTGGGAACAATGAGAAAGTGCACGTTGCACACCGGCGCCATAGCGGGCGGTTGGTACTCCTGATCACAACGGTATACTTCATTCAGAGAGAATCCTGTCCCAGGGATGGATTACAGTGACCGGGGAATCAGTGTGAAATGTGAGAGAAGAACGATGGAATGGCTCATCCGGTAGTTGTATCAAAACCCAACTCATTGACAGGAACAAAGAAATATGATAGGGTTTGAAGGGTCTACCATTCAACAGTGCTGAAGTTTTAAAAAATCAACGAAGCTAAAATTCTCTTGATACCATTATGGATTCTGACTGTCACCATCACAGAATAAAGGATGTATCCTTTAAGGCAATCATCATTCTGATTTTTGTCTTTTCGTACGGGACGTTATCACCGTCGCGATGCATCTCTCAGGAAGAGAACCTTCCCCGGAGCCTCTTCTCTTTCGAGCAGATTATGTCAGAGGATGGAACGATCGATTGGGCATTCGGTGATTTCGACGGTGACGGCACTGAAGAGTATGCAAGGACCGAGGGAAATGGAGTCGTGGTAATGGATCTCATCGGAGGTTCACTCAGGACTGCGGGAGATCTCGTGGGGAGATCAACCGTTCTTTGCTTGCGGGCCTTGGATGTAACCGGTGACTCGTATCCGGAAATTCTCATCGGAATCCTTAAGGGTAGTACTGTCTGGACGGAAGTCTGGACCTGTTCTTCCTCTTCCGGGAAGAATAATTATTCCCGATTGTTGAAAACAGAACCCGTCACCGTTACCGACCTCAATCGGGACGGCAGGTGGGATGGAGGAATTGCTGGTTATCAGGTGATAGATGTGAATGACGACGAGTATGTGGACATTCTCGTTGCTTTCACAGCCGGTTATGATATGTATCCGCGGGGTTTGATGGCTTTCGATGGGAAGACCGGAAGAAAACTATGGGATTTTCCTGTGGCAGGCCATCCATATCCTCAAGTATGTGCGGACCTCAACAATGATAGTGAGATGGAGATTATCATTGGTGATCGAGCACCTTGCAACGGGAACAGGGCGGGAGACATGGATGACTGTCACAGTCACATTATGTGCCTGGATCGTCACGGTGACCTCATGTGGAACTATGAAACGGGTGGTGTCTTCACCCGATCGGCTTATGCTATCTCCGGGCTAAACGGTGATGGGAGTAAAAAAGTGATCTGCACCTATGCGAGCGGGAATATAGCGGATGAGCCAACTCATTTCGAGCTTCAGGTCCGTAACGGGGGAACGGGCGAAGTAGAGAATAGATTTTCGCACCCAACGGAGTTCATCCAGCCATATGTCAATGATTTTGATCGAGATGGTGAGGATGAGATAGTTATCGGCAATGAGGATGGTTGGCTCTACCTGTTCAGTCACAATCTCGAGATTTTGAAAAAAGCTCGAATCTCCCGCGTGCTCCAAAAGTGGGAGGTATCCGAGATAGTCGATATCAACGATGATGGAGAAGAAGAAGAAGAAATCATTGTTACCTCAGATAACACTTTTCTCATTCTCAACAGTGATTTGTTGCTACTCGGAAAACACGCCGCCGGATCAAAAATATGGCCCACGAGCATACACTATTTCAAAAATCCATTTTACGGTGATCTTATAGCCGTTCTCCTGGGGAAAAATACTGAGCCGAGAAGCGGAACCATTCTTCGGATGATTCCCCAAACATTAACCGCGACAGGTACCTCTGAAGAAGAACAATCCCATCTGGTCTTCTACCTGCTGATCCTTGCGGCCGGCGTTGCCGTTACGGTGACAGGATTGAAGGTTATTCCAATATTGATTCAGAAGTTACGGTTTACAGCTTCACTGAGACCCGAAGATCTGCATGACAGGCTTCTCGAGACGCTCTCGATTTTCGGCCACGGGAAAGCTGCCACGGCAAACCTCGACCGGCTGAGTTTCCTGTTTAAGAATCTGAATGAGGACCAGTATTCTTCTCCCCAGTACAGAAGGAAACTCAGTGATACGATCGATACTTATTATGAATTCACCGCCCCGAAGCTCGTCGAGATCGTTGACAGGGCGAAGCTGGTCGATGTGGAAAGAGAGCAACTGAAGAAGCTCCAGAAGAATCTCAGTGGGCTCGACACTCTGGTTAACAACTACTCGAAGGGACATACGTCTTTCGGTCAGGTAGAACGTCTTAAAGAAGAGATCCCCGAACAGGTGGAAGCGGCAGAGGACATTATAAAAATCATGATGAACGACCTGGCAAGATTTTACAGCTGTAACATCGGCCGGGCCACGAGCCAGGTGCTTGCCGCTCTCTCATCCACGTTGACGAGAGACGAGATACAAGTTGATGTTCAGTTGTACGGAGAAACCGAGACGTGTTCAGGGTTCATAGACAAATCGGATTTCACCACGATTCTCGAAGAACTCATGAACAACGCGATTTTTTCGATGAGAGAAAGTGCGGAGAAAAGGCTTACTGTGAAGCTGACGGTCGAAGTTACCAGAATTATCGTCGAAGTATCGGATACCGGTTGTGGAATCATGAAAGAAAATCAAGAAAAGATTTTCGACCGGGAGTTTTCGACAAAGAAGGAAGGTGGCTTCGGATTGTATCACGCGAAAGCCACGTTGAGTAAATACGGCGGAAAGATAAAGGTGGCGAAGAGTGAGTCCGGACAGGGGACCACGATGAGAATGGAGATCAAAATAATTTAAGAGACGGGTGTGATATGAAAAAACCGAAAATACTGATAATCGATGATAACCGTGATTTTGTTGATGACCTGTTACTCCTCTTGAATCAGGACTATGAGTGTAATGGTGTGCATTCGGGAGAGGACGGGCTTGAATTCCTGGAGAGGGGAGATATCGATTTGATACTACTGGACATCGATCTCGGTCCGGGACTGGACGGGTTTGACCTGCTGGAGAAAATCAAAGGGATGGAGGATCCCGTCCCCGTTGTGATGATCACCAGGGACCAGGCAATCGAAACCGTGGTGAAAGCGATGAAGGAAGGCGCCTGTGACTACGTTGGCAAAAAACCCGACCTCTCCGAGTTGAAAATGGTCATCGGGCGGGCGCTCTCCGAATACGAGCTCAGACAAGAGAATCGGCTGCTCCGGGAAGAGATAAACGTGCTGACCGGCGAGCTGCTGGGTGAGAGCGAGGCTATTCTCGAGATCAGGGGTGAAATAGCGAAAGTTGCCGGCACCGACTCAACTGTACTGATAACAGGGGAAAGCGGCACCGGCAAGGAGCTGGTTGCGAGACAGCTCCATGAAACCAGCGGGAGAAAAAGCCGGTCTCTGGTAACGGTGAACTGCGCCGCTATTCCCAGGGAGCTTTTCGAAAGCGAGCTGTTCGGTCATGAGAAGGGTGCTTTCACCGGGGCGCTCAAGCGAAGGACGGGGAAATTCGAACTTGCAGACGGGGGCACGATTTTTCTGGATGAAATTGGTGAGCTCGACAACGCGGCTCAGGCCAAATTCCTCCGAGTCCTTCAGGAGAAGACGATCGAGAGAGTCGGGAGTGAGAGAAGCAGGAATGTGGATGTGAGGGTTATCGCTGCAACGAACAAAGATCTCGATCGAGATGTAAATAACGGGATATTCAGAGAAGATCTCTTCTACAGGTTGAATGTAACCCGTATCCATATTCCTCCGCTCAGGGAACGGAGGCAGGACATCCC
>CAZZKG010000117.1:0-5634 GCA_964654825.1 uncultured Gemmatimonadota bacterium | reverse complement strand
ATCCTCATCCCCGCCTCCCCGCAGGCGGTCTCCAACCTCCTCTCCCCTTAGGGGGGCCACCTCGCCCGGGTTCAGGGGGGGCCCGCCGGCCTGGTCTTCGAGAAGAGGCGCTCGGCCGTCCCAGAACTGCTTGCTCCAGAACGCCGCGTTCAACACGGTCGGCGCATTGCGCCCGCCGCGCTGCCACTTGTGGCCGATAGAGAAACGCTGGTTGTCCACCCCTCCGGTGGACAGGTTGTGGCAGGAGTTGCAGGAAAACTGCCCGCTCAGGGACAACGCGGGTTCGAAATACAGCATCTTCCCGAGTTCTACTTTTGCAGGCGTCGTGGGATTGTCCGGGTTCTCCGGTACCTCTGAAGGCAGGGCGTCGATCCCGGCAGGCACGTCCGCCGGTCGGGCAGCTCGCATCCCGGTCCCGGCCTGAGCAGCAGGAGCACCCGGCTCAGCCCCAAGGGCATTCACTCTGCCGCCGTCCCATTCCATCGAAACAATCGAAAGTACAAGAAACAGAAAAACGAAGCGATACATACCCGCCTCCTTCATTCTTATAGAATTCACCCATTCATTGATCACTATTCCCGACCCGCATTGATTATACACACCCACGGGTTTTGTGTCAACGTGGATCAGAGGGTGCCCTACGCAGGGATATTTCGCCGTGCTGGAGCGCCGCCTCCTTGCTCTTCTCCAACACACTCAAGGATGCCCCCGGATGATTTCTCCAGTCCGCAAGTGCGGTTAGCCGAGGACTGAAACATATCGCCGTATGCTCCCCCGGATCCGATATCCGAGTTCGATTTCCGAATCCGGTTGACATGGACAGCGGATTGGAGTAGAATCGAATCAGTGATGATAATAGAATTTCAGCAGGTAATTGTAATTCTCCTTTTGAGGTTCATCATGTGCTGGTTGAGACAACTTCACCACTGCAATCGAGCGCCGGAGGTCGACAGGCACCCGAGCTGGATCCTGTTTTATGTCCTCAGCCTCATAATAGTCAGCATCCACCTGCTCCTCCCCGGACTCATGCATGCATATGACTGGGAAGCCATCGGTCCTCAGGGTGGGACGCCGAAACGATTCGTGCTTCCCCCGACTTCCTCCGACTACGATCAGTTAGGGGCGACGATGAGAACACTTTTCGGCCGGAAGGATACCGGCGAATGGGTCCCGATCTCCCCTGAATACGGTAATTTCGCTACGTGGACCATCAACGACGTCACCGTGGCGCAGAGTGATCCTGACCACATTTACCTGCTTCGGACGGGACCGTACACCGGGACATCGATTTTTCGTACTCTCGACGGTGGATACTCCTGGGACACCATTGGACTTCCGGTCGATCCGACCCTGCATTATGTCTACTGTGTCGTGGTCCATCCCCAGATCTCCGACACCGTCCTTGCGGGGAGCTTTACTTCCGTCTTTCTGAGTGACGATGCCGGAGATACATGGGTTGATACCGGCGTATCCCCGCCTGATGAGCCGATCACGACCGATCTCCTGATTCGCCCTGACACCACCTCCATCATTCTCATGGGTTCGAGGGGCGACGATCCAGGCATTTACCTGAGTCCCGACCGGGGTGAAAGCTGGGACCACGTTTTCGAAGACGATCATATCGATCAACTTCTGCTCTCTCCCGAGAACCCGCTGGTGCTCTATGCACGCACGATCGCCCAGTCCGAACTCGATACGGTACGACTTTTCCGGAGCATGGACGGCGGTGCCGGCTGGGCGCTCTGGAGCAGCGCCCCTCACCTGTCGACCAACCTCGTAATCGATCCGAACGACTCCCGAAAGATGTACATACTTGGTACTGACGAGGAGGGTGCCCGGACCCATGTACTTGCAAGTGTAGATTCTGGATCGACCTGGTCGGTTATCACGACAACCGGGGAGGTGAAAACCAGCAGTTTCATGAGCCTGGGTATCGCTCCCGGGACCGGGGGAGAACCGGCGATTCTCTATCTGGGGACCAACTTCTACGGAACTTTCCGTTCAACAGATGACGGGGCTTCCTGGGAGTCGGAGCGCTTCTACTCCGCATACATAGGTGCAGTTGCTACTGATATTCACACACCGGGCAGGGTGTATGCGGGTACAGCGCCCGCCCTGAACCAGAGCCTGGCGAATGGCCGCCTGTTCGTCAGTGAGGATGAGGGATCGACATGGTCTTATATAGGTGAGAGCGATGACGATGATCATGTCATTGGACGTATCTGGGCGATCCAACCATCTGTACATCAGGCAAACAGGGTGTGGGTAGGGACGAGTTACGGTCTGTTCCTCAGCAATAACGCCGGGCGGCTCCTCACCCACATACGAGACGCAGCAGTGAGGTCAATCTGGGAAGATCCCACAGATCCCGAGCACGTTGTGATCGGCACAAGCTGGGTACCGACCCTACCGATGATTCCACCCCGGCTCATGGAGACAACCGATGGTGGTTCGTCCTGGGAGGTCCTACGTGAATTCGATCACGCGGTGATGGACATCGAAGTCGACGCCTCAGACAACAGGATCTACTGCGCCCTCGGCGCTCTAACTGTCTCCGGGCTCAGCAGTGCCGGCGCGGGAGGACTCGAAGTCTGGGATGAAGGAGCTGGGTGGACCGAGGTTGTCGATCTCTCCGATCATCATGTGTCAGGCGTTCTCCTGGATCACTACAATCCAGACAGGTTATATGTGTCAACACTCGATCAGGGAGTACTCACCTCTTCCGACAGGGGACTGAGCTGGATCACGATGAATTCGGGACTGGCGGACACCGAGGTTCACGCTCTGGAGGTACTGAGTCTTTCCGGCGAAGAAGTTGATCTCATCGCCGGTACCTGGCAGGGGACTTACCGATGGACGACCGATCACTGGATATCACTCTCTGAAGGAATGATCATGTTCCCTTCGGGTGGAGACAGCGTCAGCCTTCATACAACGGCCCTGAAATTCGATACCCTGACCGACAAGCTTTACACTGGGACAGCCGGCCGCAGCACTTTTATGCTTGACGGCCTGACGCCAACAGGTGACATTGATGCGGACACAGACATGCCGACGGGGATTCCCAAATCATTTACACTGTACCAGAACTACCCGAACCCTTTCAATCCAACGACAACGATACCTTTCGACATCCCCGGAGAAGGAGGGACCCGGGAACATGTTCTCCTCACCATCAGCGATCTCCGTGGCAAGCGGTTGATGCGATTGATCGATTCGGAATTGGAGCCCGGACGTCATCGGGTCGTATGGAACGGGAGAAACAAAGCGGGAGAACATGTGTCTTCAGGAATTTACCTGTACACATTGAGATCCGACGACACCGTCTTCACAAGGAAGATGTTATTGTTGAAATGAATCGCGGTGCCTGGAGATCTCAGCCGCCTGATGATCTGATCTCCTCCAGTGATTCCGGATTGACCAGGCTCGACGTGTCACCCGGGTCCAGACCGAGGTAAGCGCTTTTGATGATGCGACGCATTATCTTATCGTTTCGGGTTCTGGGGAGGTTTGATACGAACTTCACCGCCCGCGGCTTCAGGGGTTTGCCCATTTCCAAAGCGATCAGCTCTTTCAGTTCACCCTCGAGCTCTTCATCCGGTTCGTGGCCGGATGTCAGGACACAGAAGCACACCAGCTCATTCCCTTTGATGTCGTGGGGGATCCCTATCGCGGCCGATTCGCTCACTGCGGGGTGCTCGACCAGCACAGACTCGATCTCGGAGGGACCCAGGCGCTTTCCGGCCACCTTTATGGTGTCATCGGAGCGGCCGAGGATTGTCGCACCGAACACCAGCCATGGCCCCATCATCCATCCTATGTCGGTCATCCAGCAGACCACATCACCCGGGTGAACATCAGTGCCGAATGTCATGTCCTGTGTGGATTTTATGGGTAAACAGCAGTGCGTGTGCACCGTCCCCCTGGGTTTCCCCGATGTGCCGGATGTGTATATGAGCATGAGCAGATTCTCGGCGGATGTCTGTCCGAGACCGGCCTCATCAGGCTGGCCGGGGATGAGCTCGTGCCACCAGTGGTCACGTCCCGGCTTTACTGTCACGTCGTTCCATGCCCTCTGCAGCACGATGACGTGTTCGATTGATGGGGTATTAACCAGCGCCCGGTCGACCGTGTCCTTGATCGGGATGATCTTGCCACTGCGGTAAGACCCGTCGGCGGTCCTGAGAACTTGTCTCTCAGATGATATCACCCGCAGACGGTAGTTGTCAATGATTGATGAACGCCGGTCAGTCTCCTTCATCTTCAGTTATGACAGTCATACCCGGAATAAATACCGTGAAAATAGTACACTTTCCACTTGACAATAATATATACAATCTGGTATAGTAGATTCATCTTCCAATCGACGGCGAGATTACATGATATCCTTCAGATCAGAGCATCCGGTAAACGATACCGCGCGCGCGGTTTGAATAGAATCCGTAAACATCTCATCATTTACTCCCCCGGACATGGGAGGTGAGTCATCAACCGGGCAATGAGCTCATGGGATAATCAAACTGGAACATATCCCAAAGGAAAGGAGATGAGAACTTCCTGCGATAACATACAGCCTGATATTTACATCAACTGAAAACGGATCGGTACATGTACTGACACGAGAGGAGGATCGTTGGATGTCTATCAAAGAGGTTAACCACACCATCAGATTGAGTGGATTACTGCTCTGTGCTGTTATCGTCCTGCTGATCGGCAACACCCCAGCTCTGGCAGACGGCGAGGGGACTTCTCTGCAGGCGACAATGGCAGAGCCGGAGTTTTATGCACCCGTTTTCCTTGAAGAAATGTCTCCTGTCAGCCCGGAAGAGATGGAGAGGCGGGAAGAAGCACTGGAAAGGACACACCTTCCCGGGCCGCCATTACCACGTACGAATCTCCCGATAATACCACCTTCAAAGGAATCCCAAACCTCCCCCGTGGAATTATCGAACACTGAAGGTTCGGAAGGTGAAGGGCTTTTGCTGCTAAATCCAGAGGACTTTATGATCGGTCTCAACAGGCGTCTTGGTTCAGGTGCTCCTGATGGATACAAGTCTACTGTTGGTGAACCCAGCTTCGGTCAGAGTGGTAAGTATGTCTTCTACAGCGGTAACTGGTACGCGGCTCGTTCGACTCTTTCGGGATTCAGCTGGTCCTTCGTAGATCCCTACGCCGATTTCTCCGACTTTTGCTGCGACCAGGATGTGCTATATGATCAGAGCCGCGATATCTTTCTATGGTACCGGCAGGGTGTAGCAGATGGCAGCGGAGAGAATGTCTTCAAACTCGGTGTCTCCAATGACGGCGGCGCCACCTGGTACGTGTACACGACAGCACCGTCTAACCTCGGCTGGAGTAATGAGCAGTGGGACTATCCCCATCTCGCGCTGAGTAACGACTACCTGTTCATAGCATCAAACGTATACGATCAGTATGACAATTGGACCAGAACGGTTCTTCTGAGATGGCCGCTTGATGAACTGAAAGATCATACGGGATTCAGTTACAGCTACATCGCGCAGTCGGACAGGTTCAACTTCACGCCTGTCCAGGGAGCCACCGACATAATGTACTGGGGTACTCACAACACGACCTCATCGTTCCGTGTCTACCGCTGGAACGAAGACTCGGGCA
>CAZZKG010000116.1:0-5705 GCA_964654825.1 uncultured Gemmatimonadota bacterium | reverse complement strand
GTCCTGTACTTCCAGTGCTCGGAGTCGGGTCGGCCGGATGTGTTCTCGATGAGAAAGACGAGTCCGTTTTCTTTCAAAACCCTGTTGATTTCAGAGGCGGTCCTCTCGAGTTCGGATTCAGTAGTGATTCCGCCGAGGACGAGACATATCCAGATCACGTCAATGGATGAGTCGAGAAGCGGGATCACTCCGTTGTGGAGGAGCAGGTATTCAGCATATTCGGATCTCGGGGCTATGTCAAGGAAATCCTCGATGGGATCGACACCGATGCAGCAGCCCTGCACCAGCTTGGCCAGGTCGGGTGTGAAGCGCCCCGGACCGCATCCGAAATCGAGGATCGTCCGCTCGTCTCCGCAAAGCTGCGATTCGAAGAGCGGGAATATCCTGGCTTTCTGGTCTGCAGTAACCCGATCGTATGCATCATCCCTGTGTTCGATGTTCAATACGGAACGCCGCCCATATTTTTTTACGCGTGCCTGCCAGTACTCGATGTCGGATAAAAAATCGGTTGTGCTGTTCTGTGAAAAACGTGAAAAACACTGCCGCGCAAAACCCACGAGTGATCTCATCATGAGGAGAAATTCCTCCAGGTCGCAATCGGATTATGCTCCGTAGGGATATGCAGTTGAATAGTACTTCGCATGAATTGGGCCATTTTACTTTCTCAGAGGCTCGTTTCTGAAAAAAAACCGGTTTCGATAGATTGGTCTGTTCAGATTCCGGACCGGTACCTGATCTTCCCACCCACGATCGTGACGACAACCGCTACCTCCTGGATCTCCTCTTCGGGAACAGTTAAAATATCCTTTGAAAGGACAGTGATATCGGCCAGTTTCCCGGGGACGAGAGAACCTTTGATGTTCTCCTCGAAAGCCGCGTATGCTGCGTGTAACGTATACGACAGAAGCGCTTCTTCCCGGGTCATGCACTGACGAGGGAAAAATCTTGTCCCGTCCGGCAGTCTTCTCGTGACCGATGCGTAGAAGCACCGGATGGGGCTTACGTCCTCCACGGGAGCGTCGGTTCCGTTGCACACGATAGTCCCCGCATCCAGAAGTTTACGCCAGATGTATGCGCCCTCTTCAGCACGTTTCTCGCCGAGCCGTTGTATCACCCACGGTGCGTCAGAAGTGCAGTGGATGCCCTGCATCGATGCGATGACACCTAATTCTGCGAAACGATCAACGTCATCCGGCTGAATGTGCTGTGCATGTTCGATACGCCAACGTAGGTCACTCGAATCAGAGTGGTCCCTGAAGCATGTTTCATAGATATTCAGCGTTTCGTGGACTGCCCGGTCACCGATGGCGTGTGTACAGAACTGGAAGCCGTTCTCGATAGCCAGATTCGCTGTTTCGGCCATTGTTTCGAGGTCCGTCGTCACCAGTCCTCGGTTGTTCGGGAGGTCTGAATAAGGTTCGAACAACCAGGCTCCGTGAGAGCCCAGAGCGCCGTCGATCAGACGTTTGATCGCTCTGACCGTCAGGTAATGGTTACCGATCCCTACGATCGGGTAATCGGACAGGTGTCGACTGATCGATTCGTTGTCCTCTCCTATCATCACCCAGAGGCGAAGGCGCAGATTCCCTTCTTCCGCAAGTTTTTTGTAGAGATCGATTTCCTGAAACGTCGCCCCGGCATCCTGGAATGTGGTTATGCCTTTTGACAGGCACTCGTCGGTTGCGAGCGTGATCAGTTCCTTTGATCTCTCTTCGTTCCATGTATTTTCTCTTACTCGTGAAACAAGCTGCTGGGCCGTTTCGCGCAGAACTCCGATCGGTTCTCCACTGGAATCTCTGACAATTTCCCCCCCGGGAGGATCAGGGGTGTCCCGGTCGATTCCTGCCAGCTCCATCGCTTTCCGGTTAACGATCGCGGAGTGTCCGCTCGCGTGGGTGAGCAGTACAGGATTGTCGGGGGACACTTCGCTCAGCTTGTAGTGAACCGGAAGTCCCTCGACGTTCGGCTCGGGTTTGTGGTCCCACTTCGCCTGGTGCCAGCCGCGACCCAGGATCCACACGTCGGGTGGTGAGTTCTCCACCGCGGCCCGCACTTTCTCGATCACTTCCTCCCAGGTTTTTGTCTCTTTCAGGTCGATCTTCAGCCTGGTCCGGCCGATGCTCATAAAATGTGCATGGCTCTCGATGAAGCCGGGGACGGCAACTCCGCCCTTGAGGTCCATCACCTGAGTGCCGGTATCGATGAATGGTGCGATGTCCTCGTCACTGCCGACCGCTATCAGGATGTCCCCCCTCACCGCAAGCGCATCGGCCCTGGGAAGTTTCTCGTCCATGGTGTACACCAAACCATTCGTGAGAACGAGGTCGGCAGGCTCCATGCCGGAGCGGCAACCCGACATGGGAATGAAGAAAACAGTGAGAAGAGTCAGACTCAGGATGATGCGCGCAGTTCGATTTCGCATTTCCTCGCGTCTCCTTCAATCACAAGTAGGCACAGCTACCCACTGTTCAGGTCATGACCGATCCCGTGATTGATCATAAAATCAATCCTCATGCTGAACCGCTGCTGCGCTTCGGAGTCTGGTGGGGAATTGAGATGGAATACAGGGAGGCCCGGATTCACCACCCGGGCCTCCCTGCTCTGTCGATTATAATTTTACGACGTTTGTGGCCTGTTCGCCTTTCTGCCCCATCTGGATATCGAATTCGACTTCCTGACCCTCCTCCAGGGTCTTGAAGCCATCCCCCTGGATCTCACTGAAATGTACGAATACGTCTGCACCGGAATCGGCGGTGATGAACCCGAAACCCTTCTGGTCGCTGAACCATTTTACCTTGCCTCTTGCCACTCTTGAATCCTCCTGCTTGAGTTGATTACGGCGAACAGGAATAGTACAAAACCGCAAGGGAGCAACTTTGCCTTGCGGTTGTAAACTTGTACTCCCTTGTTCACAACGGGGCAAAATATACTGAAAATTCTTCGCCGTGTCAACCTCAAAGTGCATTCGGTGATGTGAAACCAGGGTATACCACCAGAAGTGATATTCGCCGAAGTGGTTGTTGTACAGGGAGTTGTGAGGATTTTACGTCGAACTGCCGGTATCCGTCTCAGGTGCCGCCATTTCCTTCTCTTTTGCCGTGATGATGATCCTGTTGTAAAGAAGGAGGGCGATGATCGTGAGGATGCCGATGGCGCTGAAAATCAGCCACAGGGTCCTCGGCCGGTTCAGATTGTCGACGAAGTGCACGTACAGGTTGGCACCGAGTATCGCGCCGATGCTGCTGCCGATCACGCCATAGAGAAAGATGTAACCCATGTAGGTGGCAACACGGTCACGCGGTGCAGTCAATCCGACGTAACTGATAAACTTGGGATGGGCGGTCATCTCACCCACTGAGAAGATGACGATGCCGGCAATGAAAACCCAGATGTTCGCCGAGATGGCGAGTATGGCCATTCCGATGGTGCCCAGCGCAATCCCCGCGACCATTGTGGGGAGAGCTTTGATGTTCTTGACGATGGATGATACCACGATCTGGAGCAGGATGATCGTCCCTGCGTTGATGACAGTCACATGCTCGACGTCGAATTTGAAGGTGATCCAGCGCCCGACTATGGAATTGACGAACCTGTCGACTGCAGTTGCGTCCACGTAGTCATTCATGTACCAGAGTACAGAGTCGAACATCTGGAAGTACAGCACCCAGAATCCCGAGTAGATGAAGATCATGAGAAGAAAGTGGTAATGATCCTTGAACTTCTTCGCGTCACTCAGGTCGATCAGGAAGAGAGAGAAGACAGTTATATAAATGATGCTGGTGATGATCCTCGCGAAGACCGAGAGCCCTGGAAGAAGCCAGAGTAGCCCGCCCAGAGCGAGCATCACGATGAAGTGCAGCGGATTCGAAGGTGAGGATCGGCTGCCGGTTCCACTCTGGATCGACATGATGTAGAAGCTCGCGATGAACAGCATGCAAACATACAACAGGAAGAAATGATCGGCCTCGACGAATAGCCAGAGGGAGGTCAGGAGAAGAAGACCGGTGATCACATAGATGATGAGGCCGTTCACCCTGGAGCGTTTGCAGAACTGGAAAAGGAGAATAAACGGGCTGTACACGATCTCGAATGCATTGGCGATCGTCTGAATGAGGTTCGTTTTATCATGTTTACTGTCTGATGTCGACTTCTTGGGTTCCCGGTATATGAAGATGGTTGGAATGAGCATGGCGCCGGTTAAAAGAGCCGATGCGATGATTACCCATCTGGGACCGAAGGAAGCGCTGTTCTTCAGCCACGGCACGAGGATGAGAGGAAAGAGAAAGGCGCCGAGGTTGATCGACCAGTAGTAGATGCCGAATCCCATGGTGCTGTTGCTCTCGTCAGTGGTTCGAGCGATCGACCCCGAGATGATAGGTTTGAATGTCCCCGCCCCGAGCCCCATGACCACGAGCGCCAGGAATACCGCACCGTAGGATGTCATCTGGCTCGTTAGAAAATAACCGCCTCCGAGGAGCGCAAAAGCGATCATGAGTGTCCTGCGGTACCCGAACCGATCCGCGAGCGCTCCGCTCACGATAGGGAGGAAATAGAGGAGCGGTTGGATGGTGCCCTTTATGATTCCCACGCTCTCCTTGGCAAAATGGAGGTTCTCGGTGAGGTATACCGACAGGAAACTCATCATGCCGTAATAGGCGCCTCGCTCGAAGAACTCGAACATTATGACCACCCAGTAGGTGGAAGGGTATGATTTGAGAGTGTCCTTGAACTTCATGGTCGTCCTTTCGCTGTGCTGATCGAGGGCGAGTGTAGCCCCGAGGATAGCATGGAGGCCCCGGTTTGTCAAGAAGAAACAAAAGCAGCTTTCTCCGGATCATCTACGCGTGGGACAGTGTGGATGTTGCCCGACCGGACTGCCACGCCTCCTCCGACTCCCCGTTCTTGTTTCATTTCTGTGACATCACGTTCGACGGCGCAACGCCGGTTCTTTGGAGTATATAAGGATTTAAAGAATACGCCCGATGAGGTGCATATATGAAACATTAGTGCGGAAGACTGAGCCGGGAAATTAAGTGTAACACATTGATATATAATATGATCTGGCAATTCATTTCCTGGCACCGTTCTTGCTTCATTATTGAAACGTTTGGGTTCTGAAGTGCTCTGTTCGCTGTGCGGTGTCCAATTAAGGTAACCGGTTTGACGGCTTGCGGTTTTGGAACCTCCTGATATCGGAAACACATGCATTATTTCACAAGAGGGAGATCACCTCAGGATTACACTGGTACCATCTCCCCCGGTATCAGGGTAAAAACAATCAACAAAATGAGGAGGAAGGCATGTTCAAGACCCTGAGTTCGTCGATTGGAATACTATCGTTGTTTATTTTTGTCCTCACCTTTTCCTTCATCGGATCGACCGATGTCGCCCACGCCGACACGATTGTCGTCGAGATGCGTGGTGGACCCGGTGATGGGGATTTCAGATTCAGTCCGGCTGATGTGAGGATCCGCGTCGGTGACACCATCCAGTGGATCAACATGAGTCCATCTGGTGTCATTCACACAGCAACCTACGGTATGGGAAGCGGTGATCCCATGAATGCTTTCTGGTTTGACACCGGATTCCTCTCTTCCGGGCAGTCGTTTTCGGTCCAGTTCGACACAATGGGAACGTTCAATTACTACTGCATCCCGCATGAATTCTTCGGTATGACTGGCGTGATTCGTGTAGGAGCAACTCAC
>CAZZKG010000115.1:0-5935 GCA_964654825.1 uncultured Gemmatimonadota bacterium | reverse complement strand
AGATATTCCCGCTTCATCCGGGCGATGTGTGAGATGGAGATCTCCTTCGGACACACCGCCTCACACTCCCCGTGGTTGGAACAGTCTCCGAAGCCTTCCCTGTCCATCTGCTCGATCATCCGGATGGCCCGGCGCTTGCGCTCCGGGGCTCCCTGGGGCAGCAGGGCGAGCTGGGAGATCTTGGCGCTGACGAAGAGTGATGCCGAGGCGTTCGGGCATGCCGCAACACAGGCGCCGCAACCGATACAGGCAGCCGCGTCCATCGCCTCGTCCGCTTTCTCCTTGGGGATCGGTATGGCGTTCCCGTCAGGCGCGCCTCCCACGTTCACCGACGTAAATCCACCCGCGGCCATAATACGGTCGAAAGCGCTCCGGTCGGTGACGAGATCTTTGATGACCGGGAATCCGTGGGCGCGGAACGGCTCGACGGTGATTGTCTCACCATCACGGAAGTGCCGCATGTGGAGCTGGCAGGTGGCGCTTCCCCGTTCCTTCCCGTGCGGAAGGCCGTTTATAACCAGGCTGCACATGCCGCAGATCCCTTCACGGCAGTCATTGTCGAACTCCACGGGTTCGCCGCCTTCCCGTATGATCCTCTCGTTCAGGACATCGAGCATCTCGAGGAACGACATGTCCGGGCTCACGCCTTTCAGGTCGTAGCCGATCAGCTTTCCCTTCCGGTCCGGTCCCGGCTGCCGCCAGATCTTGAGGTGCACCATCATTAAATTGTCGCTCATTGGTTCGACTCCTTATTTATAACTTCGCGAGGTAAGCTGCACGTTTTCGAAATCGAGGGCTTCTTTGTAGAGCTGTGGCGTTTGATCAACACCTTTATATTCCCAGGCGGAAACATAAGAAAAATTGTCGTCGTCACGCTTCGCCTCACCCTCCTCTGTCTGACTCTCCTCACGAAAGTGTCCTCCACAGGACTCTTCGCGGTCGAGCGCGTCCCGGGCCAGAAGTTCGCCCAGTTCGAGAAAATCGGCGACCCGGCCGACAAACTCGAGATCCTTATTCAGGGTCTCCCCGTTGCCTGTAACCCGTACATTTTCCCGGAACTCCGCCCGGAGCTGCCGGATTTCCTCTATCGCTGATTCGAGGCCGGCCCTGTTACGCGCCATGCCGACGTTCTCCCACATGATCCTGCCGAGATCACGGTGAAACTCCTTGACCGTCCGACTGCCGTTTATAGAAAGGAATTTCTTCAATCGAGCATCTACATCCTCGGCGGACTTTTTAAACTCGGGATGGTCGGTCGTGACGGGCTCCGGTCGGGAGGTGGATATATAATGACCAACCGTGTACGGAATGATGAAATAACCGTCGGCCAGACCCTGCATGAGGGCACTCGCACCAAGCCGATTCGCCCCGTGGTCCGAAAAGTTGGCCTCTCCCAGGACGTGGAGCCCCGGTATCGTGCTCATGAGGTTGTAATCGACCCAGAGCCCCCCCATCGTGTAGTGGGAAGCCGGGTAGATCCTCATCGGGAACTGGTAGGGGTTCTCCGCGGTTATCCGCTCGTACATCTCGAAGAGGTTGCCGTAGCGCTCGCGGATCACGTCCTCGCCGAGCCGCTCGATCGCGTCGGAAAAATCGAGGTAAACCGAAAAACCAGTCTCACCGGCCCCTCGACCTTCATCGCAGACGGCTTTCGCGTTCCGCGAGGCGACGTCACGCGGGACAAGGTTCCCGAAACTCGGGTATCTTCTTTCGAGGTAGTAGTCCCGTTCTTCTTCCGGGATCTCATTCGGTGGACGACGGTCTCCCGCTTTCTTTGGGACCCAGACCCGTCCGTCATTGCGCAGGCTCTCGCTCATAAGGGTCAGCTTTGACTGGTGGTCACCAGAGATGGGGATACACGTCGGATGAATCTGTGTGAAGCAGGGGTTGGCGAAGAGGGCGCCCTTCCTGTGGCAGCGCCAAGTCGCCGTGGCGTTCGAATTCATGGCGTTCGTGGACAGGTAGAAGACGTTACCATACCCGCCGGTCGCGAGCAGTACCGCGTGCCCGGCGTACGATTCGAGTTCACCGGTGATCAGGTTACGCGTCGTGATGCCCCGCGCCTTCCCTTCGATGATCACCAGGTCGAGCATTTCCCGGCGTGGGAAGATTTTCACTGTTCCGGCACTTACCTGACGCATCAGTGAAGAGTAGACGCCGAGGAGCAGCTGCTGGCCTGTCTGTCCGCGGGCGTAAAAGGTCCGGGAGACCTGGGCTCCACCGAAAGATCGGGTCGCAAGCTGACCGCCGTATTCGCGGGCGAACGGCACACCCTGAGCCACACACTGATCGATGATACTGTTGCTGATCTGGGCAAGACGGTAGACATTGGCTTCGCGCGACCGGTAGTCACCACCCTTGATTGTATCATAGAAGAGACGCCAGATGCTGTCGCCGTCGTTGGGATAATTCTTCGCCGCGTTGATTCCCCCCTGCGCGGCGATACTGTGCGCTCGACGTGGAGAATCCTGGATGCAGAAGTTCAGCACATTGTACCCCAGTTCGCCGAGCGATGCCGCGGCTGCACCTCCCGCGAGACCCGTCCCGACGACGATGATGGTGTATTTACGCTTATTCGCCGGATTGACCAGTTTGATGTCGAAACGGTGCTTGTCCCATTTCTCCGTCAGTGGCCCTGCCGGAATCATCGAATCCAATTTCATGCTGCACCTCCAAAGTATATCCATAGCGGAATAGCGAGAAAACCGACCGCGATCAATACGGCGAATAGATAACCGATCGTGAAGATGATCGGACTGTATTTAGGATGGCTGGCACCAAGTGACTGAAATGCGCTCCAGAAGCCGTGCCTGAGGTGAAAACCGAGCAGGATCATCACAACCTCGTACCAGATGACGTATTTCGCACCAGTGAAGACTTCTGTGATGAGTCGATAAAGGTCGCGCACTTCCAGGCCGTTGTAAGTGACCGGGTAGTGCTGGCCGAACTTGAAGGTCTTCAGGTGCAAGATGAGAAAGATGAAGAGGAGGGAGCCTGTGTAGATCATCGTCCTCGAGAAGATCGTCTTCCGGCTCTGCCCTCCGGCGCTTTTCAGGACAGCGTATTTCTCCGGTCGCGCCCGCAACGAGCTGATCCATACGGTGACGGCGCTGACGATGTGTATTATGAAGACGAGGATCAGCAGAAATTCGATCATGTAGAGCGCTTCACCGAGACTCGTCAGGTAGTAGACATACATATTATAGGTTTTTGGACCGGAGAACAGGAGGAAGTTTTCAACGAGATGCACCAGTATAAACATACTGAGCAGCAGTCCAGTCAGGCCATTCAGGATTTTTCTGCCGACTGAGGACCAGACCAGGGAAATGAACGTTCGCATGAGAAAAGCTCCATATCAAGTGGTTCAATAAGTTGACCTTGTAATCCATGGGATCGTCCGGTGAGTTACGGCCTGCCGGAGTCTACAGGGATTGGCTGACTCCGGAAGGAGAGAGCCGCGGTCCAGGGCGGAGACTGTCGTGAGGATATCTTTTATCAGCAACAGCATTTTAAGATCACTATCCGTGATGGTTGACATCGGGGAAAGTATATTGTCCCGATAGAAAAATCAAGCGGTTTGTCGGGTTGGCATTCCCCGGTTTTCTCATCGCCCACGACGACCCGTCTCATCCTCATCGACCGTTGGTGAGTAGATATTGCAATACAGGTCTCGATACGTTATAAAAAGAGAAGGGGGGGCGGTCGTTTAAAATTACACGGACTTCTACCCGTGGCTCACGGTATCACCGGACCGGTCTGTCGGATGAGAAGGGAAGTGATACAGTGACATCGATTCTCAGAAGTTTACTGCTCATCACCGTTATATTTTACGGGGTCGTACCTGCCAGGGCGGGGGATCAGTATTTCACTGACGAATCAGTGGGTCGCCTTCCGAACCGGAGCGATTCGAGCAACAGGATACTGCTCCTCGATGTCGATGGGGATGGAGATCCGGACGTCCTTGTTTCGAACACCGGTGCACCCGGTGCGCTAGATCGGCTGTTCATCAACGATGGATCGGGATATTTCCAGGATGAGACGACAGCTAGGCTCCCGTTTTTGATCGACCAGACGTCCATGATGGCCGCCGGTGACATCGATGGCGACGGTGATCCCGACCTGTTCGTATGTAATGTCTCGGGTCAAAACAGGATGCTGGTGAACAACGGTTCAGGTGTATTTACGGATGAGACGGAGAGCCGTATTCCTGAAGATCAGGGGGCGAGAACAGTTCTCGCCGGCGACCTGGACTCCGACGGCGACATCGATTTCGTGACTGCAGGATACTCGGATGCGATCCTCCTTCTCAACACTGGTGAAGGTTTTTTTGTGGACGGGACGGAGGGCCGTTTACCCCAGATAAACATCGAAACGAAAGCAGGTCTCATCGAAGATCTTGACATGGACGGTGATCTGGACCTGATTTTCGGTTTCGAGGTCCAGCCCGGTGTCATCCTGAGTAACGACGGATCCGGTATCTTTCAGGAAGCGGGTTATCTGCCGACAGAGCTCGATACAATGAAGACAAGGGGGTATCATACCGGCGATGTCGATCTCGATGGAGACCTGGATATCATCGAGGCCGACTTCTCCAGGGGATTTTTTGGAGATCGTGTCCTCCTGTCTGTGGGCGGACTGGAGTTCAGGGACGTGACGGATTCACTCTTTCCCGATCTCCCGTATTTCAGGGACGAAGGTACCTGCCCTGCAGTTGCGGATTTCGATGGGAATTCGACATCCGATGTTTTCGTGTCGAAGTACGAACAGAGCATGTTTCTGGTAAACCCCGGGACCGGACAGTTTATCGATGCGACTTCCGACCGGTTGCCGGATGATCCTACCACGGTCAGTACCTGGGTGGATCACGGGGATGTCGATGGTGATGGTGATCCGGACCTCATCATTTCCAATCTTCTGCAGAGAGAGAATCTCTATATCAACCACTCGGTACCCGACACGGTCTCTCCCTTCATCAGGACGATCATCAGGCCGCCAGATGTCGTCGAACCCGGATCCCCCCAGGAAATGCGTATCCTCACCTGGGATGCCGCTCCGGGGATCGATTCGGTGCAGATCGTCTACCGGGTGAATGACAGCCAATTCGAGATTTCTCCATGCCGCCACACGGGCGGCAGCCTTTATATAGGGGAGATACCCGATAAGCCGGAGGGAAGCGTAGTCCATTATTACCTTTCCAGCAGGGATGAACGGGGAAACGTCGCTTTCGACCCGGTGACCGCTCCCGACTCCACCTGTTCCTATCGTGTAGGTGTGGGGTCGGGAGTGGGTGACGAATCAGAGGGGTACGGCTTTCCCCGAACGTTTTCACTCCTCCAGAATTATCCGAATCCATTCAATCCTCAGACGGTCATCGCTTTCACTCTGACGGAGGGGGATGTGCGGATCGGGTACCGGCCCTGGGTGACTCTTACCGTGTTCGACAACCGGGGGAGGAAAGTGCGGGAGTTATATCAGGGGAAACCCCCGGCCGGCCGGCATGAATTCACGTGGGACGGAACGGACGCAGCCGGTGGATTCACGGGGGGTGGAGTGTATTTTTTCAGGCTCGATGTCGGCACGGATTCCCGAATCCGTAAAGCCGTGCTCTTGCCCTGAAGCTTCTTCCCTATATCCAGTTTGACCCACATACCGCCGGTATGGTGAATTGTTTCGGGCCCATGATCCCGATCAATGTCTCGTTTGGAAGTGTCGCACGGGAAAGAAACCAGAAATCTTCGGATTGTGCCCAACGATTGACGGTAGTAAATGTTATACCGAGGGTGCCTCCTCCGCTGACCATGGTCGTATCGGGAGTCATATACAGTATCAAAAAATCCGACTGGTCGAACCAGTGTGCCCCGATGTCGCTTCGGGTTCCATCCGGGTCCAGAATAAACAGGGACAGTCACCATTTAAATAAATGGTGACTGTCCCT
>CAZZKG010000114.1:0-6352 GCA_964654825.1 uncultured Gemmatimonadota bacterium | reverse complement strand
GAGAGTTCAGACGCTCACAAACATCGCTGCCGACCAGGTTCTCGAGGTGACGGAGGTGGGAATCCCGATCCACAGGGTCGCTTTCCCGCTCTGAGACCGGAAGGGAGAGGCACCATTTTTAAATAGGGACAGTCACCATTTAAATCCCGACCTTCTCAAGACAGGGACAGTCACTATTTTAAATGGTGACTGTCCCTATTTAAAATACGAAACCGGATTCCTGTCCCTTTCTTAATCCAGATGCCCGTCTACTCCGCTCTGATCAGGTCGTGGAGAAGGACTGCGGCCTGAATGATGGGTGCGGCTTCCAACTCATTGACTAATCCTTCAGCGTATACCAACCGGCTGGGGACCGTCGACGGCCTCCATTCACGGTACGAAGGGACCAGATGTGAGTAGATCGCCACCACCGGTCTACCCACGGCCTCCGCGATATGAACGATCGAGGTGTCGGGGCTCACAATCATGGCACCGGCACTGATCAGGGCCGCGGTCTCGAGGATGTCGCAGCCCGTGGGACCCGGGATGAGTGCTCTGTCAGCTTCTTCCAACAGGATGTCCGATAACTCGACTTCCCGCCCCGGCGCCCGGAGTATGACCACAGGTTTCCCGATCGCCTTCCCGAGTCCTAGGGTGATATCCCGCGTGAGCTGCCTTCCCAGGTCCCTTCTCCCGTCACCGGCGAACGGATTGAGGACCACGAACCGTCCCCTCTCGAGCCCCTTTTTCCTCAGAAATCGTTCGGCTTTCCTCGAAGTGTCGGATCCGAGAACGAGGTACGGACTCGCGTCCTCACCTTCGCCTGATTTCCCGAAGGCCTCCATGAATCTCAGGATAAGGTGTGTCATCGGCTTCTCTAAGTCTCTTTCGATGTCAAGCGTCATGTTGTAGAAAAACCGGTTCGATGGGTCGCTGATCGCACTCACTTTCATCGCGTGCGGTGCGGCTACGTTTGCTATGAGACCGGCGGTGAGAGAGGGATTGAAGTTGAGATTGATCAGGACGTCGAACTTCTCCTTCCGCGCTCTCAGGGTTTCGAGGATGGTTCTAAATGGATTCCGTGATCGTCTGTAGGTCCAGGTGATGTTATCATCGTCCCGGAGAAGATCGACATTGGAATAACCCCCGAAAACACCGATCCTAGTTCCCGATAACTGACATCTGAGGGAGCGGAAGAGGGGAGTACTCACCACCATGTCTCCGATTCGATCCAACCTGAGCAGGAGAATTTTCTTCACCTGCTCCGGAGGAATCGCCCCGCGGGTGGGCTCGTTCCTGAGGACAAGGGAGAGGAGCGGCTGCCAGAGTTTTTTGTTGAGGAGTTCAACTCGTTTCAGGAGATTCACCAAAAGCCCCATGGCTGAACTGCAGGTCATTCAGTTTTTTGTATATCCCACCCTTGTTCAACAGCACTTCGTGAGTCCCTTCCTCGATGATACGTCCCCCGTCGAGTACGATTATCCTGCGGGCGTTCTTTACCGTTGAGAGCCGGTGGGCAATGACAATCGCTGTTCTGTTCATCATGAGCCGGCCGAGTGCTTCCTGCACGAGTAACTCGGACTCCGAATCGAGAGAGCTGGTCGCTTCGTCGAGGATGAGGATAGGCGGGTTGTTGAGGATCGCTCGTGCAATGGCGATCCTCTGACGTTGTCCGCCGGACAGCCGGACACCTCTGTCCCCTATCACCGTGTCGTACCCTTCCCCGAGATCCTTGATGAACATGTGGGCGTTGGCTGTGACAGAGGCCCTGATGATGTCGTCTTCTGAATACTCCTGAACACCATAGGCGATATTGTTTCGCACTGTGTCGTTAAACAGGATGATCTCCTGGGTGACGATACCGAGGAGCTTCCGATATGAAGTAATGTCGAACTCTCGGATATCTACGCCGTCGAGGGTGATCCTGCCTGATGAAGGATCGTAGAACCGGGCGATGAGGTCTGCCAGGGTCGATTTACCCACACCGCTGGGACCGACGAGTGCCAGTACCTCTCCCTTGTTTATCCTTAGATCGATGTTTTTGAGTACGGGTTCCCTGTCGTAGCTGAACGACACGGATTCGAGGGAGATATGCGAGTTCATTTTCGAGACTGCCCGCTTCCCGGTGACGACCGACGGTTTCTGATCTAGAACCTCGAACACCCTCTTCGCGGCTGCAACTCCTTCCTGTATTCCGGCGTTCACCTTGCTAAGATTCTTGATCGGTGACATGATCGAGTACAGGGCGAATACGAAGAGCATGAATTCATCGGCGGCGAGACCCTTACCGGAAAGCACCTCCCTGCCGCCGAACCAGAGCACTACAACCATCCCGGATATTCCGAAGACCTCGTTCATCGGTCCGATGACCTTGCCCGCCAGTTCGAGTTTCCTCATCGATGAAAAGTATTTCTGGGTTTGTTTCGAAAATCTCACGAGTTCCATCTTTTCCATGGTAAATGCTTTCACCACCCGGATACCGGAAATCACCTCCTGGAGGATCGAGGTGATCGCCGCCATCTTCTCCTGTGATCGTTCGGCGTATTTCCTGATGCTGGCACTGATCGCATTGACGATGAAGATCGTCCCGAAGGAGACTCCGAAAGCGATCAGCGTGAGTTTGAAACTGATCACGACTATCAGAAAAAGAAATATGAGAACGAGCATCGGATCCCTGAGGAGACCGAGAAAGCTCGTTGTGATGGCGCGATTGATGACGGTGACATCGTTCGTAATTCTCGAGATGAGCACACCCGCTCTCGATTTGTTGAAGTAATCGAGAGACAGGTTGGTGACGTGATCGAAGATTTCGTTTCTGATGTTCCGGGTGACGCCGTTGACGATCGTGGCCAGGAAAAAATTGTTGAGAAAGAAAAAGAGGTTCTTCAGTATGAACACGACGAGTATAGTGATACACAGAATATAAAGCGTCTCCTCCTTGCTTTCTCTCACGATAAGGTCCTCGACAGTGTTTTTTATCCTGTCCTTGATCCTGTCCTTCGATTCGAGGAGGCTACCGGCCGCGGCGGGAGCCGATGACACCGGCAGGTCGGCAGGCGACAGCAGGTCAGCCTGATTTTCCCCGGTGATGTTTTCTCGATCTCCCGCGGCCTCTGTCCGGACGCTGGATGTCTCCAGCTGATCGGGATAGAAAATCACTTTGAAGAGGGGAGATATCGTGAGGATGGAGAAACTCGAGAAGATCGTAAAAAGAAAGGTAAACAGGATGGACAGGAAGAGTTCCTTCCAGAACGGTTTCAGATAGGAGAGGATTCGGAGGTAGATCTTCACAGAAAGTGTCCCTCCCGGGGCGTGATTCGGACTGTTTTTCTTCTCGTGAATTCGGATTCGGCTACTGGTAACATATTCCGTTTCGTGAGAATTGTAAAGTGGGATATTCGCCCTTAGACAGTACCCTGTGCGGATGATCCGCCAGAGAAGGATTATCTCCCCACCATTGCGAAAAGAGACTGTTACCCCTATTTTTGCGGTATGAACCGCTCAGGAGTCGTGAATCGCATATTCTGCACCTGGATAGTCTACCTTTTTGTAGCCTGCGGTACTACCGGGCCATCTCCACCTGATCTCGTCCTGGTTACTCTCGACACCACACGGTGGGATTACCTCTCCTGCTATGGTGTGAGTCCGGTTCATACTCCGTACCTGGATGCGGTGGCAGAGAACGGGGTTCTCTTCACCAGGGCGGTGACAACCGTTCCTGTGACCCTTCCGGCTCACACTTCCATACTGACCGGGCTTTACCCGCCGGGCCACGGCGTTCGTAACAACGGTATGTATCGGCTCGATGAGACCATCCCGACGATGGCCACACTGCTCGAGGATGAGGGGTACACCTGCGGAGCGGTGATGGGCGCTTTCGTGCTCGATTCTCAATTCGGCCTGGACAGGGGCTTCGAGCTCTACGATGACCATTTCTCGGCGGGAACAGCAGGGAAACCATCCTTCAGTTATTCCGAACGGGACGCAGGCGCGGTCACCGATGCGGCGATAGAATTCATTCGTAATAAGGACCAAGGTCCTCTGTTCATCTGGCTCCACTACTTCGATCCGCACTATCCCTATGATCCGCCGCCACCGTATAAACAGATGGTTCCCGGGGACCCGTACTCCGGTGAGGTGGCTTATGTCGATGCTTCCCTGGGCAGGTTCTTCGAAGAGTTCGACGAGATTAGAGGTGAGAGCCCCCGGATAACTGTGATTGTCGGTGATCATGGAGAGGATCTCGGTGATCATGGAGAGATGTCTCACGGCGTGTTCCTCTATGATTCCACGGTTCATGTCCCACTCATCATCTCCTGCCCGGGGAAACTGTCACGAGGTGTCGTGTACGATAAGACGGTCTCTATCGTCGACATCCTACCCACCGTTCTCGAACTTCTGAACGTCGACGTTTCCAGCCTCGATCTGCAGGGTCTGAGCCTGCTTCCTTCCGTGGAGGGTGGTGTGACATCCGACCGTATTCTTTATATAGAGACGAGAGTCCCTCTCGAGAACATGGGCTGGAGCCCCCTGGAAGCCGTCGTCGACCGTGACTGGAAATACATCGCCGCTCCGCACCGGGAGCTTTACAACAGGCGTGATGATCCTGGTGAGACAGACAACCTGCTGGATAAAGAGTCATCCATAGCCGGGCGGCTTGGGGTGTCGCTCGATTCCCTCCGGCGAGAGATCACAACGGCCTCGGGGGTGGCAGGACATGCAGCCGACAGTGAGACCCTGGAGAAGCTCGCGAGTCTCGGATACATCGCCGGTGTCGGTACCCGGCCCGGCGCTCTTCGAGATCCGAAGGACATGCTCCCGGTCCTCGCCGCCCAACAGACGGGAATGTTTGCCTATGAGCGGGGTGACTATGAGGAGGCCGAACGGGGTTTCAGCGTAGCTTTGAAGCTGGATCCGACGAACGTCACCCTCCTCAATCAGAAAGCGCTTTCCTGTTACAATCTCGGCAGGTATTCAGAAGCCGCCGGGTCGTGGAGGCGGGCGCTGGAGATCAGCCCCGGTTACCTCGACATTTCCCTCAACCTGGGAAAAACCTTCCTCGAAACAGGACAGGCCGACTCCGCACTCGCGGCCTTCGAAGCGATTCTGGAAGTGAACCCGGTATATGTGGGGGCGCTTATTGGAAAGGGGAAGTCGCTGAGAGCGAAAGGCGAGGTTGTACAGGCGGCGGATGCCTTTGATTCAGCCGTCAATGCCGATCCTGAGAATGCCGAAGCGAGATTCTGGGCAGGAGTGATCCGGAAGGAGTCTGGTAACCCGGTCGCCGCGCTCGAGGAGATTGAGCAGGCGCTCGCTCTCGAACCGGATATGCAGGAAGCATTGAGAGAGAAAGCCCTCATACTCATCCGGCTCGACAGGGTGGAGGATGCCGTAAGGATTCTTGAAGAGTTCGCCAGGTCCGGACCACCTTCAGCTGACCGCTTCCTTGACCTGGGGTATGCGCTCGAGGCGCAGGGAAACCTCGATGGAGCACTCGACAGTTACCGGAGAGCGGTAGCTCTGGACTCGACCTCCTATCAGGGTTTCAACAACATCGGAGCTCTTCTCGATAGAAAAGGGGAACATGATATGGCGGAGCAGGCTCTCAGAAAAGCCATCGAGCTCAAGGCCGATTTCCCCGAAGCCTACTACAACCTCGGATTCCTCCTTCTCGATCAGGGGAGAAAAAACGAGGCTCGACCCATCCTGTCGATATTTCTCGAGCTCTGGGGCAGGGAAGACGAAGCAAAAGAAAGGGTGAGGAAAGCGCTGCGCGGGTCAGGAGGGAGCTGACACACCATCCGGACTCCCGGCCCTCCGTTCTGCTTCCTCGGCGATTGCCGAGAGCGAGTTCCGGGCGATCCGGGAGAGTGAACGGGAAATGAAGAACCTGGGTATCCTGACAGGATACGAAGCATTGATTGTGAGCCCCACGATGACGGTGCTGCCACTTCTCTTTAGGGTCCATGATCCCCGGTACGAGTCAAAATCACCTTCGATCATCTCGAAGGTGATCCTCTTCATGGGATCTTCCCTGATCTGCAGCAGAATCCTCGATCGGAATGTGAAAGGAAATATCGACACCGCCCCTTCCTGTTCGAGGACAATGGCTCCCCGGGGATACGATTTGATGACTTCACTCCTCTCCATCCCCGGAATGAACTCGTCGATGTTCTCGTAATCCGTCAGGATGGCCCAGATATTCTTGAGCGATGCGCTGACCGGGATCTCGGCTTCGATAGTGTGATACTCACCGTGATCTGTGTAGCTCGATTTGAAACCCGTGACCATGAGTGTTCTTCACCTTCCCTGAATTGTAATATCAACAGGGGTAATTCAACTGTCAAGCTCAAAAGTTGGGTGGAAGAATATA
>CAZZKG010000113.1:0-6434 GCA_964654825.1 uncultured Gemmatimonadota bacterium | reverse complement strand
ACTATTCTTTAAACGGCCAGGAGCATGACAAGCCGGCATCGCTGGTAAATATCCTGAACGTCGTGTTCAAACGGAAAAAGCTTATCATCACCTTCTTCGTGACCGTAGTCACCATCGTCACCGTCGGGAGTATTCTCTGGCCGCCGGTTTATGAGGCAAGCGCAAAGCTGATTCTCGAGCGGGAAGTAGATTCTGAGAAATTACTCCTTCTGGGACAGAACTTCCGGGACGGTTATGATCGGTTCAACTGGATCAATACGGAGATCGACATCATCACGAGTCATCCGGTGGCCGTCCAGGTCGTGCGTGAACTCAAGCTGGATGAATTAGACCGGGACAGCAAGTTTTCCTCCAACACTGATCCGGCACGAAGATTCGACAGAGCGGTGGAGGGATTCGAGAAGACACTGTCGGTTTCCAACTCGCAGAACAGCAACGTGATTGAGATTGCTTACGAGGGACGAGATCCTCATCTGATCGTAAATGTGCTGGAGAAGGTCATCAGTACCTACGTCAACTACCGGCTCGAGCTGGCAGACGGCATTGAATCGTACCAGTTCTTCGAAGACCAGATGCACCTTGCCGATAAAAACCTGCGGGAACTCGAGTCGCGTCAGACCGAGTACAAGAAACGGAAAGGCATGATCTCACCGGAGGATCAGAGAGGAATTCTTTTAGCCAGGCTGGCGGATTACGAAAAAAGTCTGACAGATGTAAAAATGAGACGGATAAGCAGGGAGGCGAAACTTGCCGTTATCAAAAAGCATCAGCAAAACGGCGGTGAGATGAGGATCCCTTCCACCGGCTCAGCTGATAACATGAGCCGGGTGCAGTTCATCGAAAAGCTCGAGAGCGATCTGATGGACCGTGAACTTCAAAGGGATCTCCTCCTTCAGAAGTTCACTCCCCAGTACCAGGAAGTCGTCGACCTCGAAAAACAGATATCGACGATCAAGACAAAAATAAAGCAGGAGATTCAGCAGATCATCGACATGGAAGAAGCATCGATCAGTATTCTGGAAACCGAGGAGAATGCACTCAGAGCTTCGATCGACAATACCAAAAAGGAGATGCAGGAGTTTGCCCAGGATGAATACGAGCTCACCCAGTTAAAACGCGGAATCGATGACAACCTCGAACTCTATTCGATGTTCTCGAAACAGTGGGAAGAGGCACGGATATCGAGGGTAAAGCCCGAGAGAGGGGTGAAAGCCAGAGTCATAAGTCCTGCATATGTTCCCCAGGATCCGGTCAAGCCGCGAAAGGCATACAACATAATGCTGGGCCTGTTCTTCGGACTGGTCGGTGCGTTCGGCCTCGCATTTTTCATCGATTACTTTGATCATTCCGTCGGTTCCCCGTTTGAACTTGAGCAGCTGACGGAATTGAACGCGCTTGGTTCTGTCCGGGTCATCGAGCCTGACGGGGCGGGCCAGGAAGAGAAGTTAAAATCAAAAGTGGGCTGATGATGAAACAGTTTTCAGTCACCTGAACCAGGAGTTTTTCTTTCACACAAAAAGGCTGTGATATCGTGTATCTCGATTATTACAAACTGAGAGAGAAACCGTTCTCGCTGTCTCCGGATCCGAAATACATCTATTTCAGTCCCGGTCACACGGAGGCACTATCTCAGATGATCTACGCGATCACACAGGACAGCGGCTTCATGATGCTGACCGGTGAGGTCGGCCTCGGGAAAACGATCCTCATCAACAGCCTTTCACTGAACCTGCCGAAAGAATATCTCAGTGCCCGGGTCCACTTCACCGTATTCGATCCGAAGGAGCTCATCAGGAACATCTGCAAAGAGTTCGGGATTGCCTTCAGCGGGAACACCGTTGCTGATCTTGTGATGAAACTCCAGGAATTCCTGAAGTGGAGATATCACATCGGGAAAAAGTCAATCCTGATCGTGGATGAGGCCCAGAATCTCTCCAGGGACAGTCTCGAAATGATACGGCTTCTGTCCAATGTCGAGTCGATGCGCGAGAAGTTTTTCCAGATCATTCTCGTCGGTCAACCGGAATTCGAAGCTCTGTTAAAGCGGAATGATCTTAGACAGTTACGTGAGAGGATCGCCCTGAGATTCAAATTAAGCCCGCTCACGAGGAAAGAAACCGGATCCTACATCGAGCACAGACTTGCCGTGGCAAACGGAAGGAGAAGTGTAAGAATATTCACAGATGATGCAGTAAACAGGATCTATGACGTTTCCGAAGGGATCCCGAGACGCATCAACATCCTCTGCGACAAAGCTCTTCTGGCAGGGTATACGGTGAACTCGAGATTGGTCGACGAAGGTATCGTAGACAACCTCAGTAACGAGAACGGGGATAAACATGTCACTGCTGATGATGGGATGACAGAACTCAAATCGTGCAGCTCTTACGAGCAATCTTCATCCGAAGCGGGAGATGGGACCGGTGCCGACGGGCAGAGCAATGAGTCTCACTATGAAAGTGCAATCGACTACAATACCGTAAAAACGGTATTTGAACAGTGTATCATTGATCATAAACTGCTCCGCATGAATCGACTGAATACAAAAACGATCATACTTGTTTCATTCGTCGGATTTATCGTAGTGACGATCGTAACATTCTGTGCACTCTTACTCGGTGTGAGACTTGGTTTCGTTGTGCTGCAATAGCAGGTATTTCTTTGACAGACCGAGTGAGTCGGTATGTATGGCCGTAAGAGCGATTGTACAGGAATCGGCGAAGAAAGGAGACACAGAACATCATGAGGCTCTTTCAGAAGGCCCTTCATAAAGCAGAGAAAGAGGGTAAGATCGATTCGAAGATCCTCCCCTGGGAGGAGACACTACACACCGAAGAACAAGAAAATATTGAATCCTGTGACCATCACATGCCTCTACAGCTTCAGAAATTCAGCGATGACGCACTGAATGATTTGCAGGTAATCCTGGAGAGCCTGCGTTCTGCAAATTCAGGAGAATCGAGACAGATCATCGGGATTTCGGGTATCATACCCCAACAGGGCAGCTCGACGATAACTGCTCTTCTTTCACTGATGCTTGCGGGTAGGGAAAACGGATATTTCCAGCAGGTCACGACAGAGGAAGCAGATGATGAATCGCCGATCGAAACCGTCAGGCGGAAAAAACAGAAGGTACTCCTGATCGACACTCAGGTTAGAAACCCCTCCTTCCACCGGATGTTCGAGGTTAAGATAGAGGGAGGCCTGAGCGAACTCCTGTACAATGAGTTGTCACTCGAGGAGGTGACGCGGCAGGTCTCCATGTCTTATCTCGAACTGATTACCACCGGTCAGAAAACCAATTTTCGATTCAATGAAGAGCACATCGACAGGTTCAGATCGATCCTCGATGGCCTGAGGACAAGGTATCAGCACATATTCCTCGACATTCCTCCGATACTCAACTATGCGGAGGGTCTTGCATTGAGCAAAATCTGCGATGGTGTCATACTGGTTATCGAAGCAGACCGTACACGGGTAGAGGTAATCCAGGAGGCCATGCGAATGTTCGAGAAATCCGGTGTTGATGTGCTGGGAGCTGTACTCAACAAGAGGAAGTATCATATCCCCGAATGGTTATATCGGAAGCTTTAACATGAACTGTTCTCAAACGAGAGATTTTCAAATGTTTTCTATCAACATATCGAGTCCTGAACGATGTTTCTGAAAATACGCAGGTTTTTCAACACCAACAGGATATCAGACCTGGTAGATGGTCGAGATGGCTGGTACTCGATCGAGAAGTTCGTCAAAGTATTACGAAAAGAAAGGAACAGAAGTTTTCGGAGCGGACTTCCTCACTCCTGCGTTCTCTTTCTTCTGTCCAAAGAAAACGGCGGGATATCAGTACACAAAAGAAAGAAGCTCTTGAAAGATTTTATTGAAATTATATCGGAGCACACTCGGGACTATGACGTGAAATATCATAATCACATAGAAAAGATCGGAGTCCTTCTCATTGATACCAGTATGGAAGGGGCGAGAGAGTTCATTGATAAGATATCGAAGATCTATTACATGCATCTCAGGGAGGAGAACAGGGAAGATCAGTTCGCCATCATCCAATCGATCAGCGTTTGTACGTTTTCTTCAAAGAAGGGGTACGAGTGCGAAATATACAACGTTACACCGGTAATCGAGAAATATCTGACATTTCAAAAAAATGTATGAACAATATCACTACGAAATAGTAGAACATAACTGCACAATTGATTACAATTGGAGCAGGACACATGTCCCATGTATACCCGCTGTCCCGAGTGCGTGTCCGATGGTCTCAATTATTCTCGGAAAATACAATTCGCCATTCAGAACGGCAAAAAGGGTGATCGATATTGTTGGCGCACTCTGTGGCATACTCATCTTTTTCCCCTTTATGATCGTGATAGGCGCTTTGATAAAAATCACATCAAAAGGTCCGGTGATCTTCCAGCAGGAAAGGGTGGGCTACAGAGGGATCCCCTTTATCTTCTACAAATTCAGGACGATGCGGGCTGATTGTGAAGAGGAAAAGCACAGAGAATATATGAAGAAGCTCATAGGGGGAAAGAGTGATGAAACAAACCTGGGCACAAAAGACAAGCCGCTCTTCAAGCTGAAAAATGACGAAAGGGTTACCGGGATCGGACACATACTCCGAAAATCGAGTCTAGATGAGCTTCCCCAGTTCTTCAACGTCCTGGCGGGGACGATGAGCCTGGTCGGGCCGCGACCGCCGGTTCACTACGAAGTAAAAAATTACAAGATCTGGCACTGGAGGAGGATCATGGAGGCAAAACCCGGCTTGACCGGACTCTGGCAGGTAGAAGGAAGGAGCAGGTTGAAATACGATGACATGGTCCGTCTTGATCTGAAGTACACGAGAGAGCAATCGATCCTTCTCGATATAAAAATTCTTCTCAGAACGTTCAAAGCGGTACTCAATACTCAGGGCGCAGTGTAGAAGGAGGTTGTCATGGTTAAAGTAGGTGTAATCGGCTGTGGTTACTGGGGGCCCAATCTCATCCGCAATTTCAATTCGCTTCCTGATTGTGAGATGACGATCTGCTGCGACAAAGACCAGGACAAGCTCAAGCGGATGGACTCCCTTTTCAAGGGTATCAAAACGACAGATGACTATCGTGAACTTCTGGATGGCGGGATCGATGCTGTGTGTGTAGCAACGCCCGTGTGGACACACTATCCGCTGGCAATGGAGTGTTTAAATGCTGACAAGCACCTGATGGTCGAGAAACCGTTTGCGAGTTCATCCGCAGAGTGCAGGGAAATAATCGATCTCGCTGAGAAACAGAAAAAGGTCCTCATGGTCGGTCACACGTTCGAGTACACGGCGTCTGTCAACAAAATCAAGGAAATCGTCAGAAGCGGCGAGCTAGGTGAGATTCTCTACATCAACAGCACGCGAGTGAATCTCGGCCTTTTCCAGCCCGATATCAACGTCATCTGGGACCTGGCGCCGCATGATATCTCGATTATTCTCTACATCCTCGAAAAGGGACCGCTTCTCGTGAATGCCCAGGGGAAGGATCATTTCAAGAGGGGCATCGAAGATGTGGCGCACACCACGCTCACTTTCGACAACGGTACGATCGCTTTTCTCCACAATAGCTGGCTCGACCCGAAAAAGATCCGTCAGATGGTTTTCGTGGGGAGCAAAAAAATGCTCCTCTATGATGACATCAGCCAGAACGAGAAGATCAAGATCTACGACAAGGGTGTCGAAGTCCCCAAGTATTACGACACCTTCGCGGAATTTCATTTCTCCTACCGCTACGGTGACATCCACATCCCGCTTCTCAACGAACACGAGCCGTTGAAGGAAGAGTGTGGTCACTTTGTGGAATGTATCGAACAGGAGAAGGAACCCCGCAGTAACGGATACAGCGGCCTTCACGTCATCGAGATCATGGAAGCGGCAAATGAGTCTCTGAGAAACAGCGGTTACGCAATCCCCGTCAACAACAGGAGGAAGTTGGGCTCCTATGGGTCGTCCGAATTACAGGAATATAGCACCGGACGTTAAGCTCGGCGAAAATGTAAAAATCTACGATTTCGCCAATCTCTACGGCTGCGAAATCGGCGACAACACGAAAATCGGTGTTTTTGTCGAAGTGCAGAAGAATGCACGTGTCGGGAAGAACTGTAAGATTTCGAGCCACACGTTCATCTGTGAAGGAGTGACGATCGAAGACAACTGCTTTATCGGGCACAACGTGACATTTATCAACGACATGTATCCCCGGGCCACAAATGGGGACGGTGGTATGCAGACCGATGATGACTGGGAGTGCGTTCCGACTCTAGTGCAAGAAGGCGCGTCTATCGGATCAAGTGCCACTATTTTAGCCGGGGTCACGATAGGAGAAGGATCAATCGTGGGAGCGGGGAGTGTAGTGACAAAAAATGTACCTCCGAATTCCATTGTCGCAGGTAAT
>CAZZKG010000112.1:0-6460 GCA_964654825.1 uncultured Gemmatimonadota bacterium | reverse complement strand
AGATGGCAAGTTTTACCGAGTTGAAATCATGAAACTTGAGTACAAGTTTCGATGGAGAGGGGCCTTTGTTACCACCCTTCACACTCACGTATGAACTCGCACCGCTGTAGGCCAGAAACAGGAGGAAAACCGATAATACGAGGATCGGGGCGGCAGATGCAACGCCTGATCCCCCTATCCTCCTTCGTCCTCTGTTCATAGAACGCCTCCTTCGAATCTATTAAAATCTCATCTCGAACCCGAGCCTCACTTCTCTCGGACGATCGAAGTTGAACGGAGTGGCGTCGTTTGCACCACCCGCGAGAAGCCTCATCGTCAGCTCCTCCTCAACACTCACCTTGCCGTCACCATTGAAGTCGAGATGGTCGATGATCATTGCATCGTCTGCTTCATCAAACACGCCGTCTCCATTGATGTCCGTCCGCCGCGGCCCTGTGTAAAGGCTCGGGTCATCTACCCCGATACCATCAATAGCCCGTCTCACCGTCTGGCCGTCCGAGTACGGTGACCCCGTAGTCTGGTACACACCGTTGGTGATCCCGGCGCTCGAGAACACGTCTGTCTGGTTCGTGCTCAGGTTGACGTTGTTGAAGAGATTGCGGACGTCTGCGAATACCGAATAGTCGAGACCTCCCCAGTTGAGATCCTTGATGATCCTCAGGTTTGCGATGAACTCCCAACCCCTTCTGCTGGCATTCGACTTCTCGATAAAATCGAAGTTCGCGTTCTGCGTCGTATACGGCCGTCCACTGTTCGCTTGAAGAGTGAAGTAGTAGCCGGTATTTTTCAGGAACTTCCCGAGGTTCGTCCCCTCCCTGAAATCACCCGGCAGCTTGACGTTGAACTGGGTGTTGAACGTGTGCATCTGGTCGAAATCATTCGGATTCGTCTCGACCGGAGGGAGCGGAGGCCGGTCACCGCCGATAAAAAAGCCTTCGTTTCGCACGAAATCTTCGGGATCGGTACCGGTGCTTCTTGCAAAGAGCATCGTGTAGGTGAGGTCCATCGAGTAATACTTGCTGAACCTCCTCCTGATCGACGTGTCGAAGCCCTTCACATTGCCGTTATCCACGTTCGTATAGATCCTGAGGAACTGTATGTCGGGATTCTGCTGCAGGTAACGGGCTGAGATGTTCCCGTCGATGTCCCGGTTGTATCCGACCAGATCGAGCACCCAGTCCTCGGACAGCAGCGTCGTCATACCGACCTCGAAACTCGTGGTTTTCCTGAATCCGAGGTACGGATTGCCGAAGAACTGGTTCGTGTTCTGCTGCTCGGTGAGGCTGATGTTGATGCCCCGGTACATATGCAGGAACGTGGGGACCTGGAACTTGGTCCCGTAACTAAGCCTGATCTGTGTTTTCTCGGTAACCGGATGGGCGACACCCAGCCTCGGACTTATCTCGGTCAGCCTCGAAGGCTCGACTCCACCGCCTTCACGGCTGTTCGGGTTGGCCGGATCGCCCGACGACTCTGCTGTCTGATCACCGATCACTCTCGGCGCTTTCGTACCGGCCTGGAACGAGTCAACCCTCAAACCGAGGTCGATCACGAGATCCTGGAAATCCAGTCTGTCCTCTAGGTAGAACGACTGCATCTCCGGCTTCGCGTTGAAAAAGTTCAGGAAAGTCGATGACGTCAGGTTGTTCGAATAGTAGTCAACCTGCCAGTACTTTACGTCCGCACCGGCTCTCACGCGGTGGATCTTGTTGATCTGACTGTCGAAATCGACCCTGAAGTTCGCCCTGTCCTCTTCCATCGTCCTCAGGAAATCATAATACCCGACATCGGCATCGAGGAATCCGGCCGCAGTCACGCCGAACGGGTTCTGGCCGTTCCTGCCGGTCCTCAGCTCGAAATCGTACTGATACCTGTTGAGAACGTCCTGAAGGCTCTTTACCCAACCGCCCTTCAGGTCGTCGAGGAAGATGGGGATGTTGCCGATGCGGTAGTTCAGAATACTCCGCATGTCATTGTACCCGAGGTCCTGACCGAATCCCGAGGACGCATCGTCCACGTTGTACTTCGGACCCAGGACGAGCCAGGCCCTCTGGAAACTAGCCCTGACCTGGATGTTCGATGAACGCTCCGCCGACTGGCTGATCGTGTGGTTGTAACCGATGATCCCCAGATGGTTCCCGTTGGAAAACACCCCGTTGCTCACGTTGTCCCAGAATATCATGTTGCGGTTGAACGCAAGCCCCTGGTCACGATCATACATGTAGGTACCGGTCAGCTTGATGTTCTTGTTAGCCTGCCAGGCGATCTTGGCCTGAGCCCTCGACTCATCTCCCGTGTTGCCGACCAGACGCCCGAGATGCTCCCCATCGTCGGTACGGAAGCTCTCGATGTCGAGGATCGGCATGTCGGCATTGTTGGCCCTGGCGAGCCTCAGCTGCTCATTGATGTCGAGGTCGTGACCGAGATAGTCCCGCACCTCGTCGCTGAAACTGTACATGTCCGCCAGCCAGCCGATATCCTCGTTTCGCCCTTTGAAACCATCGGACCGCGGGAACCTGTCACCCTGGCCGGTAATCTCCCCGGAGAAGAAAAAGCTGAGATTTTCGGAAAGTGCCGGGATCGGCCCGCCGACTGAGACCTGAGCCCTGTTGTATCCGTAGTTCGATGTCGTCGGCATAAACTCATCCGTCTCGATACGGAACTGACCCGAATACTTCTGACCACCCTCTTTCGTCACAATATTGACAATTCCCGCACCTGCATCGCCGAAGTCTGATGAAAACCCTCCGGTGATGACGTCCACCTCCTCCACCGCGTTCTCACCTACATCGAGATCGTCCTCGGCCTGTAACCCGTCGGTTGTGTAACTCTTGACGTTTATACCATCAACGTACACAGCCGCCTCTTCAGGCCTCGAGCCCCTGATGCTGAACCTCGAACCATACCGGGTTATACCTGCCTGCAATGTGATAACCTGCGTCACGTTGTCCGTCGGTATCTCCAGTGTGGTCTCTCCCGTAAATCTCTCTTTCGATACCGTGTTGTCCCTAGGAACAAGGGGCTCCCTGTCACCGTATATCTCCTGCCCCGGAAGTTCCAGCACCGTCGATTTCAGTGAAAAATCGACCGCGTGCGTCTGTCCGGCAAGGATTCTCACATCCTTCACCGTCAGCGACTGGTAACCGATGATCTGGGCTTTCACTGATTGAAGACCGACGGGAACGTTGAGGACGAAGTAGTATCCTTCGTCGTTCGTAATGTTCCCGAGCAGTGTGCCCTCAACCACTATCTGCGCCCCGACCAGCGGCTCCCCGGTATCCGCGTCTGTCACGATCCCCTCTACCTTTCCGGTAGTCTGCGCGAACAAGTTCGGGCCGAACGATACCGACAGGATCAATAGACAGACCGCGAGAGAGGCGGAAAATCCTAAGCGTTTAACGTGCACCATACCTCCTCCTCTCGTTTGCCTGTGTGGACTCTTCGAATCTGACGGGATTCCTGGTCACCTCCTTTCGAAACTCCCATTCATCTCTGTACAAGTTAAATCCATGTTGAATGACTCAACAAAAACCCCAAAAGAGCTTCTCACCCCAAGGCAAGAAGCATACCAGAAACCGGACCTCGCCGCCACACCCACGCCTCACACTAACCCGTTGTGTATCATTGGATTATAAAACCAACAGAAGACCTGTTTTCTAACCTGTCCCATTATTGAATGATCTCCCGGAGCGGAGGCGTCACAATATGTGACGCACCCGGACAGAACAACTTCTGTAACTGTATTACACGTAAAGCGTTATCAATTGTGTCACGCGTTACTTTCTCCCCACCCTGCCGACACATCGGAAGAAACGGTCACAGGATCCCCACAAGACCCTGTATCTATATAATTTATAACAAGTCACCAATCCTCTCATATATTTCCCCGGTGTCATAGTGTCACAACACGTCACATAATGTGACACAATCGGAGCACATACACCACGATCTCCACACCGGGTGGGAATCCCGGCACGTGAGTGGAGATCCTAAAATGAATACCGGACTATCTTAGAGTGAATTTGACGGGCCACTGAACCCACACTTTTACGGGGATATCCCGTGAGTACGCCGGAGTAAATCGGGCCGGGCGATATGCGCGAACCGCCGAATCATCCAACGCGGTATTCCCTGAGCTCTTGAAGACCTGCACTTTCTGTACGGTCCCGTACGTATCGATCAGGAGCCAGAGGAAGACGGTCCCTTCAATACCCGCCTTTTTCAAAAGTTCAGGATACACGAGATTCACCGTGCCTTTGATCAACACCGGCGCTACTTCATACGGTGTGAACACCGGCTGCTCTTCTATGGTTTGGGTAATGGGAATATCCACCTCGGGTGTGGTCTCGGCGATGGTGATCTCCTCTGACACATCTTCCTCAACCGCAGCCTCGACCGGTACGGCCGGTTTTGCTATCTTGGCCGGAGGCGGAGGAATCGCGATCTCCGGCGGGATATCGGTGACGATCGTCTCGGTAGCTTTTGACCCGAAATCCGGGGGACTCATGCCCGGCAGAACCATCATCAATACGAGGTGTACGACAATCGATGTGGCGACCGAGAAGAGAAAATATTTTTTGTACCTTGCCTTGAACAGCGTGTTCTCTGGTATTCTCAGTCCGAGCTCTCTCGATGTTGCCATTTCCATAAAGAGCACCCCGCTAAATCGTTTTATCCCTGACCTTGTCAGTCGCGAAGGTAACGCGTACTGCTCCTACGACTTTCAACTGATCCAGCACTTCGTTTATGTTTCCGAACTCTGCCTGTTTGTCCGCTTTTACGGCAACCATGAGCCTGGGTTGTTTCATGAGGACCGGCTGGATATATCCTGCGAGGCCTTCCAGTGGAACCTGCACATCATTTATCCAGATCTCGCCATTGGGGATCACCCAGAGGTGAATGATGTCCTTCACCCGTTCATCGATCTTTTCAGTAGCTTTCGCCTCTGGTAGTACAGGTTTCGTTCCGGGATAGTCCTTCGGTCTGAACGTAGTCGTGACCGCGAAAAATATAAAGAGAAGGAAGGCGATGTCCGCAAGGGAGGAGTTTGGAATCCTTGATTCCAGCTTCGTTTCCATCTTGAATTGCTTGGAACCTCTGATCAAAACGGTTCTCCTTGATTTACTTTATCCATGGTTGGATGGAAATTCTCGTCGCCTCGGCAAGCTGAAGTTCATCGAGCACCTTGATCATGTCCTCATACCGCGACATCTCATCCACTTTTACTGCAGCGATGATGTTGGGATTGGCTTCGATCTCGGCACGCATGATCCCCTCGAGTTCAACTGTTGTTATTATCTGTTCGTGGGGATCCCTCCCTCTCTTGATGGACAACTGACCATCCGGATAAAGGAAGATGTGGAAGATATTCCTCCGGGAAACTTTTACCTGCTCGGCTGACGCTTCAGGAAGAACCAGCTGCAGCCCCTTGTCCTCACTGAATACAGTAGTTGTCAGGAAGAAAATGATGAGCAGAAAGGCAATGTCTGCCATCGACGATGTCGGTATCTCAGCCTGAATCTTCGATCCGGTTTTAAATATCATTCCTGATCAGATCTCCGTTGAATGTTCGGACTTTCAGGAAACTCACTTCCTCGCAGCTTCTTGCTCCATTTGATAGATGGCGTCAACCATGTTTTCCGAGGTTTCTTCCATGTCCAGGATGATCCTGTCAACTTTGGTGACGAAGTAACTATGGGCCATACTGATAGGAATAGCGATGATGAGACCTGTGGCGGTGGTGATGAGTGCCACCTTGATGCCTCCGGCGACGAGAGTAGCCTCGACCTCGCCATACGCCTCGATGGCTCCGAACGCCTGTATCATTCCGGCGACCGTACCGAGAAACCCCATGAGAGGCGCGACCGTCGCAATAGTTGCAAGAGCCACAAGCCCTCTTTCTAGAAATGACAGCTCGAGTGATCCGGTGTGTTCGATTGCACGCAGTACCCTGTCTGATCCCTGATTCAATTTCTTGAGACCTGCCAGGAGAATAGCGGCTACCGGACCTTTTGAGTTTTCACAGCACTCTGTGACATCCTTGATCCTCCTCTGCCCGAGCATCTCGTTCACCTGACCGAGGAGTTTCTTGCTCTGCATTCCTGCAATGGTGAGGGTGAAATATTTGACGATGATGATACCCAACCCCAGAATTGAGCAGAAAAGCAGAGGCCACATCATCAATCCCCCTGCAAAAAACAGCTCCTTAATACTCAATGGCCTTCCTCCATCCTTCGGTTAAGCGATATGAACACAGACTATTCGACCTTTGTATTCTATCCTATTATTTACAAATGTCAAGATTTTTTTAACATCCTTCCCGACTCAGACGAGGCCGAATTTCTCCAGAAACCGGTACAGTTGCGTCCTGTGAATCCCGAGCTCTCGGGCCGTCCTGGCTTTGTTGCCCTTGTTCCTCCTCAGGACCGCCTCTATTCGTTTCCTCGAGAAGGCCTCCATT
>CAZZKG010000111.1:0-6511 GCA_964654825.1 uncultured Gemmatimonadota bacterium | reverse complement strand
GAATTTCAGATGCTCTATGGAGTCGCGCGAAAACTGCAGAGAGAAATCGTCGAGGAAGGGTACACCATGAGGGTCTATGTGCCCTACGGCTCCCACTGGCTCCCCTACTTCGCCCGGCGCCTCAGGGAACGAAGAGAGAACGTCTTCTTCATCCTGAAACACCTGTTCAGGGATTAATGGCCCCTTCCCTACCCTTTATTGATGATCGTGATCGTCGCCGTCGCGCTGATCGAACCCGAGGTGGCCGTAAGCCTGACCGATTGTGAGGTCCCCTGAGGTACCGCAATCGTAATGCGGAAGGTGTCGGTCACCTGCCCGAATTCGTCGGTTTTCCGAACCGACCCCGCCGAATCGAGCGATCCTTTGTCGGACGTGATGATCACAGGTTTGTTATCAATCGGATTACCCGCTGCATCCCACACAGTGGCGATAACACTTGCGACGTGAGTCTGAGCGTCTGCCGTTTCGACTTCGAATTCTGTGGGATTGACAGTAAGTGTAATATTGGAAACCGGGATACCAATGGTCACATCGGTGGTTTGTGACGTGCTTCTCACAATGGCAGTAACGGTTGCCGTTTCTTCCTTGACTCCGGCCGTTAGTGTGGCTGTTGCCCGACCGCTGACGGTCTGGGCATTCGGTGTGATCGTGCCAAGGGTCGTCGTAAATGCCACATCCGTCCCATCGGGAACGATACCTTTGTCCTCAGTGACAAATGCCTCGATCGTGGACGTTGAAATGCCGTCTGCCGGGATCTCCGGAGGATTGGCCGTAAGAAAAATACTGACGTTCTGGAATCCGATCGTGACCTGGATCGTGTCCGATAGTGATCCCGAGATGGCTGTTACGGTGGCCGTCCCCTCGTTGGTCCCCGCGGTGAGTGTGGTTCGCGCAATCCCGTTGTCGACGGTCGCCTGAGGGGTTATGCTGCCGAGTGTGGTCGTGAAAAAGACGACGTTGCCGTTCAGCGCGCTGCCCGAGCTGTCCATCATCACCACTTCGATCTGTGTGGTCGATGCTCCGTCGGCGGGAATACTCAACGGGTTTGCCGAAATCGTCATAGTGGCGCCGCCGGGAGCGAGGGGATCCTCATTGCCGCATGAAGCGATAGTCAGGAGAAGAAAAACTGCCACCAGCGGTAACGTTATTCCAGCCTTCATCACATTCATGCTCATATTTCCTCCATGGTACCGGGTTGAGTGGCGGAGGGCGAGGGATTCGAACCCCCATGAGCCGAAGCTCGGCGGATTTCAAGTCCGCTGCCTTACCAGTTAGGACTAGCCCTCCGGTATTACTGATACTGAAACATATACTAAAAATATAACAAGTACGTGTGTACGAAGTCAAACAAGTCCCGCGGTTCTGTGCCGCAGTTCCTCTGTAATACCCCGATCAGCCGGGGATGATTCGCCTGCCTCGGAAGTGATTCCTACAAAATCGCTTTCAGGGATTTGAAGATGATCTCCACTGCCTCGTCCACATCCTGCCGGGTGATGTTGAGAGGCGGCCTGAACCTCACCGACCTGGTTCCGCAGGCGAGGGCGAGGAGACCGTTCTTCTGCGACTCGCCGAGAAGTTTATCCCTGTCCTCACCCGTCGGCAGGTCGAACGCGATCATGCATCCACGGCCCCGCACGTTCGTCATCTTCCCCGTGAAGCTCCCGGAGACTTCTTCGAGCTTCCCGAGGAAATAATCACCGACCTGAGCCGCATTGTCCAGCAGGTTTTCCTCGATGATGATGTCGATGAAAAACTTGCACCGGATCATGTCAGTGAGGTTTCCTCCCCACGTGGAATTGATCCTGCTCGACTCCTCGAAAACATTGTTTTTGACGGTGTCCACCTTCGGCCCGACGGCGATACCACAGACCTGTGTCTTCTTACCGAAAACGATGATGTCGGGTACAATATCGAAGTGTTCGAACGCCCACCATTTCCCGGTGCCTCCGAAACCCGTCTGGATCTCATCGAAAATGAGGAAGATATCAGAACCGTCCGCAATCGCTTTGAGCTCACGGAGGAATTCACCTCTGAAGTGGTTGTCCCCCCCTTCCCCCTGTATCGGTTCGATCACGATGGCTGCGATGTCCTCGGGAGAATCAGCGATTGTTTTCTTGATGAGAGATAAACTTTTCTCCTCCGCCTCGATGACCTTCTGGAGGTTTGCGTCGGTGAGCGGAAAGTGAATCTTCGGATTGGGGATCCTGGGCCAGTCGAACGTGGGGAAGAATTTTGTTTTTCTCGGGTCCGCCGTATTGGTGCAGCTGAGTGTGTAGCCGGTGCGGCCGTGGAACGCCTGTTCGAAGTGAATTATCCGGTATCCCCGCTCTTCCTTCATCCCGTTTTCGAAGTTGTGTCGAACTTTCCAGTCGAATGCGGTTTTAAATGCATTCTCGACCGCCGGAGCACCGCCGCTGATAAAAAAGAGGTGGGGCAGTTCATCGGGCAGTGTATTTGTCGCGAACGAATCCACGAATTCCGCCATTTCGATGGTGTAGAAATCCGAGTTCGAAGGTTTGTTGATCGCCGCCCAGATGAGCTGCTCCTGTGCTTCCTTCGAAGTCATCCGTGGATGGTTGGCACCGACCGGACAGGATGCAAAGAAATTGAAGAAATCGAGGTAACTCTTTCCCGTGACCGCATCGATCAGACGGCACCCGCTGCTCTTCCTGAGATCCACGATAATATCAAAACCATCGGCGAGCATGTGCTTCCCGATGGTTGTTTTTGCGTTATCCGGTCCGATTTTCAGCGTGTTATCTACCTTCTTTCCACTCATAGAATCCTCCAACACGATTCCCAATCAGTTTTTCTCTATTCAATCCTCTTGCGTTTTCGAGTCGTCTGATACTCCTGAATATTGCCGATAAATATAATACATGTTTTCCCCGTTTTCAAAGGGTACGAGAGACATTCCCATTGACCGGTTGTGTATCACTTGTTATTCTTTGGACTGAAAAGAACTCGTCTGAAATGCAGGTTTTGTCGGGAGTATCCTCTTGGTTTCGCGAAACAGTCTGATTAAAATTGTTTTCATCATCGCCGCACTCGTTTTTATGATGGTATTCATCCTGAGAAACGCTAAACAGATCGAGTATCTCCCCGAGACACCGGACATCTCTGTTCTCCTCCTGTCGATGTTCATCGTGTGGTGCGGCTTTATTTCCGTCATTCTCATCTGGAAATATTTCCTCAAAAGCTACGGAGAGCGGATCACCACCGGCCAGGCATACACCGTCTATTTTCGATCCAATCTCGGTAAATATCTCCCCGGTAAGGTGTGGCAGCTGGCCGGCATGGCTTATCTCTGCAGCGAACTGGGTATCAAGCCGAAGAAGAGTATCCCCGCATCCCTCTACAACCAGGTCCTCGCGATGCTCACCGGCGTGGCCATATTCTTCACGTGTGCGTATCCGAGCGACTCAGGTCTTGTGAACGGATATCTCTGGTACACATTGTTCGGGGGTGTTATGACCATGTTCATCCTGTATCCGAACATTCTGACCAGACTGATGAATTTCTCACTCCGGTTTATCGGGAAAAGCGAGGTGACCGAAGAGATCGGGCGGGGAGTTCTTTTCACTACGATCGTACTCTATGTCCTGGCGTGGGGCGTTTTTGGCTGGGGCTTTTCCATCTTCCTCAGATTCCTCGGAATTAGGACTGTGTTCAGTATCCCCGAAGCAACAGGGATCCTGTCCGGGTCGGTTTCTATCGGGTTTCTGGCTTTTTTCGCTCCGGGAGGACTCGGTGTCCGAGAAGGTATCATGGTTTTTCTCTTAGAGAAGTACCATCCTCTGAAAATGGCGGTGTTTATCTCGGTCGCGGCACGGTTATGGCTCACCGCGGTAGAACTGATCGGATTCCTGTCAACATATGTGCTGTCTCTGATCCCGCAGAAAGGGTCCGGTGTGAATGGAACGACGACGAAAAAGTAAAAAAACTGGTGGCTCGAGACGAAAGGAAATCAGTGATAAGGATTCGAAGCAGCAGTCCCTTCTCGGATTTCAGGAAAAAGACATCGACAGATTTCTCCCACTTCTCTGCGTCGTGCTCACGCTCCTGCTTTTTCGAAAATTCGTTTTCTCCGACGAGATGCTCTTTGGTACGGACACGATCGCAGCTGGTGTATTCTTCCGATCTTTCTACGCTCATGTGGTGAGAACATTTCACACTTTTCCTCTCTGGGATCCTTACATTCTCGGGGGGCTGCCATTCGTGGATGCGATGCATGGCGACACGTTCTATCCCACAGCCTCACTTAAATTCTTTATCTCCATCTACCGGGCACTCGGTTACAAACTCATCATTCACATCTGTCTGGCAGGTCTCACGTCCTACCACTGCGCGAAATCGTTCGGCCTATCAAAATATTCTTCCCTCTTCGTCGGCCTGGCGTATATGTTTTCCGCAAATCTGGTCTCCCTCGTCTACGGTGGGCACGGAGGAAAAATCTACGTAATCACCATCTTCCCGTTGTCTCTGTATCTGCTCAACAGGGGATTGGAGAGCAGGAAGATGTTTCACTTCCTCCTCCTCGGCGCCGCTACGGGGTTGATGATCCTCACCGCACACATACAGATGGCATATTTCGCCCTGTGGGGCATCGGACTCTATTTCCTCTACCGTCTGTACTGCATGAGGAGAGAGGGAAAGAAGATCATTTTCGGTCTTGTATCGAAGTTCGCATTCGCCATGGTAATCGGCGTGGCCGCTTCTGCCGTCCAGCTCATTCCTCCATACATCTATCTGAACAAATATTCGCCGCGCGCGGAAGGTGGGCGTGGATATGAGTTCGCAACCTCCTGGTCGTTGCATGCAGAAGAGGTCGTTTCACTCGTCTTCCCCGATTTCAGCGGACTCGACACCGGTTCGCAAGGCAGGTACTGGGGGCGAAATTTTTTCAAAATCAACAGCGAGTACAGCGGTATCGTTCCCTTCTTGTTTGCCATACTCGCGGTGTGTCTCAGGCGAAAGGAAAATCGTTTCTGGCTGGTGATTCTGGTACTCTCGATCATCTATGCACTCGGGGCCGACACTCCGGTTTTTAAACTGTTTTATTACCTCATCCCGGGTGTTCGCGTATTCCGGGCACCCAGCCTAATCACCTTTCTCTTCACGTTTTCAGTACTCCTCCTCTCTGGCAGGGGGCTCGATTATATGCGTAAGGAGGAAGGAGAGGAAGGAAGAAACAAGATTCTCAAAATCCTTACCATCAGTACTGCCGGACTGTTCGGATTTGTTATCCTGATTACTGCATCACCCGGGTTCTTCTTCTCGATGTGGACACGAGTCTTCTATTCCGGAATCACACAGGAGAAAATGTCCATATTACAACAGACACAGGGGACGATTGTCCGCGGCCTCTGGCTGAGTAGTCTCGTTGTAGCGATCTCTCTGGCAGCGGTATATGCCACGAAAAGCTCCTGGAACCGAAATTTTCCCATTCTCATCCTTGTGCTTTCGGCGGTAGCCATTGCGGATCTCTGGAGAGTGGATTCGAAATTTATACAGGTTGTTTCACCGGAATCGTATTTCGGCAGGGACAGGGCTGTCGACTTCGTGAAACAGGACAAAGACAAGTTTCGAGTATTCCCGCTCCCCGGGACTTACCCTCAGAATCATCTCGCATTCCACCGAATCGAAGAGGTTACCGGACACCACGGTAATGAATTGAGAAGGTACCGTGAGTTCGTCGCTGATGAGAATGTGGCTAAGATGAGATTTATCAACCTGCTCAATGTGAAGTATATCATGACCAGATCATCGATCGAGCACCCTCTCTTCAAAAAGGTGTTCTCCGGAGACGGTGTGATTGTTTATGAGAACCTCGACATGCTGCCGAGATCATTCATCGTACACCGTTATGAAGTGATCGAGGATGCGGATCGGGTTCTTAAGAGACTTCTCGAAGAATCGTTCGACTACAGAAATTGCATTATTCTCGAGGAAGATCCCGGCGTCACTCTCGAACCCGCAGGCACCGACACAACTACAGACAGCGGAGAATGGACGAGGATCAAGGACGAGACAGTGAACAGTTTTTTCCTCGAATGTGAACTGGTAAAACCAGGTTTTGTATTCCTCAGCGAGAACTATTATCCTTCATGGAAAGCCTTCGAAGGGGATACCGAGATACCGGTATACCGGAGTGACTATACGTTCCGAGCAGTTTATCTCGAGGAGGGCCGTCACCGGATCCACTTCCGATTCGAGTCATTCCCGATGAAACTGGGCTCGTGGATTACTCTGCTGGCTGTTGCCGGTATTCTCGGGGTTGTGATGTACGAATTAACTCTCAAGCGAAATAAATAGGGACAGACCCTGTGTGTTGGGGTCTGTCCCCGCTTTAATTGACACAACAATCGTGTGATTGCTGTGCTCTTTTACTCTTTCTATCCTGTGGAGTCCGCGCCCGGTGATTGTCGGACAACCACCCGGCGCCGTCTTCCTTAATTATTCCTACTGCATGTTTACCGGTACGGCGACGAATCCGCCTTCACTGACGTTG
>CAZZKG010000110.1:0-7792 GCA_964654825.1 uncultured Gemmatimonadota bacterium | reverse complement strand
TTTACCTCACATGGGAGGAAACCGTGAAAGCCATTCCATGCCCGGGAAATCATTTTGCGAGTACCATCTTTCGGGTGAGGCTCTCCCCATTCGCAGTCAGGCGGTAGAAGTAGAGGCCGGACGGCAGCCTCTCGCCCCTGTCGTTTCTCCCGTCCCAGGTCACGGTGTAGGACCCTGGTCCCATGACTCTCGACACGAGGGTTTTCACCCGCGATCCTCTCAGTGAATAGATGCCGAGCTCAACCTGACCCCTGCTTGATTCATCAACATGGAAACTGATTTCGGTCTGCGGGTTGAAGGGGTTGGGAAAATTCTGATCGAGCCTGAAGACGAGCGGCACTCGCTCTGGAGTTTCTGCGTCAGCATCTTCTACACCCACACCCGATGACGCGCGATCGATGGACTCCGCAGTCGTAAAGTTCGGGTTTGTCTCACCTTCTATCGAACTGATGTTTGCGGTAAACAAAAGTTCCTTACTCAACCAGTCGTAGCCGATTGTCGTCGAGGTGTCCGCGAATTCGAAGGGGGGGATGCCGAAGGCGGTGATCGACGTGTCGTATGACACGATACGCAGTACATCGTAAGTCCCCATGGGAATGATAAGCGATCCCCAGGCATCAACTGTGTCGTGACTCCTGCTCTGGTAGCTGAACGGGATGCCCTGAACCGTGTCGGCCCAGCCCTGGGCAAAAACCCAGCTGCTCCCCATATTTATCGGGAGGGGGACCTGACCCGGGGGATCATATTCCTGGATCCAGGAGCTGTCGGGCAGTTCGATCCCGGTGCCCAGCCAGCTCCACATGTCACTCGCGATGTTGCTGTATGTATATACCGTCCCCTGTTCTATATCCTCACTCACTTCGGTACAGTAGTTGGCCGTCGGGAAATCACCGGCGAAAGGAGTCCCTGCGACACTTACCACCTCGGTGGAACCAATGAAGGGTGTATCGTATGCAGTAAGATCCCAGGTCCTCGGTCCTCCCGTCTGGCCGACATCGACGGTAAAAGGCCCGAAGTCGGTCGACTCCATGGACAGGACAGTGCCCACGGGCATCTGTACATCCGAGCTCGTGATGGTGATCTGGGCGGAAAGTACGAGCGGTACGGCGACGAACACAGCGAGTAGCAGTGCGGATCTCTTCATAAGAACCCCCTCGTGGACAAAACCGGTGCCTGTGATCAATGTGAATCCAGACGTTAGAAGACCTGATAGAGTATGATATATTCTCCCGATCAAGTCAATACGGGATTTTCGAAACGGCGAGATCAGACGTGCATAATGCGGCCGATCAGGGAGGCGGGATCTGCTGCCAGGCCGGTTCCTCACCAACCGTTCTTAACAGCATCATCCGGGACAACGTGCCGGATGAAATATTCGTTGATGGTTCCGTTAAACTGCTGATCAGCCAGGAACCCTTCTCCACCCCTCTACGGCCCAACCACGACAAGGAAAGGAATTTCCCCGACATCGACCTCCTCACCCCCCACATCCAGGTAAGCCCGGTACCAGTACAGTCCGGACGGTGCGGCGATAGGGACCGGATGATAGAGCGGCAGACTGAGTACGCCACGGGGGCCGACGCTGAAATCGATCGGGCCAAGGAGGGGGTTGCCTGGAAAAGGCCCATACGGGGTTTCGACCTCGATCCTGCCCGAGTAGGTAATAGTACTGTCTGTATTGTTGGCAACAGAAAGATTCGTGGAGAGCGTTCCTCCGGCCTGCACCAGGTATAGATCCGCACTCACGGAAACGTCTCCCTCCGGAATGAGGACGTGAAATCCCATGAACGACAGGTAATTGGTCACCCATGACTGATCGGTCGTATCGGGATCTTCGGTCTGGGCGGGAATACCCCCGTCATTGTCGGTGTCCAGCCCCATCATCGCCTCGACGAGTAGCCGATGGTTCACCTTCCGGTTGGCGGAGCCGGTGGCTTCCCACACCGCCTGGTGACCGAGGGCGTACCAAAGGTTGTGAGCAGTGTTCCAGCTGCCCGAGTCATCGAACGGTCTGAGGTAAACGGCGTAATCGGCCAGCCAATTGGCGAGGAGGTCAGGTCTCCTCTTGAAATAGGAGTTCAGGATCCCCCACATGGTCGCCCCCCCCGACATGGCCCAGTTTTCCCAGCCCAGCTTGTTCGGACTGTCCTCGACATAGGCTTTGACCTCCACGGCCATCTCGGCTGCAGTGAGCTGTATGCCGATATCATCAAGATACTCACCGTAGCGGCTCAGGCTTCCCAGTGCCCAGGATTGTACCATGCCGTTGAGGATCCCATACGGGAAGATGCCGGAGAAAACGTCGAGAGGATTGGCCATGATGTATGCAGCACAGCTGTCCCCGTAACTGCGGAAGGACAGGTCCCCGTAAGCTTCTTCATACCCCATGACAGCCCAGAGCCCCCAGGCGCAGTTGTAGACACGGTAGTAGCCGATGGGACCGGTCCCCCCCTCTTCGCTGTAACCGGGGAAGTTCATTATGTACTGCCAGGCATTTCCGACGTTCGCATCGAAGGTCGAATCTCCCGTTAAACTGTGATACCTCGACCACACCCAGATCGACTCCTGCGTGTTGTCTGACTGGATCACCAGCGGCAGGTGCTCCCCCTCCCGCATACCACCGAACGTGATGGTCTCGGGATCCGCGACCTGTAGCGTCGCGATGAAAGATGCCGCTTCGAACATGTTCTCCAGAAAACTTTCTCCGGTGAAAACGGCCTCCCCATCCGGACTCGAATCTATCATTCCCTTCCAGAGGAGGTAGTCGAGAAGATCCCGCTGCGAGTCGAACTGCGGTAATACGACGTCATCACGAGGAACCTGGAGTTCCCACCGGGGATCATCCGGCGGCCAGTACTCGGTGGCGGACGCGATCGAGGAGAGCGCGAATACGAAGAGAACCAGTATGGGGACGAAACGTTTCATTGCTCGACTCCTGCAAAAATAATCGTTCAAAATGTATGCCGATTAAGGATTCTATCCGTACTCCCGCCGGGCTTGAGATCAGAAACCGTATGAATCCTTTCTTTTGATAATATCTATCATGACACGATTACCGCAATCATAGCACAAAACAAACACCCAAGTCAAGCCGAACAATTGGCATGTCTGATTTTTCCCTCAACGTACCTCCAGGCGAGCTTACCTGTGAAACACTCCCCGGTATCTTTCAGATGAGGCCCTGTCACCTGATACGGAACGATACTGGTAGCCGGACCCATACTTTCACGGGAATATCACCCTGCAGCGCGGGGGAAAACACCGCCTGCCGATACCCGTTCACGGCAGCATCATCCAGTGCCCGGTCGCCGGAAGACGTGTGAAGTTGTACTTTTTCGACTTCACCCAGCTCATTGATCAGCAACCAAAGGATAACTGTCCCCTCGATCCCGATCCTTTTCTGGAGCTCAGGGTAAACGACGGCGTGCTGTAACATGCGTGGTTCGACATCTCTTGGGATATAAGTGGGTCGCATCCACTGTTCTTCCAGACGTTTCGTGTCGACCGGAAAATCCGGTTGAATGACGGTCGATCCCGGGATGACATCATCATCCGCCTCGAGCTGGCTGACTTCCACAATCGGAGCTGGTTTCAGCACTTCTTCCGGCTTGGGTGGAATGATGATATCATCATCAGGCACCGGAATATACCTGGGAATAACCTGCTGAGTGAAGGTTTGTACTTCGATGCCCGGCAGTGTCAGCAGGAGAATCGCATGAATAACAAATGCAGTACAGAGTGAAAGGAGAAAATACGTGCGGTAATCCTGTTTGAACCTGATGTGGGCAATTGCTAGGGCGGTCATAAAAAATCACCCGACCTTTCATTTGATGCAGTCCATAAATGTAGCGGCTCTACTTATAGAATAATAACAGGGACGAGTCCTATCAAGGTAGGAGGTCGGTTTCACCTAACAGTCGCCCGATGATCACCGGAGTCATGCTTCAGTGGGGATGGCAAAACTTCGAGACAGGGATCACTGGAGCGTGTACACGTGGGCGCTGTCGGCTGCCGACGGCAGAATGTGCATTCCGAGATACGTGAACATCACCGCGGCAAAACCGATGATGGCGAACCACGCCGCTTTTCGTCCTCTCCAGCCCTTCACAAGGCGCATGTGAAGATACCCGGCATAGATGAGCATGGTGATGAGCGCCCAGCTTTCCTTGGGATCCCAGACCCAGTAGTCTCCCCAGGCTTCCTTGGCCCACACGGCTCCGATCAGGAGACCGAACACGAGGGCCGTAAATCCGAACGAGATCGTCCCGTGTGTGTAGAGCTCGAAATCGAGGACGTCCTGGCCCAGAAGGTTGTTCTCTTTGAGCCTTCTCGGGTCGGGATTGAACATGTAGAGAACTGCTGTGACGAAGGATAAGAAGAGCGCGGCGTAGGCGATAAAATAGATCATGACGTGAGGGATAAACCAGCCGCTCTGGAGCGCCGGAAGAAGGTTCACGACCTCCATGTCCATCCTCATGAGCGCGTATATCATCGCCGCGAAGGAGCCGATCGTCGCGAAGATGCCCAGGAGCCGAACCCGGTGCAGGGCCTCTATCACTAGATAGAATGCCGCCACGCAGCAGGCGAGGAAGACGAGCGACTCGAAGAGTGTCTTAAACGGCGGCCTTCCTGATTCCAGCCACCTGTCGACAATAAAAATGATGTTAAACGCCAGCCCCGTCAGATAGACGAGAGTGGCGACCTTCGCGTAACCTCTGTTTCTCACCAGAATCAGCGAGAGGTACAGGAGTGCGGCCAGCCCATAAAGGATCATTGCACCCTGAAACGGAATATTAGCTCGTGTAAAAGTTTGCCACATGTTTGCCTCCAGCTTCTAAGTGGCTCTATGTGATCCTCGGACGGACATAGAAAACGTATATCGAACCGATGCACATCATAATGAAGCCGAGATACACAATCCACAGCCCGGGATCCCTCACCACCTCGAATCCCGTCCACGTCCAGTCTACCTCATTGTAGCTCTGCTGGTAAATCGAATAACCACCGTACACTAGAGGGTGGTTCACTTCGATAGTCTTCGCCATGATCTCTTCGCCGTTCTCTAGGACCCTGACCCTGCTTTTGTAGTCCAGTATGTCCCGCTCCCTTCGGAACGTGGACAGGTACCCTGCCTCATGATGCCTGATCGGATCACTGAAGAGCGGCGAAATGACCATCGTGTCCACTGCCGCCCCATCCCGAACGACGAGTTCGCAATATGGTTCATCACGGTAGAGTTCCTGGACGGCGAACTGGAGATCGTGTCCGGAAGCCTTGAACGACACGGGACTTCCAAACTCTATTGGACTCTCGCTCACCACATGCTCTCCCCTGACGATGTATACCCTGTTCTCTCCACCGACGATATAGACACGTGTCCCACCTGTCTGAGTGATACCCTGAAGCGTATACTCCAGCGTGAGCCCCTCGGGGAGCCCTCCCTCATGCATCATTCCCCTGAGCTCTTCCCGTGCGAAGAGATAGGTGGGTTTATAGGCCTTGTCAGGGTGTTCGGTGTCTGTTATTTCCACACTGAGAGCCGGGTTCTCGGTCTCATCGGATGCGCTGTAGGGGACTCCGTTGTCTATCTTGAAGTTCGGGTAGAACCCGGTGATTCTGAGCAGATACGGTGTGCCTTCGAGCCGATAAGCTTTTTCCGGTTCCACTTCGAGACTCTTTTTCACATCACCAATGCCGAACGTCAAGACATGGGTCACCTCGAATCCATCCGGATGTTTCCGTGTCTTTCCCCCGAGAATACCGGCAAGTTCCCCGGGAGCGCTCCAGTTGAACTGAATCGTCGCATCGGTATCAAAAACATTGGTGAACCTGTTCTGATGATCGTCGTACGCAGCCAGCCAGCCGGACGCTTTCGCTTCGTCCCGGGTCATTCTTCGGAGACTCAGATTCTCCACCATCAGGTTCATAATTGGAGACGGGGGCATACCGTCCCGGAGCTCGTCCTCCGCCACGCGGGAAGGTCCAATGCCATCGGCCACCCCGTTCTCCGAGAATCTAAGCACCCGAAACTCAACGCCTGCCTCACCTACCGTGACCTCCCCCTTCTTCTCCACGTTCAGGCTGGAAAGAAGCTCACCGCCTCCGCGGGTCATCTGATAGGTATTCACAAGGTATTTGGGTTCATACCACTCGATGGAGAAATCATCGAGGGCGAGTTCGTATCCGAGCGGTAGACGCGGCGGTCCCGCCTTTTCCCGGAGCAGGAATGTATCGACTTCGTCCCCCTCATTGAGCTGGATGACCCCTTTCATGCCCCACACAAATCCCATAAAAGCGCCGAGGAGCGAGACGATGATACCGAAATGCAGTATATATCCGCCGAGATTTTTCAGATTGAACTCTCTCCGGGAGATGTAGCAGTAAAGAATATTGACGATCAATATGAAGATCATATTGACGAACCACACGCTGTGGAAGAGGTCGATCATGTGGACGGCGACGAAAAAACTGAACAGAAACCTGCCGTATGATTGGATGTATTCCTGCGGCATCCGGTTTTGAAAAATGAGTGTCCCGAGGATAGTAGCTGTCGTGATGACAATGATGAGCAGGACTCCGAAGTTCATGGACTTCGCCCACCGGTTCAGGAGCTCTCTCTTCACGAGTGCCATGAAAAGCGTCGGGACCAGCATGATCACCAGGGACAATATGTAGATTGTCAATGTCGAGTCGAAGGTTTCAGTCAGATATTTATTGAAAATAGCTTCGTAGAGATTTGAAAGCATAAAAACCGCCAGGATGAATACTATCCCCGACGGAAAGGATACATCTGATGTATTCTTTTCTTTTTTCGTCCCGGGGTGTCTCATGAGAAAATCACCTCGCAGCTTTCCGTTTTTAAGTGGTCCTGCTCATAAATACGGTGACGCAACGAGACCGATGAGGCGCCCGAGCCATAAGGCGCGAGGAGGGCGCATACCCGGAGGGTACGTAACCAACGAGCAACGCTGTGGGTCGGGATGCATCGTTGATCGAATGCCAACGTATTTATGAGCAGGGCGACTAAGACACTCACAATCAGAACAATTTGAGAGAACACGTCCCCGAAGTCAAGTAGTTTTTTGACTTATTCCCCTCCCAGGACCTTCCCCAGAAATTGGGTATTGATTTATATAAGGGGTTGATATGGGAGTTCTTATAAAGATGGAGAAGTGGAAAAGGAGTTTCCTGGCATATATACTTGCCTTTATGAATGTTTTCCAATAAAACGAAGACAAGTGCCAGGAGGCGTAATAGTATAAATTATAACAGATTAGTGAAGAAATTGCGAGAGCAGTTCCACGATTTTTCGGGGAAAGTTTCTCCCCAGTTTTCCATACCGAAGTGTCGGTTTATCTAAGATATGATCTACGGGATTCAGGCGAAGCAGGACGTGAAGTTAGAGGAGATAGAGGGAAACTCTTTGATGCACTCATCGGGAGAGAGGCTCAGTTTATAATCAGACTCAAAGGAAACCGTCACCTGCTCTTTGATGGCTAAATAACCCGGAAAAAACTGGGGAAAGTCCTCACTGTTTTCCGCTTGACTGGGAAGAAGCCCGGGGGTATAATCAAAAGAGAGGCTCTTTGTCCATCGTCTTCCCCCTTTTCCCCCGAGACAAGGAGGTCCCGCCATGAGAAAGTTCCCGCTTGTTTTCCCCGTTCTTTTCCTTGTTCTTGAGTTTCTTCACCCGCGCCGTGCCCCGTGCCTTTTACCTGGAGGTATAAGAGGATCTTCTCCTCTGACGATGTTTCATCGCTGGAACCTGGTCACAGAGGGTCAACAGGGGTGG
>CAZZKG010000109.1:0-7861 GCA_964654825.1 uncultured Gemmatimonadota bacterium | reverse complement strand
CCTCCGATAGGTGGGAGAAGGACGGATGTCACGCGCCTCCCGGGACCAGGAGGCGCGTGACATCCGTCCTTCTCCCACCTATCGGAGGGCACTGTATGTAGGTCGTGTCAATGACCACGAACGTGCCCCCTCCCGGGAACTCTGTCGTTCCATAGATGAATACGGTCACCGTAGGCCCTGAAGAATAGCTGTGATTTGTGATGGTGGTATGGAAGCTCAGCGTATCCCCATGCTGCAAGCATGTGTCGCTGATCGGTGAGGCCATCATCGAGACAGGGGGAGTGACAGGTACGAAAATCTTCCCTCGCAAAAGGCCCATATGCACCGATTTTCCGGCAGTATCGAAGACCGCCGCATCCGTGATGTAGGTGTAATACGTCCTGCTCGAGGCCGTGGAGTCGATGTTTATCGAAAGCAGGCCAATGGAGTCAACCCCCACGTCAATGAAAGTGGTATCATCCCCCACGAGCAGATGATCTTCCTCCCAGGGATTCGAGATAATATACGCGCATTCAGGATTACAATCCCCGATCTGACCCGATCTGTTTCCGAGGTTCAATCCATCCTCGACTGTGAAATGCGTGGAATCCAGCTCCACGTGATATCTCAGAGCCTTCACCGGAGTGAGGGGATTCATGAGAAAGAGAGGTGTCTGAACGTATGACTGACCGGCCTCCGCAGCTACGGCGCCGAGGCCTACAAACTCCTCGGGCACTTCCACCGAGTGATCCTCGATGCAGTGACCTGACGGGATCAGAGCCTCCAAAGCATCGACGTCATTGCAGTCGAGCCCCTGGAATCCCTCGTCCACATTGGCAAAAAATCTCTCTACCGAATCGAGCACCCCCTCGTTGCAAAAATAATCGATCAAGAGGTCATAGTCATCCCCTTCCACGCAGCCATCGTCATTGATGTCGCCCGTGAGGCGAACTTCAAGGGGGCCGAGCCAGTCATCCGAGTCTTCGGGTCTTCTCTGTTGATTCCCCGCTCTATCCGTCGCAAGGACCGCATAGAACACATCGCCACCGGGGGAGTCGATCATCGGCAGGTCACCACTCCAGATATCTACATCCTGCTGGGTCATTGCCAATGTATCAACATACGTGAGCCCTACATATGGATCGACCTTTCTCACGAGCCGGATCTTGTCGAGGTATATAGATCGCGTGCCCGATGGCGACCCATACGCTTGGATTTCACGCAGCCGACAAGTACAAGATCGGGGATGTGGCCTGTGGGCTTGCTCAACTTGGCCGTTCTTGTTGCCGGCACTTTGCCGGCTCCCTCAGATGCCGAGGCGGCACTTCGTCTGAACTCCACGACTCGGCGTTTCAGATCGGCTCTGGCGCGCCATCCTCCTTCCTTGAGAATCCTTGCGAGGTAATTGCCGGTGGACCAGAATGCCGGATACTGTGCGGCCCTCGGTGGTAGTGGTGCCTCAATGATCCGCTCTATCTCCGAGAATGTAAGTACCCATGGGACAGAGAGAACAACGATTCACTTTCGACACATCGCTTCATCCCTCTTTTCGAAGGGGTCGTGTGGATGGTCTCTTCACCTCGAGTGACAACCGAGACATTTCTTTTTCTTCACACGTTTCTCGATGAAACGGCAGTCCGAGACGACGGCGGCATTCCTATCCAGAGGGACTTCCTCACCCGATTCACCGATGAGGGCCTCGATTATGTAGTCATGTCCGGCGACATAGTCGGGAATGACACACTCCATAGTGAGCCTCTCCTCTCCCCACGGCGGGAGATCAAGTTCGAAGGGGCGGGAAAGAGGTTTCCACTCCCCACCGAAGCACTTCACCCTAGTGAACCCCTCGACAGCGAGGTCTCTCCCCGACCTGTTTCTCACACGAACTTCGAACCATGTCCTTCCATTCAGCCCCAGAATGCAATGCGGTTCGAGGATCTTGACATCGGCTACGGTGTATGAATTGAGCAGGATAGCGATGTCGTCACTATTTTCGTTGGATACGACAAGGTCCATATCACCATCGGCATCTATATCGCACGGAACCGGAGCCCACGGATTCTCGCCCACTCTGTACTCACCCGCTTCTACGAATTTCCCCTGCCCATCGCCGAGAAAAACATAGATGTTGTTCGTCGAAGGAAATACCAGATCCAGATTGTCGTCCCGGTCGAGATCGACGAGGACTGGAGGAGTGAGAATCGGGGTATCATGGCGTCTGAACCTCCAGCTCTCCCATAAGCCTCCACTCCCATCCCCCAGTAATACGACCACCGTGGAGGCCAAGGTGCCCCAAGTGATGATGGGTTTCGTGACAATGAGATCCAGATTCCCATCGTCGTTTACATCTCCGGTCACGGGGGGGGTGATTCCGGACGATGCCTCGATCTCCCTCTTCCTGAAAGTCCCATCTCCCTTCCCGATGAAAACGGAAACATTCTTGTTGGTAGGATCTGACAAGATAACATCGGGATAGGGATCCTCGTTGACATCGACGATCGTCGGAGGACTGAGATCCACCCCGAGAGGATAACTCACATGAAAATTGAATAGACCGGTACCGTCTCCCAGAAAGATGACCAATCTCCCCCTCTCCCCGTCTGCAACAACCATATCGACGTCGCCGTCGACATCGAGATCGGCAAGATCGAGACCCACGTATTCACCCTCCACCGTCATCTCGAAGAGAGGTTCGAAACCCCCTTCCCCATCTCCTTCTAAGACCACAATTTTGTTTTCTCCGCGGCAGGCAAGGACGATATCCAGATCATCGTCCTGCGTCACGTAGTCCGCCAGAGCCCTCCCCGGGAGAGATCCCACATCATAATTCCCTGCGGAGGCAAGGAGGGAGAGTGAATCTCCAAGTAAAACGGAGAGGGTTCCATCACCTTCATTCGATACCACCTCATCAGGGAGACCGTCTCCGTTGAAGTCGTAACTCATCGAGAGAATCGGTAGGTTCCCGGTCTGGATGTCTTCCACTTTGAAGAAGGATCCGTCACCGCTGCCTCTGAACAGTGAAACAACACTCGAGTCGGAGTTCGACACGACCATATCTACGCTCCCATCCCCATCGAAGTCCGCCATGACCGGAGGGCCGGGCGATTGGACATCTTCGACCATGGGTGTATCGGCGAAATTCCCCTTTCCATCTCCATACATGATCAGGACGTGAGCATCCTCTTCAAATGAGATCTGAATATTGAGGAGAATGTCGAGATGCCCATCGCTGTTGACATCATCGAGCACTATTTGCCTCGGAATCGTTCCTCTCAGCGATTCCACTGACATTTCCATCCAGTCTTCCTCCGGGAATCCACCCTGCCCATCTCCATAAAGAAATCTTACGGATAAACTTTCCCAGAAATTGGAGGGATAGGCAAGGACGATATCTTCATCACCGTCCTCGTCGATATCACCCAACTTGATATCCACATTGTTGCTGCCAGCAACATTCTCATAGAGATAGGTAGTCTCCATCGGATTCTCAGGGTCACCCAGTCTCACCCTCAACTTCCCCCCGCCCAAGGACGTAAATTGTACGACATCGTCGTCTCCGTCACCATCGATGTCCTCAAGGAATAAGTTGATATCGGAACCGAGGAGGACCGTCGCGAAGTTCCCTCCATCGATGAAGGAGCCATTCCCTTCACCAAGGTAGATTTTGAAACCACGATCTCCGAGGATGAGAAGATCGAGATTTCCATCTTTATTCACGTCGCCATCGTAGACTCCCGAAAACCTCTGTTGTGGCATGGAAGGCCCGTTATGATACGAAAAATTTCCTGTTCCGTCATTGAGATAAATATCCATCCTCGGTCTTTTTCCCTCCTGCCCTATGATGATGAAGAGATCGTTGTCCCCGTCATTGTCTCCATCTCCCGACGTCAACGAGAGTATGTCGTAGTTTTCGTAATATACGAGACGGTGCAACCTCTCATCTTCGGAACTGTAGAGATTCACTCGAAAATCGGGCCTCGTCTCATGGTACATGTAAACCTGCACGATGATGAAATCAGACTTTGTATCTTCTGTGAACTGATCGACGCATGAGATACTAGCATTTCCTCCGGATTCCAAGATGCGCTTCCTCTTCTTGAGTGCTCTGCGTTCATCCCCCTGGAAGATACTGATAATCACATTGGAATAATAGTACGGTTCTTGATAGGCGATCTTCGCGATGATGTCATCGAGCCCATCTGCATTCACTTCACACGCGTGAAGTTCCCTGACATAATAGTCCACATCGTAAGGATTCTTCATCTTTTTCACAAATTGTTTCGACTCGAATCCAGACTGGTCGTTTCCGATGAGGTAGTTGGCGAGAGCATCCCTAACGGATGAAGAATAACCGAAACTAGCCCAGCTTCCCGATATGACATCCCGGCGACCGTCTCCATTGACATCGGCTGTCACGAGATTGGAGACATCGAATAATTGGTAGTAGCCACTGACGGGCCAGAAGATCCTTCGTGATGCCATGGTAATAGTTGGGGGGATGAGGAGGATCAGGCAGAGAGAAAAAACCAGGGATGAAGCAAACGGTGAAATCTTCATCTTTTCACCCCCTTTGATAATGAAAAAGTGGTTCCACGAACGAAAGAGCGGGGGAGAATGGAGAAACCAACAAGTCAGTTGGTTCTAAAAATATGTTACCTCATTCACCGAGGATTGTCAAGTAAAATTCGCTTTTTTCACCGCTCATTTCCTCTCTCTCCCTGTCACACCTCAGGGTGTGATGACCGACATGATATCCTCTGACCATCAAGGTTGGATCTAGATAGAAGGAGGATAAGACGACATGGATGTTTCGATATCTCTCATTGATTTTCTCCTCATGTGAAAATGACTCCAACGCTCCTTCTAACTGCTGCTTCTCCCATTTGTATAGAACATTCGGATGGATCCCGTACTTCTCGCATAACTCGGACACTGAGACCCTGTTCTTCAAATGCTCTCTCAAAATAGTGACCTTCAGCTCCGCAGTGTATTTTCAGGCAGCGTATATTTATTTCTGTAATTTATATTTCGTTTTAGGGGTTGACGGGTGGCATGTGGGTCACAATGTTTTCCTTTCGTGTTCCGATCAAAGGAAGAGAAAGGAGGATGTCACCGAGACCCACGAAGTAGAAGATAAAATATTGCGTGAGGTTTGTGTGGTCTTGATTGACAATGGGCTGTCAGGAGCGGTGAGGTATTGGAGATCACGGAGTTTCTTTGTGGGATGGAGATATCTTCGAGCCAGGTCTCCCGCCTGAGCCGTGAGCTGGATGAGCAGATGCAAGAGTTTCGGGAGCGCCCACTGGGCGAACACCCCCATGTGTATCTGGATGCCCGGTACGAGAAGATCCGTCACGGTGGGCGGGTGATCGAGCAATCCGGGATAGCAAAGGGTGAGGAAGGTCAACCGGCACGACTCCCCCCGGAGGTGTTTTGTCTCAAGCGGTCTGGAGGCACGCAGGGGTGCTCGGACCAACCGGTTTCATATCTGTAATCTATTCGGCCGTCACTTTTACACTGTCTAGCAGCCTGTCCGAGTAATTCATTTCGGCCATCGTGCTATACAATATGTGGTAGTTAAGCAAGAGTCTGGACACAACAATTTTTACCATTCCCTGCCGTCGAGAGGTTACTCGGACAGGCTCCTAGGCGGGGAACGTGATCAGTGCATATATCCGAGCGTTTTCAGTTTTTCCAGATCCTCCCGGTCGAGCGGCACCTTTCCCAACAGGTCTTTCGATTGGTGGGTCGATGTCCATGATTCGAGGAGACCCCGGAACGACACGAGAGTGCCGGGATCGATCGACTCGATCATTGTCTCCCGCACCCCGCCTCCCAGTCTGAATATCCACTCGCTGTCCCCGTCTTGCACACCCTTTAGAATGTACTTGAGTCCCCCTCGCCTGAGGGCGACACTGCCCACCGAACCGTTTATCGTGTAAGCCTCCGAAACGGCGAGATCTTCTCCTTTCCTGACAGGGTCATCGAAATCCAGTTTCAGGCAATCGAGCAGGCTGGAACCCTCGAAGGGCGCCTTTTTGCCGGTTCCGAGCCAGTCCAGGATCGTAGACGGAATCCGTCTCGTCTCGACAGGGGTCGTGACTCGCTTGCCTTTCGGCATGCCGGGTCCCTTCAGGATGAGAGGGACGTGGAAGACGGTCTCGTACAACATATTCGCATGGCCGGCGCGGGGCACATTGTCGAAGAGTTCTTCTCCATGATCTGCCGTGAAGATAACCAGTGTGCTGTCCATGATACCCGCATCCTCGAGCGATCTCATGAGGAATCCGATCACATCGTCCAGGTAGGAAACTTCTCCTCTGTAGAGACCCCGGATCAGTTCGACTCCCTCGTCGGAGAGGTGTAATCTTTCATCGTTGATCTCGTGAACGTCTATATTAGATGGACTGAGCGTCGACCGGATTCCCCTGGTGTACTTCTTTCTGAACGAAGTCGGTGGGTTGTACGGCTTGTGGGCATCATAGTAGTGAACCCATGCGAAGAACGGCTTCTTCCCTCTGCCCATGATCCAGGGAAAGACCTCTTCGTTGACGTGCATGCCCCGACTATAGGCGTGGCTGTTGAAAAAACCTTCGAGGTCCATCTTGGAGAGCAGTTTCCTTGTGAACATCTTCTCGGTGTAGGTGTCAATGTAGACATTGAATCCCGAATCGAGGCCGAACCGGGAATCAATGACGAACGCGTGAATGAATGCTCCTGTACGGTATCCCATGTCCCGCAAAACATCAGCGATGGTGGTAATGTCTTCATCTAGTCTGAAGCCGTTGTACCTGACACCGTGTGAGCGTGGGTAGAGAGAGGTGAGGATAGAGGTATGAGAAGGCGCCGTCACGTTGCTCTGGGCATATGCGCGTGTGAAGAGGACACCCTCACCGGCGAGTGAGTCGATGTTTGGGGTGTCTAATCCTAGGTCGCCGTAACAGCCGAGAATGTCCATTCTCAGGGTATCGGCGGTGATGAGGAGGATGTTTTTCCCGGCCGAGCCGTTGTCGAAGGTGGATGTGAGCACCACCAGGAATACGGTCCCGGCGATCATGATACCCGAAACATAGCCTGTGACTGGCGATATCCTCCTTCTGAAAACGTGAATAAAGACGGCGGAGACGGCGCTGATGACGATCGCTCCCAGTTCTCCGACAGTGTCTCCGGGGATCTTGAAAGAAACTTTCGTACCGTTGATGTCTATCCACGAGAGCAACTCCCCCGTCAGGTAGTATTCGAAGATGAGGTACATGAGAAGGAAATAAACGGCCGTCATCGAAACGGGCTGGAGCTTCTTCTCCCACTCCCTCCTGCGGGAGGCGATAAAAAATCGGAAACAGATCCTGACAAAACCGAACAGGATTGCGGTAAGTATGGCGAAAGGGATAACAGTCCCCGCGAGAGACCGGAAAGTGAGTACCGTCTTTCCAACTACCGTCGAGAGCAGGGCATCCGTCGAGGCGATTGCGAGCCCGGCGATGAATCCTTCGAATGCAGTTCTCTTCAGCCCCATAATCGGGAATAGGGGTATCCCCTTGACTCCAGTAGATACAAGATGTGGTATACCGGGGTATGGAAGAATATCCAAAAACCCTGGCAGAACTTAAGCGCAAATTTGCTACAGAAGAGTCCTGTGCGCAATACCTTTCTCAGCTGCGTTGGCCCGATGGTTTTGTATGTCCACGGTGTGGAGGTACGAAGGCCTGGATCACGAAAAGAGGTCTGTCTACATGCGCGGAGTGTGAGTATCAGGTTTCGGTCAAGGCGGGGACGATATTTGAGAGATCTCGGTTGCCGCTGACGATGTGGTTTCGAGCGATCTGGGGGGTGACCAGCCAGAAGAATGAAGCCAGTGCGAAGGGGCTGCAACGCGTGTTGG
>CAZZKG010000108.1:0-7878 GCA_964654825.1 uncultured Gemmatimonadota bacterium | reverse complement strand
CGAACCTGAGCGCAACAGTTGGTGCGAACGCGGTCAGCGATTTCTTCAGTGACGGTACTGATGACCACAGGGGAATGCTCGCGTTCGGGGAAGAGTACACCCGTGATCTTACAGCGAGCGCCTCGGTCTTCCAGTCATTCAACATCCAGAACAACTTCGAGGAGTTCGACGACTACCTGATAGACTTCGAGCTCTCCCTCATGACAAAGGTTTCGGAGAGCCTTTCACTCAAGGCGAGCTTCATCGACAAGTACGACAGCACGCCCTTCAGCCCTGACCTCGAGAAAAACGACGTCACGATCCTGACTTCGCTGAACTATTCATTCTGAGCGGGACTTGGTAGTCCTGGTCGTAAATACGGTGACGAAACGAGGTCACCTGTGTGCCCGAACCTGGAGGAGGGCGAATACCCACTTAATCTCGTCGGTCACGGGATCAGAGTAATATTTCCGAAAGCGGGCGACTCGATAACCAGATGGTGAGCCTCGGCGGCTTCAGAGAGCGGCAGCTCCTTCCCGACAACGGGACAAAGCGAGCCGTTCTCGAGCCCTGCTGCCAGTGCGGTGTGTATCCTCTTCACCTCCCCCGGGGGCGTGTTCATCAGTGACATCCCGAGGATGGCAGTGTCCCTCTTCATCGTCTCACGCGGATCAATCTCCACCGGACCGCGGCTCCCGATCACCACCACACGACCCCCTTTCCCGAGAAGCTTTAGATCCCTTCCCAGGTTGACGTTGGCGAGCATCTCGAGGATGACGTCCACTCCATGGCCGTCCGTCAGATCCAGGATGTCATCGAAGTGATCCGGTGTGTGGTGATCGAGTACATGGTGTGCCCCATGTTCTTTAACAAGATGCCGTGATTCCCCGGTCCCTGCGGTTCCGATGACGATGAGATTGGAGGATCGTGCCAGCTGGATGGCGGCTAGCCCGACACCACCGCTTGCGCCGTGGACGAGGACAGTCTCTCCCGGCAGTGGACGGCCACGCTGGTAAAGCGCACGGAAGGCGGTGGCATACGGGACATTCACCGATGCTCCCTGCGAAAACGTCAACGGCTCGGGCAGAGCGTGTACCTGCGATGCTTCACAGAGCACCTTTTCCGCGTACGTGCCGCTCATCGAGCCCGCGCAGTAGACGCGGTCTCCGGCCGAGACATGTGTGACGCCTTCGCCTACGGCGAGGGTGATCCCGGCGGCATCAAGGCCGGGAGTGTAGGGCAGATCCGGCGCATACCCTTGAGCCCCTGCCCGGAGGTAGGTGTCGACCGGGTTTACACCGGCCGCTTTCACCGCCACCACGACCTGTGCGGCACCCGGTGCGGGATCTGAGATATCTTCGATTTGCATGATTTCGGGTTCGCCGAATTCGTGTACACGTATCGCTTTCATGATTTCACACCTCCCCGTATGGTGAGAAAGATCGTCCAGATGGATAGATGAATCAGGTACTGTCCTGAGTCTGGGCGTTCACCTCGTCGTGGGGAAGGAGACTCCGGTAGGCACGGAAGAACGCAAACGGGGTGGAGGAAAGCAGGTTCGAAACCCTCGAAGTGTAGATGTCCGCGTGCCGCTCGACCAGACCTGCGATGTAGCTCCTGTCGTTGCCGGTTCGCATCAGGAGGCCCCAGCTCGGATTCCTGAGCTCCGATGCCGCCTGCGCCAGAGGTGTGATCTTTTCGTCGAATTCGACCAGGCCGTTTCTGAGTCGCTCGAGCTCAGCTTCGAGTTCTTTCGCCGAAGCTTCTTCTCCCCGCGGTCTTCTCCTTTTGATGTGCTGGAGCTCGAGTCTGATCCGGGCCTGGCGTGCCTCCAGATGAGACTTCTGTATCATGAGTTGTGTCAACCTCCGCTGATCGTCGCGGAATGATTCCTGGGCGAGGATCTCCTCTTCGAGTTCTCGCACAACCAGCGCGGTACGCCATCTCCGGATGCTTTTCGATACGTGCACGTCGTCGTAAGCGTGGTCACCGACATACAGGAATTGATTCCCCCTCAGGCCGAGCATCTCCTCGATGATGCCGGCGTGTCCTCCGAGCAGGATCTTCCCCGGTTCCGGTGTCCCGGTGACGGGCAGGAGACGGCCCTCCTCGTCGATCACCTCGAAGAATGGCTGTACCCACTGGAAAAACACCGGTTTCCTCGCAGAAACGACGATGATGTCGAACAGGTCGCGCCAGGTCATATCGGGTGGTAGAAACCGGTCGAAGGCGTAACTCATCATGGAGTGCACATACCTCCAGCCGGAGTTGGTGATCAGCAGGATCCTGTCGCCCGCCTCCTTCTGGTCGAGGAGAACGAGCGGTGTCCCGGGATCCAGGTCGACGAAACGCTCCGGATCGGCGGTGATTTCCGCTTTGAGTGTGCCTTCCATGTGTGTTTCCTGGAATGAGCGTTTGAGTATGTCATAGAGGTCCGGATAGCCGATCACCTCGGGGAGTTTTCCTCTGTCCAGGACACCTACCAGTTGAGCATACATACTCGCTTCGGATATGGAGAAGAGGGTGTTGAGGAATACGAACCGCTCATCGGAAGGATCCACGATGGTCTCGGAGTAGGCCCGACGCTGCGTGTCGAAGTCAAGCATCTTCAACCCATGAGAGGCCCTCTTCACGTACCCGAACTCGTTGGCCTTGACGATGTTCCCGAGGTGCCGGTCGATAAAGAGCCCCCTCTGGAAAGCCTGGGGATCGAACTCGAGATCTTTCACCGGCCAGCCGCGATCGGTAAGCTTCTGCTTCATATGGGCGAAAGCCCTGCGCTCCCACTCATCGACGTGGTAGTGGATCAGGGTGTAGTCCATGTCGTAGCCGATCGCCCTGATCGCCCGGAGATTGAGAGTCCTGCTGCAGAAGACGCCGCGCTCGGGCGGTGGGTGACGGCCTGTATCGGAAGAGTCTTTTCCCATGGTCTCATGATAAGGAAGATTATCTGTCATGTCAACGGTGCCTTCGGCTTTTTCAAAGCACCCTCTTAACCGGCGTGAGGGCTCTGTCCCTTACCTCTCATTCTCTCGTGTCCGCCTCGCCCGAGAACATTTTCCCCGGACGTATTTTTTTGTGCAACAACGGGGTTTTTCCTGCTATATAATAGAGTGTCGGAAGACAACCGCCGGAGCGTGGAGTATTCCACCTCCGGACCGACTGTATCTCGATTGACTGACGACCCGGAGGGTGCATGTTTCTTCTGAGGGCTAGAGGGGCCCTGTCTCGTTTTTCAAGGAAGAGATTTTATCATGAGAATAAAATGATTTCTGCCCGAAGCGGACATCCTGCTCCGCTGGAGGGAAAAAGGAAAGGAGAATGGAGGGTGGTATGATGAACAAACGAATTCTATTTTTGAGTGCGGCTGCTCTTCTCGGTATTTCAGTGGCCTCCGTCCGGACGAACCCTGTTGCCGAGTCGATTCTCTCGGAGGTGTATCCCGATCCCGGCTCTCCCTATGTCATAGAGTTCCACGGTGTTTACTGGATGGAAGACTATGGGAATCTGCTCGATGGATTCATCGTCAGCAACTCTACGGGAGATCACGCCGTGCTTCCCGGCAAGCAGCTCGCCGATGACGAGTACATCGCACTCACATCGGATGATTTCGATCCGCCGCTCTCACTCGATACTCTGGTAGATTTCGTGTCGGTTACAGAACCGCTCCAGGGTCTCGGTATAGGATATGTCAACTACGGGGCAGACGATCCGTTCTCGATACGATGTCCCGATCCCGGCCAGTCTATCAGCGGGTATTTCGGCGGATACTGGCTGTATTACTGGTACATCGACGGTTCTCCGACTTACGGCGCGGCGAACGACACGATCGACGCGATGGGAGCTCTCATGGGGAAGGTCGTGGAGGAGGGTACGGACGATCGTATCGAAGGCGCCGTCGTCATATTGCCCGAGACCGGGCAGAGGGACACCACCGACTCTCTCGGCGTCTTCTATTTTCTGTGCCCCGCCCGCAATTACATGGTCAGCGTGAAGGCGTCAGACTACGAAGATTACTTCCCCGGCGAATCGGTGACTGATATCTACCCGGACAGCCTGACGATTTTCAACATCGAGCTCACACCCCGGGTGGGGATCGACCCGCATGATCCGGGATCGGTGGATTTTCCGAAAACGTACCAGCTCGCTCAGAATTTTCCCAATCCATTCAATCCATCGACGATAATCACCTTCGACGTTCCCGGGTCATCCGACTCGCCGCAGATGGTGAGCCTCATCATCTACAACGTGCACGGCCGTATCGTGAAGACCCTGGTGGATGGAGAGCTGCCGCCGGGATCCCACAGGGTGAGGTGGGATGGGAGAGACGATCATGGAATACGGGTTTCCTCCGGTGTTTACTTCTACACCCTCAGGAGCGGGTATCAGAAGATCTCGAGGAAGATGACGATGTTGAAATGATGTCAAGCCGCACCGGGAGTAGTCAATACTTCCTCTTGAGAAGAACCACAATAATCCAATAAGATGTTCTTCAAGGGGGTTCTGTGAAGAGATCGTGGGGCCTGTCGATCGGTATACTGCTGCTCTATCTAACTGGGGCTGAGTCTGCTCTCTCCTATGTGGTCATCAAGCCTGTTGGATCCCCTGAAAGTCCAGCCATAATCATGTACACCGAACACGACGCGAACGAAGTCAGGATGGGACTCGCGAGCACGGGTCAGATCGCGATCGATATCTTTTCGGGAAATTCAACGTGCTTCTGGCCGAGAGATACCCAGAACAATTATATCTTTGCGAGTGGCCTCTGGCTTGGTGGAATTGCAGATGTAGACGGCGATGGTGAAGAAGAAATGTTCGGCGTTCAGACATATGATCCTCTGTCGGGAGGAAGCGAGTGTGCACCCGGCCGCTTCAGTGATGATCCCGAAGACACACTTTCGAGGCTGTACGTGAGCACGAACCCGGCTGATTTGGCCCAGTGGCCTGAAGAATTTGAAGATGAATCAGGAGCGCCCCTCGTTCATTCTCTGCAGGATATCGTGGGTATATACAATGACATCAATGGGACTCCACTTTTTGCACTCGGACCGGCTGGTATCCAGATCGAACAGAGGAGCATGGCGTTCGCGATAGGTAGAACGGCACAGGTTATCATATTCATCTGGGACTTGACGAATGCTTCAGCACATCATCCCTATGGCCCTTACACCATGAATGACGCCTACATAGGGGTCGAAATCGATGTTGACATCGGCGATGAATATGCTGATGACAGGACCAGTTTTTTCACATATCAGGTTACCGACAATGGGGATAGTATTCCCATTAACATGGCCTTCGCCTGGGATGAGGATTTTGATGAACGGAATTTTCAGGGAGCCCCCGGTTTCGTTGGTATGAAATTTCTATTGACACCTGGTAATGATGAAGATGGTATGGACAACGACCATGACGGTTACATAGATGAGTCCCCTTATAACGAAATTGACGATGATGGAGACGGTGAAATCGACGAGTGGGACGAGGTAGATGAGCTTGGCCTGGTTAATTATACGTTTCACTGCGGTCCCTCGACGTGCGAGATAAGGCCTGATCCGGAAACCGATGCGGAGCTGTATCGGATATTGAGCTGCAGTCCATTAGAGGAGTGCGTTGAGACGACTGAGAGTACTGACATTCGATTCATGATGAGCTCCGGGCCCTTTTGGTGGCCGGAGGGAAGAACCATACGTGTTGCCACTGCCTATGTATTTGCGCTTCAGACAGGAGATCCCCAACCAGTAGAAGTCTATGGTAATCCACCAAGACCCGATCCGAATGATCCAGTATTCTCCGATTTCATCGCAGTTGCTCTGGATGCACAGAGTCTCTTCAATGCCGGCTTCCCGGACAGTCTCGGGTACTTCCATATCTTCACAACCACTTACCTCGAACTCAGTAACCGGATGACCTCTCCCCAGGAAATCGGCACCTCCATTCTGAGCTCCGAAGGCGTTGCGGATGCAAAGCTCTTCTACTCATTTGACGGAGGAGAGACTTTTTCAACCGATGAGATGCAACACGTGGAAGGAGACAGATATGTCGGTCATATCCCGCCGACGAATGAGTGGTGGAAGGAGGTACTTTACTTCATTCAGGGGATTGATTCGACTTATCAGGTAGTCCGGGATCCGAAGAACGCACCGGAGGATGTATTCGATTATTTAGTTGTGCCAACTCCCGATTTCTTCCCACCTGATTCGGTGACAGGGATAAATGAAACAAGTCCGAATATTCTCACGTTGATTGACTATGATAATGATACAGACCTGGATCCCTACTTCTACCACAACGGTCAGACTCATCTTTACAGGAATGATGGAGAGAGGACTTTCGAAGATGTGACAGACATCACCGGCACCGGCCTGTCCGGATACTCGAAAGCAACAACAGGTGATTTTAACAACGATGGCTACGATGATCTACTGGTCGGGGGTGGGAATCGTCAGATGAGACTTTTCCAGAACCTCGAGAATGGGACTTTCGAAGAAGTATCCTCCCGGGTCGGACTCACTGAAACGCTGAGTGTCGTCGACTTCGTATGGAGTGATGTTGATCGCGATGGATATCTCGATATCATTGTCATGGGCTCATCGGAGCCTCGTTTATTTACGAATGTGGACGGGCAATCATTTATAGATGAAACTTACAGAAGTGGTATTCAGCCGGCATCTCAGATACGGAATCTTGTGACCTTTGATGCCGATGGCGATAGTGATGAGGACTTACTTGTCGCAGCATTCCCCAGTCAATTTTACGAGAATATCGGTGATAAATTCAGAAACAGGACCGGGGCGTCCGGCCTCGGGATATCCATGTATTACGCGGCCGCGTTCGATGCCGATTTCGACACTGATCTTGATATCCTGTGTAAGGATAGGGACTTCAACCTGAGGATTTTCGAGAATGACGGCTCTCTACACTTTACAGATGTTTCAGAAGAATACGGGATATCTGACTTCCACTCAGCCGGGCCGGTGGGTGACATGAATGCCGATGGGTATCCTGACATCATTGCCAGGGAGAATGAGGAGACGTATCTGATCATGCGACCTGATGGAAAGTACATCGATGCAACGGACTTTTTCGATGAGATTGGCTATTCAACTGCTCTCTGCCTCGCGGACATCGATGGAAACGGTCTTCTGGATATTTTTAAGAAGGGAGTGAGAATTTCAGCAGGTTTTCCGGGCGGGTACAATAACAACTGGCTCGAACTGGATCTTGAAGGGACTGTCAGCAACAGGTCGGGAGTGGGTTCGGTTACCAGATTGTATACCGGCGGGAGGATTCTCACGGAATTTGTATCAGGTAACAGGTTGAAAGCAAGAAGAATCCACTATGGCCTGGAAAAGGAGAATCCGGACAGTCTTATCATCCACTGGCCATCGGGAATCGTGCAGGTGGAACGGGAGCTGCCGGTGAATCAGATCATCACTTTCATTGAGGATTCGACGCTCGTTGGTACCGGTCGTGATGATCCTGCTGTGAAGCTTCCCACGACGTATGCCCTCTACCAGAACTTCCCCAATCCCTTCAATCCAACGACAACGATTGCGTTTGACATACCCGGTGAAACCGGCGCGAAGCAACATGTGTTCATCGATGTCTATGACCTTCGAGGAAGGCTTGTGAGGATACTGATAGATGAGGAACTCGAGTCGGGAAATCACAGTGTAGTGTGGGATGGGAGGAACGAGACAGGGCTGTCGGTCTCATCGGGGATTTACCTGTATACGCTGCGGGTCGGGAACACGACTTTTACAAGGAAAATGACAATCTTAAAGTAGTATCATAGTACCCGGAGGTGTGTAGAACCACCTCTCAGGCCTCCCCTGGTACCGTATTGACAGAGTTTCACCCGGAGTTTATGTTTATGTCGTTGATCCGGTCTCTGCC
>CAZZKG010000107.1:0-7884 GCA_964654825.1 uncultured Gemmatimonadota bacterium | reverse complement strand
TGAGTAGTATCAGAGATTCGAATGCAAAAAACCGAAAAAATCCGTAAGCTTGTTTTGTGCGCCAGGCGTGAAAAGATACCAAAACTGTGAAAAAGGAGAGCGTGATGAAGAGTAATAATCTCAGCAAGTCAGTCACCTTGCTCTCCTCTGGATGATGCTTCGAAACTTTGTGATCTCTGGAATCGGGGGATTGATTGCATGATTGTACCTTCCCACAAGCAGACTCGAATTCATTATATAATAATGAGTAACTTGTCACTGCTCATTTGCTGATCCGGGAAGAGCGTCGATCTGGTTACCGCAATCCCAACAGCTACAGGCCTGCCCATACCAGCACAATCCCGATCACCGATGCGACCAAAGCCCACAGCCTCAGGACAGTATTGCTTCGTTCCACTCCCCATCTTGCAAACGCTTTGATTCGTTCCCTGCCCAGGATTGGGATCGTGAGACCGGCCAGAATTGAGAAGACACCCATCGCAGTCACGAATCTAGGGAGGCGGGTGTCTTTTGCAGCCAGGAGGAAGAGAACGCCGATGATGATTCGAAGTATTGAGGGAGTGTAGAACAGATTCCATACAGGTATTCGATTGAACCAGTGTTTGATAATACTCGGGGCGATGAGGAAAGCGAGACCGAACAGGAGGATTACTGTACCAATTACAAGGACAAATATAGACATAAATCTACCTCCTCATATCAATTAACACACTCCCGGACTCAGCAGATTACCGGCGGTAATCGATAACCGGCTGCTGTCTTTCTGCCGAATACTGCAACTTTTTGCAGCTTAAGTGCCGCAGCATACCAGACCATTCTCCTCAGGTACTGTTACACAGTGCTTCAGTGAGTGTTATCATACGAAGGATTGTCGTGTGTGTGGATCGAAGCACGTTTCGGGCTCTTTTACAAGTATACACGAGATCCTGATACATGCGCAAGAAATTTCGTATCCGGCCCCGGATTTTCATACGATTTCGAGAAGCACCACGTAATCTTCAAAGGACCTTCTGACGCGAACGCTCAGGCACCTGAAGCTCCCATCGGGAGGAGAAGAAAATATTTCTGGAATTGCTTCTCACACGATGGTATTATTCCTTCATGAGGGCATCCGATAAATCAGTTTTGCGCGTTATTTATGAACCCTTCGATCAGCCGAGGTGAAAACATGCTTAGAAAACCTGTGTTCTGGATTCTCTTCGGGCTGGTCTTCGTTGCCAGTGTCATCTTCACGGTCTCGTATTTCTCCCGGGCTTTTCCCATCGTGAACATAGAGATCAGCATGGACCGGCAGCAGGCGCTCCGGAAGGCCGAAGCCTTCGTCCGGGAATTCGGCCTGGGTCCCGAGGAGTCGAGGCGGGCGGCATCCTTCCGCCTGGAGACGTCGGTGCAGAACTACGTCGAGCTGGAAGCCGGCGGTACCGATGCTTTCAACCGGATGGTAGAGGACAGGACATATTCCCCGTACACCTGGCAGGTTCGGTTTTTCCAGGAGGGGGAGGTCGAAGAAACGCTGGTCCGATTCACTCCCGACGGGCAGCTCTACGGTTTTGTGGAGAAGCTTCCCGAAGATCAGCCCGGCGAGGGGCTTCCCGCCGATTCGGCACGTGTAATAGCCGAAATTTCGGCAATGAAGAGCTTCGATGTCGATCTGACGACGTATGATCTGGTGGAAGCTTCCAAGGAACTTCGTACCGGCGGACGAATGGATCACACCTTCGTCTATGAACGATCGAATGACCGGATCGGGGAGGGACGCTACCGCCTCCGCCTGGTTATTGCGGGCGATCGGCTTACGGAGCTCAGCCATTTCATCAAAATCCCGGAAAGCTTCGAACGGCGCTTCGAGGAAATGCGCTCCGCCAACAACACGATCGCCTCGTCAGCTCTCGTTGCGGTCGGTCTCCTGTATATAATCGGCGGATGTATCATCGGTCTGTTCTTCCTGCTCAGGAAGCGATGGGTCCTCTGGCGAAAGGCTCTCTTCTGGGCGCTCTTCATTGCTTTTCTCCAGTTTCTGGCCGGGATCAACCGATGGCCTCTTACCTGGATGGATTACGACACCGCCCTCTCGGCACAGGGCTTCCTCTCGAAACAGATTCTCATACTGCTTGTGAATTCACTCCTCATGGCGGTGCTGCTTGGATTGTCGTTCATCGCCGCAGAGAGTCTCTCCCGGAAAGCTTTTCCGCACCACATCCAGCACTGGAGAATCTGGTCTAGAGGAGTGGCAGGTTCGCCGCAGGTCCTCGGACGCACGGTGGCGGGATACCTGTTCGTGGCGCTCTTTTTCGCTTACGAGGTTTCACTCTACTTCCTCTCAACCGAAGTCCTCGGCTGGTGGTCGCCTTCGGACGCACTGTTCCAGCCCGACATTCTGGCGAATTATTTTCCCTGGTTCTCTTCCATCGCAATCTCCGCCCAGGCTGGTTTCTGGGAGGAGTGCCTGTTCAGGGCGATCCCCATTGCCGGTGCCGCCCTCATCGGACAGCGGTATGGGGGTAGAAAAGCCTGGATCGCTGCCGCATTCATCGTCCAGGCGCTCATCTTCGGTTCTGCTCACGCCAACTATCCCAACCAGCCGGCATACGCCCGACTGGTGGAGCTCATCATCCCGTCTCTCGCGTTCGGAGCCATCTACCTGTCATTCGGTCTCCTGCCGTCAATCGTACTGCATTACACGGTGGATGTCGTGTGGTTCTCGATGCCGCTGTTCGTCTCGAAAGCGCCGGGAGTGTGGACTGACCAGGTATTCGTCGTTGTCCTGACTTTTATCCCACTCCTGGTCGTTCTCGCTGCAAGATTGCGGAATGGGAAATGGGCCGAAGTCGCCCTCGAGGATTACAACCGCAGCTGGACGCCACCTCCTCTTGAGGTGCCGGAGCCTGCCCGGGAGGAAGTCACACCTGGCACCGGGATAAAGAGTACAGCGAGACGACTGGTCTTCCTCGGCGGCCTGGCCGGCCTCATCCTCTGGCTGTCAGTAAGCACCTTCGAGACCGACGCACCGCCTCTTTCCATCAGTCGCCAGGACGTCAGCCAACTCGCGAAGAAGTCGCTCGCGGATCGCGGGATCGAGCTGCCCGGAGAGTGGCGCACCCTCACTGCGGTGGACAGCCTGGTAGGCAGGGGTGATAGATTCGTCTGGCAGGTTGGAGGGAGAGAGCTGTACCGGGACCTCCTCGGTAAATATCTGCCTCCCCCGCAGTGGAAAGTCCGCTTCGTGCGGTTTGAGGGAGATGTGGCCGAACGCGCCGAGGAATACCAGGTGTTTGTAGCCGGAGACGGTGAGATCCGGCGGTTCCGGCACCTGTTACCGGAAGCCCGCCCCGGTTCCAATCTCGACCGGGATGAAGCGCGGGCCAGAGTCGATTCGGTTCTTACCGCGACTTACCGCGTCGACCTTCGTGCTCTGAAGGAGGTCTCGGCTGTTCCAACAAAACTGCCCGATCGGATCGACTGGGAATTTACCTTTGCCGACACGTCAGGCTACCGTCTCGAGGAGGGTGAGGCAAGGATTGTCGTAAAGCTGGCGGGTAGTGAAGTGGCCGATACGTTCCGGACTATCCATGTCCCCGAAGAGTGGGTTCGGCAGGATCGAAACCGAAGTAATGTCAACAACATCCTTAAGATCGTCTGCTCTCTGCTCCTGGTCGTCATGCTCCTGTCGGCTGCGGTCGGAGCTGTCGTCAACTGGAGCCGGAAGAACTTCTCCGTATCCGTATTTATCACATTTTTCAGTCTCGTCTTGATCCTTCATGTGATCAAGCTCATCAACGGCTGGCCCGGTGTGATAGCTGGTTTCTCGACGGCAGAGCCTCTTTCGAATCAAACGTACACGGCGATCGTCTTTTCACTCCTGGGGGGCCTTTTCCTCGCAGGAGGGCTTGCTCTCGTCACCGGGTTTCTCCAGATGTGGAAACGTGAGCAGCTCCGGAAGGGGACGATGGAGACCTACCTGCTCGGCTCGTCTCTCGGCCTGCTGATGGCCGGTGCCGCGGCGGTGGTAACCCGGTTTGCACCATCTCTCGAGCCTGTCTGGGCGAGGTATGAGGCCCTCGAGAGCTACATGCCCGTTCTTGGTGAAGCGGTCAAGATGGTAGGAATCTTCATCCTTTCGGCGGTAGTGATTCTGTTCGTCTTCGTTGCGACCGATCGCTCGACGCACAACTGGACCCGGAAGAAGGGGTTTTTTGTATTCATCTTTCTGCTGATCGGTCTTGTCACAACCGGTGTCGACGGGATAAACGATTTTACTTTCTGGCTGATCGAGGGTCTACTTGCCGGCGTGATCTACCTGATTGCCTACAGGTTCATTTTTCGGTTTCAGCTGTCACTGGTCCCACCCGCGATCGGTGTGGTGGCAGCGATGGCTGAGCTGAAGCAGGGGCTTTTGAACGCCTATCCAGGGGCTTTGTCCGGTGCGGTGCTGGCAGTGATCGGGATATGTGCGCTCTCGTACTACTGGTGCATGAAACTCGGAGATACAGATCTGCCGGCAACCTGATCAGACCGGCTTGTTGAAAATACCGGGAAAGTGTTTGTGTAATTCGCTGATGGTCTTGTCGGTGGCTCCGAGATTTTCTTTCACGATCTCGAGAGCTTTCCCGCCGGCTTCGGTCCGCCAGTTTTCCCTGTCGAGAATGTCAACGAGAAGATTTACGAAGGCATCAGATTTCTTCACTTCGAACGCAGCAGCTCTCCTCAGCATGAGCGATGCCTCCCTCGAACCGGACCACCGGGGACCAATGAAGACGGGGAGGGCGTAGCAGGCAGGTTCCATGACGTTGTGCACGCCTGACCCGAATCCTCCTCCGACGTAGGCAATAGTGGCGAGAGCATAGATTTTGTAAAGGAACCCAACCTCATCGACCAGTGAGATGTCACTTTGACCTAGAAGCCCGGGCTCATTTTTAAGCGCGGAGTATCTGACAGTACGGAGGTTGTGTGATCTCGCAAGTGATTCGAAGTTCTCGAGCTGGGTATCTCTGATTTCGTGCGGGACGAGGATAAGTTTGAGATCCTTGTGCTTCCTGCGGGCTGAAGCGAATGCCGGAACGATCATCCGCTCGTCTTCTGGCCAGGTGCTGCCGGCGACAAGGATTTTTCCATCGAATTTCAGGAGTCTGAGCTCCGGATCGTCCTGTGAGACCCTCATCGCCCGCTCGTAGGTCTGATCATACCTCATGTCTCCGGTTACCACGATGCAGTCGGGGTCGGCATCGAGCTCCATGTACATCAGGGCATCTTCCTCGGTGGAAGCACCCACAAAATCGAGATACCTGTGGACCTCCCTGGTGAGTGATCTTGCCCCCGCTCTCAGCCTGCCGGAGCGTTCGTGGAGTGTCGCACCCACAATAGCGAGCTTGATCCCCATTTTAGAAGATTCCCAGGCAAGGTTGGGCCAGACATCGTATTTGGAGAACAGGATGGTATGTGGCCTGAAAGCAGTGAGGAGCCGGCAAACATTCTTCCTGCTGTCTCCAGGCAGGTAGAAGGCAACGTCCTTGTGCTCACATTCCGCTGTCAGTCTTTCGGCCGACGGCGAGTAGAATGTCACCAGAAAACTTCCAGACGGGTAGAGACTGCGGAGTCTCTCGATGAGAGGTTGCACCTGTAAAAATTCACCGGCAGAGGCGGCATGAAACCACAGACGGGGTTCCTTCGCTTTCATCTTTCCTGCAGAATCGCTGAAGGCATCGAGTGTCCGTTGCTGACCCCGGCGTTTCACTTTCGCCTTTTCGCTCCAGAACGCACTCACATAAAGGCCCGCCTCGATAACCGGCTCAGCAATCGTGTTGTAGAGGAACGGCCATACCGACCTGTGATTCATGCAGTGACAGCCCTCCTTTTGTCGAGCAGCCTGAGCGCTTCGCTCGCGACGTTGTTCGTGGTGATTCTCTGCATGCACTCGTGCGTACCGATCGGACATGCCTTGCTACCCTTGGTGTGACACGGTCTGCACGCGAGGTCCGTCTCGAGGACGGATGAGAACTCTGAATCCGGAAAAAATCCCAGCTCCCGACTGGTCGGGCCGAAAATGGCCACCACGGGGGTTCTGACTCCGACAGCGAGATGCATGAGCCCTGAATCGTTCGTTATAAGAAGTCCACACGAAGCGAGTACTGCACCCGCTTCCATCAGAGTTGTACGTCCGGCGAGGGTGCTGGCGTTGTCTCCGATTTGAGAAATGATTCTTTCACACAGATCCCGGTCCTCGCTGCTTCCCAGAACGACCACCGGCTTCCCGGTCTCATCGGAGAGTTTCGCACCGACCTCGGCAAACCTCTCCCACGGCCACATTTTGGTGTTCCAGCGGGCGCCCGGGGCGAGGGCGATGTAAGGTCGGGCGGCCGGGTCAGCCGTCCCCGGCCGGGGCATCTCGGCTTTCATCATGCGCCGCGTTGATTCCGCAACACGTTTACCGATCCCGATAGTCGGGATCTTCTCCGCAGGATTCATTTCCTGTCCCGGGACACACTCCAGATATCTCTCAACGGCAGTCGGCCATTCCCTTTCTCTGCCTGCGTGAAACGTGACGAGGAGAAATCGTTTGAGTGTTCTCTTCCTGATCCTCGTCGTGCGACCCGCCTGAACCAGCAATCTCACTATTATACTTCTCAAGGACCCGTGCAGGTCTATGAGGAGTCTGTATCGTTCTTTTGCGAGTTGCCGTGACAGGTTGATCAGCCCCGTGAGACCGGTATGTCTGTCGTACGCGATGACTCTGTCAACAGCCGGGAATCCCTCTACGATTTCAAAGTAGTGTGACTTTGTGAGATAGTGTATACAGGACTCGGGACAGCTTTTCTTGATGGCTCTCGTGGCCGGTTCGGTCAGGACGATGTCACCGAGTGAAGAGAATCGTGTGACGAGGACAGGTCTGCTGCTCGCTGTGCCATCTGAATTCAAAACAGTTCCAGCTGTTTTTGTGCGGGCTCGGCTTTGACTTTACGGTCGAGGAATTTTCTCAGGTTTTCGAAATCTTCCCTGACCTTTGCCATCATGTCTCCTTTGTGTAGTGCTGCAGCCGGATGCAGCATCGGGAAGACGAAGTGGCCTTCGAACTCCTGTGCTTTCCCCCGTATCCTGGTGATACTCACCGGCCTACCGAGGAGTGTACGCGTCGCATGATTGCCCAGCGTGCAGATCAGGTCCGGGTTGATGATATCGATCTGCCGCGACAGAAATCCTCTGCAGGTTTCGATCTCCTCACTGAGAGGATCCCTGTTGTCAGGTGGACGGCATTTGACGATGTTCGTAATATACACGTCGGATCTTTTGAGCCCGATCTCCTCGAGAAACCTGGAAAGCAGTTTCCCAGCGGCACCCACAAAGGGGAGACCCTGCATGTCCTCATGGAACCCGGGTGCTTCGCCGACGAACATGACCCGTGCGCCGGCTGCTCCACTTCCGAACACGATGTTCGTCCTGCCACGTGAAAGGTTACAGCGGGTGCAATCTCCCAGTTCCCCGAGCAGGCTGTCGAGTTCTTTCTTGCTGTCGGATTGCGACACATCTACCTCCAGGAAAAAAATCGGAATATTCGATGGAAACTGTAAAAAGATCCGAAAAGGGGCTACTCAATTACTAAATCGCGGCATTTCCTTTGTCAACCCTTACAAAATGTGGGCATTACCTGGTTTTTTCCGCTTTATTCAGCCATCAAAGAGCCGCAGTTGTGGCTAACTCATGAGTGGTTTTCTGTAAGCACGTATTGAAGAGCACCTGGAATGACAAGTGTATATGCCGGAGGCTTCTCTCCCACTTCCTTGATCCTGTAATACCCCTCCGTGGTTGCGGCCTCCCCGCTCATCCACGGGACAGGCTCACCTGATCGCCGTCATCTTCCTCGTTAACCTTCCGGCCTCGGTCTCGAGGTTG
>CAZZKG010000106.1:3721-8215 GCA_964654825.1 uncultured Gemmatimonadota bacterium | reverse complement strand
AATACGAGTAAATGTGATATGATATCAAATAATTAAAGGATCGATCATGAATCCCGACAGATAATCACCGATCGTCAGGTTATAACCATTGAAGAATCGGTGGTTGTTTCCAAAATATGCGGGGAGATTGCAATGAATCCTGAAACTACTCTCCCGGGAGCATGTGCACTCTTTCAGAATTATCCGACTCTCTATAATCTACTGACGAAGATCAGATATTATATGCCTGAGGATGAAAACGAAAGTGTAGATGTGGAGATCAAAATCTATGACATCCACGGACGATGAGTCGATACACTGGTGAACGAATTGAAACAACCTGGCTTCAATACAGCCCAGTGAAACGGTAGAAATGATTCGGGTAAGGAGGTTGGATCCTGCGATTATTTTTACCGAACCAGTGCCGTGGATTACATATCCATGAGGAAGATGGTCATAACCAAGTGAGCACTCGTTCAGCTCCGCAATAAACAAATAGCGGACATTTCTAAATTGGCTTGATGCGATACAAACATATAAGTTGATACCCGCTGGGAAATGTGATATAATCGATTCAAGACCAGCGAAATCAATATCCATCCCTCAGCATATTGACACGGAGGTTTCCCATGACCCGGCCCACTTTTTTCCTCATCTCCGTATTTGTCCTGGCAGTTTTCGCTCCTTCAACTCTTTCATCTGAGGACACTTCAGCCGTCGGCAGATCTCAGGCTATCATCACCGGTGACTGGGAACAATCGCCAGAGCAGGTCTGGGAAACCTCGTTCACCCATCCCGAGGCGGTATCCGCCGCCGGAGTAGAGCCACTCCCGGACAAGCTACTCCCCAATCCCGGCGACACGCTCCTCTGGGATGACGGGCAACAGTGGCTCACATCCTACTACTTCTCCGGCGGCAATGGATGGGGGGTCGAGTTCGAGCCGTACTATTACCCCTGCCGTGTCACCTCGTTCATGATCTGGTTCCGTGAAGGGTGGCCCGACCCGGGCGGTGACGATCTCATCCTGATGATCGTGGACGATGACGGGCCCGGCGGATCCCCGGGAACGATCATCCACGCCGACACTCTCTACGATGCAGCCGAGATGGGGGTCTGGAATGATTTTGCCGTCGGTGACACCGGTGTCGTGATCGATGACGGGATCTTTTACGGTTTCTACATCCAGATTGAAGACGCGCCGAACTGCCCGGCGGCAGCCTTCGACCACGGGTATGAGGAGAATCACGGCTGGAGATTCTACGACAACGAGTACGCCCCGAACACTTCATGGGGTGACATGTTGCTGAGGGCCATCGTAGAAAGGGCGGGGGGAGACGCTCACGACGTGGGGGTCAAAGCGATACTGGAGCCGGTCGAAGACTACGACCCGACGGTGCCCATCCAGCCGCAGGCCGTGGTGAAGAACTTCGGCACGTTCGAAGAGACCTTCACCGTCAGGTGCCGCCTGGAGAACGAGGGCGGGATTGTCTACGACGAGACCGAAACGGTAAGCTCGCTCGCACCCGACGTGACCCGGCAGGTGACTTTCCCCGAGTGGTCGGCGGCGGAGGGGAACGCCTACCGGGTCGAGTTCAGGACATTCCTTGTTTCAGACGTCACACCGATGAATGACACGAAGATCTCGTTTACGAAGAACTACACGGTCGAGCGGAGCACGGTCCTCCTCGAGGGAGCGACCGGCACCTGGTGCTACTACTGCCAGTATGCCGCCCAGGGGCTAGATTCTTTGAGGGAAGTGGCAGGTGACACGGTCGCGATCATCGAGTACCACAACTTAGACGACTTCACTACCGAAGCCTCGGAGGCGAGGATTGACTATTACAACATCTCATCCTACCCCACGGTCGTATTCGACGGTGTGGACCGGGTGATAGGCGGAAGCACCTACATCTACAATTCGTACCGTTTGAAAACCACGAACGAGCTCGGCATCAGCGTCCCCGTCGAGATGACTGTCGAGGGATATTACGATGAGATAACTAGGGGCGGCTACGTGCAGACGACGATCGATGCGGTGAACGGTATCGCGGCAACTGATCTGAGACTCCACACCGTGCTCACAGAGAGCCACATCGCTTTCGAGTGGTTCGATGAGGACAGCCTCCAGTTCATGATGCGTGAGATGTTCCCGGACGCTGGAGGTATACCCCTTTCCCTCGTGAGAGGTGATCTCCACCAGGAGCTCCTTTTCTTCCAGATCAGCGAGGATTACGTCGATGAGAACTGCGAGCTGGTCGTCTTCCTGCAGGATAACGCTTCGAAGGACGTTTTCGGAGCTTTCACGACCCAGCTCACGGCACTCACCGCATCTTCCGAGCTGTTCGTCTCGGCAGTACCCGACACGACTCACTACCACAAGGGAGAGACTCTCGGGTTTACGGTCACAATGGTCAACAATACCGATTCGACCGTCTCCGCTGAGAGCTGGACCGAGGTTCGAACCCCCTGGGGTTCTGAGATTTCACCACTTCTCGGACCGGACGGTGTGGTCCTGACTGCTCATCAGATGTTCGATCTCCACCTGACTCAGGACATCCCCGCAGTCACTCCGTACGGTGGCGCATACACTTACCGGGTCAAAGTGGGGACCTATCCAGACGAAGTGCTGGCCGAGGACGATTTCACCTTTTACGTCGACCCGCCTCATATATCGGTCGAACTGGTACCAGACACCACCCACGTCCGGAGAGGAGAGTCACTCGGTTTCACCGCAACGGTTACCAACAACGAGGACACGACCGTGTACACCGATGCCTGGACAGATGTGGAGACACTGAACGGCTTCGTCTTCTCGCCCCTCATCGGGCCAGTCGGTGTGAACATGAATCCAGGCCAGGCTTTTTCACCCCACCTGGGCCAGCCGATCCCCGGCAACGCCCCGATCGGCGGACCGTACCTTTACCGGCTGAGGGTGGGATTCTTCTCTGAACCGGTTTTTAACGAGGATGCGTTCGAGTTTTACGTGATTCCCTGAGAGGGGGAGATCACGAATCCTTCCTGTAGAAAGTACTTGACTGTCTGGAAGAAGTGTGATATGTAATAGATACTGACCCGCACCCCTCACCGCTGATACTATGAAAACGGAGGTGGACAATGCGTGTGGGAAGAAACGATCCTTGCCCGTGTGGAAGCGGAAAGAAGTACAAGAAGTGCTGCTATCTGAGTGAGAAGACTGTTACTCCGGTGCTTACACATCAATTACTTCGGAGAACGGCGGACAAGGCTGCAGATCTCCTGCTGCGGCATGCCCGCAAACTGTATGGAACAAATTCCATCGAAGACGCATGGACCGAATTCTGGGGTTCTGAGGACCACGAAGAAATAGACCTGGATACCTATATCGGACTATTTCTGCCGTGGTTCACATATTACTGGCATCCCGGGGAGCACCTTCTCGATGAGAAGAATCGGGACTCGGAGGAGAACACGGTCATTGCCCGGTTTCTGGCTGAGAGGTCATCAAGGCTGGATCCGTTCGAAGTGAGATTTCTCGAATCTGTGAGGAAGGAGCCATTGAGTTTCTGGCAGGTCGAGGCGGTCGAACCGGGGAAGGGGATGCTTCTGAAAGATCTTGCCATCGAACGAGAATGTTTTGTCTATGACAGGTCCAGCACGAAAACCATTACCAAGTGGGATCTCATCTTGGGGCAGGTGGTGGGACTGGATGGAGAGTACATTCTGAGCTCCCTGGGGCCATATCCACTTCCGGGTGGAAGGTTCAGAAAAGACATCGAAGATTTTATCGACCACATTAGGGTGGAACGATCACTGGATCCCGTCGACCTCCGGGAGTATGCCAATCAGTTTATCGGGTTCTACCACGATTGTGTCGACCTTCTATTACATCCCATCTTTCCCACGATCAGAAACAGCGATGGTGAAGAGATCGTCTTCGTCAAATCCCTCTATTCTTTTCATGCTGATCATCGGGATGAAATCATCGAGAAAATGAAAAAATTGAGAAACGTCGACTTCTGTGGTGATGAGGAGGGTGGGTTGGAATTCAACTGGATAGCGAAACAGAAGAAGGGAATGTCGCACGGTATGATTCGGGGATCAATCACCGTAGGTCCGGAGCACCTCCGAACAGAGTGTAACAGCGAGAAGAGGGACAAGAAACTGTCTGATAAACTTCACAAGCATCTCGGACAATGGATAACTCATGAAGATACTTCGTACAAGGAACTCGATCTCGATGAACTGGAAAGGGAACCTCAGTCAGAGAGTACGCTTGACCTGGCTAAACTGACCGAGGATTCACGAAGAGATCTGGTGGATCACATCGAACAGCAGTACCTGAACTGGGCTGATGAGAAGATACCAGCCCTGGACCACCAGACGCCCAGGGAAGCGGTGATGACATCCGGAGGAAAGGCACGGGTGACGGATCTCATCAATGACTGGGAGAACATGCAGCTCAGAAATAATCACACGCAGTTCCCATTCGATTTCAACAAGCTGAGGTCGGAACTGGGAATCGAGAACGAGTAGTT
>CAZZKG010000106.1:0-3621 GCA_964654825.1 uncultured Gemmatimonadota bacterium | reverse complement strand
ACCACTGCCGCAATCAAACAATCGATTACCGTACTCAATGGAGCCCCGGCGGACCACCGAAAGCTGCAGGTGTCTGATGGCTCGAGATATCATCGACTATAATAATCATACCAGTTTTTCCCATCATCGATACCAGCTAATAAAAATCTGATCCCCTGGTTATCTGAAGGATTCAACCAGAGCATTCTCAGAAATATTTTTCGCGCCTCTTCTGTCTGTCCCAAACGCCAGAGTGATAATCCGTATCCATGCATGCATCTCAGATATGGTCGATTGTCGATATGTCCCCAGGCCAGAACACCGTTGAAATCTTTTCCTAATGACAGTTCGCCAATATGAGCTCCTACTTCATAGTGCCTCCTGGCCCTGTCGATAATTTTCTCATCCGGTTCATTCGTACTATTAAAATCCCAGTTGCCAAGGTGAGCATGAGCATCCAGGCAGCGGAGATCTGCGGTTATTACTTTTTCCATGATTCTGAGTGCTTCCTCGTGATAGCCGGCTTGCTGGTAATCCGAAGCCTCGATAATCGGATCACTGATCGGATCATCCGGATCTTCAAAAGGAATGATCTGTTCCATTTCATAGGATTTTCTTGGACCGAAATCGATAATGGATGTGAAAAGGATCCTTGTAGAGTCATCCGGTTCCCCCCAGTACTCATCTGCAGGATCCCACATCCACATATCATGCAATGCGAGCGGTTCCAGATGGAGGGCAGGAATGTCAATCCGTCTGGATTTGATTTCGCCGGTCATATAATGCGTTTTATGAGATCGCCACGATTTAGAAGGTAGTATCGTGAGGATCTCTCCCTCAACCTCATCATGGACTTTACGAAAAGTAATTGATTGCCGGGTTGAAACCATCTTGCACTTCAAGACGGTCTTTTTCACAGCAACAACAAACAGTTCTGTCGGTTTCCCTTCCGGGACATCTATCGCTTGCACATTTTCATTCAATTGACAATCTCCTTTTCAACCTGTCGTGGCCGATAACATTTCCTCATGATTTGAAATTCACAATAAACAACTTCGGTTCTATGTTTTTGAATAAGTCTTCGTACCCCTCGACGTCGTAATCGAACTCAAATTTCTTCGCTATACGTTCGAATCGTTACGCCCTGACTATTCAGTCATCTTCCCTCGAACTGATTCGTCTGTCTTTGTGACGTTTCGCCTGTTGATGTTGAGCATGCTGTTCGATGGACAGGATCTTTCTCGGTCTTCGCCTGCCGAAGCGTTTTTCATAGAGATCTTCAATGAATACAGGCAGAGGGCTCTTCCACACTTCCTGTTGAGAGTTGGCAATACTACCGAGCTTTCGAGGATTGAGGCCGAGCTCGCGAGCCATCTGAATGTGGGCGTGCGAGAGCTTGAACCTGGCTCTTGCCTCGATCCATGGTTGCAGTTTCTGAGGGATTTTCTTTTTTTTGGGCATGATGACGAAGTTCCTGCAGTGATTGAACCGTTGATAAAGTTATGTCCCGCAAGTACACCGTCGAGGATGACCGTTCTACGATCCTTCCGTTATGCAGTATGCATAACGCTGTGTGCAAAGTCAAGCCTCTTGACGATTTCCCCGAGAAAAAGTGATTCAACCCTTTTGAGAAACCTGAAAGCAAGTTAATATTATGGGGTCAATCTGAAGTGATAATGATGTGTGACGGAAACTACCGGTTGCTTGTTTCTCTCGACTGACTTCATCGTTCACCGACAGGGGATCCCTCGTATTGAATTGCCTGATCCGATCTCTCGCTCAGACATGTAAACAGCATCTCATCGAAGAAAAGTGGCTCATCGCGCCCTCGCTTCGCACCGGCCATCAGTGGCTCGAGGCGTTGGCCCGAAACGGCCGACCAGTTCTCAATGTCCACGTCAAAACGCTCCCCGCAATGGCGCTCGACCTCGCGGCACCGGTGATGGCGACCCGGGGTGTCAGCCGCCTATCGGGTCGGGCAGGTGGTCTTCTCATCGACCGCATTCTGCAGGGAGAACTCCGGCGGTGCCTCGCGTATCTCAATCAGGTCAGACCGGGGGCGAACCTCGCAGAAGTCGTCCTCGCCGGTATCCATGCCATCCGCCTGGCCGGCCTCTCCGCTTCCGATCTCTCGAAGGAGGATTTCGAGGTTCCGCCGAAGGGGGAGGACATGGCGCTGATCCTCGGAGAGTACGAGAAGCTGCTCCTGGATGAGAAAAAGGTCGACTACGCCGACGTCCTCGAGATGGCGACAGCCCGGCTCCTGGGCGATCCTGATTGTGCCGGCCGCGAAACGATCATCCTTCTCCCCGCCGATCTCGAACTGAGAGCTACAGAGAGAAAACTTCTCGCCGCAGTCAGGGACGAGGTGCGCCGCATCCTTCCGGTCGAAGAGCTCCCGGGAGCGCCTGCGCGGCGAAGACGGATCACTCTCCCCGGTGGAAGCCATCTCCCCGATCGGCCCACCGAAGATGTGACCGTCCGGAGTGATGCAGGGCTCCTTCGCTTTCTACTCGATCCTTCCGAAGCATCGGAACCCTTCTCTGACGGCTCCGTCGCCATCACGCACGCCGTCGGGGAGGTTAACGAGGTCCGGGCAGTGCTGCGTCACTGTGTGGAGCACGGGATTCCATGGGATGAGGTAGAGCTCCTCCACACCGATCCCGACACTTATATCCCGCTGGTCTATGAGACCCTCCTCGCGATCGAGCGCGGCGAGAACGAAACGGACGACCCGCTGCCGGTGACCTTCCGGGAAGGTATCCCCTGCCGGTATGCGCGCCCGGGCCGGGCTCTGGCTTCCTGGCTCGCATGGGTGCGGGACGGTTTCCCGCAGGCGCTCCTCGTCACGATGGTGCGGGAAGGGCTGCTCGAACCTCCGGCCGGGGATGAGACGAACTCCGGGTTCTCCCGGATGGCGGCACTTCTGCGGGGCGTGGGGATCGGTTTCGGGCCAGATCGCTACCTTCCAAAACTCACCGAACAGATAAGGTGGCTCGAGAACAGGCTCGCGTTTCTGGAAAGGGCCTCCGATGCCGACACCGGGGATGACGAAGACGGCGGGAGGGCCGGTGCAGGGAGCGTCAGGCGTGACCTGGCTGATCTCCGGGTCCTGAGGGATCTCGTGCAGGCACTTCTTGAAGCCGCACCCGCTCCGGACGCGTCTCAGCCGGAAATCGTGGCCGGTGCCGGGAAATTCCTCGAGAGGGCCGCACGCTCGGTGAACCGGTTAGACCGCTTCGCAAAAGATCGGCTCATCGAAGAGTTCGAAGACATGGAGTACTGGCTCTCGCGGGAAAGGCGGGAAACCGGCATCGACATCCGGGAATGGCTCGATCTGCTCGTCGCAGGCACCAGCGTACTGGGAAGCGGCCCGCGTCCCGGCTGCCTCCACGTCGACAATGTGAGAAGCGGCGGGCACAGCGGCCGCCCGATCACCTTCATCGTCGGGCTCGATGACACCCGGTTCCCGGGAAGGGGGCTGCAGGATCCGCTGCTCCTCGACAGCGAGCGGAAGAGGATCTCCCCCGAGATCCCGACCGCGGTCCAGCGGCTCGAGGAGAAGATGGGGTGTTTTGCCGGGCTCCTGGCCCGGCTCCGGGGGGAGGGGGTCCCGGGGTTTCCCTCGGAGGACCTGCGCGG
>CAZZKG010000105.1:0-8601 GCA_964654825.1 uncultured Gemmatimonadota bacterium | reverse complement strand
CGATCCGATTACAAAAAGACGCCGATCCGGAAGCGGTTCGGCGAGTGATGAGAGCTGTGCAACGACATCAGCACATCAGATCCTCGTTCGGAAGTGATTTACCGATCAGGAGCGATCGCCACGAGATGGATCTTATAAATCTTGTATCTGGCGTTCTGGTAGACGAGGGAGAGTGACTGATCCGAAGGGCAGGCTTCATTGCTTTCGACCAGCGCATAGAGGATATCCGGCCACTTTGCAGGCACTCTCTCGAGCTTGAGGAGCGCCTCAGCACAACCGGAGCACTCAACAAGGGCCTGCACCGCCTCCCGTGCCGCCCGCTCCAGTTCATCGTGATACGGGATCGTGCCTGTCGATATATCGGCAGTACAGGCCACGGTTCTCCTGCCGGTCAGAAACGGGATCTGATTGTTGTTACCGGAGACGGGACGAGTCAGGATGTAATCCGCAGGTAAGGTATTCTCGCGTATCCAATCAAGCGCTTCCTGCAGCTCATGTACACCCTCTTTCCCGTTCGATTCACGAAGGCGGGCATACATTCCCCCATAGACATAAGGATCCTGATCTGACCAGGCATGAGAAAGATACCTCTTCCCGACGACTATGAAGGGTACAAGGGAAACCAGAACAGTGAAGACAATCAGGGATCTTATACCGAATTGCGACACACGGTTCTGTCTCGTATCCGCGTATATGCACATACGATTGAGAATATCTACTACGAGGAGAGCGGTGATGAGCGCAAAATACAGGGTAAATTTGTACTCATTGTGATCAGGAAGAATGACGATCAAGGTCAGCACGGACAAGATGATGCCACTCATAAAAATCACTCTCATTTCACTGTTCAATGTCCGCAGTTTATACAGGTAAAATGCATACAGTGGTATCGAAGGAACCAGCGCCCATCCCTCGTAACTCAGATCTTTTCCTGAAAGCGGCAGATGGAAATCCACGGGCTGCGAGAATGAGGTCGATAACGAGATGACGTATGGAAGTGCACACAGAATACCCGCAGCACTCACAAGGGGGGGAGTGAGAACCTTGATGACGACCTGATATGACAGCCGGCCTGAAATCAGAAGAGGTACGAGACGGTCCAGTGCGAATACACCCAGTAGCACGCCGAGTGCCACAACCGAAATGGGATGGAAAAATGCTGTCAGAAATGAAAGGATTCCGACGAATATCAATCGCACACCCGATCTGCCTGGCCTGGAACTGATTACCATTCCGAACACGACGAGAACAAGACAGACAGCGGTAGGAAATGATGTGAAATTGAGGAACTTACCGATAAAATTCGCCGGGCGGATGTCAACAAAACCCTTTATCATAAAGAGATAATTCTTCGAATACAGCCATGGCTTCAACAAATGAACAACAGTGCTGTCATCGAAAAATACGATGAGGAGTTCCTTGACGATACGAACAGGGTTGAGGATGAAAAACGGCCAGGTCAGACTCGCTATCCTCGGCAGGAGGCGATTGGTGATTCGACCTGAGAGAAACCACATGAAGAGAAGCGATATCGAGAGTGCACAAGCATTGATGAAGAGGAGCACTTCAAGAGAGTTTTTGTTGAAGATCCGGACTGATAAAGCAACCAGCGCATGCCATCCCCAGTACAGGTGTGCAGGAGCACCGATAGAATTGGAATTTGTAGGTGGGATGATTCCGTTTACCAGCTGGTAGACATAGGCGCTGTGCTGCAACCCATGGAATCCCTGGGTTCTCCTGCTGCTGAATCCTGCTATGCCGTAGACGTAGCAGAAACTGAAAATAGAAAGAAGGAGCGGAACGATGATCCTGCTGGATTTCAAACGCCACACGATCCGGCTCTCCCGATCATACTCAGAGAATTGAACATCCTGATTTTACCCCATCTCCGAATTGATGTCAAGTGAATGCAATAGAAGCTCGCCGACACCTCGTCTCTCGAAAATGAACGTAAATCAGTGTTTGACATCAACGACAAAATGTGGCACATTACGCTGGGATCCATATAGTATAACAGAGACAGGAGATTCGAGCAGGTGACTTCGACGAAAACCGACAATCCACTTGACGCAACCCGGAGATTCTGGAATCAATCACCATGTGACGGACAGAAGGATTACGGGGCCAGATATCGAATCCGTTATGATAAGGAGCCATGGATTCTTCATGAGATTCTCCAAGTTGCGAGCTGTTCCGATCACGTACTCGAACTCGGGTGCGGTCAGGGTACCGATGCCCTGACATTCTGCCAGCTGTTACCCCCCGGCGGTTCATACGTGGGTATCGACATATCCGACGAGAGTGTCACACAGGCCGCGACCGACACGGGTCACAATTCCGCTATCTTGACGATCAAGCCCATGTTCATGGTTGGCAATACAGAACGCCCGCCTGTGAGAACCGAGTCGATATCCTGTGTGTATTCATTCGGTGTACTGCATCACACACCGGACATCCGGAAAGCCATATCCGAAATCCACAGAATTTTGACACCTGGAGGGAAAGCTTATATCTATCTCTATCACAACTTATCGCCCAAGATTCTCGTCGCCCGGATTATACGTGCGGCTCAGAAAATCATCGACACAATCTTTTTGACGAAGGGCTCTCTGAGCCGATTCGTTCAGAATCACCCTCTGGAAAAGCATTTTGGTACGATGCTCGTTGAATGCTCAGGAGTGCCACACCTCAACAGTTATTCCCGGAGACAGGTAGAGGAACTCGTTCGAGAATTCCATCTGGTATCGCTCTGCTCCATCGGTAACAATCTTCCGCTCAACATCATCCCGTTTCGGATCAAGCCGAAAAACCCGCGAAGCCCGTTTGGTGTATTCTGGCGATTGGAACTCGAAAAGCAGGGGAAAGAGAAACCGGTATCCGTGCCGGGAGAGTAACCCTCGAGGAATTATTCGCAGGAGAGCCAGGTCAACGCTGACGCTTGATACTGTATCCCTGATCCGGAAGTCTGCTGAGGATGAATTCGGCCAGTAAACCAATAAGGAAAATGTTGAGCCCGATCCCGAATATGGTGATGCAAATCTGCAGCAGAGGACGGGCGACCAGTTCGTAAGCCGAATCTCCAGTGAGCAGATAATACAGGTGCCCCCCGACAAGGTACATCCCTATCACACCGCCCATGATGATCAGGGGAATACCGATCAAACCGAAGAAGTACAGGGGCTTCTGAAAGAATCTCGATAGAAGAATAACAGTGCAGAGATCGAGGGTGCCTTCCAGATACCTTTTCATTCCATACTTGCTCTTTCCGGATTTCCTCGGATGATGCTTCACCTGGATCTCGGTGATCTTTCCGCCTCGCTGAGTGATGAGGACAGGCAGAAAACGATAGAGGTTCCCAGTGAGTGAAATATTTCGAAGGCACCAGGTACGATACGCTTTGAACCCGCAATTGATATCGTGAAGTGTCACACCCGTGACTTTCGATACAACGTAATTGAAGATTTTTGAAGTTATTCGTTTTTCCAGAGGATCCCGCCGCTCCTTCTTCCAGCCGCTCACGAGGTCGTAGCCTTCTTCCAGCTTGTCCAGGAATCGAGGGATTTCTGCCGGATCATCCTGGCAATCGCCATCCAGTGTGATAACGGCTTCTCCGTTCGACAGTTCGAATCCGGCCATCAGAGCTGCAGATTTCCCAAAATTTCTTCGGAATGTAACCAGCTTCAGAAAATCATACTTTTCCGCCAGATCATCGAGTATATCAGGCCCCCGATCTTCTGATCCATCATCCACAACGATGATCTCAAACTCCTCCAGGTCCGTGATAGATGAAATCACGCCTGTAATACCATCGATAACCTCCACGATATTATCGGCCTCGTTATAAACAGGTACGACAAAAGAGACATTGTTAATCGTCCTGTTCTTCGATCGATTCAAATCACCGTACCTTTTTTGGGTTCTATCGTTCATATCAACCCGTTGTTGCCATATCGCGAAGTTACATAACAGATACGTACTCGCCCGTAGAGTAAATATACGCCAAATTCTTCATTGGTCAAAGAACACTGACCCGCACCCGCCTCTCCAATCGATCTTTTCCTCTCACCGTTTCACCATACCTGAGCGGGGGAACCCACTCTTCAATGTGAAAATTGTTCGCGCTGGGAACATATCGAAGATTCTGTCTCGGTCCCGGGACGGCTTCCAATTCGCCCTCTCCCCTGATGATGTCCTGAATCCCGAGATAATCGTCTTCCCCGATCGAAATCACTCTTTCGAACTTCGGCCCACCACCCACGCCCTTTCCCTCCCGAAGTATCATCACCTTTTTCAAAACAGGTTTCAGGTGATGGCGAAACAGAAACGCAAGTATCCTGAGACCTGCGTGGAGCACTGATGACGGCAGATCATACGTGACGGGATGACTGGGACCACTTATGACTATCTCATCAGTACCTTTCCGGACATCAAGGGCATTATTCCACCAGTTGTTCGTCCATTTTTTCTTCTCTGTGCTTATTCTGAGCCCGTGATCAAGGATGGGCGGGGCATTTTTCCTCGCTACGCGAAGGACTCCACCTTTATATGCGGAAACTGCCAGAGTGTAATCCCTCCTCTTCTCGAACCACAGGCCGGAGTTCGGCATCCAGAGACTCTCCTTGACTATCGGCTGTACCGGGGGACACAGATCTGAGAGATAGGGAAGAGCCCGGACGAGACTCGCGAAGGTACAGTGTGTCATATACCGGTCGTCGATGCTCCAGAGAAAATGTTCCGGGCTGTTCATGTCAAGGAACACTGTATGGAGAACCCACGACGCCACCGGGTTGGTCCGAGCGGCATATGCGGTACCGTATGTGTAAAAATACTCTGTGTTCCGGCTTCCCAGTTCGAAAGGAATCCTGTTGTCAACCCCGATTGTCCTGGCAACAAAGTCCACTGCGCGATTGAGAGCTTCGAGGACTCTCTCCTCGTCACAAATCCGATGGATGTCGGCAAGAGCATCTATAGTTACACTGAGATAACCATAATCAGGTCCACCGTACTCATTAAACCAACCTTCTTCGTCCTGTCCCATGAGAAGCACTTCCAGGTTTGATGAGAGAACATCCTGTGATACCTGCAACGGTTCGAGTGAACCGGCGATGAATAGAGCAGCCAGGGCTGCCGCGTGTTGACATGCGGGAGTGGTCCTCTGGTGGATACCCGGCTTTGCGCGTGAACTGAGTTCCTGGCGGCACTGCATGTGGTTTACCAATCTCTGAAGTGCGGGAAAATCCACCCCCTCGAGCAGGTGAGGTGCAGTCTCCTGCCAATCAAGAAGGACACGGCACACGGCTGACAGGGAAAATGCTCCTGCAACAAAACTGTTTTCATGGGGATAGTATTCGTTCACCCCGCCCTGTGCGTTGATCTGCCTCGTGAGTCCCCGGACCGCTGCTTTCACGAGCCGCACGATTTCCTGTTCTGACACTTCCACTGCGATCTCCCCCTTTCGGATACTCTCCAGAGCGTGGATGCTTTGCTGAAGAATTGCGGAGGAGTAATCCCGTGCCTTGTAGTGCCAGTAAACACGATCGAAACATCCGACGGTTGGAGAGTCGGGATCTCTGTCCACTTGTGTCAGGATCCGTCTGACATGAAAATCGACAAATCGATTGAATTCCTGTTTAAGTTCCACCAGTTCACCTGCTTTTTGTCGTAGTCTGTAATCGCCGATCGAGAAAACCGGTTTTTACCGGGTAAGCATTATTACCCATCATATTTATCCAATGCGGCGAGTTCCTGCCACCGTCCGCTCGGAACATTATGAAATGTCATTGCAGTCAAACCCCTGTTCCTTGTGGGTCGAGATATCCTCTTCCAGTTCACCCGGATAAAAGAGAAGACCTTCCCGGCACAATTCAGCGGAACTTTCTCCAGCAACCACTTTCCGAACTGCTTACTGCCGAACCAGAACAGTGCTCCCGGTACAGCTTCCATTATTCTTCTCGATGTTTTAATTGTATCAGGCCAGTAGCCGTAGTCCGGTATCGGTAATCCCCGTCTCTTCTGCCTGTCCAACCGGACAAACGCACCTCTCTTCTTGAAATCAAACATATGACTGTGCATGGTGACAATTTCCTCTGTCGAAGCATCCTCGAGAACCAGGCTTCCTTCCCGTCGCATTTTCTCCAGGACATTCATCCCGTTCACAGAACGAGCAATTATCACAGAAAAACCGCCCCTCTTCGTTTCATATCCGGGTGACCAGGCATCCCCAACCGAAATGTCCGTCAGTTCATTACAAAAATCCGGTATTATCCGGCAGTGTCGTGAGATGTAAAATGGGATCAGGTAGTTGTAGTAAAACTTCTCCGCCTCAAAAACACGCCCGTCTTCCATTTCAACTCTCAACTTCCCCGGCCATTCTCCTGCCCTCCACCTGAGCCGCCTTACAGGAGCGGAATTTTTGACGTTGTTCATCCTCAGAAAAGCTCTTACGGCTCCCGGGTACATGTTTGTTCCCGTGTACGGCCCGAGCACATACTTCACTTTCAAAGCTGCCGGATGTTGCAAGAACTGCAGCATTCTCAACGTGGCCACCTGTTCCGGCAGACCCACGAAGGCCAGATTCCCCTCAAACCTTTCCATTTCCGGTAAGATGGTGAGTGTCGGAGTCACTGCATAGATGCTCTGAGCCGAGGCCAGTATGGCATCTTCATTCTCCGCGATGACCGGAGTTGCCTCCTCGGGTTGTGAGCGTCCCTGCTGGAGCACGACAGCTCCATCGACAGCCCCTGCTTTCAGGAGTTCAATGAGCACTGATGTCAAAACTCCGCCCGAGGCAGCCTGTTGTCTTACAGCTGGAGTTCCCGAATATCCGATAAAAACCTCGAGGCATGGACCGATGAGCTGATTCGATGGCAGTGTACCGTGGAGAAATCGGAACAGATCAGGATAGGGAATTCCGCGTCCCGGGCAAACAGACCAGGAGACCTGTAGTGAAGTATCCTCCTCATCGGAGAGCCGCCTTCTGGTATGAGGGAGTGGACCGCGCTCTGTGTCTTTAAAAATGAAAAGTTCGGGATGCAACCCGACACAGGCTCCACAGTGCATACAGTTGCCGGGGCTAATTACTTCATTTTCAAAACGGGACCAATAAGACATAGCCTTCCTTGAAAACTGACCGCCATCATCGTTGTTTTCACGGCAAGCGACCCTTAGTGTCCCTGTTCACGGGCCCCCCAGGACATACCGGTGTTCACCCGGCGAATGCTCACCATGCGGCTATAAATGACTTTTAAGCATGGAAGGTTAGTTTTGAGTATTTTTTTATCCACTGGAATAATACAATGAGATTCCACAATTCTCTATAGTGATTCGCCTTTCCGCTCACATGCTCTCTGATAAGCTGCTCGATGAAAAGTCTGTCGAACACCCCCACCGCATCAATGTTTTCCGGACTGAGCACGTCGAGCATTACATGCTTCAATCGTCCTCTCAACCAGGAGGCAAGTGGAAACGTGAAACCCCGCTTTGGATGGCGCACGGCTTCCTGTGGAAAATCAAGATGGTTCAAGAGTTCGAACAGTAACACTTTCAATTTACTGTTATTTACTTTTAAGTGTAAGGGAAGTGTATTCGCGAATTCAAAAATCGGTTTGTCCAGAAGAGGACAACGGACCTCGAGAGACTGCTGCATCGAAGCCCTGTCAGTATGAGCGAGAACGAACTCCGGTAAAAAAAATTTTTGGTACTGGAGCAGCATAACATTTGCGAGAGAATTTGTTCCTGTTTCACCTACCGAACTGCTCAACTCATGAAAGAGTTCATCATTCAATGCGCCGGGAGAAGAGAACCGGGCCACATAGTCTTTTTTATAAAGTGAGAACAATTGGTGTGGTGAAAAAGCAGCTAACCAGCATGGAAGCCGGTATACATCCTCCGTGCGATAACCCTTCATGAACTGCTGAAGTTTGAAATCGAGGCTCATGTAGCCATATTTGTCGGGGGACATCTTTCTCACCAGATGAATGAAGGGAAGAAGAAGTCGATCGGGCAGATAGCCGATTTCCCTCAGCCAGGGAATAGCACGAAATGTGACGTAACCGCCGAACAATTCATCTCCTCCATCTCCGGCCAGGGCAACTTTAATGTGCTGCCGAGCGTTTTTCGAGATGAAGTGAGCGTTCATGAGACCGGGATCAGCAAGGGGTTCATCGATATGAACGAACATTTCGTTCATTGAAGAAAAAATCCCCTGTTCATCGAGATGAAACACATGGCTGCGGCACCCGAGCCAATCACTTACCGCCATTGCAGTCGGACTTTCGTCGAAACCCATAAAATTGACTGCAACCACAAATGTTTTCAGCTCTTCGGCATTCAGTACCTTCCTGGCGTAATAGGCGACAAGGGAAGAATCAACTCCCCCGCTCAAAAAAACCCCGTATGGAACATCAGAACGAAGATGTTTTATCAGAGACGCTGTTAACAAACTGTCCAGCTGCTCCAGAGCTTCATCGACACTTGTAATACTGCCCGCTCCAGGAACACTCTGCCAGTACTTCTCGATCGTAACCTTGCCGTCACGCAACTCTACAAGGTGGCCGGGCAGAAGTTGTAAGAGATTTTCGTTCGCGATGGTCTCCACAGGGT
>CAZZKG010000104.1:0-8692 GCA_964654825.1 uncultured Gemmatimonadota bacterium | reverse complement strand
GTGTGTCTGTCAATACAGCGACTTCCAAATGTTTTGAATCCCTTCATCAATGTGAACCGGTTGAACATGTTGACCATTGTGATCCGAGCCGGTATATTAAAACCGGTAAATTTAAAAAGGGAAGGTATCCCGGGATATTTGTGGGAGAGGAGTTGTGGTGGTCATTCACGTTGATATACTCGGTGTGCCGATGTTGAGTGATGCTCTCGGCGGAAAGCACCTCGAGGTCGAGATCAGTGGAACCGGCATCCCCGATCTCGTCGAGGTGGTTGCCGCCCTGGGTGGGAAGCCGGCCAGGGAGGCGCTTTTCACGGCCGATGGAGGATATGAGAATACGATACAGTTAGCCGTAAACGGACAGCGGTTCGTTTCGCTCGCCGATCGTGAGACACGACTCGAAGATGGTGACCGGGTGACGTTTTTGATGCTCATTGGAGGTGGATAAGCCGGTGTCTTCCCATCAGATCGGTGAAGGTGGAGAGGCCGAACAATCACTGTCTATGGGTGTTTTTCCACACTTGATATTTTCCCTCTTTTACAGTATCTTGTAATACCCTGAAACGAAAATGTGCTCATATCCATTCCCGAATAACAGCTTACCTCACAGGCAGGGCACGGTGTTCTCCAGTGAAAGAGAAAGGCTCGAAAAAGCAGGCTGGGAGAAGAGATTCGTGACCGACGCTACTCGTGTCGGGGAGATGGAAGAACTCTTCATGGAGATGGGTTTCGAAGTAATGGCGGTCCCCTATGAATCGTCCGAAAGCGGGGGCTGTGATGTTTGTGTGACGGGTAATCCGGATGGTTTCCGTGTCATCTATACGAGGAAGAAAAAGGAATGAGTGTGAAGGCGAAAGAGAAGGGGAGGATTGATATGGCCCTGAAAGACAAAGTCGCAATCGTAACCGGAGGGAGTCTCGGTATCGGCGCAGCAATCGCTCTGGAACTTGCGCGTAACGGTGCATGGGTGGCGCTCAATTACCGGCGGCATGATACCGAAGCGAAGAAGGTGGTTGAAGAAATGGAGAAGATGGGTTCGAAGGGGCTGGCACTCAAAGTCGATGTGGCGAGTTTCCAGGATGCTCAGAAAATGATCGATGAGGTGATGGAGATGTGGGGGCGTGTGGATATTCTCGTGAACAACGCGGGTATCAACAGGGACGGTGTCGTGTGGAAAATGACCGAAGAGCAGTGGGACCAGGTTCTGACGGTTAACCTGAAAGGTTATTTTAATTTTGTCAGGGCTGTCGCGCCGATCTTCAAAGGGCAGAAAAACGGGAAGATCATAAATATCACATCGATCAACGGGCTCAGGGGCAAGTTCGGTCAATCCAACTACTCGGCCGCCAAAGCCGGCATCATCGGATTAACAAAAACAGTCGCCAGAGAGCTCGGGAAATACAGTGTAAACGTCAACGCTGTCGCACCGGGTATGATATTTACCGACATGATGAAGGGTCTCCCCGAAGAAATCATCAAAAAAGCCGAGGATGAGACAGTACTCGGAAGGATTGGACAACCCGACGAAGTGGCCCGGGTAGTGACCTTCCTGGTCAGTGAAGATGCCCGACACATTACCGGGGAAGTGATCAAGGTTGACGGAGGCCAGTACATCTGAGATAGAACGAGGAGAACGAAATGGAGTTGAAAGATGTCGTTGCGGTAAGCGCGTTACGGACACCGATGGGCAGGTTCGGCGGTACGCTGAAAAATGTTCCGAGTTATGATCTCGGCGGCGTGGTGATAAAAGAGTCACTCAAGAGGACCGGCATTAACCCTCGAGAGGTGGATGAAGTGATCCTCGGAAGCTGCCGACAGGCCGGTAACGGCCCGAATCCCGCCAGGAGCGCGAGTCTTCGGGGGGGTATGGGGATAGATGTACCTGTGTGTACATTGAACATGGCCTGCCCCTCAGGGATGAAAGCGCTTGCCCTTGCTTCTCAGGCGATACGATTGGGAGAAGCACAGACGGTCCTCATCGGTGGGTTCGACAGCATGAGCACGATTCCCTACCTGATTAAAAATGCCAGGTGGGACGGTTTCAAGATGGGGAACAGGGTGCTGGAGGACGGCTGGAGTGACAGTGTTGACCCTGTGTGCAACATGGGCATGGGCGCGACAGCCGAGAACCTTGTGGAGAAATACGGTGTTTCGAGAGAAGATCAGGACCGGTTCGCGTACGAGAGTCACATCAAAGCTGCGAAGGCTCGGGAAGAAGGCTGGTTCAAGAACGAGATCGTCCCCGTCGAGGTGCCCCAGAAGAGGAAGGATGCCATCCTGTTCGATCAGGACGAGACGATCAGGGCGGACACGACACCCGAGAAAATGGCCAAACTCCCGGCAGTATTCAAGAAAAACGGGACCGTCACCGCCGGCAACGCCTGCGGGATGTCCGATGGCGCTACGGCCATCTTCCTCATGACGAGGGAGCAGGCCAAGGCGCTGGGGCTCACGCCGCTCTTCTCAATCGTTTCCTACGCTCAGGCCGCCGTCGAACCGGAATTTATGGGTGAAGGACCGGGTATCGCTATCCCGAAAGTTCTGGAGTCAGCCGGGATGACAATCGGTGACATGGATTTCATCGAGGTAAACGAGGCCTTTGCCGTACAGGTGCTGGTTAACGAGCGCACCATCGGCTGGGATCGCGCGAAGCTCAATGTCCACGGCGGAGCTATAGCCCTGGGACATCCAACCGGGATCAGCGGTGCGCGGATCATCGTTACTCTTTACAATGTCTTAAAGCAGCACAATGGCGAACTCGGTGTAGCCGGTATCTGCGGTGGCGGTGGCGTGACCATGGCCACGGTGATCAGGAGGGAATCGTAGAACACACATGTCGCGGCTCGTTTCTGTGAGCCGGGAGGGATTACTTATGCATCATCATAAACATCTTCAGGTAAAGGTGGTTCCGCCCGAAGCTCGCATTACCCTCAACAGGCCTCCTCTCAATGTCCTCAACATGGAGATGATGGAAGAGCTGGCCTGTGCTCTCGGGGAGGTCGAAAAAACCGACGGCGCACGTGTCCTCGTGCTCGATGGCGAGGGGAAGGCGTTCTGCGCCGGAGTGGACGTCAAGGATCACATGGGAGACTCCGCCGGACCCATGCTGGAGCTTTTCCACCGGGTCATACGGTTGCTGTGGCATTTCAAACTCCCGTCGGTCTGCGCCGTAAGGGGTGCCGCCCTCGGCGGAGGATGCGAGCTCGCCCTCTCCTGTGATGTCGTGATCGCTTCCGAGCGGGCGACACTCGGGCAGCCGGAGGTTTCCGTCGGGGTGTTCCCACCACCCGCGGTGGTCCTGTTCACCAGGCTTGCCGGTCTCGCAGCCGCGAAGGAACTCCTCTTGACCGGCAGAGTGTTCGAAAGCTCTGAAGCGCAGACGTTCGGTCTCATCAACAGGGTGGTGAAGGGTGAAGATCTCGATAGTGAAGTCGCGGCCGTCGTGAAAAATCTATCGAAAAAGAGTCTTCCCGTGCTTCATATGACACGGGAGGCCCTGCTGAATTCAATCGGAATCTCAATGGATGATGCGCTTGCCAGGGCCGAATCTCTCTATCTCGGCGAACTCATGCAACTGGAAGATTCCGCTGAAGGACTGACTGCTTTTCTGGAAAAGAGAAAACCGGACTGGAAGGACAGATAACCGGTCCAGGTAAACTGAAGGGGGCTATATGAAAGCCGCAGTGTTCTATGGAGCCGGACAGAAACTCAAAATGGAGGAGGTCCCCACACCCGAACCGGGACATGGAGAGGTCCTCATTAAAGTTGCTGCCTGCGGGGTCTGCCATACCGACCTCCACTACATCGATCACGGCGTCCCGACATTCAAGAAACCTCCCCTCATTCTGGGGCACGAGGCTTCAGGTATCGTGAGTAAGATCGGCGACGGCGTGACCAACCTCAAGGAAGGGGACCGGGTTCTGGTACCCGCAGTGCTGTCGTGTGGCACGTGCACAAATTGCCGGACGGGGCGCGAGAACATCTGTGAACACGGTGTCATGTTCGGAAACAACGTCGACGGTGGGTACGCCGAATACATGGTGGCTCCCGCGAAGGACATCTTCCTTTTCCCCGAGACGATACCGCTCGAGGAGGGGAGTATCATAGCCGATGCCGTCACCACGCCGTTTCACGCCGTCGTCAATCGCGGTGAGGTCAAAGCGGGTGACAAGGTTGCCGTGTTCGGGTGTGGTGGTGTCGGACTCAATGTGGTGCAGGTCGCCAACGCCGTCGGTGCAACGGTGGTGGCTGTGGACATCCTCGACAAGAAACTTTCCTGGGCATCCGAGCTCGGGGCTTCGGTCACAATCAACGCCTCGAAAGAAGAAAAGGTGGAAAAGGCGATCCGGAAGGCGACCGGCGGCGGTGTGGACGTCGCCTTCGAAGTCGTCGGCATTCCGGAAGTGATGAAGAAGGCGTTCGGGTCTCTGCGTAACGGCGGAAGATTCGTGGTGGTCGGGTACTCCGACAAAGACGTGGCGCTCAACGCCGGACGTATCATGTTCCGTGAGCTGGAGATCCGTGGATCCCTGGGCTGCAGACCTGTTGATTACCCGAGAGCGATCGCCCTCGCCTCGGACGGAAAAATCAAGATCAAAGAACTCGTCACCAATCGATTCCCGCTCGAAGATATCGAGAAAGCGTTCGAGTTGCTGAGAAAAGGTGAGGGAATACGCTCCATCGTCATTCCCTGACCGACCGGTGAAGAAGTCCGGCGGCAGTCTCACCGACAACACCGGGGAGTAAGGAAGTGCTTGGAGAGATAATGTTGTTCGATCTTCATCCTGAACTTTTCTCCGGGTGAAGCTCGAGGGGAGTACAATGAATGTGAAGACACAATTCCTTTCGGGGAACGAAGCCATCGCCCGTGGGGCGTACGAGTCCGGCGTGGGTTTCGCGACTGGATATCCGGGCACACCCAGCACCGAGATTCTCGAGAACATCAAATCGTATGAGGAGATCCGCTCACAGTGGGCTCCGAACGAAAAAGTGGCCCTGGATGTAGGCACAGGGGCATCTCTTGGCGGAATGCGCACACTTGTAACCATGAAACACGTCGGGGTAAATGTCGCGGCCGACACGCTGATGGTGATCCCGTACGGCGAGATGAACGGTGGGCTCGTCATCATTTCCGCCGACGATCCGGGGATGTACAGCTCGCAGAATGAACAGGACAATCGCTGCCTTGCGCGCTTCGCCAAGGTACCGCTGCTCGAACCGTCCGATCCCCAGGAAGCGAAGGATCTCCTGGGCGTGGGAATGGAAATCTCCGAGAGGTTCAGGACGCCGGTGATCCTCAGGACCACTATGCGGATCGCCCATACCAAGGCTCTTGTATCACTCGGTAAGCGTCAGGAGCCGGATTTGCGTCCCATGGATTTGAGCCCCCAGCGTCACGTCATTCCCATCTATGCCCGGCTCAGGAGACCAGCGCTCGAGGAGAGGATAACCGAGCTCGAGCACTTCAGCAACGAGTTCGAGTGGAACCGGGTCGAGAAGGGGATGGGGAACATCGGCATCATCACCAGCGGCATCTCGTACCAGTATGCCCGTGAGGTTTTTCCCGACGCATGTATCCTAAAACTGACGATGACGAATCCTCTGCCCAAGGAAAAGATCATCGGTTTCGCGAAACTGTTCGAGCAGGTTTACGTCATTGAGGAGCTCGAACCTTTCATCGAAGAGCAGATGAGGTCCTGGGGTGTGGACAATGTCGTCGGCAAGAGCGTCCTTCCGAAGATCGGGGAGTTCACACCGGACGTGCTCCGGAAAGCTTTCCTCGGTGTGGATGTACCGTCGGCCCCTTCCACTGATGTCGCCGTTCCTCCGCGGCCTCCGGCCCTCTGTCCGGGGTGTCCTCATTCGGGAGTTTTCTACGCTATCAACAAACTCAAGCTCACCGCGACAGGTGATATCGGTTGTTACACACTCGGCGCTCTCCCTCCTCTCGAAGCTCTCGACACTATCTTCTGCATGGGTGCGAGTATCGGCAACGCTTTCGGTCTCGAGATCGCGAGAGGCTCGGAGCTCGCCGGCAAACTGGTTGCCGTGATTGGTGATTCGACGTTTTTGCACGGCGGCATTCCCAGCCTGATTGACGTCGTTTACAACAGCGGGGCCGGTACCGTGATCATCTGTGACAACCGGACGACCGGCATGACCGGTCATCAGGATCACGCCGGTACCGGAAGGACACTCTCGGGAAGGAAGGCGAAAGAAATCGATCTGACCGAGCTGATCAGAGCCATCGGCGTGAGGCTCGTCCGCACGGTCGATCCGTATAATGTCACCGAAATGATTGCCTCTCTTAAGGAGTACCTGGCTCAGGATGAGCCTTCCGTCATCATAGCCAGGCGTCGGTGCGCCCTGCTCCCTGAGGCGAAAGAGGAACTGGATACGGCCTTCTTCGTGGATGATGAACTTTGCGTCGCGTGCGGTATCTGTCTCAAAATCGGCTGTCCCGCAATAGTTGACACAGGTGACAAACCTGTAATCCAGGAAGAGTACTGCGTAGGTTGCGGTATCTGCGCCCGGATCTGTCCGAAGGATGCCATCAACGTACTGGATATAACCGAAGGGAAACAGGAAAGGTAAGTGAACGACAGCACTGTTTCGATACTGTTCGCGGGAGTCGGGGGGCAGGGAGTGGTGCTCTCATCTGAGATCCTTTCTCTCGCCGCCATGACATCCGGCCTTGATGTGAAGAAGACTGAGGTGCACGGTGTCGCCCAGCGAGGCGGTACCGTCTTAAGTCATGTCAGGTTCGGGAAGAAGGTGTATTCCCCTCTGTCACCGGTTGGTAGAGTCGATTATTTGATCGCTCTCGAGAAACTCGAGGGTCTGCGGTACTCCTATTACCTGAAGCCGGGTGGTGTGGTTTTCATCAACAACGAGGAGATTATTCCGACGAGATACATCGGTGAGAAGATCCCGTACCCCGAGCGTATCGAAGATATTCTGAAGGATAATGGGTACGAGTCCTACGTCATCTGTGCCAGGGAGATCGCAGAGAAAGCCGGTTCCCGCAGGGCGTTCAACGTGGCCATTCTCGGTGCTCTCTCACGCTTTCTGGATATAAAAGAGGATGTCTGGAAGACGGCAATCACCCGATCGCTGCCGGCCGGGCTCCACAAACTCAACCTGACGGCTTTCGAGCTGGGTGTGTCCGCTCTCAGACAGTCGACATGAAAATAGCCCTCTGTCAGATCAACACCACGGTAGGTGACTTCGACGGGAATGCACGGGCGATTGTCGAGTCCGCAGGGAAGGCGAAGGATGAGGGTGCTCGCCTCGCGATTTTTCCCGAACTCGCCGTCACCGGCTATCCTCCCCGTGATCTTCTCCTTCGCCCGGATTTTATCGAAGCCGCCGGTCGGACTCTGGACAGGGTCGCTCGACAGGTTAAGAGTGTCACTGCTGTCGTTGGTTGTCTGGAGCCCAACGAGAGTGGTGTAGGGAAGCTCCTGTACAACGGTGCGGCATTCATCGATCGGTCCCGGGTCTCGGTCATTTCGAGAAAGTGCCTCCTTCCCACGTATGACGTGTTCGATGAGAACCGGTACTTCGAGCCTTCCGCCGGCGGTCTCATCGTCGAGACGGGAGGGAAAAGGGTTGGCCTGTCAATCTGCGAAGATGCCTGGAATGACGAAGATTTCTGGCCGAGACCTCTCTACCACACCAACCCCATCGAGAAACTCGTCTCTCAGGAAGCGGATATAATCGTCAATATCTCGGCGTCACCGTATGCGAGGGGGAAAGAGAGGCTCCGGTACAATATGCTCTCCTGCCTCGCGAAGAAATATTCGGTTCCCATCATCCACGTGAACCAGGTCGGCGGAAACGATGAGCTCATTTTTGCAGGGAACAGCCTGGTTTTCGGCCGTGACGGGACTCTCGTGGGGAAGGGGAAGGCTTTCTGTGAGGATTTTCTCCTTGTCGATGATAGTGAGCTCACGGCTGGAAACGACGGTTTCGACGAGGACGGGATCCGGTGGGACTACGAAGCTCTCAACCTCGGGCTTCGGGATTATCTCGCGAAGTGCGGTTTCCGTAAGGTCGTGATCGGTCTCTCCGGGGGCATCGATTCTGCGGTGACCGCCGCAATCGCCCGGTTCGCGGTCGGTTCCGAAAACGTACTCGTAGTGACAATGCCGTCGAGGTTCTCCTCGGTCGGAAGCCTGAGGGATTCCCGTGATCTCGCCCGGAACCTCGGCACCAGGCTGATCGAGATACCGATCGATCGCATCTATCAGACCTATCTCGACGAACTCTCCGCCGTGTTCAAGGATCTCCCGGAGGATGTCACCGAAGAGAACATCCAGGCGCGGATCAGGGGGAATGTCCTGATGGCACTCTCGAACAAATACGGCTACCTGGTACTCTCTACCGGCAACAAGTCCGAGATCGCGACGGGGTACTGCACCCTCTACGGTGATCTCTCGGGCGGCCTCGCGATCCTATCGGATGTCCCGAAGACGATGGTGTATGAGATTGCCCGCATCATAAACAGTCTCCACGGACCGGTCATCCCCGATTCGATCATCAAAAAACCTCCCAGCGCGGAGCTCAAACCGGACCAGACGGATCAGGATTCGCTGCCCCCTTACGACACGCTCGATGCGATCCTGACCGCCTACATCGAGAAAAATAAAACGGCTGAGGAGATAACAGGGGAGGGATATGACGCCTCGCTCGT
>CAZZKG010000103.1:0-8744 GCA_964654825.1 uncultured Gemmatimonadota bacterium | reverse complement strand
CATTTTCATCCTTCGTTGTGCCCCCAGCATAAGGCGGGGTCATGAGGGTTAGTTGGAATACAGCGTAACCACGGATTCAAAATTTAATCGTCTGTACACACTGAAACAGATCAGATGCGAAACTCTGTCAGTGCATATCACCCACGGCCTGGCTTCCGGTTGTTCCTAGTTCTCCAATTTCTCGATGCGAGCGATTGGTTGACAGGACTTCGGTACCCTGTTACTATCAATGAACGGAAGAAATACCCTTTCGCAGGGTGGCAACCTTTCAGGGAAAGGCACTCGACAGGGATCGATGCTCGACATCCTCATCATTTTCGCCTTCATCCTGTACAGCATTCACAACGGTTTCCTCAACCGCGCGAAAGCGTCCGAGAATCTGGAGGAATACTTTCTCGCCGGACGTTCCGTCCCAGGCTGGCGGGCCGGGTTCAGCTTGGCCGCGACGCAGTTTGCCGCCGATACGCCGCTTCTCGTTGCAGGGCTCATCGCCACCGGTGGAATCTTCATGTTGTGGCGGCTGTGGATCTACGGTCTGGGTTTTCTCATGATCGGGTTCCTGCTCGGTCCTTCCTGGCGACGGGCCGGAGTCATCACCGATGCCGAGCTGACTGAGATCCGTTACAGCGGCCGAGCGGTGCTCGGGCTCAGAGGCCTGAAGGCCATATACTATGGAACGGTCATGAATTGCACGATCATGGCCATGGTCCTTGTAGCGGCGACCCGGATCAGCGAAATCTTTCTGCCGTGGCACGAATGGTTGCCGGAGAACATGTACCAGGCAATATATCACGTCGTTGCCGAAGTCGGCGTGCCCCTCGCATCAGGTGTGACGGGACTCGAGACGTATGTTGCAACTACGAACAACCTGATCAGTGTATTCCTGATCATCTGTTTCACTGCCCTCTACTCGACAACGGGAGGCCTGCGATCCGTCATCGCGACGGATACTGTGCAGTTTTGTATCGCGATGATCGGGACATTAATCTATGCAGTAGTCATCGTTTTAGAGTCGGGTGGTCTTGGGAAACTACTCCAGAGCCTCGAAGAGATCTACGGTTCAGTGTATACCGGGAACGTGCTCTCGTTCAGCCCGAATTCCCAGGATATCCTTTTGCCGTTTTTAGTCATCGTGAGCCTCCAGTGGTTTTTCGAGCGGAACAGCGACGGCACAGGCTACTTCGCACAGCGTATGATGGCCTGTCGAAGCGATGGCGATGCGAAGTGGGCTGCTTTCGTGTTCACCTGGCTGCAGATATTTCTCCGAAGCCTTATCTGGCTGGTGATCGGGATCGGGCTTTTAGTGGTGTATCCGTTTGATCCGGGTGCTGCCGGTGGAGAGGAATTCGTCGCCGGCCGGGAACTTGCCTTCGCAGTCGGTGTGCGGGATCTTCTTCCTGTCGGAATTCGGGGAATCATGCTCACCGGCATGCTGGCCGCACTCGCATCGACGATCGACACGCATCTCACCTGGGGCGCTGGTTACTGGAGCAATGACATCTATCTTCGGATTGTGAACCGGGCGTTCCTCAAGAGAGAGCCTACAAACCGCGAACAGGTCGTGGTTGCCCGGCTCTCGAATGTTATCATCCTCGTAATCGCCCTCCTCATCATGGCGAAGCTCGGATCGATCCAGACTGCCTGGTACATCACCCTTCTGTTCGGGGCCGGAACCGGTGCCGTTCTTGTGCTGCGGTGGGTCTGGGAACGCATCAATATCTATTCGGAGATCAGCGCCATCGCTGTTTCGCTCGCGCTTGCCCCTCTTATCCTGTTCACCATAGATGCCGAGTGGAAGAGGCTTCTCTCCATGGCGACTGCTTCGACCGTTGTCGTTCTCGCCGTGACTCTTCTCACGAGGCCCACGGATCCGGACACCCTGGTTTCCTTCTATCAGCGTGTCGAGCCGCCGGGGTTCTGGAGAAAAACGGCGGCACGTGTATCAGGTGATACCCGTGCAGCGTTTACAAAATTTCGGGCCGGTATTTATCTCACTCTCACAACAGGCCTGACACTCTATCTTCTCCTCGTCGGAGTTGGAAAGTTCTTGTTACATGTCTCCGGCAGCTCACTCCTGGCTCCATCGGTATACGTACTGCTTGGCCTCACGAGCATCTCTCTCTGGTGGCGGAAGATTCGTTCATCGGGTGTATCCGAGAGCTTTTAGTTTTTCCCGCGTCTCCTCGTCGACTTCATACTGCCGATTCCTCGCGATATCCGAGACATCTAGTGACCACCGGCGGAGCATGGTTCTCATTTTCTCGGCCGTCTCTACGGACCCGGAATCCTCGAGGGCATTTATCATCTCGGTCGGGTCGTTTCTGATGTCGTAGAGTTCTTCGTGGTTATCCATGTGTGGTACCCAGATGTATTTCCAACCGTCAAGATACACGCACTTCGCTTTCAGGTCGTTGGCGAAAACACCTGCGCTTTCTATCTCGCCGTGAGGCTTGGTTGCCTCGGAGAAAACAGGTTCGTCAGCGATCCCATCCTCTCGGAACAATCTCGCGAAACTCCGTCCCGAGAATCCCTCCGGGACAGGCTTCCCTGTGAGCTCGAGGATGGTCGGGGCAATGTCGATATTGCTCAGGAAAGTGTCACCTCTCCCATGCGGGATCACGCCCGGCCATTTCATGATGAGCGGAATATTGGTCGTTGTTTCATACACCATGAATCCGTGATCGAGGTACTCACCCATTTCGGGATGTTCCCAGAATGTCTCTCCGTGGTCTGCTGTGATGATGAGTAGTGAGTGTTCCAGGAGACCTTTTCTCCCGAGGAGATCGATCAGTCTACCGAACTCGCGATCCGTGTACCTGACTTCGGCTTCATACAGATCGTGCATCCGCTCGAGACGAGCGTCCACTTCACCGCCATCGGCAAGATAGTTCTTGAGCGCTATCAGGTCATCCCAGGAGCCGGTGATCTGTGCAGCGGCGTCGTCATCCACCGGTTTCTGTAAGTCTGCCGGGGGAGTGTAAGGGGGATGTGGATCGAAGTAGTGTACGAAGAGAAAGACCGGTTCTTCAGGGTCTGTTGCGAGCCAGTTGTGAACGGCGGAGTTGACGTCTCCAGCCGGTCTGTAAACCAGCGGGCTTTGGTCGGTTTTACTGAATCTGTCGTCGAAGTAGGTGAATCCCTGATTGATACCGGTGCTCGAGTGGAGGGCGAATGACGCAACGAAGGCGGCCGTGTTGTATCCTTTGCTCCGAAGTTCCTCGGCGAGGGTGCGCACCGAACCGTCCAGATGGAAGCCGTTACTTGCAGCTCCGTGCGACCTGGGATACAAAGATGTCATGAGCGAACTCGTCGAGGCCAGCGTCGTCGTCGCCGCAGCATGGACATTCGTAAACAGGAATCCCTCGCTTGCGACCGCATCGATCCCGGGTGTCTCCACAGTCTCTGCTCTATAGCAGGAGAGATGATCCGCCCGAAGCGTATCGACCATGATGAGTATAATGTTCGGGTCCTTCGGTTTCCCGTTGCATGACGCAGCTAACAGCATGATGGTGATTGTCAGTACAGATTTCATGTTTCGTGGTCTCAAGTAGCGTGTTCCTCTCTAACAGGACAAGCGACCCGGTACGAAAGCAGCTCTCGTCGGTCAGGGTAATTGACAGCTCACGTCATTCATGATATCACTTTTGTGTTACCCTGTCAATGTGGAATGGAACATCCTGCCTGTTCCATCAGGGTTGCAGGGAGGGAATTATCTTTGTCGGGTAGGAAACCGCCCGCCAGGAGAAGCAGCACACATCGGTCAGTTGTGGTTCGGGTTCCATCAGAAAACTTGAAATTCTCGTTGCGATCGGATTAAGTTCACGCACCCCCTCCGGGATCGGACCGACATCGAAGCGGAGTATCGATTGACCGGGGAAAAGGGCAGGTCCGGGTGTAAGTATCTGCGTGAAAACCGGCTCGATGAGCGCGCTGCACGACGTCTCGCCGAAATATTCGGCTCTGAGTTCATAGCTATCCTCTGCTATTTCGGAGCCCGTGTTATTGATGGCGGTGATTTCGAAGGAGAGATATCCTCCCTCGGGATAGGTGGATTTCAACGGAAGACAGTATATGGTTAAAGGCGGTGGTGGGGCGAGACCAAGGAGCTCCTCTACGACCTGTATGATATCTTCGGGATTGTATTCGGTCGCGATGTATCGAATTACTCCGTCCTGGTCGATGACGTAATCGAGAGGGAAGGGAGATAGTCCACTGTTTGTGTATGTGAAGTAAACCTCTCCTGTCTCATCCAGGAGAACAGGGAATGTAATGCCGAAGGTTTCGACAAAATTCTCAACAACATCAAATTCTTCCGCTACATTCACTCCGAGGATTACCATGTCTTCATCCTGGTACACCTGCCAGATTGAAGTCTCGAGGTCCGAAAACTCCGGACCACACACGGGTCACCACGAAGTAAAAAAGGGAAGAACTACGACCTGTCCCTGATAATCGGAGAGAGTATGTGGTACGCCGCCGAGATCATTCAGGGTAAAATCGGGGGCTAATTCTCCCTCCTGCAGCTGGTTCGAGTCGGTGATCTCGACGGTCAGACGTCTCGTCTCTTCGTCCGGATCATCGCTCGAGATTGTAAAAATGGTATTTGTCGAACTTTCGTAATTTCTGTGGAAGCTAATGAGGAGAATCTGCGAATCGGAGGGGGTGATCGTAAAAGAATCCGGTTCGATCTCAAAATCAGGGTTCCCGGAGGAGATCTCAGAGACGGTGAGGAGTCCTCCCCCTGTATTGGAAACAATCGCTGTGGTGTCGACGCTCTCCCCAACCTCGACGTCTCCGAGGTTTATGTCAGTATGGGGAAGGTGAATGTCCGGATCATCCGTTGGTCCGTATCTGTAGACGTTGAAGGTCATCCAGTCAGCGACGAATGCGTAAAGGCCCCTCGCTCCTATACCCATCGCACGAATTGGTGTATCTTCCCAGCCAGCGAGTGCCGGATTGGCGGGATCAGATATACGAACGACCTCTATCCCCTCCCAGTCTGACAGGAAGGCAAGACTGTCCCGGACAGCCACACCGCTTGTCAGACCGGGCGTGTCGAAATTCGAGAGAAAAACCGGTGATGTCGGTGATGAAATATCGACAACATCCATTCCTGAGCCGCCGACAGCGAGATACGCGATGTCTCCCATCAGGGAAATATCGACGGCGGCGCTGCTGGTTGAAAGGCTGCCGGCCAGAGCGGGAGCAGCGGGATCAGAAACATCTATGACCTTTATTCCGCCCCCACCGTCCGCAACGTAAGCCCAGGGACCATCGACAACCACTCTCCAGGAGGCTTCGAGATTATCGATAGATCCTACCGGGATGAGGGTGTCAGGGTCGGAAGCGTCGAAGATCTCAATACCGTTTTCACGGGCGGCGGCATACAGGAGGGTGTCAACGAGAGTCACTCCTTCGTATGCGACACCATTCACTTTGTACTGACTAGCGAGCACAGGGTCTGTCGGATCCGCCAGATCGACGATGAGGATTCCTTCGAAACGACTAGCGCCGTATGCGTGTCCATTTCCGACCGCAGTTTGGTAAAACCGCCCGAATCTGATCTCGGGCCTGAGGATTCCGACGAGTGTCGGAATAGAAGGGATCCTCATGTCGTAGATCGCAAGACCCGCGACTGCGCTTACAAAGGCAGTGTCTCCCGTGAGTTCCACATCGAGGAGTTCACCGAAATTGGGAGGGTCATGGCGGCTGATGTACTGCACCCGATCATCACTTCTGAGAGAAACGGGCAGGAGAAAGATTATAGAAAGAGTCAGGATGATGAGCCCGGGTGAACCTCTCGATGCAGCCATGAAAATCCCTTATCACCAGGGGGAAAGCAAAATAAATGTCCATCTCTCAGATATTAGTAATCCGAAAGTCACATATCAACTCGTCACCTACCGGACCGGCATGTGAGGTGGCGGTGACTTCCGTGTTCTAAGACATCCTGGTTGACAAAAGCCCTCATTTTCATTTCTGTTATCCCATGCTCTCTCCTCTCGATATCTTTCTTGCGCTTGTTTTCCTCGTAGGGGTCGCCGTCACGGGTAACTTCTTCTGGAAGAGCAGAAGCCCGGACGACTATTTTCTCGGCGGCCGGAATCTTCCCTGGATAGCCATCCTCGCTTCCATAGTGGCTACTGAGACGAGTACGCTCACCTTCATTGGAGCCCCGGCCATTTCATTCGCTGGTAATGTGAGTTTTATTCAGCTCGCCGCCGGGTACATCATCGGAAGGTTGCTCGTGGCGTATCTCATCCTGCCCGGTTACTTCCGGGGGAGCTACCGGACAGCCTATGAGCTGCTCTCTGTCTCGCTGGGGGAGGGTACGAGAAGGCTTGCATCGACCGTGTTTCTCGTAACACGTACTCTCGCTGATGGGGTGAGGCTGTACGCGAGTGCGCTCGTCATTTCGGTCGTGCTCGGGATCGGAATTCTCCCGTCGATCTTCATTATCGCTGTTCTGACATTGCTCTACACGCTTCGGGGGGGGCTCATTGCCGTCGTCTGGACCGATCTCATCCAGCTGGTGGTCTATCTCGGCGGGGCGGTTTTCGCGCTTTTCCTTCTCTGTGACCTGATCCCCGGCGGAGCGGGGGAAATACTCTCAGTTGCGGCGGCTGGAGGGAAACTCGAACTGTTCGACCTCAGTCTCCTCTCGTCGAATCCTTACACCCTTGTGGCGGGTCTCATCGGAGGGGCGTTTCTCTCGATGGCCTCCCACGGGACCGATCAACTCATCGTACAACGGCTGATGGCATCGAGGGATTTGAGAAGCGCGAAGAAAGCTCTCGTCTCGAGCGGTATATTCGTATTTTTCCAATTCGCTCTCTTTCTCCTGATCGGATTGGCGCTCTTCACCTACTACCGGAATTATGCCGCTCTTCCCTTCACCGGGAAACCTGACGAGGTGTTCCCGTTTTTCATCGTCAACGAAGTGCCCTCCGGTGCCCGCGGTCTCATCGTGGCCGCTGTTCTTGCATCTGCCGTGTCGACCCTGTCGAGTTCACTCAACTCCCTCGCTTCATCGACGTATGGTGATTTTTTAAAGCCGGCACTGCCCGTGGGGAAGAAGGAATCGAAACTCTCTCGATGGATCGATCAGCGCGAGCTTTCCGCCGGACGAGTCCTCACGATTATATGGTGTGTCATCCTTCTCTTTGTCTCCTTCCTCGCTCAAAACTGGGGCGGTGTGCTCGAGACGGGACTCGCTATCGCCTCCTTTACCTACGGGAGTCTCCTCGGGGCGTTTCTCCTGGTCACAGCCGGTGTGCCCAGTAGGGGCAGGGGGGTCAGAGCGGGGATGGTGACCGGGATCGCCGCCATGACCGCAGTGTTCTTTCTCACCGATATCCCCTGGACCTGGTACGTCCCGATCGGTACGGTAGTGACTGTCCTCACCTGCCGCCTCTTCCCCACAAGATGAGACAACGCGCAACTTTCCGACCGTATCACTCACCGGTAAACCGGATGAACGTCTTCCTGCTTCTGTGACCTCTCCCGGGATTGGGTACCTCACGTGCCGGGGAATGCGGACCCTCTCCCTGATCCGCCACAAAAAAAGGGGGTCGACGAATCGACCCCCCGGAAAGGTCCTGTCTTAGCCCGTCGTTTTGAAATACTCCTTCGACTTCTCCGGATCAGGAACCATGGACTTATCGCCCGGTGTCCAGTTGGCGGGGCAGACTTCCCCGTGCTCTTCCGAGAACTGGAAGGCCTGGATGAGCCTCAGGATCTCGTCGACATTCCGGCCGACATTGAGGTCGTTGACGATGCAGCTCTTTACGACGCCTTCACGGTCGATGATGAACGTGCCTCTCAGTGCGACACCGCCTTCGGCCAGTACGCCGAAGTCCGTGGCGATATTCTTGTCGAGGTCTGAGAGGAGCGGATATCTGAGTTCCCCGAGCCCACCCTCTTTCCTCGGTGTGTCGATCCACGCGAGGTGCGTGTAGTGACTGTCCACCGATATACCGATGACTTCAGCGTCGAGTTTCTTGAAATCGTCGATCCTGTCGCTGAAAGCCGTGAGCTCAGTGGGGCATACGAACGTGAAGTCGAGCGGATAGAACACCAGCACGGTATACTTACCCTTGTAATCCGATAGGTTGATCTCCTTGAACTCCCTGCTGATTACCGCCTGTCCCGAAAATTCCGGTGCCTTTTTCTGTACGAGTGACGTCATGGAGCGTCTCCTTTCCCTTCTCTTTTTGTGTGGTTTGGTTTCGTTTCCAATTCAAAAAATCAGCTGTCCTGCGGTCCTCACGAACCCGGTGCATCCTCCTGTCCCTGGTTCTGTTCCCTGTCCCGGCACTCCCGGCAGAGCCCTGAAAGCAGTATCTGAAACTTCTCGACCTTAAAGCCGACGGGATTGCGTACCTGTTCAGCTGCCGGGCTGCTCAGGTTGAGCTCGAGGTCATCGAGCTTTCCGCACGATCGGCAGGAGGCATGAGCGTGCGGCATGATGTCCGGATCAAAGTGCGAGACATTCCTCTCGATAAACAGCTCCTGGATCTCCCGGAGTTTCGAAAGACGATCCAGCGTCGTGTATACGGTGTTCCGGGAGAGGGAAGGATACTCATCGATGAGGCTCTGATAGATGTCATCTGCCGTGGGGTGGGTCTCATTCCCGAAGAGAACGTTGAAGATGGCCAGCCTCTGGGGTGTGAGCCGGTAGCCGGCTTCCCGCCACAGATCGATGAGTTGCTCTATGCTTAGCACATCTGCCTCGTATGTAATTA
>CAZZKG010000102.1:4681-8764 GCA_964654825.1 uncultured Gemmatimonadota bacterium | reverse complement strand
GTCAGACAGTATCTGGAATATTTGGTGTAAGTCCAAGTGATGCAAGGGGGATGGATTTTTCGGGAGGCACAGGCCCACAAATTGCATAAATAAATTCGGCAGGTATTTTTCAGGAAGGGGAAAAAAGAAACATGCTGGGTCTCTTCACGTCAATGCGGCCGAAGCATTGGATCAAGAATCTCTTCATTTTTGCTCCGGTAGTATTCTCTCAAAACCTGTTGAACCCGGTAGTGCTCTGGAGAGCGGCACTCGCTTTTATCAGTTTCTGTTTTCTCACCGGATGTGTCTACATCATCAATGATATCATGGATCTCGAAAAGGACAGGATACATCCGATCAAGAGATTCAGGCCACTTGCCGCAGGAACAGTGAAAGTGTCTCATGCCAAGGCTTTCGCTGTTTCTCTACTGGGAATGTCACTCCTGCTCTCTTTCGTGCTCAATACGAATTTCGGTATCATTACCAGTGTATATTTTCTCATAAATCTCGCCTATTCGTTCTATCTGAAGAATGTTGTAATCGTGGATGTTTTCATCATCTCGGTCGGTTTCTTTCTCCGGGTGCTCGGTGGAGCCGAGGTAATCGGTGTCGATGTATCTTCCTGGCTGCTCATCTGCACAATCCTCCTGGCACTCTTTCTCGCATTCTCCAAGAGACGGCATGAGCTGGTGATTCTCGACGAGGAAGCAAAACAACATCGAAAGATACTTGCAGAGTACAGCCCTTATTTTCTCGATCAGATGATATCAGTTGTTACTGCCTCCACTGTCGTTACGTATCTTCTGTACACCATCTCAGATGAAACCGTGGCGAAGTTCAACACACGGTACCTGATCGTTACCGTTGTCTTCGTGCTCTACGGTGTATTCAGGTATCTCTACCTCGTACATCAGAAAGCCGGTGGAGGCAATCCGACAACCGAACTAATAGGTGACCGCCCCCTGATGCTCAATATGGTCCTGTGGATTTTGACGGCGAGTCTCATCATAAGCTTCTGATACATTCGCAGGTAGAAGGAAAAAAGTGGCGGACGAGAGGCACACTTGGATTGAGGTAGTAACAGGACGTTGACTCCCTGCTTTTGCGAGGGATACCGGAATTGTTGAGGAGAAGCAGACAACCGTAGCATACCGATATTCAAAGGCAGGTAATGATGATAGCTGATTCAGATAACAGACGTGTCTACTTTGCCCTGTTCCTCATTTTGGAGCTGGCAGTGCTGCTCAGGATTTTCTGGCTTGGCAATCAGAGTTACTGGTATGACGAAGTCTACACCGTCGAAGTGGCGGCAAGAGAACTGCCCAAAGTGTTACTGCAATACAGGCAAACCCCGCCGTTTCACTACATTCTCCTCCATTTCTGGTTGTTCCTGGGGCTGGGCGATGTGACTGTCAGACTACTGTCGGTCATCATTGGAGTGGCAGCAGTCTTTGTCGTATTTCAGATTGGAAAGAATCTATTCGACATGAAGTATGGACTCTTCTGCGCGTTTCTCCTCGCGCTCTCTCCACTCCACATATGGTATTCACAAGAAGTCAGGATGTACATTCTCGTTGCCTTGTTAGGTGCAGCGTCAGCGTACTATTTTCTCAAATTCATAAAGGAGGGAGGGGGGCTCAAGTACACACTCGGCTGGGTGATCACTACCGGGTTGGCCATATACACACACTATCATGCTGTCTTCCTGGTAGTCTTTCAGATCACATTTTTTGTCATCTACTGGAAGCGATATCATCACCTGGTCCGTAATTTCTGCCTGGGACTTCTCGCGATCGGAATCATGTCAATTTATATATTTTCGGTGATCATTTCACCGGATCGATTCTCTCATCTCAGTTACATGGGACTGGGTTCGAATCCATTTAAGATACTATCCATTCCTTACACGTTCTTTGCATTCAGTCTGGGATTCACTTATGGTCCGTCACTCGATGAGCTTCACACGATTTCCACGCTTGCTGATTGCCGGCCCTACCTGATGGCATTGACTTCGGGGTTTCTGGTGTTCGCAACTTTATTAATAATGGGGTTAAAATCCTTATGGCGGGATCGTGAGAAATTCACATTTGTCTTACTCTACCTGATGATTCCCGTCCTCTGCGCAAGTTTACTATCTATTGTAAAGCAGGATGTCTCGTACAATGTTCGATACGTGATCGCAGCACTCCCGGCCTTCACCCTCGTCCTCGCCCGGGGACTGCAGCTACCCCGGCGCAATTTCCTTCGGTGGGGCCTCGTGGCAGCATTCCTATTACCAACATCTCTCTCCCTTCACAACCACTTCTTTGTCGAGAAATATTATAAAGAGGATTACCGCAAGGCAGCAGATTTCATCTATGAATACAATCGAAGTGGGGATGTCATCCTGTCCAGCAACGTGAGACCTTTCAATTACTATTATAACAATTCCTTCCCGGTGCACCCGATGTACTGGATTCCTGAAAATTATCAGGAAAAGATTGAGGCAAAGATCGAGGGGAAGCGCCGCGTGTGGCTGATACAGAGTCGGAAGTGGGAGTCTGATCCAAAGGGAAAGATCAAAAAATACATGGAAAGCACGTACGATCTGATCGCAGAGAACAGATTCCCGAATATCAAACTGGCTCTGTTCGACCTCTCCCGGGAAAACCAATATTCTGCCCTGGATAATAATTAGATAGTCACAATCACGTACCGGTATGGGAAGACTCAAGTGAAATTGCCATCCCGGGCTTCGGTCCATCCTGCTCATCGACTCCCCGTCGACCGAAGATCTTCAGGAAGTCGATGAAGCCGGACTCGTTAGAACGGTACGATCTGGACGCTGCGCCTGATCGTCTGACTCGCTCCACCGGGACCGTTGTTAGACATTCCAAACTCAATAGAGAAAACCGTCTTTCGTTCAGAGTAGGTTCCTGCGATGTTTTTGCCGACAAAACGATAGTCGCTCGGCCAGCTGGTGGTCCATTCCATTATGTGTTCTGTGCCGGAGAGCCCGGTATCTGTGGTAGAAACGATATCCGGTGACCAGGGGCTGCTCCAATTGAGTCTCCGCCACCTCTGGCTCCCGTTGTGGAATCCGAATCGACTCACTCCGACCGAAGGATCACTGCGTTCACTGTTCGCGCCGAGGGCAATACTCAGAGAGACGTTGTCGCAATCGCAGTTGCTGGACGTCGTTTCGAACTGCCATTCATCCTTGTATCCAGTTTCATCATCCCATACCCAGTTGGTGCTCTGGTCGGCCTCGAGGAAGTAATATCTTTCATTTCCGTCATCCTCACATACCACCTTGATGCCGTAGGTGCCCGGAGGAGAGATCTCTACAGTGAGTTCCTCTCCATTGTCGAACTCCAGTATCAGTGTCGTGCGCCTCTTTGAGTAGGTGCCTGGGATATCATCACCGACCATCCGGTAGTTGGTTTGCCAGTTCGCAAAGTCCATCAGATAGAGCTGATTGCCGGCTCTGCCTGTCTCGGTGACTACGTCGAGTGTACCCTCTGATTCGCTGACAGAATAACCGCTCAACTTTGTCCATTCCCCGGTCGCGCTGCTGTACCCGTACCGCCTCAAGATACCCCTGATTATCTCCCTATCATCGCGTCCGTCGGAGTATCTCACAAAAACGTCATCACACGAAACGTTGCGACCAGCGACAACAAACGGGTTCTCCTTTGTCGCATAGTAATCGGCTACCATGCTTCCGTCGTCCCAGCATTCGATATTGACGCCGTACTGCCTCGGGTGAACGCCGTCGACATTGCCCTCATTGCAATCCACATCTTCACAATCGTCGCACAGGGTGAACGGCGGTGAGCTGAAAGCCCATTCATCGTCGAATTCACGGGCCCAACCACCGCTATCACATCCACCGTTGAGGTGCTGATTCCAGGGGACGATTTTCGTGATAAGATTTCTATCGCCGTCGGACTGAGCTGCTCCCCAGGAGGAACCTTCGCCGAAATCGTCCAGGTTTATGTACTCGCGATACCCCTGGCGGTCATCGAAGTACTGAGCAGGATCGCTCGCGAAGAACGTGCTCGGTAGGCCGTCTTCTTCAATGTCGGCATATCCCATCAATGTGACCCAATGCGTCTCGCCCAC
>CAZZKG010000102.1:0-4581 GCA_964654825.1 uncultured Gemmatimonadota bacterium | reverse complement strand
ATACTCCGGGGAACCCCAGTAGCCAACGTCTTTGTCGACCGGCACCCCCCATGCTGGTGACTGGGCAAAATCCTCCACTGCCATGTTCATATGAGCGCCGCTTTCTTTTCTTGCATAACCGAGATACTCAGCAACCGCCTGATGGGCAAAGGCATAGCATGCTCCCCCCCACTGCCTGTGGGGGTGTACTACGCCGTTTCTGTCCATGGCCCCCTGTACGAGCTTGAACTCTGAATTGTGTCGGCGTCGGCTCGTCAGCTGGCCCACAAGATCGTTGCCATCGTCGGTGTTCACACCGTAGCAGATGGTGTCTTCCCTGTTGTCAGATGCTGGATCGTATGTTTCATCCAGACATATCGCCTGCCCGAAAGCGTTGCTTGTGAACAAGCAACACCAGAGCAGCGTTGCTGTTGCGTATGTGATAACCTGCTTGTTGAATAAGCGACCGATGGTTGTTAGGGGTGTCGAGAACATGGCGATCCTCCCTTTGTTGAAAATGGAACGTCGATTTTCTTCTCTCTACTGACATAAACGGATTTTTTTCAGGATGTGTGCGATCTTTTTGGGCCAGGCTGAATTGGGATGAATGCTCAGATTAGGGAATCCCGGCATGAATGAATAGAAATGAAAATTCAACGGGGAATAAGTCTTAAGATCAATGAACGATCCCACCCGGGCACAACATGCGGATATTACCGCTGAATCTCACAAGAAGTTCCACCCTAGACTTTCCACTCACTACCTGGGTGAAATCGTTCTCTAAGATACCACACTCGAGATACTTTCAGCGATAACCGTCAAGTGAAAGTCAACCTTGTGAAAGCTTATCCCCACACATACTTCCTGTTGACTTGCCAAATCCTTTGAAAATTGGAAACCTTTTTCTGGCGAGTCTCCTCCCGCTAGTGGGGATTGTGATGAGTAAAGCGCATCACACGGCAACTCATGACGAATATAGTCATGGAGATCATGGGTCTTTGTATGGAATAACCTGTGAAATGCATGAGACCCCCGGTGGAGGGGATCTGCAGTGACCACAAGTGCCACCCATAATTCAATGAGTGTCCGAACCTTCCCACTTTCTCTCGTAGCTCTTGTGCTCATGGCACTCAGTATGCTTGCATACTGGCCTTACCTGACCACTGGGTTCTTTGCTGATGACTACCTGTTCGTCAGTATGCTGGAAGGTGCGGTATCATACGATCCTCTCCCCGGATTTTGGTACACTGATATCGATTCCTACCCGGTATTCAGGAATCTCTGGTGGAAGGATCCCGGTGTCGGTGGTGCTTTCCTGCGTCCGCTGGCGAGCTGGACTTTGATCCTGCTTTATCAGGTGTTCGGAAGAAATGCGGTTCCGTATCATATCGTTTTGCTTCTGATTCACGCTCTGGGTGCCTTCACTCTCTTCCTCATTCTACGGCGCTTATCCGGGATGCAACTCCCTTCACTGATAACCGCCGTCTTGTTCCTCATCTGCGAAGATCATGGTATGACCGTGACCTGGATTTCCACAATAACGGATCTTCTGTGTTTTCTTTTCATAAACCTGGCATTTCTCTGTCACATCAGGGGAAGACAGGAGCAAAAAACAGTCCTGTACCTGATGAGTCTGTTGTTTTCTCTGGCAGCAGTCACATCCAAGGAGACAGGTGTTGTCTATCCTCTAATAATAGTGGCTTATGAACTGTTTTATGCCGATGAACTGAATGGTCGGCAGGTCGGCAGATCGGTACGCGAAAGAGTGAGGATATTTCTTCAAAACTGGAAAGCCTGGGTCATTCCCCTGTCCGTTGTCGCCGCGTATATGCTGTTTTATCGGAGTATTATACCTCCCATGAGCAACCTGATGTATATTGACCTTTTTGCCCAACCGTGGCAGTACCTCGAAAAAGTGTTCACCAATCTGCCGGTCATGTGTCTCGGGCTTCTGTCACAGTTTCTGCCATCACTGGTGATTCTCTCCCCTGAAACTCTCGTCTATGCCATCGCAGCAGGAATCCTGCTTTCTCTCCTATTTATCCGGGCTCTGTCTCCATACCGGGGAGAACGCACCGTCTGGTTTTCACTCGCCGTGTTTCTGCTGACCCTTCTGCCGGGCCTGTCGACCGAACCCGGAGAAAGGATCCTCTACATTCCGAGCGCCTATGGAATGTTCGCAGCAACCTGGCTTGTCATACATACGACGTTTCTGAAAAGTGTTTTAAAAATAGACAAACCGTGGGGGGTCTCCGTTCTCGGCCGTGTCTTCGGCTATTACCTGCTGGTGTCTGTGGTGATCATACCGGTAGTACTTCTTTTTGTTTATCCCTCGATGTGGATACCCGGTATGAAATTGCCTGATCGAACAGTCGTTCGCAGCCTCCCTCTGATCGAAGAGGATTTCGAAGGGAGGGTCATCTATCTCAATACGAACTCTTCATTCAACACCTTCTACCTTTCTGACATTTACCGATACCACCGGGGTCACTATGTGGGTATCCTACTGCTGTCGAGCTTCAATGGCCACGTCTGGGCCAGGCAGGATGATGATAATACACTTTCATTGAAAGTTGATAGCAGAGGATGGCTGAGTAATATGTTTGCCAGGATTGTACGTGTCAATCCAACTTTCACAGAAGGACAGGAATATACCAATCAGCTGTTCAGCGCAACCGTGGTGGAGGTATTCCCCGGAGGAGAGGATGTCAGGGAAGTGCGCTTCAGATTTGCACACTCCCTGGGTGATCCATCATTACTGTTTCTGTACTACGATGGGAAGACGTTCCGTAACTGGCAGCCGTCGACCGAGTGGGAGTTGCTCAATACGACAATCGAGCCATATGGTTTTTAAATGTTTTGAGACCATCGAGGGACTTCATATTCTGTCTACATTGCAGACCGGAATCTGGAGAGGAAATCCGGTTGATACTGCCCTGTTTTCTGAGAAGTTTCGTGTTCATCATCATTCAATTTCCAGGGGGGAATCATGAAAACGGCGAGCACAGTGCTGTTACTGGTGGTCTTATCGGTGCAAATAAACTTCGCGGCAGAGTACCGTGGTGAAGAACAAGTGAACGTAAGTTCGGGGGACAGTCTTTTAACTGACCTGGTGTGCGGCAGCCGTTTAATAGATATATCGGGTCACATTGAAGATGATATTATTGCCGGCTGCCAGAAGATACATGTGGATGGGGAGGTTGGCGGTGACATACTGGCGGGATGTCAGGAATTAATCATCAGAGGCCAGGTCCGGGATATGGTCATTGCTTTTGCCCAGGACATTGTCATCGATGGTGAAATCGGCGGTGATGTTATTGCTTTCGGAGCCGAAGTGAGAGTTACCGAGAGGGCGCACGTCAGAGGAAATATCTACACCGGGTCCGGCAGTTTCAGGGCGGAAGGGGGCAGAATAGATGGCTGGGTCCGGGGTGCAGCAGCAACGGCGTTTCTGAATGGAAGCATCGGAGGGCAGGTGAGCCTGGAAGTGGAGGACCTGCAGTTTGGGGAAAAGTACAGTGCCGGGGGAGGAACCAGACTGACACTCTCAGAAGATCTGGACCGGGATTCCGTACGGAACATCCCTGAGAAACTGGAGACCGTTATCAAGCCGAGACACGGTTTCTACAAATCCGGGTTCTTCTACTGGTCATATTTTGCTATGCTGGTCACCGGTATCATCTTGAGCTCGATCTTCAAGAACACTACAAGGGATTTGTTGAGCCATGCAAAAACTGCTATAATGAAAAACACGGGAATCGGCTTGCTGGTCCTCCTGGGTGTACCGTTTGTTTCTGTCGTACTGCTTCTACTTGTTGTCAGTATACCCGCCGCCTTGATGGTGCTGGCCCTGTTCGTGATGCTGGTTTACATCAGTGGAATATGTACCGGTCTTATCATCGGGGACCGGCTTCTGGATGCTTTGCAAGGGAAAGAAAAAGGCCACAGTATCATCATTGAACTTGTTATCGGTCTCCTGGCGATGGTGCTGCTAACGAAACTACCGTATATCGGTGGGTTGATATGCATCCTGTTCGCGGCTTACGGTTGTGGCTGCATCGTGACATATCTGTGGAGCTGCCGCGACGTAAAAACGGAGCAGGTATGATTCTGAAGGGATGATGTTTTTCCCATCTGGCTCGAAGTCCCTTGAGAATCTGTGGCGCTAACAAACTAAGGTGGGCTCTCTCCCAAGGGACAGAAGATAAAAGGGTCATTTTTTATCCTCTTCTGTAAGTGGAGATATCACTGGAAATTATCAGGGTTTCTCCCCCTTTCGACGGTCTGGTTTCTAGCCTCTCCTGGAAAGAGTTTTCCACTACCGTTCACTTTTGATCATTATAAGCATCATAAATATCAACGGATTACAATCCGATCAATGGATTGAAAGACTTCCGAAGCGTCTCGTGCTTCGTCGAAAATCCCCGAATCCACTCGGGCCCGCCTCATAGGCTACCTTCACCTGACATTCCTCGAAACGATCCAGGAGCTTCTTTAATACCTCATACCTGCTCGGCATCCCTCCGTGAAAGACTTCTTCCCCCTCAATCGATAGTCAAACTTAAAATCACACTTCTTCTTATATATCGATTCTACCTCATT
>CAZZKG010000101.1:0-8810 GCA_964654825.1 uncultured Gemmatimonadota bacterium | reverse complement strand
TGCTCTCCGGGAGAGACCAGCAGACGGTATGTCTTGATTTCCTGAGTTGCCAGCTCATCGTGAAGAGTTCCACCCTCCAGCGTCATGGTCGAAACGTTCGTCTCGATGTGAGTGGTGTGGTATGTTTCCCCGATACCATAAGGGGGCAGAGACAGGTCGAACTGGCTCGAGCCCTCGGCCAGGTTCCAGACACGTACGATGACCCCGTCGTCGATGCCTTCTTCCGCAGGCTTACAGGCCCAGAGTAGCACGTTTGGGGATGATATCGAGAGGATGGTCAACGAATCCTGTGGAAGCGGCGCTGATACTCCGCCGGTGACCGGTGCTGTGATGAGCGGATTCTGGTGCTCGAGTGAGCATTTCATCGCCTGCACCTGGTCATAACCCGAGTGGGTACGTAGGGCGAAGCGATTCACAAATAGAGTGTCGCCACCCTGATTATGGACACCGAGATTACTGCCGTCCACCTGCATGCCGACAACGGCGCGAATGCTCGGTGTGGTACCGTCAAGTTCGTAGATAGTGCTGTTACCCGCTTTGAAGAAGGGGCTGTCACGGCTCGACACCACGACTCCACGACTGTCTTCGGAGAGGTCGACGAAGTGACCGAGCGTGAGATAGTCGGTCCTGGTGTTCTCATCGGCGTAATCTCCGCCGTCTGCCGCTCGTGCCACGAGTGACACCATGCCGACCTCTTCGTGGTGCATCTGGGGCTCAGTGAGATCGAATTCGGACGAGTAGCCCTCATTGCTCGAGAAATTTTCAGTCACCCTTCCCTCGATGTCGATCCGGTCGATCCCGGCATACAGGGTTACACGTGTTTCGTGTGCCGGCGAGCCGCCCGCCTGCACGAGCAGAGTCGTCGAAACGGGCCCCGCATTCTCGAGCGCGGCGGTTCCCGTCCCGTTGCCGAGGTCGTGGATTGCTCCACCGGATGCCACAAGCTCCCTGTCTCCATCCTTGTGATCGATCAGGCTTGTAATCTCGCCGTGCGAGCCGAGAGTCACTCCGTACGTCCCATTGTCAAATGACGGGAGATCGACGGTAGCAGAAGGTGGAAATGCCTCGCCTTCACCAGCTGCGACTTCGAATACCCGGTACCCGACCGATGGTATGTCGGCAGCGAGGATACGGATGAGGCTGTCTCCCTCCGCCGTCGCGATGACCTGGCACGGTACTTCGAGGCCGGAAGCTATGTCGATCACGTGAACGGGAAGGGACTCCTCGAGCGGAAGGTCGACAAAGTCGGTACGGATCCACGAGAGCGGATTGAACACATAGTACCTCATCATCCCCGTCTGCTCCGGTATGAGTGAGCCAACCGCCGAGAGAGCATTAACCAGAAGAGTGTCGACGTACGTCTCGAGGTCGGTCAGTTTGTCCCGCTGGAACTGGGCGCGTGCCTGATTGCCCACCGGTCCGTCGGCGGTCCAGTCGTGTTCGTAGTAGAGACCGCAGGCTATGAAAGCCCTGTCCCGTGCCGCCTCCCGCCCCGACAGGAACAGTGTGTCATGGAGAGAAGCCACCGTTTGAAGAGCCTCTGCCGTGCGGAGCCGCTCGACAGCGTTTCTGAAATCCGCGCTCTCTTTCGCCATCGAAGAGGTGTAGAGATCCCATTCGTTACCGAATGATCCCGAGAAGGTGGGGATCGTATCTGAGTAGTGAGAGAGGAAATCCTCAAAGAAATCGATTTCGTTGGAAACGATGACGCGCCGGGTCCTCGTCGAGAGATCCGATGCGGCTTCTATCAGGATATCGGTGTAGGAGGCGAGATCGTCCCAGCCATATCCGAATGCTCCGGATACGAGCCACGGCCAGACAGCCAAGAAGCCGGGGTTCGAGTCGAGATACGGAACAATCTCATACGGGTGACGGGCCTCCGCATATCCACCGATACTCTCGTTGCTGTAATTGCGCATCGAATTCCACTTCATGCAAACCGACTGGCCGTCAGGTCCTGTAAAATGATAAATCTCCCGCGGTCGGTACGCGGCATCGATCCTGGTCGCACAGCTGCAGATCCCTTTCCAGGCATACAGCGCGCCGCTCCCCGCCCAGACGGATGCGACACCGCCCGGGAGTACCTGGTTTTCAATGGGCGTCACGAGACGAAAGCGAAGCCCTTCGCGACGTTCGAGCCTGCCCGCGTAATACATATTTCTGATTACCGCCTCTGTCGGCATCGCTCCGAAGAGCAGTGAGAGGGTGTTCAGCGGCATGGTGATGGTACCGGCTCGAAGGTGGTCGATGAGGCGGTCGAACTCTTCAGCGGACCGGTTCTGCTCGTACTCCCAGACCCAGAGACTCCCGTCACAGTTGAATTTTCCCCGGGCGTACGGTGGATTCACCACCGCTGTACTCTCCGCCTGGTCCATGTAGTAATCCAGCATGGTCAGAAAAACTTCGCGGTAATCTTCATCCGTACCGCTCCAGAAGTAATCTGTGTGATCGTCGTTTGCGATATAGATCCGCTTTATCGCAGCCGGTGTCTTTGACGGGACCGCGCCTTCAAATGTCACTATCTGCCCTTTCAGGGGAAAAGGCTGTACCAGGATGGCAACGAGAATCAGAAGCGCGGCACGGCTCCTAGAATCACGTCTCATACCTTTGTGTCTCCCTTTTGAGCTCATATCAAGTAGTTATTTCACGGTGAATTTAGTCAATTATACCAGAAGAAGCGACTCCCTGTCAACCGAAATACACTCCCACGGCACTTCTCGCATTTTCTGGAATAATACTCCCGGATTCATTGTCTAAGAAACGGAAGAGGCAGAAATTCTAATCGCAATCCCGGAAAGGAGAGAAAAATGAAACGTTCGATTACTTTGCTCGTCGCAGTGCTTATCACCTGTATGGGCATGGCGTATGCCGCCATACGGGGGCCTGTTCTCGAAAAACGAGGGAATCCCGTCCTCGAAGCTCTCAATGAGATGGTGCTTGATGGGATGGGCCCAGGCCAGCCCGGTCCGATACTCGGACTCACGGAGGAGCAGCGTGGAGAAATCCGATCCGCCGTCCGGCATTACAGAGACGAGTTCAGAAATGTTGTTATGTTTACCGGTGCCGATGTGTCATGGCAGGAGATTGATACAGAACTTGCGGATGTGAGAGTGAACCTTCACGAGGAGGTGGAAGCGGTCCTCGATGAGGAGCAGCGGGAAAAATTGGAAGAGATCAGATCCGATCTCGAACATGGTGAATCTCCCCGGATCGTAGTCGATGGGCTCGTCGAGCTGGCCGGCACTCTGTTCGATCTCACTCCTCTTCAGAGAGCCACAACAACAGAAATTCTGCTGGACGCAGGTGATGAACTTCTGTACGCGAGGGAAACCTGTCCGAGTATGAGGGAATGGTTTGTGAAGGCACGGGAGATTGTGAGTACGACCGGTGCCCGGTTCGCTGAAATACTCGACGGAGAACAGGGTGAAGAGTTCCTGGAGTGGAAGGAGTCTCTAAGGGAGAAGGTAAAAAACAAGTTAGACGACTACGCTCGTGATAACCTCGACATCAGGGTGAAACGGATGAGTTTCGCTCTCGACCTGAGCGAGGTCCAGCAGGCCGAACTGCGGGCGATCCTGGCAGGGGCCCACCAGGAAATTCTCGATGGAATAGAAACATTTCCAGAGCACGAGGGCGGGTTGATCATCGATCAGATTGTGAGTGTGGATCGAAATATTCAGGGGATCCTCGACGATACCCAGCTGACAAGATATGAGCGGATGAAATCCCTCATGCGCAGACAACTGGTACACTGAGGGATGTACACCGGAGGCAGGACCACCCGCCTCCGGCAGCGGGCGAATGTTGCCAGGGGGCCCGGCCCGGGTCCCGGGCAACCTCGTCTGCCTAACGTCAAATAAACTACGCCTGAGAGCTTTCCCCGGCCTACCGACATCTCAGCTGACGTCTCAATCCGAAATCCGGTATCCCCGATGATAATCTCCGTGGAAAATCGGTTTTTTCATTGGAGTTATTATTTATTGACATGTCGGGAATAGAATTGATATTTAGAGTGTCTAACTTATGTCTGAAAGAAGATGATACCACTATCAGATGAACAGCTGATCCGACAGGCCCGGGAAGGTGCCGAGGATGCGTTTCAGGAACTGGTGAGACGTTACGAGCCTCGCATCGCAGCTACGGTGATAGGTATGCTGGGTCAGTGTTCGGAGGCGGAGGATGTGGGCCAGGAGACGGTTATACGATTTTACAGATCACTGGAGTCATTTCGGGGAGAGAGCAGTGTGAGTACTTATCTTACTCGAATCGCGATAAACCTCTCACTCAACGAACTCAAACGTCGAAAGCGGAGATGGCGATTTTTCTCCCGGGATGATTCCGGAATAACAGCCGACATTCCCGATGAGAAATCAGGCAAAATCTCATTCGAGGATCGTGAAATGGTGAATCTCGCGCTCGAGAAGCTTTCTCCCGAGTTCAGGGCGGTACTCGTGCTGCGTTTGATCGATGGTTACTCCACTCGGGAAACCGCGCAGATACTGGGAATACCGACAGGTACCGTGCTATCGCGTCTCACCCGGGCGCAGCTTAAAATGAGGGAGATACTGAAACCACATTTCGGAGAAAAGTGATGGATGATCAAGTTCTTAAACTTCTCTATCGCTCTTTTGACACATCGCTCACCGAGGAAGAAGAGGGCATACTCCAGGAAGCACTCGCCCGGTCTCCTGAGTTGAGAAGGGAGCAGGGATGCATCGAAGCAATGAGAGACGAGATCACAGCCGGCGCCGCGGAGTCTTTCTCTCCGTTTTTCGCCGAGCGGGTCATGCGTAGGATCCGAAGCAGTCGATCAACCGGCTGGGATACCGAACCGTTTTTCGAATCGCTCCTGTTTCTGTTTCGTCGAGTTGCATTCGCGGGGGCCGTTGTCGCGTGTCTCATAGCCGCGTACAACATGAAATCCAGCGGCAACATCTCCGTTGCTGCGGCCTTCGCATCCCCTGAACTAGGTATCGAAGATCTCGTGATATCACCGGTTCTTTCATCTCCGGAGTCACTACGATGAGCATACGAACCAAAACCACACTGATTATACTCTCAACTCTCGTCATCGGAATGATCCTCGGTGCTTTGATTACCGGTGCTGTTATTCATCGGCGTGTCATGTTCTACTCCGATCTCACGATGGCGGACAGGTTCGTACATGTCTTCGAGAGACTGATCGGTCCTGAAGAGAGCAATAGAGACACGGTCCACGCGATACTGCGTGATCATTCCAGGCGTTTCTCTGAGATAAATCGCACGCATCACCTCCTGCTGGCGGAGATCGTTGATTCCTTGATGGTCGAGCTCGATCCGGTGCTCACCGAATCGCAAAAGGGGCGATTGGAAAAGAGGCTGGATTACATTCGTAAGCTTGTGAAGGAACCGGATGAGAGGAACCGGCACATCAGGTGACAGCAGGTCCCCCTCGTTGAATTGTCTTCAGAATGTGAAACTGAGGCCGACTGTCGAGTGCAGGAGCCAGAATGATCCGCCTTCGAGGGTATCGTTGAGGTCGATGTCATCCTGGTTGGCGGTCTTGCCCTTGCGATCTCCCTGAGAGCCTATGTAGGAATTGACATCGATGACGAGACTCATCGTATCACTCATCTTGTAAATCGTACCACCACCGATGTTGAAAGCGATTACCGTCGCACCTTTGATCTCCAGTTCAGCTCCCCCGTAAGTGAGCTTTGCACCGCCGTCGGTTTCCGTCACGCTGCCGAACTTGACGATACCGGCCCCGCCGTTCACGTACCACGGGTAATCGGAGTCGGGGGTGAAGAGGTAGTACACCTGCCCCGCGAAAACCATCGAATTGGATCCCTTCGTCTCGAATGCCTGATCCCCTTCGCCGCTTTTCCAGGATCTCCCGGCGGTCGAGAAGTAGAAGCTCGGTCCGAATGCCATCCGATCCGACATGGAGTACGTCATCGCGGCTCCGGCTGTGATCCCGAAGGAACTTCCGATCCCGAAACCGAACTGCGGCCGGACATCCACCTTACCCGGTTCGAACTGACCCCGGGCACTGCTGCTCGTAATGATCAACATGGCTGCCATTGCGAGTACGCTGGTCACCCTCTTCATGATCATCCCCCTCCTTCATTCAGGTTCCCCGAACTGGCAATGAGATAAGGGTAACATATCTCTCACTGCTTCTGATGAGAAAAGTCTCCGGGTCACAGACCCCGGTGAAATAAACATTACAATCATATCCGTGTCGAGGCGGTTTGTCAACACACCCCCGGGAATTTCTTCCAACAGCCGGTCCTGTTCACACACCGGAAAGGGGATGCATCACGTGACTTGAAGGGAGATGAGCATCCAGGCGGTGAACAGAATTTACTTGACGATCCTCCCGATGCGGGACATCATTATACGACACACTTCAGGTTCTCGAAGATGAGGAGGAGACAGATGGAATCGGGAGAAACAGGCAGGAGATTATCTGAACTGATAAAGAAGGCGATCGCCGACTGTGAGCTGACCAACTCTGAACACCGGGAGATTCTCACTCTCGCCGGTGAGGATCATGTCATCGACTCGCAGGAGCAGGAACTTCTGAGGCAGCTGAACGAACTCCTGATGAATAAAACGATCAAACGAATCCCCGACTGATCACCGACCTGATGAAACATGTTCTCCTGGTGCTCATCATCACGGTCCGGGCCGTCTTAGCACAGTCAGGGTTTGAGAAGTACCTTGATCGAATCGGGAAGCACAGCCGCGCGAAAGGCATCAGGCGCGGCCTGAAGATCGAACACGGCGGTAATGAGTTTCTCTTTAGGAAGACCGTGTTTCGCTAAAAATGCGACTGCTTTCTCAATCGGGCCGCATCTCGAGCCCACCACCGTAATCTCATCGATGACAACACGGGCGAGGTTGATGCGCGGTGTTTCGTGTGTCGTAGTTTTCAACACCACACGCCCCAGCGGTAACGTCCGTTCAATAGCCTCGGAGACAGCTCCAGGAGATCCGGTCGCATCCACGACCGTTCTGAACTTCCGCGGATCTCCCACGGGAAGAATATCGAATCCCAGTTCTCTCAGGACAGCGAGTTTCCTCTGGCTCTTTCCCGAAACGGTGACATGTGCCCCTGATTCTTCCAGAACGAGCGCACAGAGTATCCCGAGCCGGCCGTCTCCCATAACGAGCACCTCGTCGGTCGTTGTTATCTCGACCTGTTCCAGGATCTCGAGGGCGGCAGCCACCGGTTCAGCGAAGACGGCTGTCTCGTCACCGACGGTGTCGGGGACGACTACCAGATTCCGGGCGGGCAGGGTGAGCCTGGGCGCGAAAGCACCGTTTCTTCCAAGGATGCCGAGGACCGTCCTGTCGGGGCAGTGGCGTGGATCACCCGAGAGACAGAGGGGACATTCACCGCAGCCGCAGTTGATGGACCCGACGACTCTCTTGCCGGTGAGGCCGGTTCGAGGTGCCTCGAGAACCGTGCCGACGAATTCGTGTCCCAGCGTACCCTCGAAGTCCATGTAGCCTCTGATGATTTCCAGATCTGTAGCACAGATCCCGGCGAGGTTCACCGCGATCAGTGCGTCGCCCTCACCCCGAACGGGTTCGGGGACCTCTTCGAGTACCGGTTTCCCATCTTTTATTCTTACGGCGAGCATCGGTTACCTTCCTTATCGCTTGAATGCCTGAGGAGTCGCTCTCGGTGCTTCTGCCGCTTGTTCTCTTAAAGATACGAAAGAACTGGGAAAAAGAAAATAGGGAAAACGGCGGAGGGGATATCTCTTTTTCCTGCCGATGGAGGTGGAAAATTATCTCGCATCCTGGAGAAAGCCCGCTACCCGTGAACCAGTGGCGTATCAGGTAAATTGACACGCACTTCGAACGATGCTATATTTGGATACTGCCTTTTCACGGAAGAAAGAGAGCAATCAGATGGAGGTTGATTTATGGTCGGCATCGTGGGTTACGGTGCTTACATACCACGGCATCGCATCAAAGTAGAAGAGATCGCCAAGGTATGGGGTACAAATGCCGAGAGTTACAAGAAGGGGCTCATGCTTAGGGAGAAATCAGTACCGACCCCGGATCAGGACACCATTTCAATGTCTGTAGAGGCCAGCAGAAAGGCTCTCGCACGATCCGGCATAGATCCTTCGAAGATAGGTGCAGTCTACATCGGCTCCGAATCACACCCGTACGCGGTGAAACCAAGCGGCACCATCCTCGCTGAGGCGATCGGGTCGACTCCCGACGTCCACTGCGCGGACTTCGAGTTCGCGTGCAAAGCCGGGTCTGAAGGGATGTTCGTGGCGATCAACCTCGTGTCAAGTGGCGCCATCGAGTACGGTCTCGCCGTCGGAGCGGATACTTCACAGGGCGCGCCGGGTGATGCACTCGAGTACTCCGCGTCCGCGGGCGCCGCGGCATTCATTTTCGGAAAAGAGAACATCATCGCGAGTGTCGAGACGACCTATTCATTCATGACCGACACCCCCGACTTCTGGCGACGGGAGTATCAGTTCTATCCGAGCCACGCCGGAAGGTTTACCGGTGAGCCGGCTTATTTCAAACACACGCTCGGGGCCGCGAAAGGCATCCTCGAAAGAAGCGGACTTACACCCGATGATATCGACTGGGTTGTCTTCCACCAGCCGAACGGCAAGTTTCCGATGCGTGTCGGGAAGATGCTCGGTTTCCCGAAAGAGAAAATCGAGCCGGGCTGGCTCTGTCCCGTTCTTGGAAACACTTACTCCGGGGCTTCACCAATGGGACTAACCGCGGTACTCGATATCGCCCAACCGGGTCAGACGGTCCTGATGGTTTCCTACGGGTCGGGA
>CAZZKG010000100.1:0-8866 GCA_964654825.1 uncultured Gemmatimonadota bacterium | reverse complement strand
GCATCAGGTGCTGGAGCCGATATTCGACCCGGGATTTTCGGAGTCGAGTTACGGTATCAGGCGGGGGAGAAGTGCTCATCAGGCGATACTACAGGCGCGGGAGTATGTGAGAGAGGGATATCGATGGGTCGTGGACATCGACCTGAAGAAGTTCTTTTTCCTGCGATTGTGTTGTTTGTGATATTGCTTTTTTATGTGCTTCATCTTTCGAATCATGGGTCGAACCATGGAAGTATCTCTATCACCTGGGTATCCTGGGTATATACAGCCTTCACAGAGCAATGGTGGATTATAAAGAGAATTTCGAAAACAAGAGAATTTTCATCGTTGGTGAACTTCCAGAAGAATTGTCGAGTTATCGTCATCTTGTTGCCCGTCTCCTGAATGTCACGAGCGGAGACGAGAACTCTACCTGTGATTCCTCCAATTTAAGTAAGGGCTGTGGCGTGTATTCGTTCACGGGTGACATTGGGTTGCATATCAACCTCGCACTGACCAATAACAAGAAACTTGAACCAAAGATTCGTTGTACCTATTGCAATTATAATAATGAAACCGTGTTACGAAAGAAGCTACCCCACTATCACAGTCCTGATAACATTCACGAGACAATACTGAAGCGGCTGGATTCGAGAATGATATATCTCTGTACCACGTATGATCACCACCCTGAAAATAAAGATAAACCGTATGACTTTTTGAGCAGTCCGAATATCAGGGTGATATAGTTCATTGTACACAAAAGTACTCGATATTAGTGAAATATTCTGTTACTGTCTATTGTTAGTCGGCAGAACCGTTTGACACCGATTCACACAGTCTTAAAACTGCCAATTAGACATCGCTACCAATAGGCCAGAAGAGCCCATTATCTCTTGTTTTTTTCATTGAGGCAAGCAAGAAGTTAGCATAATTCTGTCTATTTTTTCACAGTTCCTGACGAGGGTAAGGGGATCACAACCCTTCGTATATTTGACACAAGAGGCAGGCTGATCAGAACCTTAATGAATGAGGAACTGTCGCCCGGGAATCATAGTCTTCACTGGGATGGAAAGACCGACCAGGGCGAGAAGGTCAGCTCCGGGATCTATTTCTACCGTCTGGAATCAGGTGACTTCAGATCAACGAAGAAGATGGTACTGACGAAATGAGATCTGAACGGATCTCTTCCCAGTATGCGTGTTTGCACGTCGGATGAGACCGAATCGCCATCGAGAGCACTAATTCGTCAATCCAGCTTAAAAACGGGATGTTCTCAGCGCTGTATCGGAATCTGGTGATGAGGACACATTCGTACTGGTCAAGGAATACTATATTGTATCTTCGATTGCATGTGCTTCGTCCCAGTCGAGCACAGTACTGTCATAAGCGATAAACTACAGTTCAATGCCGTTCGAGTCGTATTTGACGGTGCCATTATCGAACAAAGTCCTTCCTGTAACACAGACGTTCTCTTCACTGTCGAAGAACTTCGGTGCGGCACTTCCAGCATGACCTTTTTCCTGGAAATAACCCGCTCTCCGAAAGAACTCCTTGAAACACGGGAGCGGTCTGTATCAGGGATATCTACAGACCGTCCGTTCTCCTGTCGCTGAGTCCATCCTGATTCTCAAACTTTGAAAGATGCGCCGTGGGGCTGAATTTTTCTGGGCATCGGTATCCTCTGTCAGGTGATGCCTGTGAATCCCCACGACGCATTCGAGAAACATCCACGTCAATTGAACCGCCAGGTTCTCCTTCCTTTACTCAATGTAGAAATGGAACATTGCATAATCGGTCACCTGATCAGGGTAGGTCCCGATTTTTGCAGTAAAAAGGTAGAGACCGGAAGGCGCAAAAGGCGGGATTGAATTCGTATAGCTTTTAATGAATTCGTACCCGGGCGGAGTAGTGACCCGAACCGGCCCCAATAAGGGATAAACATATCCATTCGGCAAGGTCACCTCTGTCCACGCATCGAATGTCTGAGGGCTATTTGATTCATTGAGAAGTTTTACTTCATAAACAAGATCGTCTCCTTCTGACAGACTTGTGTTTTCGGGAAGCAAAAGTACACAAATCGGATAACCGGGCGTCTCAGACCAGGGTTCGCAATCTATGGGACCGTAGAATCTCGAAGTGTCTGGCGGTGAGGATCCCCACCAGTTGTACTCCATGGGGAGATTACTGGAAGAAGCATTGTAAACGCTGTTCGTCCCATTTGAGTAGATGTCGTTCCTGAGATCATCGCCACCACAGCCGATGGTCGGTAGCTGACTTCCGGTCGTGTAGAAAGCACCTCCCGTGGGAGACATATTGCTGATGATCTTGTTTTCAATGATCCATGGTTCCGAGCTGCTCGTCCAGACAGCCCCACCTTCCTGGACGGCAAAGTTTTGATACCAGGTGTTGGTTTGCATCAAGGGTGAGGATGAGGTGAGGTAGATGCCGGCACCTTCAGAACCATCGTTATCAACGATCATGTTATCGGATATCTCCGGCATACCCGTTGACTGTTCGCAGTGAATCCCTCCACCCATTTCACTCGTGTTGTCGATGATGGTGTTTTCCTTGATGTCTGATCCTGACTGGTAACAACTGATACCACCCCCATAATTGTTTGAAGTGTTCTCTGAGATCAGATTGTCAATGATTGTGGGTGAGGCATCGACACACCGGATACCGGCACCAACGTCGGAGCTGTTCCCGGAGATTTTGTTCTGAACGATCTCAAAGGGTGACCGGAGTCCGCCGCTGGTGTGAACGTAGATTCCACCTCCCTCATCGGTAGCGGTGTTGGACTGGATAAGGTTGCCATGTATCATCGCCTCAGTGGCTGAGGTACAATAGAAGCCTCCTCCAAGGGCGGTATCCCCGCTTCGACCGTATGCTGAAGTGCTGTTTGTCATGATTACATTATTCCCGAGTTGTGGTGAAGATGTTTTACAGTAGATGCCTGCCCCGTAGCTATAGGAATAAGCACTACCTACATAACCACCATAAGAAGAATATGCATAACTTGAATTACCTGTTATTGAGTTGTCTGCAATGATGGGATGTGAGGATTCACAATAAATCCCCCCGCCATATGCATATGCCCTCGCATCATTTTCACTATAATGATACCCATACACATAATTCCCCGAGATGCTGTTGTTCCTCACCTGAATGGAATCACAGGAAAGAATGTAGAGACCTCCCCCTTTGCCGGTTTGTCCGCCTGTGGCATCGTTTTCGCTGATGATGTTGTCCTCAATAATCATCGACGAGTTCTCGCAGTAGAGGCCGCCAGCATTAAAAGCTGATCCGTGTCTGATCGTAAAGCCCCTGATTGTCGTGTTCTTATCCAGAGAAATGCATTGTAGCACCGTGTTCGTCTGTTCCGCATCGATAATGGTGCTAATCGCCTCGTCTCGGCTCATGAGGGTTACGCCATTTTTCATAACAATGGGGAAAGACTCACCATTCGTCGAAGGGGAATAGGTCCCGGGACCAACATTCACGATGTCTCCGTAGGAAGCCGAATCTATTGCTGTCTGGATCAACGGGTACTGCTCAGGTACATAAAGGGTGCCTCCCTGGACTGTGCCGGTGGTGAGTATGAGCAGGCAGATGAAGATTGATAGTACGATGTTTCTGGACATTTTCAAACCTCCTCTTTGAAAGAACCTCAAACGACAAACGAACGTGCAGCAAATCAGATTCTTTGATAAATCGACGCCGTAAATTATTCCTCCTTCCTAACCAGTATATGTCACTATTTGGACGAAATCTTACAATCATGGGAAAATTAGGGGTAATCCTCTTAGCTTACCTCGTCAAACTAACTATCAGTTGTTCGATACCGCATTTAATAGTTCTCCCTCCTTCTGGGTTCTGATTATATTGTACTCAACACAGCATGTCAACCGAATGAAATAACATCAGGATCGAATTTCCTCTTGGAAGACAATGTCGTTGGAATCCTGACGACCACAGTAAATCCATTGAGATCCTGATGACCTTGCAGCTCCGTTCGCTGAAATTCCTCCCTGAGATTGGCTCGTCTCCCACCTGGGTAATAATTAATGCTCAATATTTATCGACTTGTAAGATATCAGAATTTGTAGACATTGATAGAGAGGAAGGAACAGTTCTGATTTGTCGATACCCCTTTCTCGGACAGTCATTAGACCAAAGGAGGTGGATGAAATATGATCGACACGCAAAGTAAACTGATTTTGTGATCGAATATCAGGTGTAACAACTGAGTCAATTCAGTTGGTGAGTCTTCTATTTTGCTGCAATTTCCGGTATCTGCGAAAAGCCACAAATATAATGAAGGAGGTCAAAAGTGAACAAGCAACAGTTCGTATCTTTCACTGTATGTTCGATCGTTTTAACTTTTTTTCTTTTTATTCAGACTGTAGGTGCGGTGACACTGTACGAGTATGACTTCGAAGATGGCTGGAACGGGTGGTACACGGACAATGGTGTCTGGGATGTGGGCACTCCTACCGCCGGCCCTGACACAATGCACAACGGTACTCAGTGCGCAGGGACTGTTTTAGATGGTTACTATCCATCTGATACCGACAGCCGCCTGATAAGCCCTTCAATCATTCTATCTGAGGTTAGCGGGGATGAAGAGATTTTTGTCTATTTCTGGCAGTGGTTTTCTTATGCCGGAGGGGAGGTGGGGTATATCCAACTTTCATACTATGATGAAAACCTCGGCGAGTGGTCTGACTTCTCAAATGTTGGTAATTCAATCGTTAACTCCTCTCCAGCCTGGTCGCGTGGGGGTGTCGACATAACAGAGTTTGCAGGAGAAATGGTGAGAATCGCTTTTTATCACACAGCTCATTACTACAGCGAAAGCTATGGCTGGTACATCGACAATATCGAGATTATTCAAAAAGTCCCGGGATTCATCGGGGGTTTTGAGGCGGGCTGGAACGATTGGTATACCGACAGAGGTGTCTGGCAGGTTGGGATACCAACAGCAGGGCCAGACAGCGCATATGGTGGTGTTCGGTGTGCTGGAACGATTCTGGGTGGGAGTTATCCATCGGATACCGACAGTCGATTGATAAGTGCCACGCTCAACCTTCCTGAAATCGGAGGTGGAGATGAAATATTTTTCTGCTTCCGGCACTGGCTTTCCTATGCAGGTGGCGAGGCCGCGTATGTACAGGTTTCTGTCTACAATGACTCTACAAGTGATTGGTCAAGCTGGGAAACCATAGACAATCAGCTGGATAACAGTTCCGTCTGGTCGTATGTCTGCAGGGAACTCACCGACTATGCGGGAGAAACGGTGAGGATTGCCTTTTTTCACACCGCCCACTATTACAGCGAAAGCTCTGGATGGTACATTGACAATATTGAGTTTTCCGGATTTACACCTCCACCGCCTCCACCACCTTGTGAGGCCACGTTTAATTCGGCAACGGGAGAGCTTCACATTCCGACGGTAATTCTCAATGATAATTTGCGCTTTACCGTTGAGATGCAGCATCAGGGAGGTCGAAGATTTGATGTAATAAACGTCGATCCTCAATAGGTGCGGTACAAGTGTCGTGTAGGAACCAGAATAGTCACTGATTTCTTGATACCCCCATCGTTACACAAACGGTGGGGGTCTTTACGTGCACCAGGCCAGGCGCTGAGTACTTGACTGGCGCTGTCAAAGGGGATGTGAAAGCAAATTAGGAAGAGGCTTGGAGATGAGAGCCCTCTCGGGGCGCTGGCGGTGGGAACTCTTAGCCGAACAGAGAGGTATCATAGTGAGGTGATATCTTATTGAATTGTGAATCGGTAAGGTGACCTGAGGATCAATTCGGATTTCCCGCCAGTGCGAACCCACCCCAGAGAAAAGGGTGGGCAACTCCATATCTTTCACGGAGACTATTGAGGATTTTCAATGAAGATTGACGTAGTGCTTCCTGTTTGGTCATCCCTCCCTCGAGCCAGTTCTTATAAAACTGATCCATCAGCTCGGTGGTTTCCTCATCGGGCACTTTCCACAGACTCATCAAAACCGACCTGGCACCAGCAGATTGAAAAGCACGACGCAGACTGAAAACTCCCTCACCTGTCTTGATTTCACCCACACCGGTCTCGCAGGCAGAGAGAGTTGCAAGTTCTGTCCCTGTGAGATTCAGCCCGGAGACTTCATATGCCGTCAGGATCCCATCTTCACCTTCTCGTCTTAACTCTTCTTCACCCTCATCCTTCAACCGGTTGGCTCCGGCCATAGCCAGGCCAGACCTCAACAGGGGATTCTCAAGTAACCGATTCGAAGTAAAGTCCAGGTCCTTGCAGAAGTATCCATGGGTGGACAGGTGCAGGACTTTCGGTGCTTGGGATATTTCTTTTAATATCTTCTCACGGGCATCAGCACCATAATAGGAACTGATTTTTAATTTGGCTTTCTTCTTGAGTGTCCGGGTGATCGATTGTGATTCTTTGCGTGTTTTTGGAAGAGGCGAGAAAGGCTCAGTCAGGCATTCGTTTACACCACGTGTCCGTCCGTCGATAAAAGAGACAACGTCTTCCGAATCGTGATAGGATTTATTATCCCTACCGGACAAACCTTTTTGGTGAGTGTTAAAGTCGGGATCTGCCATAACGAGCGCCCAATCCGATTGCTTTTCCACCTTTTGAAAACGGATGAGGTCCCTTCCGGATGAGAGATAGCTGATCCTGTATTTCTCAATAACATATTTGCCATCCGGAGTGGGAAGTATCTCAAACGGTAAAAGATTGAGTTGGCCATCGGGAGAGACAAAGATGTTTTTGCCCTCATGTAAATTCGTCTCCAGGGGTGCGAAAATCATTGTATAGAGGGCTCCCGTAACCTCCGCCAACTTTCGCTCCGATTGAACCATGAGTGGTGAATATACAATTCTTCTGGCATCATAGATCAACTTTCTGGCTATGCTCACCAGGCTGTCGATCTCGGCAGCATCCCCCAGGTCTGTCAGTGTGATGTTTCCCCGGGTATCGAGAGTGAAGGCGAGATATCTTGGCTGACCGGTTCTATCCGTATCACTTCCGGGTGTGTCGAATCTGTACGGTCGGTATTTAATAAATTCCCACAGCATACTGTCCCCGGGGAGGACATCAGAAACATCGGTAACAGTATATTTTTTTGAATCAAGTCTGTCCTTCATTTCCGAACAGCTCGTTCTCATATCATTTTCCAACAAGCCTATCGTGTGCTTCAGCGTTTGTATCCTTGCCCGGTACATATCCTGTTTCATACGTCCGGGCCCTGCCAGTATCAGTGCAGAAAGTTCTCCGCTCAACAAGGAGTGCCGTTCCGCCAGTTGGACGATATCATAGGAACATGAAACGATCCTTTTTTCAGCAGAAACAGCATCGAAAACAACTGCTTTTCCTCTCAGGATCATCTCGAGCGCCTTTTGCCGGGATTTGGCCGTGTTGTTCTTCAGCGCAAATGAGAGGAATGAATTTTCAATGAGAGGATATCTATCTATGTAACGCATCTTCTGGCCTTCCGATGCAGATGCAAAAACATAATTGATGAAATCCTGTCGGGATTCGAAGAATTTTATGTATGTCCGTAGGCACTTGTCAAATTCACCCAGAGAGTAATAGATCCTTGCCAGGCTTTTCAGGCTTTCGGCTAGGTAGGGGTGTTCAGGGCCATAAGAATTCTCCCAGATAGTCAGCGCCTGCTTCAGCAACGTCTCAGCCTCATGGTATCTTTCCTGACATATATAGTTATAGGCGAGATAATGCAGATTTTCCCCTGTGCTTGGGTGTTCAGGGCCTAGAACATTTTTGTTTATCGACAATGCCCGGTTTATGAGCTTGTCCGCCTTTGAATAAGAACCCAGTTCGGTGTAATTTTGCCCGCGATTGTTCAAACAAGTAGCCAAATACGGGTGCTCTGAGCCAAGGGTTTTCTCAAAGTTGTCTTGTGCCAAAACAAAAAAAGAGTCAGCTTCTGTGTGTTTTTTCTGGTCTTTGAAAATCATTGCCTGGTTGTGCAGTGCCAATCCGACATACCAGTTATCGGAGATCGGTGCTTTTTCCCATATGGTTTTCGCTTTGATCTGGTAGGATTGGGCTTCCACATATCGTCCCTGATATCTGTATGTCGTCGCAAGGTTGTTGAAGCTGATACCCAGACCGATATCACTGGGTTCCAGTATATTCTCCTTGATATCGAGAGATCTGAGACACAATTTTTCCGCCTTTGAATATCTGCCCAGCTTCACGTAGAGCCCGGTTTGATTGGCGAGGTTTTTAGCAACATCTATATCGTAGTCATCTGAGGCGTTTTCCCAGATCGAGAGCGATTGTTCAAAGTACCGCTCGGACTCTGTATATTTTCCCATGTCTAGATACAGGACAGCAATATTGTTTTTACTCTCTGCTACATCCACGTGATCGGGGCCAAGGAGGGTTTCTCGGATTTTAAGGCCCCTGAGCATGAGAGATTCAGCCTCAGCAAAATCACCTTTATAGTAGTAACATTCACCCAGGGTACTCATGGCGTGAGCAACAGTTGAGTCAGATTCTCCATATACTTCGGCAGCTTTTTCCAGCACCAACCTGCTGAGGACCATGGCTGTATCTACCTGCTTCAATTGGCTGAGGGAATCTGCCCGCTGCAGAAGTTCTCTGATGAGATCTTCAGTCTCTGTTGTTACCATAGCTGTATCTGAAGGTGAAGTGCCTCCTGCTGCGAATGATACCCATGACAGAATCAGGACGGCAGTGATAACGAGCTGTTGATAAGCGGATCTCATTAAGGCCTCCGATTATAATATTACTAAAGTATATAGTTAGGCTAAAAAAACTGTCAAGCGAATTATATTTTGGGGGTATCCACTTTAGTAAGGTAACTACTACATGTTGTATTCAAGAGATA
>CAZZKG010000099.1:0-8966 GCA_964654825.1 uncultured Gemmatimonadota bacterium | reverse complement strand
TTCTCCGCACTTCTCGCTAGTCGCTGTTCTCTGTTCGGTGCGCGGGTTGATTTTCCTGGGATCGTTTGTGATTCTCATTACGGGATGTCTCTGGATAGGATGGTTGAGACTGTACAACGATCGGACTCTGGCTCTTGGAATGGCATCCTGGTACCTGTTCTACCTGTTCTTCGCACTGGCAACACGATTTCTGTGCAGAGCAAAGACCAGGCAATTCTGGAGCGCCCTCGATCGTTCAGGGAAAGACGGGAAGACCCGGGGAGAGATCATGAGGGCCAACTTTCTGGTACTGGTCCCCCCGACAGTCTGGTTCTGTCTTGCGAAAGCGGGATCCTTCTCCGAGATCGGCAGCTTCTGGACCGATCTGGCGATGTTTCAGCCCATGATGGCTCCACTCATCTGGGTCGTGGGCGCACGAGGTGTCACCTTCATGGTCGTTCTTGCGAACAGCCTGATTGCAGCATGGATCTTGCAGAGATCTAGAAGTATCATGATGGCAGGTTTGTGTCTGTCGCTCCTTCTCGGGAGTTGTTATCTCTACAGTCGATTTGCATCACCCGAGGGGGAAACGGTGAGCGTCGCACTGCTGCAGGGAAACTTCCCGCAATCCTGGGAGTGGCGTCGTGAAAATACGGATAGCGTCATCCCCGAAACGTACTTCGAAATGACCAGGCAGGCGGCGGTAACAAAGCCGGACATTATCGTATGGCCCGAGTACGCGATTCTCGATGACGTGTTTAAAAATGCTGAACTGATGAAAAGAATCGAGAAGACGGTCGAAGCGTCGGGGAGCCATCTCATTTTCGGTGCCCTGACCGAACTCGGAGGAAAACTCCATGGAGAAATGATACGACATGATGTGGCGGTCGTCGTCTCACCCGACCCGGCTGTTACTATCCCGCAGCAGTATATCTCGGTCCATCCCCTTCCCTTCGAATCCTGGACGATGCCCGGGAAGGAGCTGCACACCGTCCTCGTGGAGAATCACCGATTGGGGATACTGTTATGCTGGGAGGAGACGATACCCACCATCGCCTCCCGACTGTCGAAACAGGGGGCGGAGCTCTTCCTTTCTCTCTCCAACAATGGCCGCTTCAAGCACACGAAGGGGGTCTATCTGACATCTCTGCAAACTATACTGAGAGCGGCAGAGAACAGAAAATTTCTGGTGCGGACAACGAACACCGGAGTTACCCAGGTTGTGAATCCCTGCGGGAGAGTAACAGCCAGTACCGAACCGTTTCATCGCGAAATACTGACGACCGATGTGAGGATGTTAAGATGGATCACTCCCTATGCCCGATACGGAGATAAACCGATGATGATGATGATCTTTGCAGTCTGGATTTGTGTTTTGATCACGGGCCGGAGGAAGGTTGCACGAACATGACCGAACGAACCGGTATTTTCAGGAATTTTTTAAAACTGACTATCGCTAATTTATCGAAGTACGAGAGATCAGGATGACTCTCGAACTGGAAATCATAAATCCCCTCGATGTTCCTGAGTGGGATAAACTGCTCCTTTCAAATCCTCAAAGCACATTTTTCCATTCTCAGAGCTGGGCCCGCGTCCTGTTCGATACCTTCCAGTACACACCGCTCTATTTCACTGCAGTCCTAAGCGACAGATTGTCGGCGCTGATCCCCATCATGGAGATTAAGAGCCCGCTTACAGGGTTACGAGGTGTTTCTCTCCCTTTCACCGATATCTGTGAACCCATCATTGACGACCCTGTCACATTCGATGATGTCATCGCCACCGTCCTTCGATACGGCGAGAAATCCCGCTGGAAAACGTTCGTATTGTCCGGGGGCAAGCGTTTCTTACTATCCAAGACTCCATCGCGTAAATTCTACACACACGTGGTGGACCTCACAAGAGATGAGGACCAGATTTTCTCGAGTTTTAGAAGCAGCACAAAGAGAAATGTGAATAAGGCTCTTCGGGAAGGTGTCGAGATCACGATGTCGACATCGATAGAATCGATGAGCGAGTTTTACCGGTTGTATGCCGTTACCAGGAAGAGGCACGGCACCGCTATCGAACCATTTCCTTTCTTTGAGAACGTGTATAAACACATCATCTCCAGAGGGAAAGGGATCGTTGCTCTCGCTTCGTATGAAAACAGCTTCGTTGCAACTGCTGTTTTTTTTCATTTCGGGAAATCCGTGTTCTATCAGTTCGGAGCCTCCGATAGAAATACCCAGCACCTGCGTCCGAACAACCTCATCATGTGGGAAGCAATCCGATGGTTCCTGCAGCGTGGTTATGAGTCATTTTCGTTCGGGACCAGCGAATATGACAACAACGGTCTCAGACAGTTTAAAAACGGAATGGCCACTTCGGAAGAGACAACAGGCTATTACGTGTACAGTTTTCGTAAGCGTGATTTCATCTTTCACAGATCACTCCAGAGCCCACGGAAAAGAAAAGTGCTGCGGATAGCCCCTGTCCCCGTGCTGAAAATTCTGGGGAAGATATTTTACAAACATACGAATAGTTACTACTATTTGAGAAAGAGAGACACGTAGGACTTCCTCTCGACGGAAACCACGCTTCACTCCCCGGCTGATTGGGGGGGACGGACAGAGTCTTATCAGGAGAAATTCAGTTGCAACGTATGCGAGCGAAAGAAAGGTATCGCGTGTTTCTGCTGGCGATGCCGGACACCCAGGTGTCACTGAATGAAATCATGCAGATGCCTAATCTTGCCATCGCATCCCTTGCGGGCAACCTGGACAACTGCGAGGTGAAGATCCAGGATCTGGTCTGTATCCGGAAAAACACCCGCCAGTTCATCGAAAAGGTGATGAGAGAATTCCGGCCTCACGTGGTTGGTATTTCTTCCATGACATTTCAGTACCCCACCGCCCGAACCGTCGCCCGATGGATAAGGGATGTCCGTCCTGACGTGAAGCTCGTTCTCGGGGGATACCACGGCTCGTTAACCTATGATGGACTCTCTGAAACGGGGGACATTGATCCGTTCGATTTCATCATTCGGGGTGAAGGTGAGAAAACGCTTCATGAGCTTGTGGATGAACTGCAATCTTCTAAACCAGACCTGTCGAGTGTAAGAGGATTGAGCTATCGGGAGAATGGGACTTTTCTTCACAATGCTCCGAGGGATCTATCAGAACTTTCGACGATCCGGCTTCCGGACAGAACCCGGAGGATCGTGCACACCTGCAGGATTGCAGGTTTGTTTCCCACCGATGTGATCGAGGCATCGAGGGGGTGCACGATGGCATGCAATTTCTGCTGCATCACACGGGTATACGGCAGAAATTTCCGGAAATTCGAAATCCCCCGGATTATCGAGGATATCGCCCGTGTCAGATCCTCCGGTGCAGAGAGCCTTTTCTTTGTGGATGACAACCTGACGCTCGATGTGGATTTCTTCGAAGAGCTGTGCGAGGCGATTCTTTCAGCCGGATTTGATGATGTCCATTACCAGATCCAGGCGAGCAGCATAGGAATAAGTTCGTCTGAGCGTCTCGTCAAAAAAATGGCCCGGGCTGGTTTCGACATGGTGTTTATCGGAATCGAGAACGTGTCCCGACATAATCTCGAGCAGCTGGGGAAAGGTGATATCGTTGAGCAAAGCCGTGTCGCAGCTCGATATCTCCACAAATACAATATCGGGTTGATCGCGGGGCTGATTGTCGGTAATCCCGATGATCGAGAGCAGGATATTGTCGACAATTTTAATTTTGCACGTGAGCTGGACGCCGAAATTCTGTATGTCCAGTATTTGAATCCGTATCCCAAAACCGTTCTTAGGGAAGAGCTCGAAGCGCTGGATCTCATCGTAAACAAGACTGATCTGTCGATGTACAACGGTTTCTTCTGTAACGTCAGGACAAAACATCTCAGCAAGGAAGATCTCGTCCGTATTTACTCTCGTGAAGTCATACGTTTCATTTTACACAGTTTGAAGCCGTGGGTACTCCTTCGCAACTCTTTTGTGAAGCGATACCTGTTTCGGGAATTCCTCAAATTCCACTGGCTGCGTTTTCTTCTGACGAATCGCTGGCTCTGGAACTTGCTCGTCAACAGTATCAAAAAACGCCCCGGGCGATTTGAAATCAGATAAAATCAATCGATCACGTTGATGATGCTGATTTCATACAATTACCAGGCCTCCTTGACAAACTCTCAGGTATCCCGAACAGCCATACGGGGAGAGTTATGAGCACGATCAAGGAAGCGGGAAAGAAGAAGAGAGCTCCATTGAATTTGACAACACCAATCTGAACAAGGATGATCCCGATTGCACTCCATACCCACATACTCAGGTTAGCAGCCAGTCCACAAAGTACAGCGCGGCGAGGTTGAAAAAGTGGCATCAGGCAGAGAAGCACCCAGTAGTAACAGGAAAGTGTTGACATGATAAAAATGGCTCCCATGGCGATGACGATCGCCTCGACTGGGCCGGGGGCATGATAAGCAGCGTAGACTACAAGCGCGACGAGGAGGATGGCGGCTAGCAAGTACTCCCATCTGTGGTCACGTAGTAGCCTGAGATAGTCATCGACGACAGCGTTCGTCTCATAGAGTGAGCCGGGATCTACGAGATCACCCTTAAGATTCGACAAGCTCGTGATGGCCAGGGTTCTGAGGCCGACCCCATTGGGCCCCGGAGTGTCGTGGTGTACGGCAAGATTTTCGGCGGCTTCCCTGTATGCGCTGATGCCGCGCCCTGCAAGAGTCCCTCCCAGAAGAAGCATAACGGTGACGATCACAAAACCGAGCGAAAATCTACGGAGCCAACCCGGGGTATGACCGGTTCGATGAGCACGAAGAAGCCATGCTCCAAGACCCAGGAAAAGCAGTACCGGGAACAGCCGAACGGCGACGGCATAGGCAAATAGCGCTCCTGCCAAGCCCTGACGATTGATCTCGAGCATGGACAGTCCGATGGCAATCGCAGCGAACCAGTCGAAGCGGAGGAAAGCGCCGCCGCTCCAGTAGAAACGTGACAGGAAGGCACCGCCGAAAAGCAGAGCGCAGAAAGCTGCCGTCTCAATTCCGAAAGCTCGAGAAAGAGCGAACAAGCTCAAACCCAGCAGAAAGACATCGAGGAGAGCGAGGGCTGCCATCGACCATCTCCGAACCGGCAGCCATGCGGTGATGAGGCGAGCTGCTGCCGTCCAGGTCGGCGGCGGATTATATCCGTGATCGCGGTAGGCATCCTCGGGTACCCGGATGTTTGCGACGTCGTCGACGAAGGCCTGCCAGCGACTTTCAGAGAAGTTCTTTATCACCTCCTGCTGTTGTTCCAGGAGCTGCGTGTAGGCTACTACTCGATTGGAGCGAAGGTCTCGTACTCGATCAGGTGGTGAGAAGCTCGGATCACGAGACTGTCGAGCCGCGATTGCCGCCACGTACAAACCGTCATGACCAAGTTCCGGATAGTATTTCGAGCCGACGAAGTAGTGAAACTGCTCCCAGTTGTGAAGGAATGACCCGTCAGTGTGAAAACCGAAGAAGTTAAACCATGCGAGTATCCCCAGTGCGGTACTTATCAGAAGCTCGGCAAGACGTCGCTTGTGGCCAATATTGCGATTTTTGCGGAAATACCTCCTCGTCCAGATCAGCGCCGTGATCAGGAAGACGATCTTGATTGCTCCTTCGACATACATGCTCATTTTGCAATCGCTGCCACTGATTACTGACCAGAGTCACACTTCCCGATAAATATTTGAAATTTTCCCGGCAATGACGTTCCAGCTGAATCTCTCTTCAGCTCTTTCTCTCAGGTTTCTCCCCAACGAATGCGCAGCTCTCTGATCGTTTGCCAGAGAACGGACTGCATCTGCCAACTCTTGGGGGGAGTCCTCATTGATGTAAATTCCATCTTCTCCCAGGTATTCAGGCAATTCGGCTTTCCTCGTAGCAATAACAGGTGTTGAATTAGCCATAGCGGTTGTGGCTGGATGTCGTCCCGATCCTCCTGTGAACGGAATTATACATCCTATGCTCCTCTGATAGGCTCTGGCGAGATCACTTCCTGACATGAATTCACTCCAGGTGATGTATTCATCAAGATTCATATTCTTGACTTTTTCTTTCCCATCATCCAATCCTCCACAGCCGTAGCCTACGTAGATAACCAATCGGACAGCTTCACCTTTTGATTGCAGGTTATTCCATGCATCCAGAAGTGTGTCAAAACCTTTGTTGACCAACAGATTATGTCCCCCCCAGAAAATGAATTGATCCCGATCGTACTCGGTCACATTTTCTACCGATACTCCCTGATGAACCACCTCGATCTTCTCATTTGATACCCCAAGGTTTACAAGTTCATTCTTAGATCGGTGTGAGTGCACAATTACCTTATCTGTTTTGTTGTAATATGTATTCAATCCTTTGTGTCCGGTCTGCAGTGGATCGAGTTCGTGTACGGTAACCACAACTTTCTTTTTGAAGAGTTTAGCCAGGAACAGAAATGTCATAAAGGATAGAAATCCGAATGATCTCAGAACCTGATCGAAATGCACTAATTCGCTGCCTTTCGTCTTCTTGAAGAAAAGTATTCCCCGTAATGTCTCGAGAAACAGATTCAATTTGAATATCCTGGTGAAGTAGTATTTAAATCTTCCATAGCTCTTGCTCGGGTAAAGCGGTGCATATGGAAGTTTGATTATCTCACAATCAGTATTGACAAGCTCGTCCTCGTTACACGCGAAGCCCTGACTACTCGAGAAGCAGCTGCAGTTTGAAGTGATGAGCTTTACAGACAGATCCTTCATGTTTATTAATTCCTGAATCAAGTGGTAACAGGAGTGAGAATAGATGTCATCTCTGTACCAGCAGCCTATTAAACATATGTTCTTCACGTTGTCATTCCCTCAATTCATGATGTCGATTTCTTGGTGCTCAACCTCTTGTACAACCACCAGGGCATTATCTTGCGCATCCACAGAAATATCCGCCAGCGTTTTGATACATAAATATGATCCTTTTTCTTTTTGATGGCTCCGTAAATCTGTAACGCCGCTTCTTCGGCAGACATAACCGAAGCAGGGTCCTGTACATCCTTGATCATCGGAGTATTTACATACCCTGGCTCGATAATCGTGATCTGGATATTCAATCCTTTCATGAGAACCCTTTTCTGTAACCCCTCCAGATAATTCGAGACAAAAGCCTTTGACGCGGAATATGATGTGCAGAGATGATCACCTCGATGGGATATAATAGAGGAAATCCCGACAATATGACCTGAACCTTTCTTGAGAAAATATCTAAAAAAGACATTTACAGCAGCACAAAAACCAGAGACATTCGTGTCAATTGTGCTCTTTTCGAGATTCCAGTCCAGATCAGGATTCTCGAGGTAGACTGCTGCGCTGATGATTGCGACATCAACTCCGTCCATTTCTTCGATCAATTTGTTCAATTTCGCTCTGGTTTCATCTGTCAGAGAGATGTCAATTTGCTTCGTGTACGATTTTGAGTCAATTTCGCCCTGGAGCTCACTCAACAGTTCAAGCCTTCTTGCTGCCATACCTACGATATAACTATCCCTGGACAACACTCTTACTAATTCTCTACCGATCCCTGATGAAGCACCAACAATAATGGCTTTTTTCACAGGATCATCCTTTGGAAACACGAGCCCCGAATTGTGTTGATAACGCCCAACATTGATTTTAGTTCAATGCCCGGTGCCGGTTGTCTATTCTACTGATCACATCGCGCACAGAAACTCAAATCGTCGAACTGTCGGGCCCTGTGTTTTCTCTTAACCGACAATAACTGCTGGCTGTTCCAGATCTCTTTGATAGATTTATTCTTCAATGATCCCAGAATGTGATCTCCATCCACATCCAGTGCACATAAGGTCACATCTCCATTCCAGTAGACGGTCATTCGTTCCCATAACAGATTACACGTTCTTGTTCTCAACGGCATACAATCATTATCCTGCCGTCCATGGCTTGCGAACTTATCAACTATTGCTCCGACAGTCACCACGTGATCTACTTTGCCGCGCCAATCGTCAATAAAATCCTTAACCTCGCCGGTATTCTCGGGCATCTGATACAGAACCACCTGTATGATGGGTCCATTGAGTTTTAATTCATTCCGCAGGGACATGAATTGATGAATATTGTCTATGACTCTGTCATGATTCACTCCTATCATGATTTTTTCATGAATCTCCCTGGAATGTCCCAACAATGAGAATGTGATGTAATCGGAACTGTTTACTCCTGAGTGAAGAATGGATTTGATCTTGTCTCTGTCCAACTGCATTCCGTTTGTTGTCAGGTTAAGTCCAAGGTCCTTTCGTTTGATGTAACTGATCATCTCAACGATCTGAGGGTGGAGAAGTGGTTCTCCTTGAAGGTAGAGATGAATTCTCTTTGTTCCGATTTGTGAGGCCTCATCTATTATCTTCTGAAACAGATCATAGTCGAGATAACCTTTTTTTCTAGACATTCTGTCGACAGGGCAACATATGCAACGCAGATTGCAATAATTTGTGGGCTCCAGCTGCAATGTGGGCGGTACTTTGGAACCCCAGGCGTAATACTTCGTGACTCTGCTCATGATAAACGGGAGTTTTTGATTAAAAAAGATCTTAGCATCGGAGAAAGATCTAATAAACCTGGCCTCTTCAACGCCAGATCTAATTAATTTTGATATGTGATCGAATACTCCCTTTATTCTGTGCTTGGAAACCATCCACCATCTCATAACATTTGTACCTTGTTGATGATTATAGCTTATTTTCAATATCTCCAGGATTATACAAAAAGGCCAGGTAGATAAGGGTGATTGATCTTTCAAACGCTCGAGATTATTATCTAACTCCTTTCACAATAAGAATATATTCTTTCGTATGTGGTTCTTCAAGATACGGTTTCCTGGTAACCGACAGCTCCATTCCTTTTGACAGTTATTGAAAGTACTGCATTCTGAATAATTTTCAATCAGCGGTTTGGTTT
>CAZZKG010000098.1:4495-9124 GCA_964654825.1 uncultured Gemmatimonadota bacterium | reverse complement strand
CTTCCACTTCATCGAGAGAGTACTTGTAGGAGTTTTCCGTGTGGATTCTCTCCCCGGAAGCAAATTCGATGTCCCGCCCGATATCCCGTATCCGGACGGTCTGGTCGTCGCGGCTCTCCAGAAACATCTGCACCGCTCCGGAGGGTTCGTTATAAACCGCCGTGTGTCGGAACAAGCTCAGATCGAAAGTCCCGCCGAGTTCACGATTGATCCGTGTGAGGAGGTTAAGGCTGAACATCGCCGTCACCCCCTGACGGTCGTTGTAAGCGAGCTGGAGGATCTGCCTGTCTTTGCGCAGGTCGATCCCCACCAGGAGCCGGTCACGGGAAGTCATGGCTCCATTCACCCTGCCGAGGAACACCGCGGCTTCTTCTCTCTCCAGGTTTCCTACGGATGATCCTAGCCAGATGATGAGCTTTGAGCGGCCCTCATCACGGTCCAACTGATTGAGGCCTCGAATATAATCACAGGCGAGCGCATCGATCTGAAACGTGTCGTATCTGTACTCCTCGAGCAGAGCCCGGGAACTTGTAATGAGCATCGAGCGTGATATGTCGATCGGTATATAACGTAGATACCCGTGAGCCTCGAGGAATGTATCGATGAGCACCCTGGTTTTCGAAGCACTCCCGCTCCCGAACTCCACCAGGTCGACAGGCGCATGAAATTCTCCCGCTATTTCCCGCGCATGAGTCAGGAGTAAACCCCTCTCGGTGCGGGTCTGGTAGTATTCCGGCAGTCTCGTGATCCTCTCGAAGAGACGCGAGCCCGCCTCATCGTAGAATAACCATGGGGGGAGCGTCTTCGGCGAGGAGCACAGGCCATCTCTCACCGCCGCGGCCAGGTCCTGCCTGCTCACGACCGCTTCCGTACCGAACACCGTAAACCTCGGGGAACCGGTGGTTCCGGCAGCTGTGGAAACTCCTCTCATACAATCATCTCCTTGCTGTATCTCATGGCGCTCGACTCAAGCGTCCTTCGCCAATCGCAATCCCATAAACTGCCAGCGTTCGTCAGGATAGAAAAAATTCCGGTAGGTCGGACGGATGTGTGTTCTCGACGTTGCGACCGACCCGCCGCGCAGTACTTTCTGGTTGCTCATGAATTTGCCATTGTACTCCCCTATGGCCCCAGGCAGGGGACGGTACCCGGGATAAGGACTGTAGGAGCTCTGAGTCCACTCCCAGATGTCACCGAAAAGCTGCTGCGGTTTTCCCTCCACTGTCTCCTGAGCAGGTGGAGCAGGGTGCAGAATTCCATCCTCCACAAAATTTCCTTCCAGAGGAGCATTCCGAGCATGTACTTCCCACTCGGCTTCGGTCGGGAGGCGTGCTCCGGCCCAGGCGGCAAACGCATCCGCCTCGTAAAAACTCACGTGACAGACCGGTTCATCTTCCAAGACACGCCGCATCCCGGCGAGTGTCATCAGCCACCACTCTCCATGACTCTTCTCCCAGTAGAGTGGAGCCTTCCAGTCATCCCGCTTCACTGTAGCCCACCCGTCAGAGAGCCACAATTCGTGCCGTGAGTACCCATCGTCACCGATGAATCTCAAAAACTCGCCGTTTGTAACAGGACGCGATCCGATCATGAAAGCATTCAGATAAACCCGGTGCCTGGGTGTTTCGTTATCATACGAGAACCCCGGACCATAGAACCCGATGGAGCTCAGACCTCCCTGATGAAGAATCCACTCGAATGGAGGCGCCGTCGAAGGTGTACGGAGCTCCCGGGATTCACGGTACGCCGGTTTCAGGGGATTCGACCCCAGCACGTTTTTGATGTCGGTCAACATCAGCTCCTGATGCTGCTGTTCATGATGCAAACCCAGCTGGATGATCGGAAGGAGCGACCTTCCCTCCCCCTCGCCGAGTCGACTCAGAAGTTCCTCCATGCACGCGTCAACGTGATCCCGATACCGGAACACCTCTTCCACGGTCGGCCTCGAGAGAAGTCCCCGCTCGGGCCTGGGAAATTGCCTCCCCACCGTATTGTAATATGAATTGAAAAGATAGTGGTACTCGGGGTGATATGGTGTGTATCCCCGCAACCCTTCCCTAAGTATGAATGTCTCGAAAAACCAGCTGGTGTGCGCCAGGTGCCATTTGGTTGGACTCACACCAGGCATCGTCTGGACGACAAAATCCTCTATCTCGAGCGGCTCGCAGAGGTACCGGCTGAACTCCCTGACGTAGCGGTAGCTCTCCTTCACACTTTCACCGGTTGGTGTGCCCTGCATATTCGGGAGTGCTCTCGTTTCGACCTGTCTCATGTTCCTCTCTCTCTACAAGATTCTGTCACTGGGAAGTCCCGTGCACTGCGAATACTTTCGCTTCTCAGATATCACCTATTTAGTAATATTCGAGTTGATATCAAGGGAGGGCTTCAATCAACTTTCCGTTTTGAAGTTACGAAATGAAAAACTTCCGACAGGTTTGTGAAGTTATTTACCGATCCGGAGAGATTATCCATTGACGAACTAAAAAAGCTGAGGTATAATCCTTTCAGGACCGTGGACAACCGGCCGGGTGCCGGCTTCTCCCGTCCGCCAGGCACGAACGTCGCATGGTTCTGCGAGGTCAATCGATATGGACATAACCACAGGACCGCTTCACGAGAAGGACCTGCCCGATGCCGAACGGATCTTTCGCCTTGCATTCGGCACCTGGGAGGGTATTCCCGATCCGGAAACATACGGAGCCGGGAGGGATTTCATCCGGACACGATGGAATGCTTCTCCAATCGTCTCACTGGGAGCTTTCGCCGGCGGAAGAGTCGTGGGATCGATCTTCGCAGCCGGCTGGGGGAGTGTGGGTGTCGTCGGACCACTGACCGTTCACCCCGACCTGTGGGACCGGGGTGTCGCGAGCAGGCTACTGGAACATACGATGGAAATCCTCGATCGCCGCGGTCTCGGCCATGTCGGTCTCTCCACGTATGCCAACAGCGAGAAGCATATAGGACTGTATCAGAAATTTGGTTTCTGGCCGCGGTTTCTCACTGCGATCATGTCCATTCCCACAGGGGATATCGGATTACTACGGGAGGAGGTCTCATCATTTCGCAGACAGGTAAAAAATTTTTCCGATGCCTCGGAGAAGGAGCGGGGCCAGCTCATCGCCAGGTCCAGAGAAGTGACTTGTTCGATTTACGATGGACTGGACCTGGAATTCGAGATCCGTTCGATACATTCTCAATCTCTCGGCGACACGCTGACGATCGGAGAGGAATCCACGATAACCGGATTTGCTGTCTGTCACTGTGGAACCGGTTCGGAAGCGGGAGATGGTACGTGCTATGTCAAGTTTGGAGCTGTGAGGCCGGGGCCTGATGCAGGAAAACAGTTCGAGGATCTGCTTGCGGTCGCGATGATCTACGCTAGAAACCAGGGCATGGCACAACTCGTCGCCGGTGTCAACGCGGGACGCCAGAAAGCATATCAAGCGATGATCAAATACGGATTCCGCGTCTCCATCGGCGGGGTAGCCATGCACCGCCCGAACGAGCCTGCGTACAACAGGCCGGGGATTTTCGTGCTTGACGACTGGAGATAACCAGCGGGGAGTTTTCGGAAAGAAGCAGAACAGTAAAAAATTCGACGATGGTGGACAGACAACCGGAGAAATAAAATGAACATAGAAGAATGGAGTCCAGGGAAAATACTCGAGACATCCGGAGGATACTGGAGATCCTGTGTGCTCCACGCCGGGGTCAGGCTCGACGTGTTTACCGCGATCGGTAAAGACTGGAAAACGGTAGAGCAAATCAGCAGAAAAGTGGATGCCGACAGTAGAGCATTGTCTATGCTCATGAACGCACTCACGGCAATGGGCCTGTTGACCAAGGAGGACGAGCGGTATGCCAATACGGAGACAGGCTGTACATTTCTCTCGAAAGAATCAGATCACTACATCGGGTACATCATTCAGCATCACCGGCAGCTGGTCGGCTCCTGGTCCAAGCTGGATGAATCGGTGAGGACCGGCCGGCCGATGAGGACGAGGGCGACACAGCTCGATGATGAAGCCAGAGAGAGTTTTCTCATGGGTATGTTCAACATAGCAATGCTTCTCGCACCGAGGCTTGTGAAACAGCTCGACCTTTCGGACAGACGGCACCTCATCGACGTCGGGGGTGGACCGGGAACATACGCCATTCAGTTCTGCCAGAATAATCCGGAGCTCATAGCCACCGTCTATGATCTACCTGCCTCACGACCGTTCGCTGAGAAGACCATCGAGCAGTTCGGTCTTAGTGACAGGATCGATTTTTGTGCGGGAAACTTCGTCGACGAGAACATACCCGGTTCCTACGATGCGGCATGGCTCTCTCACATACTGCATGGGGAAGGACCGGCCGAATGTCGCAGATTACTCCAGAAAACAGTCGGGGTACTCCAGTCCGGGGGACTGATCATCGTGCATGATTTTCTCCTTAACGAGACGATGGACGGCCCGGTTTATCCGGCGGTTTTCTCCCTCAACATGCTCCTCGGGACAGAGGCCGGACAGAGCTATTCTGAAAAGCAGATAAAGGGCATGTTGAAAGACGTAGGAGTGAGGGACACCAGGCGCGTCCCATTCGACAGCCCCAACGATTCGGGCGTCATCACCGGTATCGTCCGGTAGA
>CAZZKG010000098.1:0-4395 GCA_964654825.1 uncultured Gemmatimonadota bacterium | reverse complement strand
TCAAACTGTGCAAAGATTGTTCGTGTCGCCGAGGCAGCAAAAAAGAAAGGGTGTGATGCCGTTGTTCTACCCGAACTAGTCGACACCGGGTACGAAATGTCGAAAATCGCCGACATTGCTTCACCCTGGGACTTCGATCGAGTAGACACTCCCGTCTCGATCGTCATGACAGCCGCCCGGGACTCCGGTATGTACGTTCTATGCGGACTCTCCGAGAAAGTGGAAGAGGGCATCTACAATTCGCTCGCCGTCTTCGACCCGCAGGGAGAACTCATCGGCAAATACAGAAAGACACACCTCGCCGCGTACCCGCTCTTCAAAGAGGATCAGTACATTGTGCCGGGAGATTCTCTCGAGTCGGCTACGGTCGGTGGCATGAAGTGGGGGCTCACAATCTGTTATGACATCAGATTTCCCGAGATCAGCCGCTCTCTTGCTCTGAATGGCTCCGAAATCATCACACACAGTTCGGCATTCGCCTTACCACGTCTCTCCCACTGGCGGAACCTCATCCGCGCGAGGGCTATCGAAAACCAGGTCTATGTGATCTCGGCAAACAGGGTCGGCAAAGACGCAGACGTCACATTCTGCGGATCGAGCTGTATCATCGATCCGTACGGCGTGACAGTGGCAGAGGCAGCCGAAGACAGGGAAGAGCTGATCGTAGGCGAGGTAAGCAAGAACCTGGTAAAAGCTGTGCGGGATTACATGCCGGTCCTCTCGCAGAGGCGGGGGGATCTGTATTGAACCGGGAGAACCGCCTCACCGGATTCGACAGCGAAGCGTTGTGATTAAAAAATACAGGGTCGGGAAACAGGTGAACAAGGAGGGTAACTGTGGCGAGTGAGTATCGGAAGGAGTGGGTTGATTTGCACGGAGTCAGCAAATCACGCAGCTTCTGGAAAAGTGATGACGCCCTGCTCCTCTATATCGGACTCCTATCCGTTATCATTCACCTCGTGATCGATATAACGACAACCTACGGCTATTTCAGAGACGAGCTCTACTACATAGCATGCAGCGACCACCTCGACTGGGGCTATGTGGACCAGCCTCCGTTCTCACTGGTGATACTGGCGCTCAGCCGGCTCTTCTTCGGTGAATCCCTGCCCGCCCTGAGGCTTCTTCCAGCGCTGTCAGGCGGATGGATGATCTTTCTCACCGGCCGAATGGCCCGTGAGCTCGGCGGTGGCAGGTTCTCACAGACTCTTGCAGCGGTGGTTGTGCTCATCGCCCCTGTATATCTGAGTATTTTCGATATCTACTCCATGAACAGCTTCGACTTCCTCTTCTGGGCTCTCTGCATGTTAATCCTGATAAGGATTTTCAAAACAGGGGATGAAAAACTGTGGGTCCTGTTCGGTGTTCTGATAGGACTGGGTCTTCAGAACAAGTTGAGCATCCTCTTCCTCTGTGTCGGTCTCACGGTCGGAATGCTACTCTCGTCCCACCGCAGATGGTTCTTCCGTAAATGGTTCTGGATCGGCGGGTTGACCGCTTTCCTGATCTACCTCCCTCACATCCTCTGGCAGATGGCCAACGACTGGCCCACCATCGAGTTTATGAGAAACGCCACGGAATACAAAAACCTTCCCATCCCACCGCTTGCTTTTCTGACGGAGCAGGTCCTCATGCTGCACCCGCTCAGCCTCATCATCTGGGTACCCGGGCTCCTCTATCTCTTCTTTGCAAGGGAAGGACGTCGGTACCGGCCACTTGCTTTCATGTACATCACACTGCTCGTTGTTTTTATGGCGAAAAACGGTAAACCGTACTATCAGGCTCCGACTTATGTAATCCTCATCGCTGCGGGTGGGATCGTCATCGAGCGATTCATCGAAAAGAGAAAGTGGAACTGGCTCAAGTCCGTCGTGATAGTATTCCTCGTCGCGGGCGGAATATTCACTGCTCCCATCGTCCTTCCCCTCCTGCCTCCGGAGACCTTCATCCGGTATGCAAAAGCCATAGGTGTCGAACCCGGGACCGGAGAACGCGGAGAAGTCGACAAACTCGGTCAGCAATTTTCAGACATGTTCGGCTGGCCGGAGATGGCCGCTACCGTCTCTGAAGTTTTCCACAGCCTCACCCCCCGGGAGCAGAATGTGTGTGCGATCCTCACCCGGAACTACGGTCAGGCCGGCGCAATTGATTTCTTCGGACGCGAACTGGGACTGCCGAAGGCGATCTCGGGGCACAACAGCTACTGGTTCTGGGGACCGGGCGATTATACGGGGGAGGTGATGATCATCATCGGTGGAAACATTGAGGATTATGCTCCCGACTTCGAGAGCTGTGAACTGGCGGCGGTTATCATTCACGAGTACGCCCGATCGTTCGAGAGCAACCTGCCCGTGTACATCTGCCGGGGGATCAGGCGGCCGCTCAGGGAACACTGGCTCGATATCAGGATTTTCATTTAAAAAGAAAGGGCACTTTGGAATCAATGACCGGCGGAAAAGGTACGGTGCTCATCACGGGGGCGACCAGCGGGATCGGGGCTGCATTTGCCCGCAGATTTGCCGCCGGCAGGTACGACCTGATCATCACCGGCAGGAGGGAGGAGAAGATCCGTAAGCTTGCCGATCATCTGCAGTCAGTGAATGGAGTGAACGTGGAAGTGGTGATAGCCGAGCTTTCCAATCCGGTTGATGTCTCGGCGCTCTCAAGAAAGATCAGGAACACCGGGGACCTACACTACCTGATCAACAACGCCGGATTCGGAACAGGCAGGGAGGGTTTCCTCTCGGATTCCCTCGAGACCCACATGGACATGATCCGGGTGCACGTCGAAGCAGCGGTCGAGCTCACTTACTCGGCTCTTCCACAGATGATCTCCCGAGGAGAGGGTACAATAATAAATGTCTCGTCGGTAGCTGCCTGGCTGGTGTTCCCGGGGAGTGCGACATATGCACCAACGAAATCATATCTCAACGCTTTCACCGAAGCTCTCCACATAGAGCTCACCGGGACCGGTGTGAAGGTACAGGCCCTCTGTCCCGGATTCACCAGAACCGACTTTCATTCGAGGATCGGGTGGGATGAATCCAGGATGAAGGACAGGGGGGTAATGAGGTGGATGTCAGCCGGGGACGTGGTGGACTATTCACTCGCATGTCTCGCGAAAAATAAAGTCGTGTGTGTTCCGGGATTCTGGAACAGGGTAATCGTCGGATTGATGAACAGGCTCCCGCGTCGGTTGTACTACCTGATAGCAACCGGCGCCGGCCGCAACAGGGAAAACAGTTTAAAATCAGGGGGTTGATATGAAACACGTGATCATCTTTTGCGTATTTCTCCTGTTCTCCGTCGGATGTGCGGACGGTGAAAACAACCAGGAAGAGGGCAGCGGGTCCACCATATCGGAAAAACCGGGCAAATCGCAGGCGAGCGCAGTGACATTCACGCGGGTCTCCGAGCCACGCGAGAATGCGTTCAGCCTCCTGATCCCGAAGGGCTGGCAGACCGAAGGGGGGATCTTTCGGGTAGATCCGACTGCCGCCGGCGGTCCGGCACAATCCGTCGCGGCAAAACTCGATTTCACGGTCAAGAAGGACGCGGCGGGTACGGCGATGATCCGCTGGCTCCCGGACGTGCTTTTTTACGATCCCCGGATGTCCCCAGCCGGTCAGATGGGGATGTTCCAACCCGGGAGCAACTACCGGGGCATGACAGTCTATTTCCTCATGTCCGCCCAGCAGTTCATCAGAGATGTGGCGATTCCCTATGCACATCCTCAGGCAGGAAATGTAAATATAGTCGAGCAGAAGAGCCTTCCTGACCTTGCCAGGAAATACCAGCAGAATGCCCGGTCCATGTTCGCGGGGGCATCATTCAGTTATGATGCCGCCATTGTTACATTCACATACAGCGAAGCCGGCCGTACCTACCGGGAGAAGATGGTGGCGGTTGTCGAGGACTGGGGACAGCTCGGTGCCGGGATGTGGGGAAACAAGGAAACCCTGTGCGTTCGGACCTCCGTGAACGAATATCAGAAATGGGAGCCTTACTTCAGCATCATCCAGAACTCGGTGATTCTCAACTCACAGTGGATCGCGGGCGAGATCCAGGGGCAGATCAAAAGGGGAGAGATCGTCCTCAACACTCAACAGGAAGTCCAGCGTATCGAACGTGAGATTGTCGAACATCGCCGTAAGACCAATGCCGAGATCAACAACGACATGTACCTGACACTCACCGAGCAGGAGGAATACGTCAACCCATACACGAACGAAGTCGAGATGGGTTCGAACCAGTGGCAGTATCGCTGGGTGAATGAGTCGGGGGACGTAATTTACACCGACAGCGAGGAGTACGATCCGAATGTCGATGTCGAGCTCAATCGATCCGATTACAAAAAGACGCCGATCCGGAAGCGGTTCGGCGAGTGATGAGAGC
>CAZZKG010000097.1:5643-9189 GCA_964654825.1 uncultured Gemmatimonadota bacterium | reverse complement strand
CCGGCTGGTTTTCGCCTCCCAGTTCTTGATTCTCTGCCCCTCGTCGAGGATGATCAGGTCCCAACCGACTTTTTCGATGGTCAGCATGTCCCGCAGGACCTGCTCGTAATTGCAGATCGTGAAGAAGCATGGACCGTCATATTGCTCCGCCCTTTCCTGAGCGCTCCCGATGACCAGCTGGCAGGTGCGGCCTGAGAACTTTTTGATCTCCAGCCGCCACTGCGACTTCAAGGAAGCGGGGCATATGATGAGCACCTTCGAAATGTCCGCGTCCTGGCACAAGAGCTCTGCAACCCCGATTCCCTGTATGGTTTTTCCAAGGCCCATGTCATCGGCGATCACCGCCCTTCCAACTCCCACGGCGAAAGCGATACCGTCGAGTTGATAGGGAAGCAGTTCTGTCTTCAGGAGCCCCTTCCGCAGAGGATGATTGGTGGGGTCCTTTCTTATCTCCTCGATTTTCTCACGTACTCGTTGTCGGTAGAGGAGCTTGTTTATATAGTCTTCAGCATCCGGGTAGAAGGTGACTTCGTATCCCAGCTTCTCGAGCATCCTTACTCTGCTCAGAAGGTCACTGATGTCATCTATTGCCCTGTTTTTGACAGGCCGGAGTATACCGGTTGCTTTCCCGTCGACATTCTCCGGGATGAGCATCCTCAGTTCGAGCTCATTACCGTAGCGGATGTAGACACCGATGTCCTCCGGCCGGAAAGGGCTGTTTCTGACAGCCTTGTTGAACTTCTTCTTCACCTTGTCCGTGACATGCAGAATGTGCTTGCAGGTCCCCAGTGTGTTTTTCCGGAAGTCGGGACACGAACAGTATGACTCGCCCCTTTCCCAGCCCCGGAGCGCGACGCGGTAGGTCTTGCCCGAGGCGTGGTTGGTCACCGTGTAGTCCGTCCACAGGTTCGTCGGATCGAGGGATTTCAACCGCATCCGCTCTATCCGTGCTCTTTCCTTTCTCTCGGATATAGCCTGTTCGACGAGTTCGCGGTCGCTGAGACTCTCGATCGGGACGCGTTCCGGTGGCGGGGCGGCCAGCCCGAGTGTCATCTTTTCTTCCAGTATAAGAGAAAACGCGGCCCCCAGGTGCTCACAGGCTGTCCTGCAGGCTGTGCACTCGAAGTAGAGTTTCTGATTCTTGAAGGGGTCCAGCCGGATGATGACCAGGGCATCACCGAGGTCGATTCTGAAAAAGTCTTTGTTCAGCGAAACCCGTTCATGTATATCGATGTCGTATTTCCCGCCCTGCCTGATGAGCTTACCGCCCTGGGGGCCGAGCAGCTTGCAGGCTTGTCTGAAGGTGAGGTGCGAGAGTTTGTCTTTCAAGTTGATCATTGCATGGACTCCTCGTCAGGGTCGATCACCGCAGGTGTTCCAACGACAGCCGGTCGGACGGAGGGTCCGGTGGAACACTCTTGAAATGCGGTCAGACAGAAAGTCATCGAAAGGTCTCATACCGGCTCACAACGGGTGGGAGCTGCTGGTTGCTGTTTTATAGTCTTAACAGACTGATAATACGTGATTCGGGAGTGTGTGTCAAAGGTGTTGTGCCTGTTCTCACCGCGGGTGGTGTTCGAGTGTGTATACGATCGGATCGTCCGTGCTGATGACGCCGGCGTTGGAAAGAGTGCGTGCCGTCATCCTTCCTTCTTGCTTCAATGCAATGATCTTATTATTGTTACTGACGAGGAGTCTATGACTCCCGGGGGGCGTTCACTCCTCATCCCCCGTAGACAACATCGAAGCGCGGGCAGCGTGACGGGATCGACCGAATTGTCTGCCTGAGGACAGTGAAACTTTCGAGGGAAAAATGGACTTGAAGATCTTGAAAGACATACCACCGTGGGACTGGCCGGAAGGTGCCGGAAAGATGTTACTGGATGTTCTCCTGGATGAGGAGGCCGATGAATCCGAACGCCTCCTGGCTGTAGAACTCGCCGGCGATTTTACCGTGATCAACGGGGACCTGGTCGATGCATTGCTCTCGATATTGCAGAGCTGTGATGCTTCGGATGAGATGCGTGGTCAAGCGGCACTCTCCCTCGGTCCGGTCCTCGAATACACGGACGACGCCGGTTTCGAGGATCCTGATGACACGCCGATTACCGAAAGCATGTTCCAACGGATCCAGAAGTCGCTCCACAAGCTCTACCTGGACGCAGGCGTTCCAGAGGCAGTACGACTCAGGATCCTGGAGGCATCGGTTCGGGCTCCCGAAGACTGGCACCGGGATGCGGTCCGTGCCGCCTATTTCAGCGATGATGAGGATTGGAAGTTGACGGCGGTCTTCTCCATGCGCTGGATACGGGGATTCGATGACCAGATACTCGAAGCTCTGGAAAGTCCGGATGAAGAGATTCACTATCAGGCCGTCTGTGCGGCGGGCGCATGGGAAGTGGATGCAGCCTGGTCGCATGTATCGGGACTCGTCACGTCGAAGGAGACAGACAAGTTCCTTCTCCTCGCAGCCATCGAAGCACTCCCATGCATTAGCCCGAAGAAAGCTCCGGACATTCTCTTCGGCCTGACAGAGTCAGACGATGAGGACATTGTCGAAGCGGCTCAGGAGGCCATGATCTGGGCCGGGGAGTTCTTGCGCGACGAATACGATGACGGAGACGAAGAAGACGGAACCATTCATTGACTCCTGCCCCTCTTCCACGTTGAGAAAGATTATCCACCTCCCCTGAGCACTTTCATGTTCTCTGTGCACGGACTCTATATCCCCATAAAAATAAAATTTTCTCGAAAACTGTTACGATTCGAGTCGAAACGAAGTGATTTATGCGTGACAGCTTTGATGTCATATATCTCATGCAATCCAGATCCATCAATCAAACATCATCTATCTTGACATTTGAACGTAAATTCATTATATTGAATATATATTCAGTTTGGTGAACTATCATTAAGGTTGGATATTATGTTCCATGATGATGCGTCATCTCTGTCAAGGAAAGAGCGGGAGAAGCTGTTCAAACGCCGCGAGATCCTGTCCGCCGCACTCAGTGTCTTCGCCGAGAAGGGTTACGAACAGGCGACGATCGAAGAGATCGCCGAGAAGGCCGAGTTCAGCAAGGGAGCTCTCTACAACTACTTCTCACATAAGGAAGAGATGTTCAAGGCCATCCTCAACGATTCGCTGGTCGAGTTCGAGAGGATATTTGAGTCCGTTACACCGGGGGGAAGCTCGGTCAGAGAGCAGTTCAGGCGGATGACAGTAGCCACGCTCGAGTATTTCAACGAGAACCCGGACTATCTGACGATACTCATCAATGAAAATCTTCACGTGAAGATCAGGATGCTCCCCGAATTCAGGGAGGACTATGCCCTGAGACGCGAGAAGATGGTGAAGGCGGCGGCGAAGTTGTTCGAGAAGGCCATACAGGAGGGGAAGATTCGAAGCATCGACACCATCCAGCTGGTCGAAGTGTTCTGGAATATCATCTTCACCTTCATGTTGAATTACCGCTTGAACGGCAGGAAAACACCGGTCGATGAGATCACCGAAACAGTACTCACGATCTTCTTCGACGGCGTTGA
>CAZZKG010000097.1:0-5543 GCA_964654825.1 uncultured Gemmatimonadota bacterium | reverse complement strand
TACCATGTGTAAAACGAGTTCCATCTGTAGAAATGTAATACTGTTCGTCATCATTCTGATGATGATATTTCCCGCATACGCTGTGACGATGACCCTGGCCGAGGCCGTGGCCTATGCCATGGATCACAACCGTGATGTGCTGGTCATCAGAGAACAGATCAGAGAGAGAAAGGGGCAGGTCACCGAGGCCCGGGCGGACGCTCTACCCCGGCTCGATTTCAACATCTCCGGCTACCGTGACCGGAACCCGGGCTTTCTCAACAGTACCTTCGGCCAGTCACTCCTCAGTGGTGAAAGCACTAGTGAGGAGTCGCCCATCCCCATCGAGGCGCTACTTCCGAGGCCACAGACCTACTACGAAACGGCATTGTCCTTCAGCCAGCCGCTCTTCACCTGGGGCAAGGTGCGAAACGCCGTCAAGATCGCTGGAATGGGGATCGATGAGGTGGACGCACTGCTCGAGACCACCCGCCAGGAAGTGGCCTACCAGGTGACAAGCGCCTACTACGACGTACTGCTGGCGGAGGAAACCGTCGAGGTGTATGAGAAATCGATTCAAGTTCAGAAACGCTATCTCCAGCAGACTAAAGACTTCATCGAGGTGGGTGATGCGACCCGGCTCGACCTGCTTCGCGCCGAATCCCAGCTTGCCGCTACCAGGCCGGACCTGCTCCAGGCCCGTCACAACGTGGTGCTGGCGAAAAAGAAGCTCAACTTCCTGCTCGGAAGAGAGCTGGAAACGGAGATCAAGGTCTCTCCGGTGGAGGAACCGGGTGAACCGGATATCCCACAGCTGGAAAAGGTGATAGCGGAGGCTCTCTCCAACCGACCCGACCTCCGACAGCTCGACCTTCAGGTAAAAATATTCGACAGGACGGTTGACGTGTACAAAGCGGATATGAGGCCCAGGGCCGACCTGGTCGGGTCCTACGGTTTCTCGACGATCCATACCGAGGACCAGTTCGATCGGAATTTCGAGGCCTGGAGAGTGACGCTCCAGATCAGCGTGCCGCTCTTCGACGGATTTCGAAACCGGGGGATCGTCAACCAGTGGAGATCCCGTCTAATGCAGAAAGAAATCGAGGCCCAGAAATTGGCCGAACAGGTGAGGCTTGACGCCCGGCAGAGCATCGTCTCCCTCGATACCGCGGTGGAGCTCTACAAGGCCTCCCGGATCGCTATGGCAAGCGCCGAAGAGGAGGAACGGGTCACCGTCGAAACATACGAACAGGATCTGGTCACATCCTATGAGCTGCTCGATTCGAACCAGAAGGCCATTCTTGCACGCACTGAATTCCTCAAAGCCCGCTACAACCTGCTGCTCCAGATGGCGGCACTGAAGAAGGTTGTGGGCACGCCTGTGGATGAATTGATCAGACCCGGCGGTTGAACTTGAGAAAGAGGTATCGATATGGTGTCCCTAATGAGAAGAACCATCGGATCAGCCCTGGCCCTCGTGATCGGAATAGCTGCCGTCCAGGGATGTTCCGGCCCGGATTCCAGCGAAACGGACCGGCCTGCCGGGGGCTCAGACACGAAGCGGCTGACCAATGTCGCAATAGAGACCGTGCACCCCGGGAGTCTCGAAGAATACCTCGACCTGACCGGGTACACCGAGGCTCTCAACGATGTCATAATCGCCAGTGAACTGGGGGGGACGGTTCAGGAGCTCACGGTAGACCGCGGTGACCGGGTGAAGAAGGGGCAGGTGCTGGCAAAAGTGAGTGCGGACATCTACAAGGCACAGCTGGCCGAGGCCCGGGCCCGTCTTCGCCTGAAAGAAGCGGAGCTGGAGAAGGCTAAAGCACTATTTGAGAAGAGCAGTATAACGGCGATGCAGAAGCTGCAGGCCCAGGAGGAATATGACGTGGCCTCAGCCCAGACAGCTATGGCAGAGAGCCGTCTGAGACGGGCAGTGATCAGGGCCCCGTTCCCCGGAGTCATTGACGATCGCTATGTCCAGCCGGGTGAACTGGTCGGTCCGGGGGGGAGGCTGCTGCGTCTCGTTGATCGCAGCGGGATAAAGATCACAAGTGATCTTTCGGAGCTCGATGTCTCCTCCTTGAACCCGGGCATCACCGGGCAGGTCACCTTCGACGCTTTCCCCGGGGATACCTTCCAGGCCGAGCTGACGTTCGTCGCTTCCAGCTCCGACCCGGCAAGTCGTTCGTTTCCCTGCGAGTTTCGCCTTTCAGGTACCGCCGGTGAGGTCGTCCGCAGCGGAATGATAGCCCGTATACACATATTGAAAGAGCTCCACAAAAGTGTCCTTGTACTTCCGCAGACGACCATCGTGGAAACAGAAACCGGCAGCACCGTGTTCATTGTAAACGGCGACACCGCTCACAGAAAAGAGGTAATCCTCGGAGCTTCGAATGACGGGATGGTGATTGTGAAGGATGGTCTCGAGTCCGGACAGACAGTCGTGGTCACCGGCCATCGTGATCTTGTGGATGGCCAGCAGGTGCGGGTAACCACGAGAAAGGACTGAGCCGGCGAATGAAGATAACAGAAATCGCGCTGAAAAACCGCCTCAGCACCTTCGTGCTTATCTTCATCGTGATAATCACGGGCTTCTACAGTTACGTGAAACTACCCAAGGAGGCCGCTCCAGATATCACTATACCTTACATCATTATCTCGACGGCCTATTTCGGCGTCTCCCCAGATGACATGGAAAACCTCGTAACCAACGTTATCGAGCGCGAACTGAAAACCCTCGATGACGTGGAAGAGATCACTTCGACCAGCCAGGAGAGTTTTTCTCTGATCAGTGTGGAATTCGTGGCAGGCACCGACATCGATCTGTCATTGCAGAAGGTTCGCGACAAAGTCGACCTCGCCAAGCCTGACCTTCCCCGTGACGCAGAGGACCCGGTGATCTCGGAGCTCAACTTCACCGACTGGCCGATCATGATTGTTAACGTGAGCGGCAAAATGGACCTCGTGGGTCTGAAAAAGATCGCAGAAGATCTGGAGGATGCGATCGAAACCGTGCCCGGGGTTATCGATGCCACCATCACCGGAGGACTGACACGCGAAGTACAGATCAATCTTGACCCCCAGCGCCTCCGTTTCTACAACCTCTCGGTGACGGACGTGATCGACGCGGTGGCCGCCGAGCACGTCGACACCCCCGGTGGCTCGATCGATATAGGGGACACCAAGTTCCTCGTGCGTATTCCCGGAGAGTTCGCCGTCCCCGAGAAGATCAAGGACATCGTGGTCAAGGTGAAAAACGATCGACCCATCTACCTGCGCAACCTGGGCGAAGTGATCTATTCGTTCGAGGAGCGCAGTTCGATCAGCCGTCTGAACGGCGTCGAAACCGTCTCCCTGAACGTGCAGAAAAGGAGCGGGGAGAATCTGCTCGCGATCGCCGACAGGGTCAAGGAACTGATCTCCCGCCAGCGGGAAAAACTACCACCCGGCATCGAGATCGCCATTACCGGTGACCAGTCCAGTGATGTCCGCATGCTGGTCGACGAGCTGGAGAACAACGTCGTGAGCGGGCTCGTCCTCGTCGTCCTGGTGCTCCTGGTCGTCATGGGAGTGCGGAACGCCCTGCTCGTCGGTATCGCCATCCCCATGTCGATGCTCCTCAGCTTCCTGGTGCTGAGATTCATGGGAGAGACCATGAACATGGTCGTTCTGTTCAGTCTCATCCTGGCCGTCGGTATGCTGGTTGACAACGCGATCGTGATCGTAGAGAACATCTTCCGCCACAATCAGGAGGGTCTCGGTCTGTGGGAGGCATCTCTCAAAGGGACAGCAGAAGTCGGTATGGCCGTCACCGCCTCGACGCTTACGACGGTATGCGCTTTTCTCCCCCTGCTGTGGTGGCCGGGGATCATGGGTGAGTTCATGGTTTATTTACCGATAACACTCATCACGACCCTGCTCTCCAGCCTGTTCGTGGCCCTGGTGTTCAACCCCACGATATGCTCCCGGTATCTCCGCCCCAGCGAGACGGTGCGCAGGATCGAAGCTGACGAGGACAAACTGGGATTGGTCCTTAGGAAGTACCTCCGTCTGCTTCGATTCGCGATGAAGCGGCCGCTTTTGACTTTTTTCACATCGATGGGTCTCCTGATCCTGATCCTCGTCACCTACGGCATTTTCGGACATGGCGTCGAATTCATGCCGAACGCAGACCCGAAGCAGCTGCAGGTAAACATCTCCGCACCCACCGGCACAACGCTCGAGGCGAGTGACAGGATTGTACGCGGAGTGGAACGGATTATCGAAGGACTACCTGACATTAAAAGCTACGTCGCGAATGTGGGAGGGCAGGGGAATTCAATGGGCGATTTTTCATTCGGGGGCGGCGCCACGCACGAAAGCCAGATCACCATCGATTTCATTGATCTGGCGGAGCGCTCCCAGAGCAGCTGGAAGACTCTCGACGAGCTCCGGGACAGGATCGAGGATGTCACCGGGGCGGAGATCGAGGTACAGGAGCAGGAACACGGTCCTCCCACCGGGCCGCCGATCAACATCGAGATCTCAGGTGATGATTTCACCTCCCTGGGAAAATACGCCGCTGATATCCGCGGGATCATCGGGGGTGTCGGGGGAGTGGTGGATATCAAGGATGACTTCGAAACAGGGCGGCCCGAATTGCGAGTGAGGGTCGACCGGGAGAAAGCCGCGCTCCTTGGACTCAATACTGCCGAGATCGCCTTCACCGTGCGAACCGCGATAAACGGGACCGAAGCCGCAAAGTACCGTGTCGGTGAGGACGAATACGACATAACCGTCCGCTTTGCGGAGGACAAGCGCGCGAGCATCGAAGATCTGAAGAATATAACCGTGTTCCATGAGGACGCCCAGATACCTCTTGCCAACCTGGCACGTATCGAGATTGCCGGTGGTGCCGGAACGATACTGCACAAGGACATGAACCGGGTGGTGACCGTGAGCGCCAAGGTGGAGGGACGCAACAAGAACGCGGCCCTGGAAGACTGCAAGAAGCTTATAAAAGATTTCGAGCTACCGCCGGGTTACATGATCGAGTTCACCGGACAGCAGAAGGAACAGGACGAGAGCTCGAAGTTTCTCACGGAAGCCTTCATGACGGCGATCATCCTGATAAGCATGGTGCTCATCAGTCAGTTCAACTCGTTGATTCTGCCTTTTATCATAATGTTCTCAGTTGTACTTTCGATGATCGGAGTGATGGTTGGGCTCCTGGTCACGGGAACCCCGTTCGGTATCATAATGACCGGCATGGGGGTGATCTCGCTCGCGGGGGTTGTGGTCAACAATGCAATCGTGTTGATAGACTACATCCAGAAACTGCGGGAATCGGGGATGAACAAAGTGGAAGCGACAATCCAGGCTGGACTGGTGCGATTCCGTCCCGTGGTGATGACCGCGGTCACCACCATCCTGGGTCTCATCCCTCTCACGACGGGGATCGGATTCAACTTCAAGGCCTTCGAGTGGCAGACCCGGGGCGAGATGTCCCAGTGGTGGGGCTCCATGGGTGTGGCGGTCATCTTCGGACTCGCCTTCGCCACACTGCTGACCCTCGTGTTCGT
>CAZZKG010000096.1:0-9231 GCA_964654825.1 uncultured Gemmatimonadota bacterium | reverse complement strand
TAGCGATATCCACTAATTCATCCCAGCACCAGATCCTCTGCCATCAAAGACCGGGTTTTCCTGAATTTATCGAGAAGAAATTTCTTAAATCCCTCTTTTTCTTTCATCTCGATTATACCGTAGTTTCTGAAAACTGTCAATCGGAATATCACCTTTTTCCGGCTGAATATCTTCCTGTACCCCCTGTTCACAGCTTCTTCAGGAGATGCCCACCAGCCGAATTCCTCCTCCAGGGCAAACGTATCCCTCGGGGGGGCGGGACAGATCATCAGACAGGGGGGAGAGGGGGAACTTCAGGCGGCAGTATCAGCGAACAATCCCGGCAGCGGCTATGAAAGGTCGGTCTTCCCAACCCTTCGCACACCCGACAACCAGACGAGCGATTTGTCGTGCCACGCCTGCTCGACCTTCTTAATCCAGAAATGTCGATCAACCATATGCAAATATAACATCGGAATAAACGGATACGGGTCAGGGCCCTACCCGATCGCTTCTCTCACTCTGTCCAGCAGCAGGCTCTTGTCGATCGGTTTTTCCACGAAGGCTTTCGGTTTCGGCATGGTGAGGTGATCCCTCGAAAAGAGCTCCTTGTACCGGGTCACACCGCTGACGATGATAACCGGGATACCAGACAGCTCCGGGTCCTTACACAGTTGCCGGTAGAATTTCACTCCGGTCTCCCGATCCATGATGATGTCGAGGGTTATGAGATCCGGCTTGAACTCCCTGGCCCTGGGAAGAGCTTCATCCCCATCGCACGCGGTTGCCGTCTCGTAGCCGTTTTCTTCGAACAACACCTCCAGGTAGGTCCTCGGATCTTCCTCATCATCGACTATAAGTATCTTCTTCGGCATCTTTTCAACTTCTCCTCATATTAGCGCCAGTCCCACTCGATGAACGGCTTTTCGATGTCTGTCATAGCATTGACGACGAGCTCGACCAGGCCGCCGTACAGTACATTACAGCGTTCGAACAGCCCGAAAGCCGCGAACATGTCCCGCAGCGCCCCCTTGCAGTTCGAACACGGCGCACAGACGTACTTCCTGTGTTCGGGCCCGATGATGTCCTGGAAGACATCGAGGATCTGCCGGAGCTTGGCCCGGCTCGAAACGCTGTTCCGCCAGTCGGGAAAGTTCGCATCCTGGGTGATTGCGAATCCGCTGCCTCCCCCGCAGCAGTAGTTAAGGACCCCGTGGGGAGTCATCTCCCTGAAGTTGTTGCTAACGGCCCGTAATATCTCCCGCTGTGGCTTGACGATACCCATGAGTCTCACGATATTGCACGGGTCGTGCAGAGTAGTGTGGATGTCGTCGTTTCGGGATGGATCCAGCTCGAGGCGGCCGCTCTTGATTATGTCGTCGAGCAGGGTGAGAGAACTCTCACGGGGGATGTTGTACTCACCTGCAAAAATCCTGTCTGCGATGACGGTCAATGCCTTGTGCGCGTGCCCGCACTCGGCGATGACGATCTTCTTCACACCGAGTTTTTTCGCTATCTGCGCATGCTTGAGAGCGACTTTCGCGAACTGGACATCGTCGTACCACACGCCGTAGTTGACACTGTCATAACCGACCAGTTCGCTCGAGAGGGTGTAATCGACACCCGCCGCTTCGAGGATGATAGCGAACGCCTCGGGATTCTCGGGCCAGGCGAGAAACTCCCCGGCATTGTGGATGAGGAGGATTTCGGCCCCCGCCTTATCGATCGGCCATTTGAAACTCATTCCGCTACGCTCTTCCGCCTCCTCTTCGAGGAACTCGATGTTGTCCATGAATGCCACGGGAGTCATGCCGGTCGAGGATCCCTTCTCCAGTTGCTGGACCGATCCCTTCGCATGCAGCGATTCCACGGCGATTCCCATCTCCATGCTGAAGATCTTGCGAAGCTCCCGGGTGACCAGGCCGTTGTCCACACCGACCGGGCAGGTCTGGGAGCACCTCCTGCAGATCGTGCAGCGGTAGGACAGCTCCATCAAGCGGGCGATCATGGTCCAGGTTACATCGATGTGGTTACCCGTGAGTCTGGCGACGACCGAACCGCCCTTTTTCACATAGGTCCGGTACAGTCTTCTGAGCATGTCCGACCGGAATGTGGGGCGGTAAATGTCGATCTTTCCGGATTCGTTGTAGATCGGACAGGCGGAAGCACAGGTCTGGCACTTTGCACAGTATTCCATCGTCAGATATAGCGGTTGGAGGAACGTCCAGTTGTTTTCGCGTTCGAACAGTTTTTTGAGACCGGACAGAAATTTTGCGATGAGTTCCCGCTTCTCCTCCTCGGTTTCCGGACGGGGGAACTTGAACGCGATCACGCCGTCGAGATCGCACTCGTACTTCTTCCTCGCTTCATCGGAAAGGGGTTTTATCCCGGGTTGCGATTCCAGTTTGTCGTACGGCGGCGGCAGCGGCAACAGTTTTGATCCGTCTATCCGGACGAGCTGGCCCTCCGCGTGACAGAAGTTTTCTATCGAAACTGTATCTTCATGCATCCTTCTTCTCCTGCTCACTGATTGTGTCTGTTGCGGCTTCCGCCCAGGTACCGCCGGATCGAATGTGTGGAGCCGACCATGTTATCTTCCTGGAAAGAGCCTGAGTGACTGCTGATTCCAGTCTGCTTCCTCTCCTGTTCGGCTGATCCTCCCAGCGCACACGGTGATAAGTAAAAAACTTGCCTACGAAGTGGGTCATGTGCGTAAATGGTAACCAGAGGAGGAACAGGGCGGCGAGGGTAAAATGGACCGTGATCAGGGCGGGCAGACCCCCGGCCGGCTGAAACGAGACCAGGCTTGCGACGAATGCCCGGGTACTCTCGAACTGCGGATCGGCGGATCGCCACACCACCAGCGTTGTGATAAAAATCACAAACAGGAGCACAAGAGAAAAATAATCAGTCCACGTCGATGTCTTCCTCAATTCCGTGGTGAACATGCGGCTCAGGAAGAGCCCGAGCGCTCCGAATCCCGCCAGGAGAGCACCGGGAAGACCGGTGAAGAGAGTGAGGTAGTAGACAGTAAGGCCGGCAACGCTCACAGATTGAGCCGACACCACGACACCGGCGATCCCGAAGAGAGCACCCGTAAAAATGAGGAGCACGAAAAGAACTGAGAGGTAAAGACCGGCGTGAAAGGGAAAGGAGAAGATCCAGAGAGGCCGGTTGTTTCGGTACAACGAGTGAATGAAGAAAATTTCCCTCGCCATTTCCTTGAGTTCCCCCAGAAGAGTGGTGTTTTGAGGTTTCGTCCACCACTCGACCTCCTCGTAATACGAGCCCCCGTAGTGCTCCTTTCCCCTCTCGTGCGGGATAGGGTACAGGTCCCACCGGAGGTGGAGAGGCATCCGGGCGATCCTGATCGTCCGCGACGCCACACCGAGCACGAATACGAGAGATGAGATGTAGAAAAAGAGCTGCAACCCACCCATCATTCCTCCATTTTCTGTCAGATACAGGTACGTGAACGCTTACCTATCTTCTGATATCGTCGATTTCAAGTACAAGCAGTTTCATGGTGACGACACAGTAGGCACCATAGCGATACACTTCACAGAGACGACAGTCCAGTCTTCTGTTCCTGCATTCGGTCTGGTTGATCATCCAGCAGGGCTGCTCGAGATTCTGCACCGCCCTGCAGTTCTTCCTGTCGCTCACAGAGCATTGCTTAAGATCCCAGCACGGCAGAAGAGCGAGAAGCCTCCGAATCCCCTCGATGTTGAGCCCGAGATCATTGATCATATGCTTGATCTTCTCGATCCGTTTGACATCAGCCCGGCAGAGGAGCCTCCGCCCGGTATCCGAGCGGTGGTACATCAGAAGCCCTTCCTTCTCGTATTTCCGCAAGGCGGAAACCGACAGGCCGACCAGCTTCGCGGCTGTCCCGATCGAGATGACCGGTTCCCAGTCTGACAAACTCTGGATCTCACTGACGGAACTCGTCTCCAGGGCGAGCCGCTGGAATTTTTCTCTGAGATCGAGGTCTGAATCTGCCATTCTACACCTTTTTTTATAGAAATGCTCTAATATAAAGTATATATAATCTACACTATTAAGTCAAGAATTATCTGTGCGCCTGTCTGTGCGTTAACGGTAAACCTGTTGTAGCGGTGATGGGCGAATGAGAGGCACCAGGGGACAAATCTGATCCACCGACAGCGGTGATCGGTCAACGATAGAAACCCCCGGATATACCGCTCCCGTCTCTCGGACAGATGGATAAACTTCTTGTGGGAGAATAAGTTACTGCGGATTGTTCTTTTTCGCTTCGAGCTCCTCTTCCGCGGCCTTCAGAACATCTTCCTTCACGATCATCGTCTTCTCGGCAAACAGCGCAAAGCGAAGCCACCGGAAGCCGAATTTCAAAAGCTCGACATCATCGCGGCGGATACCCGTTTTCATATCCTCAGCAACCTCGAATTTGTCGAAAAACGAGGAGTTGAAGACAAAATCCCGGAAAGAATCGATGTTGTAACAAACCAGGAAAAACATCTCGAGCTTCTCGGGAGTAATATGTTTCCCATCAGTGAAAAATCCGTGCAGGGTGATATCCTTGAAAAGCTCACCCATTTCGTTGTAGTCTTCGATCCCCTGTTCGGTGAGCCAGCGGCTGACGGTCCATTTTTTTTCCTGATCGAACCCCTTGCAGACTGTTTCTCTCAGGAGGAAGAAGAACTCCCTGTTGGTGTCTTCACTGTTCTCTTTCGGAGATGCAAGACCGAGCGGGTACATCCGGCAGGACCAGGGCCTGTCATCGTACACACGGCAGCCGTCTTCTCCAACAAACGGGCAGGTTTTTCCCTCATCCTCGCTCATCTGAAGCAAAACCACAGGATACGTTAGATTCCGGTCGAAAGGAGCTATCGTGTAGGTGCTGAGAAACTCTTCAGACGTGATACCGAGGCTGTTTTTCAGCCTGATGATGTCGTAGGGTGTCAGGAAGATGTTCACATCTCTGCAGCAGTCGTTGAAACAGGGGACGCCGCTGTGACAGGCAAAGGTGAAGTAATCATCCCTGGAAAGCCTGGGATAGTCTTTGAGGATTTCCTCTTTGAATCTCTCTATTTCTCGCATGTTTTCCTCGGAGGTTGCGTGCGTTCAATCTATGATCTGGCCCCTCAGAGCATCGACCGACCACACGGGCAGGGGACTCGCTTCCCCGCTTCCCGGGTCCACTCGATGACGGTAGGAGGCCTTCTGTGCGTATTGAGTCTTCATCCACTCCCAGCCCTTTACAAAATAAGGACACTCATCGTTGAAACATACGTACTGAAATTCGACGTCCCACGATGTGTCCTCCGGTGGTTTCCACTTCTTCATCGGGGTTTCACAATGCGGGCATTTCGGCCTGTCATCTTCCACGGCTTCATCCACTCGTTGAAAAATTTTAGAATCCGTCACAATCACAACTTCCCCTGAATACGCCGGGAATTATCAAGATAAACATTTCACAAGGTCTGTCAAGCATCACAAAACGTTCTCGGGTCCCGTTCGATAAGGACCCCGAAACACATCAAACCCGAGTGTTAAACGGGCAGAAACCCCGGGGTGAGAGCGACAAAGTTCTTTACAGAATCGGTAAATAACATTAATTTGAATAAGGACTTACGTGTGTCCGGCAACAACAGCGAAGCGTTTCGAGTGAGCTTGAAATGGGAGGGTGCTCATGTCTCTCGTACATTCGATCGAACCTGATATAGAGTTTATCAGAGCCGTAAAAAAGGCCGGCGGAGATACCCTGAAAAAGTGTTATCAGTGTGCTACCTGCTCGGCTGTCTGCAACCTCTCTCCGGATTCGAGGCCGTTTCCGAGGAAGGAGATGCTTCTGGCGGGCTGGGGTCAGTCGGAAGAACTCGTGAGGGATCCGGACGTGTGGCTCTGTTACCAGTGTAATGACTGTACGCAATACTGCCCCCGCGAAGCACGACCCGGAGACGTTATGGCGGCAATCCGCTCTTACGTGTACAGGCACTTTTCCTTCCCCTCATTCATGGGACGAGCGCTTGCCAATCCCAGAACCCTTCCCCTGCTCCTGTTGATACCCGTACTCATCCTTCTGGCCTGTATCATTTTCTTTGCCCCGAGGACGGGAAGCGGCGGATTCAGGTTTCTCGAGAGCGATGTGATCAATTTCAATCTCTTCCTGCCTCACAGCATCGTCGACGTTCTCTTTGTACTCGGCAACGTAGTGATCTTCATTTTTGCAACTGTCGGTTTCGTTCGTTTCTGGAAGAGCCTGCAACGGCCGGAGGATAAAAAAGAGCTGTCATTTATCACAGGACTGGCACTGACGATCAAAGAGATTGTTTCTCACAGCCGGTTCTCCGACTGCGACACAAACAGGCCGAGACGAATCGGGCACATGCTCCTCTTGTTCGGTTTCGTGGGGGCCATGTTGACGACCGGAGCGGTATTCCTGTTGAGTTTCCTACCTCACTATCTTTCACAACTCGGACTGGAGAGCATTCACGGTCTTTTCGAACCACCCTACGACAGAGCGATAGACCTCCCTCACCCGGTAAAGATCCTCGGGGCCTTGAGCGGGCTTGCGCTCTTGATCGGCGGTGGGATGCTCATCTACCGCCGGCTGCTGAACAGAGACGAGGTTGGCGCCAACGGTTATTCGGATTATCTTTTTCTCTATCTGTTGTTTTTTACCGGCTTAACAGGGATGCTTTCCTGGTTAACCAGGTTGACGGGAGTAGCGATACTCGCGTACGGCATCTATTTTCTGCATCTCGTGTGTGTCTATTTCCTGTTGTGGTACATGCCATACTCCAAATTCGCACATATGATCTATCGTACACTCGCCCTGGTACACGCCAGGAGCATTGATCGACTGCAGGGATAACAGGTATTCTATGACTACGTCTTCACACGACAGCGATCGCCCGGGACAAAGGGAGAAGCAGTACTTCTGTCTTACCTGTTCGCGGAGCCTGACAGTCGAGGCAGTGGCTGATCCGTGAAAATACTGGCATCGATATTTCCCTTTCTGAACTGGTTCAGGGGATACTCCATAACCAGCTTCCGCGCGGATTTTCTGGCCGGTATGACCGTGGCGCTGGTCCTCGTGCCACAGTCGATGGCGTATGCACAGCTGGCCGGGTTGCCGGCGTATTATGGCCTCTATGCAGCGTTCCTCCCCCCAATGATTGCCTCCCTCTTCGGCTCGAGTCGACAGCTGGCAACAGGGCCTGTCGCGATCGTGTCACTTATGACGGCCGCATCACTCGAACCGCTTGCTACCGCCGGAAGCGAATCGTTCATCGCTTACGCCATTCTGCTGGCACTCATGATCGGGTTGTTCCAGTTCACGCTTGGCGTACTACGACTCGGCCTCGTAGTCAATTTTCTCTCTCACCCGGTGGTAAACGGTTTCACCAATGCGGCTGCTCTTATCATCGCCTCGTCCCAGCTTTCGAAATTGTTCGGTGTCTATGTCGAAAAAGCCGATCTCCACTTCGAAACCGTCTACAGGGTCATCAAAGCCGCAATATCGTACACCCACCTCCCGACCCTTGGACTGGCGGCGCTGGCATTCCTCATCATGATATTCCTCAGACGTATCCATCCCCGCATCCCTCATGTTCTCATCGCGGTAGCTGTGACATCGATGATCTCGTGGAGCACCGGATTCGAACACAACTTCAAAGCAGACATTGCCCACATCGACTCTCCTGCCGTAGTTCAGAGGATAGGGATGTACAATGCGTTGATGGATGTCCTCTCGAAGAAGGCCGAGGACAAGGTTCGACTGGGTACGGAGATACAGGAAGCGGAAAAAACCGGCGGGCCAGGTTCGGCCAGTGCCGTTGTACTGGAAGGTCAGCGGTCCCTCCTCGATGTGGGGATCAGCAACCTGAAGGAAAAAGCCGTCGAGACCCGTCAGAAACTCAGAAATCAGCCGTTCAAAGCTACGGTGGATGAAGATGGAAATCGCCACTTTTATCTCATCCCCGAGTTCCCCGAAGACGCGCAGGATGATGGGAGATTGTGGCATCTGAGAGTCGGCAATTCATTTATAGATGAAAAGAACATCACCCTCAGCGGAGGAGGTTCGGTGGTTGGTCACATCCCGGAGGGGCTGCCGACTTTCAAGCTACCGAATCTGAACCTGAGCTTGATTCTCACACTTCTTCCCCTTGCAATGATCATAACGCTCCTCGGATTCATGGAAGCGATATCGATCGCGAAAGCGATGGCTGCCAAAACCGGCCAGCGTCTTGATCCCAACCAGGAATTGATCGGACAGGGATTAGCAAACATAGTCGGCTCTTTTGGACAGAGCTATGCCGTGTCGGGTTCGTTCTCACGTTCCGCGGTTAACCTGCAAGCCGGTGCCGTGACCGGCCTGTCGAACGTATTCTCGATCGGGGTTGTCATCCTCACACTCCTCTTCTTCACTCCCCTCCTCTACTATCTGCCGCAGTCCGTCCTGGCCGCGATCATTATGATGGCGGTCTTCGGTCTCATCAACATCAAGGGATTCATCCACGCCTGGGAAGCACAGTGGTACGATGGTGCCATCAGCATAGTTACTTTCCTGTCGACGCTTCTGTTAGCTCCACATCTGGACAGGGGTATCCTGATCGGGGTCGGTCTTTCTGTTACACTGCACCTGTTCCGTGACATGAAACCCACGATCGCGCTGCTTGCAAAACACCCTGACGGTACGTATCGAAGCCGGACGAATTTCAACCTTGCACAGTGCAGGCATATCGCTGTCATACGGTACCAGGGTTCTCTGGTTTTTGCGAATGTGAATTACCTCGAAGAGCAGGTTCTCGAACGCCTCGCGGTTATGCCCGGGCTCAGGCATATTATCATCGTGAGTAACGGCATCAACGAACTCGATGCTTCCGGAGAAGAGAAGCTCTCCCTGATCGTCGACCAGATACGCGATGCCGGCTACGACATCTCCTTCAGCGGCGTGAACGACTCTGTACTCGAAGTCATGCAGCGGACTGAACTCTTCGACCGAATCGGAGAAGATCACTTTTTTCGTAACGCCACCCGTGCAATCGACAGCGTCTGGGATGTGACTCATGCCGACTCCGATGAGAAGGAGTGCCCGCTCCTGGTACCGGTGTACCCTGCCAGCGAGTTCAGGGCATGAAACCTGAGCCACAACTTATAATGTAACATATTCTTACAGCAAAGCGTATATTATCCTCTGTGAAGTAGTGATTACAAGAGTTCATGGAGGATGAAAATGGAACAAATTGTCAAGATTCCGCTTCC
>CAZZKG010000095.1:0-9375 GCA_964654825.1 uncultured Gemmatimonadota bacterium | reverse complement strand
GAGTATCCGCTCGGCATTCGATCCAAGTAGCCCTGCCAGAGAGTCTCGCGTCAGGAGACCCTCTGCGGCCAGCTTCCGGTACGATTCGATATTGTTCCTTATACCATCGAGACCGTCAGGCAGAGCCGGGTAGTCCGATCCGAAGATCAGTTTCCCAGGGATACGGTTGAGATCGAGCCCGCTGTCTAAGAAGTGTTGTTGCACGAGGTGAGGTGGAACACCGGAGAATTCCAGATATATATTCGGATATTTTCGAGCTAATGTGTATGCGGTTTTAAAATACATCCCACTCCCGCAGTGCCCTATGATGATATCGAGATCAGGAAAATGATCCGCCAGTATACCCAACCCTTCCGGATCCGCGAACGGTTTACTTTTCTCGGAGTCAAAGATCGAAACACCCGTGTGAAAGAGGACCGGAAGCCTCAGCTCTACAGCCTTTTCGTAGAAGGAAAACATCAACTCCGTTCCGAAAGGGATGTGATTATAGGATCCGTAGTCCTTGACGCCTTTGCATCCTTTCGCCGCCAGCCATTCCAGCTGCTCGCAGCACATCGAGACATTTTTATTGAATCTGGAGGGATTCTTCTGAAAGGATTCTGTTTTGTTGGAATTTATTGCACAGAAGGGAATAAAAAAATCAGGTTCCTCCGCGCTGTACTCGAGAATGTAGTCATTCGGCACAAGTCCGGTTTCGTTTGAATCCTCGGCAAGGAGGACACATTTCCGTATACCCCGGACCTCCAGGTGGTCTCGAAACAGGGCCGGCTCCCGTTCGTACCGGTGTATATCGCCACACTCATCAGGATAATACTCCCGAAGCAGTCTCCACACGTGAGGGGTCCACATCCCCTGACTTTCGACGGCCATGTGTACGTGAAAATCAATGATCACGATAACAAAGACCTCCGTTCTTCCCCTCACAGCAGACTGTGCGTTATCAATTCATAACAGCTCACGCGCCATACCAGAACAACTCTGCTTATGCCATTCTATCACCCGTGGCGTATTTTAGCAAGTGAAAAACCAGACAAACAGAAACTCAATCACAACTCAGTTCTTTGACATCATGTCTGGCAGAAGATATATTATCTTCTGCTAAATTTATGTTTCGAACAGCAGTTCAGTAACTTTTGTTATGTAGTCTTTCGGTGTAAACATGTTACGCACCGATATAATTCCTTCCTGACGGGACAATCGTATATGGTCGAAAATAAATTGATCTCTCGTATAAGAAACCAGATCCAGAGGACACTCGATGCCGAAATGAAAGTCTATGATGCGGGTGTGGCTCACCCGACCCTGTCCGAAGCTGATCGGCGGCTGATTATCGAAGAACCAGTTCGAATACACTCAATCTTCGATCACACCGCTCTTTCCCTCGGTACAAGCGTTCAGGACATCGAGAAGCTCTGTCGTGAAGCGATCCGTTACCGGTTCTTCTCCGTCTGTGTCCACCCCATCCACGTGAAGATTGCGGCCGACGTTCTATCCGGATCCGACATCAAAGTGATCTCGGTCGCAGGTTTTCCCCTGGCCGGCACTCATTCCCGTGAGAAAGCCGTAGAAGCCGAACGCGCCATCAAAGACGGCGCCACCGAGATCGACATGGTGATGAATGTATCAGCTCTGAAAGCCGGTGACCTGAAAACGGTGAAGAATGACATCGAGACGGTCAAATCCATCTGTGGTAACTCGGTGGGACTGAAAGTCATCATCGAAACCGGGGTCCTCACCGATGAGGAGAAAATAGAAGCCTGCCTCGTGACCATGCTGGGAGGTGCGGATTTCGTGAAGACGTCCACCGGTTTCGGTCCCTCGGGCGCGAAGGTCCCTGACGTGAAACTGATGCGTCGTGTGGTCCGTGATAAGATAGGTGTGAAAGCATCGGCCGGGATAAGAGATTTACAGACCGCACTGGCCATGGTGGGTGCGGGGGCCGACCGGATCGGCTGTTCGGCGTCTGTGCGCATCATTCGGGAAGCCCGGGGAGAGGGCTGAGGGGCCGGGCTTCAGGTTCGCAGTTTTCATAAGGGGGATCATCTCATCACAACTCTTCAGCGAATCTCCTGATGTGCCCTGCGACTTCATCAGGTTTCTCGATCTGGGGAAAGTGACCGCAGCGATCGATGACAACCTGCCTGATGCCGGGGACATCGAACATGGATCCGGGGGCGGCCTCTTTCGACAGCGGATCTTCACTTCCCCGGATCAGCAGGACGGGGCGATTCATACTGTGGAGATCACGTATCACCGCATGCCAATCGGTTTCGATGAGCTCGGCCGTCCTCACCAATCCGTTTCGGTTCTCCTCCATGTCCAGAGGCTCGAGGAGTTCCTCCAAAATCGCAGCATCGATTAAATCAGCATTGAAGAGGAGATCCCGGAACACCTTCCTCATCCCCCGACGATTCGCCCGCACCCGGAACAACTTCCCCCTCTGACCGGATAAAAGAGGTTTGACCCAGGACAGTTCCTGCCTTCCGCTTAGAACGGGAGAGAGAAGGATGAGAGCTCGGCTTCCCAGGCCGGCGACTCCGCGCACAAGCGGCAGACAACCGAAGGAGTGCCCGACGACCACCGGTTTCACAAGACTCGCTCCCCGTGCGAAGGAAGCGATCAACTCCGACAGGACACGTATTGTGTACTGTTGTGGAACCGGCCCCGACCCACCGTGGCCGGGCAGATCGAGGGCGGTGAGGCGGAACCCGGAGGAAAGTAACTTCATGAGCGGCGTCCACACCACCGACCAGGCGCCGAGACCATGAACGAGGAGGATATCATCTCCTCTCCCGGTCTGTTGAAAGGCCAACTTGATGCCATCGACCTGGACAGTCCCCTTTTTTATTTCCCGATGGGTCATGATAGAGCAATATCCATAATTTCCCGTTTTACTATTAGTTGCAACGTTATATTCATGCAAAAGATTAAGGTGGTTGTGTGGATTGGAACGATATTTATGACTATTCGAGCGGTTTCAGATCAACGAGGGGTGACCCGGCATCAACGACTTCACCTTCTGTGACGAGGAGTTTCTCGACGAGAGCATCATACGGGGCCCTGATCTCGTTTTCCATTTTCATGGCTTCGACGATGATGAGACTGGCACCCTTTTTGACCTCATCCCCTTCTTTGACCTTCACTTTGATCACGTTGCCCGGCATCGGCGAGGAGAGCTCTCCATGGGCGCTCTCTTGACCGGCCCTGGCTACTTCATCCTCATCTCCGACCTCCTCCACGATAAAGTGCTCTCCCCCGATCGAGATGTTCCTGGTCTTTCCATCCCGGCTGATCAGCGCGGTAAACGATCTCCCGTCTATCAGCATGGAGAGCTCGTTTTCCGTAATCCATCGGAAGTCGACAGGATGAGACTCACCACCGAGCGAGATGACCATACCATTTTTGTTCTCGCTCAGCAGCTCGAGTTCGTAGGTCTTCCCATCGAGCAGGAATGAGGTGGTCATCCCTCACCTCCACCACCGGGATCCTCCGGGTCTGACCCCCCTCCGAGTACCCTCCAGTCACCCAGCCTGTCCCAGGGGGTGAGCAAGGAAGCCGGACCGGGGATCCCCCGCCCGCTTTCAATCTGAGTTCTCCCGGCATCGATCGCAGCAGCAATGAGGGCTTCACGGATGTGGCTCTTCCGACTCCGGGTTTCCTTCCACTCGGAGAGGAAACGTCCGATGAACGAGGTGGTGGTGTCTCCCCGGGCGAAATCCTGATCGTCCATGAGATCCCGCAGAAACTCGATGGTTGTTGTAAATCCCTGGAGCCGGTATTCCGACAGAGCCCGTCTCATCCTGGACCGGGCCGCATCTCTGTCCTCTCCCCACACGATCACCTTGGAGAGAATGGGATCATAGAATCGGGAGACTTCACATCCGGCGAAGACCCCGGAATCGACCCTGACACCGGGCCCCTCAGGCTCACTCAGGTTAGTTATAGTTCCGAAAGATGGGAGAAAATCGTTTTCCGGGTCTTCAGCGTAGATGCGGCATTCGATGGCGTGCCCCCTCGGTACGATCTCATCCTGCTTGAGCCGGAGGGGAAGGCCCGCGGCGATCTTTATCTGCTCCTTCACAAGGTCGACACCGAGGGTGATTTCGGTGACCGGGTGTTCGACCTGTATCCTCGTATTCACTTCAAGAAAGAAGAAGTTCCCGGCGGTGTCATAAAGAAACTCGATGGTACCGGCACTCCTGTAACCGACGGCCCGTACAACCTCCACGGCGGCTTCGGCCATCTGTTTTCGTTTTCCCGGATCGAGTGCCGTCGAAGGAGACTCCTCGACGATTTTCTGGTGCCTTCGTTGTATGGAGCACTCTCTTTCGAAGAGGTGGACAACGTTTCCTTTGAGATCGGCCAGAATCTGAAATTCGATGTGCCTGGGTTCTGTGAGAAATTTCTCGAGGTAGACGGTCGAATCCCCGAAAGCAGAACCCGCTTCACGTCGCGCGCCTTCGAGGGCATCCTGGAGGGACCCCTTTTCATCGACGACTCGCATCCCCTTACCCCCTCCGCCGGACGCCGCCTTTATAAGAACGGGGAAACCTATCTTTTCGGCTTCCGTCAGGAGAGCTTCGGCATCGATGTCCTTTCCGACCATTCCCGGTATGATCGGGATACCAGCTTCGCCTACCTTCTCTCTCGAAAGCAGTTTGTTTCCGAGAAATCCGATCTCCTCGTACCCCGGGCCGATAAAGACAATCCCCTCTTCCTCACACCTCTTCGCGAACGACGGATTTTCCGCGAGGAAGCCGTATCCCGGGTGGATGGCATCGGCTCTTTTCACCCTCGCGGCCTCGAAAATCGCTTCCTGGTTCAGGTAACTCGCGGTCGCTTCCGGAGGCCCGATGCACACGGCCTCGTCCGCCATCTGGACGTGCAGAGCGCTCCGGTCGACTTCGGAATAGACGGCGACACTTCCTATCCCCATTTCTCTTAGGGCTCTGATCACCCTCACCGCTATCTCGCCTCTGTTGGCAACGAGAACTTTATCGAACACCTGGTAACCTCGCGTGATCAATCCTGCCAGTCCGGTTTCCGTTTTTCGAGAAAAGCCTGGAGCCCTTCCTGCCCTTCAGGTGACACTCTCAACTCCGCGATGAGACGGGCAGTGTACTCCATCGCTTCCTCGAGGGAACTCCCGGTAACAGTTTCGATGAGATTCTTGGAAGCACGTAGAGCTCCGGGCGCACCTCCGGACATCTTACCGACCAGTTCATCGACTGAATCCCAGAATGCTTCCTCACCGACGACGCAGTTCACGAGCCCGATCTCGAGAGCCCGCTTCGCACCGATGCGGTCACCCGTCAGGAAAAGCTCTCTGGTGGCTGTCTCGCCGACGCGTTTCAGTACATAGGGAGAAATGCAGGCCGGTATTACACCGACACGCACTTCACTGAATGCGAAAAAAGCCGTATCGACCGCAACTGCGATGTCACAGGCCGCAACGAATCCGACACCGCCGCCCATCGCGGGCCCGTTGACGGCCGCGATGACTGGGAGAGGATGCGAGTAGAGATCATACAGACAGCCGGAAAGCTCCCGTGCTTCTTCGAAGTTTTTCTCCAGTCCAAGATCGAGGCTCTCCCGCATCCACCTGATATCGGCGCCGGCACAGAATGAAGTACCCTCACCGGTGAGGATGAGCGCCCGCGGGGCAGGATCATCCGGGAGTGCCCCCAAAGCCCTGCGCAGCTCCTTCAACACATCGATATCGAAAGCGTTTCGTACCTCCGGCCGGTTGAAAGAAAGCACAACCGCCTTCCCTCTCCGGCTTATTCGTATTTTCGTGTAGCTGTCCTGAGACATGGACGATTCCTACATTCGGAAGACGCCGTAACGCTGCTGGTGTACGGGGGCATTGAGGGACATGGAAATCCCCAGTGCGACTGCCTGGCGGGTCTTCAGCGGATCTATAATGCCGTCATCCCAAATTCGTGCCGATGCGTAGTACGGGCTGCCCTCGTCCTCATACTTCTTGAGAATCGGAGCTTTGAACGCTGCCTGCTCCTCCGGGGTCATGCTCTTCCCGTCTCTCTCGAGCTGCTCCATTTTGACCTGAAGGAGAACGTTTGCCGCCTGCTCCCCCCCCATTACTGATATCCTCGCGTTCGGCCACATCCACAGGAGTCTCGCTCCGTAAGCCCGACCGCACATCCCGTAGTTGCCGGCACCGTGAGACCCGCCGATGATCACGGTGAACTTGGGTACCTGTGCGTTTGCCACGGCATGAACGAGCTTCGCTCCGTCCTTGGCGATACCGCCGTGTTCGTATTGTTTCCCCACGATGAAACCGGTGATATTCTGCAGGAAGAGGATCGGTATCTTTCTGACGGTACAGAGCTCGATGAAGTGAGCACCCTTGACGGCACTTTCGCTGAAGAGCACACCGTTGTTCGCGAGGATCCCGACGGGATATCCTTCCATGAATGCGAAACCGCAGACCAGGGTCGTCCCGTACAATTCTTTGAATTCGTGAAACCGGCTCCCGTCGACGATCCGGGCGATGATCTCTCTCATGTCGAACTGGCGCCTCAGGTCCTTCGGCACGATTCCGTAAATCTCCTGAGGGTCATAGTATGGATCTTCCGGTTCGGCCAGATCAAGACGGGCTTTCTCCCATCTCGGAACGTTTTCGATGATGTTCCGGGCCAGCTCGATGGCATGTCTGTCATTCTGGGCATAATGATCGCTCACGCCGGATATGCGGCAGTGGACATCGGCTCCGCCCAGCTCTTCTGCAGTGACATCGACTCCAGTCGCAGCTTTCACCAGAGGCGGGCCACCGATGTATATTGTGCCCTGCCGTCGTACGATCACCGTCTCATCGCTCATCGCCGGGACATACGCACCACCGGCGGTACAGAACCCGAGTACGACACTGATCTGGGCGATCCCCATGGCCGACATCACGGCCTGATTGTAGAATATTCGACCGAAGTGCTCCTTGTCAGGAAAAACACCGGCCTGTCTGGGAAGAAAGACACCTCCCGAATCAACGAGGTAGATACAGGGGAGCCGGTTCTGCCGGGCGATTTCCTGTGCTCTGATGTGTTTCTTGATGGTCATGGGGAAATAGGTCCCGCCCTTCACCGTGGCATCATTGGCGACAATCATCACTTCACGGCCATGAACCCGGCCTATTCCGGTAACGATCCCCGCCCCGGGGGCTTCCCCATCGTACATTCCGTAAGCGGCAAACGGAGAGAGTTCGAGAAACGGGCTGTTTTTGTCGATGAGAAGATCGATGAGTTCCCGTGCGGTGAGCTTTCCCCTCTCCTCGTGTTTCTTGAGGGCTTTCGGCGGGCCGCCCTGTTTTATATCGTTGAACCGTTCTTCGAGTTCAGCCATGAGGGACTGCTGATGTTCGAAGTTCGCCCTGTAATCAGAGCTCGCCGTGTCGATCTTCGAATCGAGCCTGTACATGTTCGGCCTTTCGGATCGGGTTACGAGACATCGAGATCCCCGGGAGTGGAGAAGTTATTGATGTGCTCCTGATACCCTGTGGAACGGGACGGGAAAAATCCGTTTACGATACCCGCCCTCGAGAATCCGGACGGACGAGCTCTCACTTAACTACTGCTTTGTGACCGTAGCAGAGGACTCCCTGGTCGCCGTCTTCCTGAATCTTTCTGAACTCGAGCATGACCGGCATGCCGATTGAAAGCTCTGGAGGATCCACGTCGGCGATCCCGACTGTCATTCTGGCCCCCTCTTCGGTTTCGATTATTCCTACTGCGTAGGGAGCATCTTTGTCCAGCTGAGGGAGTGGTACGTGGATAATAGTGTAGGTGAGCAACCTGCCTTTGTTCGATAGTCGAATATCCGTAAACTCCCTGCATTTACACTCGGGGCATATCCCTCTCGGTGGATACGCGATATATCCGCATTTCGTGCATTTCCCTGCCTCGAGTCTATATCTCCGGGGTATCTCCCGCCAGTAGTTCTGCGCCGTACTCATGCTACCTCCAGAATGTGAATAACACTGCTCCCGCCGGAACCGCCCATATTCTGCGCTAGGGCCACCTCTGCCCCATTGACCTGCCGATCTTCCGCCTCTCCTCTCAGCTGTTTCACGAGCTCCACCAGCTGCGCACACCCGGTGGCTCCCACCGGGTGACCCTTCGACTTGAGTCCTCCGCTCGTGTTCACAGGGATCTTGCCCCCGAGAGCCGTGAGGCCGGACTCGGCTGCTGATCCCCCCTGCCCCTTCTCCACGAAACCGAGGTCTTCGATCACGCAGATTTCAGCGATACTGAAACAGTCGTGAACTTCAATCACGTCGATGTCAGCGGGCGACTTGTCCGCCATTTTGTAAGCTTTTGCTGCCGCAGTGACCGTCGAATTGATGACGGTGAAATCCTTTCTATTGTGGAGGGCCATGCAGTCGGTCGCGTGAGCAGAAGCGATTATCTTGACAGGTGCTTTTTTCGTAATCTTCTTCGCCAGCTCGAGCGGGCACATGAGAACCGCGGCCGCCCCGTCCGTTATCGGTGAGCAGTGGAGGATCCGAAGTGGGTCTGCAACCATGGTGGAGTTCATCACGCCCTCTAGAGTGACCTCGAAAGGATACTGTGCCAGTGGATTTTTCGCGCCGTGCCTGTGATTTTTCACGGAGACATGAGCAAGCTGTTCGAGTGTCGTACCGTACTTTTCCATATGGGCTCGGGCGATCATCGCATAGAGTCCGGGGAAGGTCGCCCCGTGGTATACTTCATACTCCTGGTCGGCAGCCGTGGCGAGTGCGAAGGTGGCATCTCCACCTGAAACATCCATCATCTTCTCGACACCCGTGGCCAGCACGATGTCATTCATTCCCGAAGCGACGTCCATGAAAGCCATCCTGGCACTCACGCCTCCCGAAGCACAGGCTGATTCGACCCTCACCGACTGCGCCGGGACCTCCCCAAGGTAATCCGCGAGAAGTGCCGCCAGGTGCTCCTGGTGAGTGAACAGACCGCCGGACATGGATCCGATGTATATCGAGTCGACGTGATCAACACCCGCATCATCCATGGCGTTGAGGGCCGCTTCAACCCAGAGATCCCTGAGGGATTTCTCCCACAGTTCCCCGAATTGAGTCATGCCCACGCCGATTATCGCAACGTCTCTCATCCGATTCCTCCTACTTCTTGAGCTTTATCTTGCCTCTGAATTTGGCATAGGTACCGTAGTCGATGTATTTCTTGTTCTCATCGAGCATCGCCCTGGTCCTGGTGGCCAGGTCCTGCACATCGAGCAGCTTCTCCGTCGTCTTGAAGATGAACGCATCGGACCCGGCTCCCGACCCGTAGGAAACCATAAGGATCTTCTGGCCCGGCTTGGCGATATCGAGTACCGCGGGTAGTCCCATTGGTGAAGCCCCGGGGA
>CAZZKG010000094.1:0-9493 GCA_964654825.1 uncultured Gemmatimonadota bacterium | reverse complement strand
CCTCACCTCGAAAAGCGATTCGGAAATGAAGATCTCTGTTACAAGGAAAACGCGCCCCGGTGGATTCCCAGCATGAAACCATGGAGCGGGGTGGTCGGATATAGATACAGGAAGAGAGGAAATGCTTCTGCCGGGCTTTGTTGACAAACCTGTCCTCCCTGGATATCATTAACTGCGAAACCGCCCTGCGAACCAGTTCGTCCCTGTTAAAAGAATTCCGTCCTTGACCGGGAGATGCCCTTGACTCCGACCGTTAGGCCCATGATAAACGGCTTCAAATTCGGCCTTATCGCGGGCTTGTGGGTCCTCGCGACAGAGCTCGCCTACTGGCATCTCCAGATTCCGTATCCGGCTCCTGGTGACATCACTCTCTTCTCTTATTACTTCCTGCTCTTCATGACCTTCGGGCTGACAGCAGGGATCGTGACCATCATCCTGCCCGGATCCTGGGAGGGCTTCACCGCGGCTGTAGTCGGAGTGATCTCGTCCTTCCTCATGCTCGCCCTGAGGATGCACGACCTGACCGACGCCCCCATTGGTGATCCGCTCGATTTCGGACTAATCCTTTATGTGATGCTGGTCACCACGGGCGTATCGTGGCGTGTCTCCAGGGCCAGCGAACCCCTCTCCCGCAAAGCGGCTCCCTCTGTTATGCTTGCCTTATGCCTCCCCGTCTTTGTTCTTGCCTCGAAGATCCTCGTCAACACGTCGGAGATACAGTTCAAACAGCCCGTCCTGGTCGCGCTAGTCGGTGCCGCCCTGATCCCGCTCTTGCTGGCAGAGATCTACAGGCACATCACCCTGGACGAGCTTTTTGCTCCTCTTGTTTCGACCGCCATCTGGCTCTTTCCTGTCTTTGTCATATCATTTTCCGTCTGGACCACTCATTCCGAATCCGGGTCAAGACACCAACTGCCGCCATATTACGCGGAAATATCCAGCGATCATCCGGATATCATCTGGATCACGGTGGATACGATGAGACCCGATCACATGTCGGTATATGGGTACAAAGTTCGGACGACGCCCAATCTCGAGGAGTTCGCCTCCGGCGCGACACTATACACCCGCTGTATCGCGCAGGCACCCGGTACGACGCAGTCTGTTCCCAGCATGCTTTCCGGCACGACGCCATATCGTCACGGTGGCGTCAGCAGGACCAGGCGACTTCCCGAAAGTGTTTTTCTTCTGCCGGAGATGCTCGGCGAACTCGGTTATCGCACCGTGGCGCAGAGCGCGAACCCCTGGGTAAGCCGAAGATACGGCATGGGGCAGGGATTCGAGGAATTCCGCCAGTACAACACGGACAATGAACTGTTTTTATATGATCTTATGAAGCTCGCGACACGCCTGGCGCCATGGGACGTGTTCCGCTGGCAAGAGGAACTCCCTTCGTTCTCGTACGTGCCGATCACGGATCTTCTCGACGAAACCGAGGATATCCTGTTGGAAAGAGACCTGGAACGTCCTTTTTTCCTTTATCTTCACACGGTCGATCCCCACGGTCCGTACCAGCCGCCTCTCCGATATGTACAGGCTGACAGCGACAAGTTCCGGAAGGAGGACTATGTCAGCTACTGGGATTTGCTGCCGGGTGTGACGGTCAACGAAAGGCAGCTCGAGATGCTCGTTGCCCTGTACGACGGAGAGATATCCTACACGGATGCAGAATTGGGACGGCTCTTCGACTTCATGCGGGAGATCAAGCTTTTTGACCGTTCCTTGATCGTCATAACTTCCGATCACGGTGAACAATTCCAGGACCACGACCTCTGGAGGCATTCAAATTCCCTGTATCAGCAGCTTGTACACGTGCCTCTTCTGGTCAAATACCCGGGTCAGAACGAGGGGAAGGTTGTTAACAACTGGGTCGCATCCATTGATATAGTGCCATCGATCCTTCGACAGCTCGGTCTCGATTGTGATAGCTGCGAAGGGCAGCCTCTCAAGGACACTATCGACGAAGAGCCGGAGCCCATCTTTACATACATGATGGACAGCGAGGAAATTCGACCGCTCAAAAAGGGTGTGGTAATGAACGGCTGGAAACTCGTCCGCACGGTATACGAGAATTACACGACAGACGAGCTCTTCAACATCGATATCGATCCGTTCGACCAGAACGACTCGAGCGAAGAGTACCCTGAGATCACCAACATGCTTGCGCGCCTGCTCGATGGTTATGAAGCGGCTGCGGGACCGGCAATACAGTCGGACGTTATAGAGCTGCATCCCTCGGAAGAAGAGAGGCTGCGGTCACTCGGATACGTGGAGTAACCAAATGGAAACCGAACAGAACATCTCGGAATCTGCTTTTCTCGTGAACGTATCAAGGCAAGGAACATCGAGCTCAGCCAGGATCATTACGCCCACCTGTGGGTCACGAACGCGACCCGCGTGCTTTGGGAAGAACCCGGGCACAATCTGTTCGATCACGATTTCATCAAAACCATAAGATACTACGAACTCATAGAGAACACTGACGCAGGCGCCTGCGGCTGCCCGTGAAATCAGGGCTGGTTGCCCTGAGGGGATACGGAACGTCTCGCACGCTACCGGGGAGGGCGCTACCCGTAGTGATATGCAACCGACGAGTAACGCTACGGGTCAAGGTGCAACGCCGGGCGAATGCCATCGACCTTGTGAACAGGACCACGAAGTTGCCGCGTTGTCGAAACCCGGAATCCTCGCCGGGAGTCGGGGGGAATCCACCATGAGCGTGTTGAAAAGGTATTGGAGGGGTGTGGTCTGGATTGGGCCTCTGCCCCACGGGGCGGACTTCCTCGAGGCGCTCACCGCGATATGCGCCGAGAGAGAGGTCCGGATCGGCCGTGTAAGGGCGCCCGGACCTCCTCGGCCAGGACCGACTCCCACGGGTTCGGTGTGATCTTCTCGGGCTGGATGGGGACTTTGAACTGGCGGCGAACCGTGTTCTCGCCGACCATCGGGAGGTTGACGACCTGAAACCCGTTCTCGAACTGGATCATGAAGGGGAGCGGCATCTGAAAATCCGGAGAGACGTTGCTCTGGGTCGCCTCGAGGGTCAGGATATACTTCCCGTCCGTGGTCGGGTTGATGACGAAGTTGAACGTGTACGAAGGGACGTCGGTGCCGTAGACCCACTGGTTGAAGAACCAGTCCAGATCCCTGCCGAAATGCTTTTCCGCAATCGCCTGAAAGTCATCGGTTGACGCGTTCCGATTGAAGTGGGTCGAGACGAAGTCCTTCATCATGTCGGCGAATTTCTCGTCGCTGCCTTCCCGGTAGTCGTAGAGCATCATCCGCATCATGTGGAGGACGAAGGCACCCTTGTCGTAGACGAGGAACGAGTTCCGCGGGTTCTCGATCGTGTTCAGTCGGCGTCCCAGGCAGATCGGGCCGACGTCGGTCAGCCGGTCACTCCCACGCACCTCCCGCACGACACCGTTCCGCCGGTTTTTCATGAATTCGACGAAGCTATCTTCTCCTTCCGTCCGCAGTGTGTAGAGCGCCGCGGAATACTGCGCGAACCCCTCCTCGAGCCAGAGGTCGTGGTAGGTCTCCGCCCCGACGATGTGTCCCCACCACTGATGGGCGACCTCGTGCGAGGCGACCGTTTCGTAGAATTCGTCCGATTTGAGCCCGAGGCGGTCTCTAACGCTCGGTTTCAGGAGAGCGGTGTAGGGGAGATAGATCAGCGTCGGCCACCCCTGACCATATGAGCCGGCCGGCTGCTGGGAGATCACGATCTCCTTGAAGGGAATCTCTCCAAAGTAATACGTGTAGATATTGTATGCGTTGAGCCCCTGGATCGCGACGTCTTTCGTCATCTTCTTCGTGGTCAGTTCCTGCGGATGGAGCATCAGCCCGGACCGAAGATACTCGTTCTCTTCCAGCCGCTTCCGCAGGACGAAGAGCTTGTCCTTGAGGCCGGTATTGGTGTAACAGGTCACCGCAGCCCCCGTCTCCCTGTCTTCCTCGCGGTGGCTCTGAAATTTGCCGTAGTTGAAACCGGCGACCTTTAAGGGGATTCCACTCTCCCACTTCGTGTACGAATTCTCGGCGTCGGACCACTCCTCAACCCGGGTTCCCGTACCGATCAGAGTCATCTTTTTCGGCACGCGGAACGTGATCTCGTAGAGAGCGCGGTCGCTGAAGACGGAGATGCTCGGGTACCAGAGGGTTCGTCTCAATACGAAGTAGTTTCCGCTCCCGGCATTTTTCACCACATCTTCCCCGGAATACGTGACGGTCAGGTTCACCGTGTCGTCCTGGACCAGGGATTCGGGGAGAATGACCCAGAGATCGGCGTCTTCATCCTTGTCTTCCTGGATGAATAGACATTTCGTATCGTCGCCCCTCACGACGCTCTCGACACGGAGTTTCGACGCAAGGTTCATGGGGAGCATCCTCGCTCCGCCTGTCAGCGGGGTGAAGACGAGCGTAGCCTCACCGCTCAGGACCTGCTTCTTGTCGATCGATATGTCGAGCGTGCAGGACCGGGTATCGACGAGCGGATGGAATTTCCCCTCGTCTCCTGCTCGTTCGGAGTACCATGATTCTACCGAAAGCCATTTCTGGAAACGGTCGGCCTTGTAACGGTAGAGCTTGACGGGTTCGCGCCTGGTCGGATCGATTACGAAATAGAATGTCCGGCCGTCCTTGAACTTGATGAAAGCGAGGAAGTATCCGGTTTGAGCGTCGGACGAGAGGTCGGCCGCAAGCCGGGCGGGGATGTTCGAGTGGAGTTTTTCTCTCAGGAGCTCTCTAATCTTTTCGACCCGCTTTTCCAGGTCGGATCCGGTCGAAGCGTCTGGTTCCGAGGCGCCCTCCTTCACCATGTCGTATGTCTCATCCGTGAAGAAGAGGACCAGCTCCTCGAACGGCTCCTCGAGATCGCTCCAGTCATTCAGCCTCTGGATTCGATCCCGTTCGATCCCTTCGGACGGGGTGAGGCGGAAGACGCCCTCGCCGACGAAGATGCCGCCTGTCACCCGATCCATGACGGGCTCGAAGAGATGAAATTCGCCCTTCGTCAGCTCGAACTCCGCCGTTTCCTTCGGGAGGAGCAGCTCCTCGACATGGACGGTTCGTGACGGATCGATGGGGACCGTTCTCAGCGTCTTATACGCCGTGAGGATTTCCTCCGGGGTGGCGCAGAGGAGTCGGCCCGTGGAGCAGAGCAAGCATGCGATGAGAAGTCGTGTTATCCAGCGGGTTTTCATGGTGAGTGCCTCCAGGGTCCCGGATCGTTTACCGGTCGCTCCTCTTGACGGCTCATCGAATCGATCTCGAAGGGGTCACGGTCTCTCTTCCCGGTAGAGCCGTGCCGTATTCCGGATCGTGCTGATGATCAGTATGATGAACATCCCGGCTATCGAGACGACCGCTACCATGTCGAAGGTGAGGTGGTTCTCTCCCATCACGGTCACCTCGGGTTCGAACCAGGCGCAGGTGTTCCCGGCGATGAGCGTGATCCGGAACTCTGTGGGACATCAATTTCCAGAACGAGATCTGGAAGGCCTTAATCTATATAACTTTCATTTTTGCCCGATCACATAATACCCGCTAAGCGGTGAGTTGTCAAGCGGTAGAGGGCGCGGGCGGCATGGCGCAGTGTGGCTCGAGGGCGGCGCGGTCATCCTGGTGGAGTCCTGGGCTGATACGGACGTGGAAAATGCCAGCGAGCATGTTCGTCACGGCTTGCCATGCGGTTAGCGAGCCTTACAGCAATTGTATTCCTTCATTTCGAATTTCCATGTGGCTTGCTACCGGGGGATTCACAACATGAGTACGGCCAGGAGAGCATGTTCTGTGCAACGTCTTGTGTGATGAGTTCTTCCTCGACGAATGCTTTGATGACTTTCTCTGCTCTACTTCTGACTCAGAGATGAAGATTCTCTAAGGAAGCCCACCGTCGTAAGAAGAGAGAGATTAAACGCTCAAACGAGTCCTTCTTCAAAGAGCTATTCTCTCCTTAGCATGATGTCTTTACATAATCCAGAACCAAATCAGTCTTCGAGAAGCCCTGACACGTTATTCAGGGTAAGCAGGTCGATATCCTGTTCCCTTTCCAGGAACGGAAGAACGTCTGCTCGTGCGCTCTCCCAGTCAACCGAGAGAAGTCTCTCCTTGAGAATACCGCGCCAATTATCGGGTGTTATGTCAGGACCGGACCAGCCTGTCTGCTGCAGAGCCGCGTTCAGTAATAGCAGGTTTGGCCCTGGCCAGCTCCGGTCAGCCAGATACCAGATAATGTCATACAGATCGCGTCCCTTCATCCACGAACGGCACAGTAAGGTATGAAACTTTCCGGCGAGCAGTGATGCCTTGTCATGATGATGAAGGTTCAATGTGACGTGACGCCGGACAAGAGTTGTATCCGTAGTCGCTCCTGCAGGGGGATTGGTGTCCACCTCGATCTTGATCGAGAGTGTCTTTGACTGGTGAGGAGACAACCTCAATTCATACAGAAGACCGGAGAAACGGATGAACGCTGAAGACACTGTTTTCTGGTCATTGATCTTTATCCTGTGAGAGTATCCCTCGGCTGTAAGGGCCGCCTGAATACGCTGTATCGCCGAACGAAATTCGACTTTTTCACCCGGCTCTATTGTCGAGAAATCCAGGTCCTCCGAGTATCGGGGAATTGAGTATAAAAAACGTAGTGCGGTTTCCCCCAGGAATACCCAGTGCATGAATACTCCACTCTCTTGAAGACACTGCAGGATGCGGGCTTGCAGGTATTCCCGTGCAACACAAGTCTTGAGCAGAATACCCTTCGTGTTCTCAATCAGGTGACGGACGTGGTCTCTCACAGCTCGGCGTACTCCTCCTCTTCATCCATGATTCGCAGGACATTCTCCATGGCGCGCTGGATCTTCTTTTTTCCGAATTTCTCCGCGATTTTCCCGAGCGTTTCTTTATCGATGATTTCAAGATTTTGAAGGCGAAGCTCACGCAGGTAGGGATCACGATCTCCACCCGGAGTAAGGTAAATCAAGTCCAGCAGGGCTTTCTCCGGGGTAGCGACAAAAGCACGTTGCCTTTGTGAGACTTCCACCTGCAAGTAAGAGAAGAAACAGGAAGGACTTACATGCTTGAAGGTGTACCTCCCCATGGGGGTGTCTAATCGTTCAGGTCGAGCCGTTGTCACACTCGTCACTACTGGAACATGCTCCGGAATCATGTCATAATGTGCCAGGGCTGACTGAAGGCTGACGTAGGATCCATTCCTGAGGTAATGTGCGATCAGAAACGGATGCGGCTCGATTTTTCGGTATGGAGGCGCTAGCAGATATACACCTCGCCGGAGCTGAAGGATCCTGCCGGCCTTCATCCACCTGGCCAACTGCGGGAGAAGTTCGGCGTCATTAACTCTGCCTGACCTCAATAGAGCAGATGTGAAAATCGGCTCCTCGCCAACCAAATTCAGCAAATCTATCCATTTCATGGTAATAAGTTACATATTATGCCAACTTAATGCAATAGAAGTGTCGCTTTACTTCTCTTGACCTGGAATAAGTGACCGGCTGCTTTTCCCTTTTCCGCTTCCTCCGGGCGTCACCTGAAGCACCCTAAAAGAGTTGTTGAGATCCAACCGGATACTCCACCTATCTCTCATACACAAGTTCTAAATATAGCTCCACGCCTGGTCTCGAAATATCGGCCTCCCCAACCGGTCATCTCAATGGCCCCCGATGAAATCACTGGCCGGCAACTGGCCTTCACCCGGGGATCTGTACCGCTGAGGCTCGAGGCGACCGAGAGCATGGAGGAGATGGAGGGAGAGGCGCTCCGTCTTGCGCGTGAATCGGGGCTCGTGAGATCGGGCCTGACCGTCGTCCTGATTGCCGGATACTCGCTGCAAGTCTCGGGGACCACCAACCTGATCAAGGTCTCCACGGTGAGATGATCGATTTCTCTAAGGAGTTATGCTCTCCGGATCTTTATGATCAGCCGTTATCGATCTCACGCTGATAATCTTTACCGCATCGGCAACCAGATAACCGTCGGCGAAGTCGCTGAGCCATACGCCCTGGTCGGGATCATTTGTGAAGGTGTATTTCCCGAGGTTCTGCCAGCCTTCAATTGGTTCGGTCCAGTCGACCAGCTTCAGGGCCTCACCGTCCTTGTGGACGACGGTGTAACTGGAGTTGGTGGCGAACATCTCAGGGTCGGGGAGAACGAATCTCCAGAGGCCAACCATGTAATCACCCTCGATTGTGTGGACATGCCACTGTACAGGCTCAGTGCCGTCACCCGGCGGGCGTACCCTCAAGGACCCGCCGATAGCCTCCGGGTGGCTCTGGACCGGCCAACCGTAGTCGTCGTTGAAAAAGCCACCGCTGTCGTCAAGCCTCTCCGAACAGTCCGGGATGCAATTTGAATTCAGTGAATCTCCACAGGCAGGGGCCTCAAAATAGTAGCGGTTCTGGATCCCTTCGAAACAGTAGACATTATAGTCAATTCCCCAGATGTTGTTCTCGCTGTATATGTCGTTGTCCCATATGATATTGTTAGCATTAAAACCTGCGCCAGGAGAAACATCGAATCCGAAGCCGCCGTCCACGGACGACACGAGGTTGCCGTAGACCTGATTCAGGTCACCACCGTCGATGTCGATTCCAATCCAGTTGTCGATAAAGCTGTTATTGAACAAGATGTTCTCGTGGGGGCCGAGCCCTCCGACTCCACCACCAATTATGATTCCGTTGTAGTAATCGGAGATCGTGTTCCCCGTAAACGTGTTGCCGACTGCATAATCCGTGGTCAAGATGGCGCGGCCCTGGCCACTCCCGGTAAAAACATTGTCAGTGATGGTATTGTTGGGACTCTCAATAAGCAGAGCCTCACCGGAGAAACCTGGGTCGAAATTGAATGTATCGCCTTCAAATGTATTGAAAGAGCCGTCCACTCCGACTTCTTCGGCAAGAACATTGTTCAAAACAGTATTACTGTCAGACAGAGTGACACTGAGCGCCCTGTGAGACGAATTAAGTTTGTTGCTCTCTATGATGACATGTTTGGACTGAAACAGATATACAGCTGTGCGAAAATTCCTGATGTTACAATCGTTAACATGAACGTTATTTCTGGAGCTTACGGTAATCCCTTTGCCGGTGTTCACTCCCGCAACGCTAAACCCGTTACAGTTCAGAGAGATGCTGTCTGTACCCATTATCAGGCCATCGCCAGAACAGACAAGACTATCGGTCAGGATCGTATCCTCATACAGGATATCCCCGCATTGGACGCTGGTGGTTGGAGAGTTGTCGTCTGACGGTTTTGGGTCATGGTTAAGGGTGTAGGACATGATGACAGTCGCTTGGAACATGGCCAGACTGAGCAACATCGAAATGAGAATTAGCTTCCCCATGGCCTCTCCTCAGCTGGCAAAATTAACTCTCGAGCTACCGGATCTTTGTCATGCACCGTTATTGGCCTCATGGGGCAAGACCACAGATCAAGCCAACAAATAATGATGGGGAACGTTCATTAAGAGAAATGGTTG
>CAZZKG010000093.1:0-10013 GCA_964654825.1 uncultured Gemmatimonadota bacterium | reverse complement strand
AAGACGATCTGTAATAAAATCGACCTCTCCCGTATCTATAAGGGCAAACGAGAGAAGTAGGGGAACCATGAAAACAAGAATTCTCGATTTCCTGAAACACGTCCACATCGGTGAACCACAGAGCTATGAGAACCTGACGGTGTATCCGGTTCGGGTGAAAGGTTACGCGACTTTCACCTACCAGGTGCTGGACGAAGCCCTGAAGAACGCCAACGTGACGGTGCGCGAAGTCAATGGGTCCGGGCACGTCCCGGAACTCCTGATCACCAACAACTCCGACATCAGGGTGTTCCTCATGGACGGGGAAGAGCTGATCGGCGCCAAACAGAACCGCATCGTCAACACGTCGATCATGATCGAGGCTCACTCCAGCATAAGGATTCCCGTGAGCTGTGTCGAGCAGGGCCGGTGGCACTACGAGGGAACCGATATGAAGGCAGGCAGCGTGTCCCACCCTCACCTCCGCAATGAGAAGGCTGCCCAGGTTTCCTGCAATTTAGAGGCAAGTCAGTCGTTCGCTGCTGACCAGGGTGCCATCTGGGGTAAGGTCGCGGAAAAGCTCGACGAGCTGAACGTCCGCTCGGACACATCCGACATGGACACCGCGTTTCGGGAGAAGCAATTAGATCTCAACTCATTTCTCGAAAAGCTCAGGTTCGTCGAGGGGACGACCGGAGTCATCGCAGCGATAAACGGCAGATTGGTGTGCGCGGACCTGTTCGATTCTACCGAGACATGCGGGAAGCTGTGGAGGAAGCTCATATCGAGTTACGCACTCGATGCCCTGGGAAAGCATAAGGAGGTGACGTACACGCCGAGTACCGGTGTCGAGGACATTGGCCGGTTCATCTCCCTGGTCGAGTCCGCCAAGTTCGAATCGTTCGCATCACCTGGGATGGGGACCGACGTGCGGTTCGATGGTGATGGTTTCAGGGGATCGGCCCTGGTCTGTGAGGATCGCGTCATCCACCTGGCCGCGTTTCGGACCGACGAAAGTGACCGTGACAGGTGGACGGCTCTGGCGAGGCCGTCGCGAAGACGCACCATCGTGTGAGTAGCGTGGCTGACTGTGAAATGAAGCTCTCGGGCAGGCGAAAGACCTGCCCGGGAGTTTAATAAGACTTTTGACATATACCTGAAGTCATTTAAGCACGGAGGATCGAATGACCAATGCAATCATGGCCATCGCCCCATACTGGTACCAGGGAACGTGGGTGTTCGACGATCTTGCGGCAGGTCTCGTCCGGGAGCCGTTCGTCTCCGGGGCGCCTGCGATGATCGATCACCTGGTAACCGACATTCCCGATGCAAAGTCTGGTTTCCGAATGACGTTTTCCGCGGGTCCCTTCCCCGGATTTCAGAAGGAGCTTTTTTGGGTCCGGGAGGAGTACGACGGGAACTGGTACCGGACCGAGGATCCACCAATGGAGAGCTGGCTGTGCCCGGCCCTCTTCGCTTACTTCGAGCAGGCGCCGGAGAGGATCTACGTGAGGGCGGATTCACGGGAGTAAGGATGGAAATCCTGCGAACGAGGGCACAAATCCTGCACTGGTTTTATCTTCACAGGGGACTTGATTATTACAAACAAGCCCCTTAGATTACTCCCAGAAGAGACAAATCTCGTATCTGTAACAATTACAAGGTATTATGGACTAAAACAGCAATATACGATACAGATCATTTATATATATATGTTGACTAAATATATGATTATTACTATATATATATAGAATAATACTAAGAGTTAACCTATATATATATAGTAATTACTAAGGACGTTTCCTATATATATGTATAAGACTAAATAATAAGCAATGCCTTGAGACATCCCTTAGGAGACCTCTTAGCGAAAAACATGCGATGCTGCAAATGAGCGATCGGAATTGCTCCTCATGCGCAATGAGGGCAAAGAAACAATCGCTCAGGCAACGCTATTGAGAATAATCATGACTGGCGATCATGTGATTGCCCGGTGACATCATGAGAATACACTGCCTCAAGTGGAGGTTACCGATGAAAGCAGAAAAGAGAAAACTGATACGGGAACAGGTGGATCGATCCCTCAAGCGGTTCACACCACTTCGCTCGACTCCCCCTCCCCCGAATGGATGGATAAGGGCTATCCGTGACGCACTGGGGATGACCGGAGAGCAGCTCGGAAATCGCCTGAAGCTCAGTGCGGCACGGATCTACCGCATCGAGCAGGACGAGGTGGAAGGGAACCTGACGATCAAGACCATGAGAAGAGTCGCAGAAGCACTCGACTGCGTCTTCGTCTACGGGTTCGTACCGAACACCTCGCTCGAGGATATCGTGCGACAGAAAGCCGAGGCCGCAGCCCGGGAAAAACTGGCAAGGTTGTCACAGACGATGAGCCTCGAAGGGCAGGAGTTGAGCGAAAAAGAAAAACGAGCTGTGTTGAGAACAGAGACCGAGCGCTTCATTTCGAAAAACCTAAAATCGCTCTGGGATGAGGTATGATCGATCTTAACTATCCGGACGGAGCTACTCCGCTCGATCCAGACGAGGCCGAAGGACTCCTTTTAACGCATATCACCACACGAGGCGAACTCGACCGGTGGGAGCAGGACAACATTAGCGAAGCAATCATGTGGCTCGAGAAGAGGAAGCCGAATGATATCCTCACCCATAAGTTCATGAAGACGCTCCACCGGAGAATGTTTGGCAATGTGTGGAAATGGGCCGGCGAATTCCGGCAGAGCGACAAGAACATCGGAAGCCCGTGGTGGCGGGTCCCTGAAGATCTGAGTAATCTCTGTGGTGATGTCCGGGTGTGGTTGGAGAATAAAACCTTCTCACCCGATGAAACTGCGGTCCGTTTCCATCACAGGCTCGTTTTGATCCATCCTTTCCCAAATGGTAACGGCAGGCACGGGAGACTGATGGCGGACATCCTCATCGAGGAGGTTCTGGGAGGACATCGATTCTCCTGGGGAGGAGCAAACCTGACCGGTAAGAGCGACAGCCGGGAACGATACGTCAGAGCGCTCAGAGCTGCAGACGAACTCGACTATGGACCGCTTCTCGTATTTGCCCGTTCCTGATTGTTCCTCGCTGATAACAACATGGCCTAGGTTATAATTTCTGATTATTATCATTTTGAGGCGTCAACCACATAAGATATTGACAATCCGGCGTAGGTGAGATATTCTCATTCTCTTAAGGGAAGTGAAGATCAAATGATAATCAGTGATCACCGTTGGATGCGATTGTATGCTCTCTGAAATCAAATTTCTCTATGGCCCTCCAAGATCTGGCAAAACTGCTAAAGTCCGACAGATCTATCTCGACTTGGTCAAGACCCACGGCCCCGACGCGACTCTCTATCTTCTCCCAACAGCAGATAGCGTGCGCCGTGAACGTGTTTCCATTTGTGAGCAGTTGAATGGATCGGCTATCACATCACTCATCACGACCTTTCCGCAGCTTGCGGAGCATATCCTCATAGAGAGCGATTCATACTTCACGAGGATCTCCTCGCCGCTCGACAAACTCATCATGTATGAAGCGGTGCAACGAACGGCGAACGATCTGAGTAGTCCTTCTCTATCAAGAGCGCTCAAGTTACCCGGCTTCATCGAGGCCGTAACCAACATCATCGGAGAATTCAAACGAGCGGGACTCGACGAGACAGAGGCTCCAGAGATATTCCATGACGCAGGTATCATTGATCAACGTACCAAAGAGATCCTCCAGATCTATTCCACGTATCAGATCATTCTCAAGGAGAAGGGGTTCTATGACAATGAGGGTGTGTTCTGGTGGGCGGTTGAACATATCAGGAACTCAAAACCTGGGCCTCTCGCTCACCTCAAGTTCACGATCATTGACGGTTTTAGCGACTTCACACCGATACAATTGGAACTGATCTCAGAGCTTTCAAAAATATCCGAAGCCATGTTCATAACACTGCCGGAAGGTCCCATCGGGGCGGAGTGGATAGGTGACCTCTGGGGAAAGGAACTTGAAGCGTTGAAGGAGAGTTTCCCCGATGCGGAGATAATAAAACTGGGATCCTCTGGAAGAAACGATAATGAACAACACCAACAGAACAAAAAACACTGCAAAGATCCCACGGCAACTCAAACGAAAATCCTCCCTGATCCTCTCGCAGCACCCATCCGACACGCACTGACACAGCTTTTCACTCTCGAGAAAGAGAAGATGACGAGCCCGGGCGAGCACATCCAGGTGATCAAGGCGCCCGGTATCGCGCACATGACAGAGGAAGTCGCTCGCGAGTGTAAGAGGCTTATCGTTGGTGAAGATATCAAACCCTCTGACATCACTGTAATATATCGCAGCGTTAATAACGCTAAAGCCGTGTCAGATACTTTTGAGCGATTCGGGTTACCCTATCACTGTAATCATGGAACACTCGATCACTGTCCTTCTGTTAATGCATCTCTCGCCATACTTCAGCTCACAATTGATGAATTTCCAAGGACCGACGTTTTAACGGTGCTCCGGTCAGGTTACGTCGACAATCGTATTCCGGAAGCATCTGAGCTACGCTCCGTTGATCGACTGGATATTATTTCACGGGCTGCTTCCATTGTTGGTGGAAAAGACCAGTGGCTCGATCATCTACACAGCCTCTCCAAACAGCTTGAACTCCTGAGCAAATTGGAAGAGGAGGAGCTCAACGAGGAAGAAATCAAAGAACTTGAAGATGCATTACCCACACAGTTCAAGCCTGAAGAAGTGAAGGATGCACACAGGTATATGGAGAGTATTTTTGAGTGCTACGATGCAATACCTCAAGAAGCAACACGCGAAGAGTTTGCTGAACAATATCAAAAACTCCTGGACCAGTTCGGGATGGGACGTCACCTATTGAGTAAAACATATCCTCGTGCAGCTGCAAGGGACGTCCGTGGCTACATCATGTTCATGCGTCTTCTGAATAACATAAAAGCTTCCAGTGAAGAGCTGGGAGTTTCGATGATCTCACTGGAGACTTTTGCCAGAGAATTAGTCAGTCTTGTGAAAGGGACCACGTGGAACCAGTCAGCCGGGGACACCGGTGGGATACATGTCATGGATGTCATGGAAGCGCGCCAGCTCCACTTCCGTATCGCGTTCATCATGGGTCTCTCAGAACGAAATTTCCCCACTGTGCACCGGGAGGCACTCTTTTTCCGGGACGACGCAAGAAAGATGCTGGCAGAACACGGCCTGCATCTTCTCACTCGCCATCGAAAACAGCTCTCCGAGGCACGACTCTTCCATGATGCGCTGGCCCGCGGTGACGAAAGGATCTATCTCGTATTCCCCTCCGAGGACGCTCAAGGACGAGAGACTGTCGTATCCCACTTCTACGAAGAAGTGACCGAGGCATTCACAGAAAAGCTAAGAATGAGAAATGTAACTCTGAGCGAGCTCGTTCCTGCAGTCAACCAAACTTTTCACCCGCTCGAAGCGCTCGAATCGGTTTTCACTGAAGTGTGGAGTGGTAACCAGGAAGACAATACTCTCAGGACGATGATGTGGCTTCTTCACAGCGGGACATCTTCATCCCCGGGATTGCTCTGGAAAGACGTGGTAAAAAATGCTTTCCATGGTGGCAGAGTAGAGCGTGTCCGGTTACGAACAATGCCGTCGGTTTTCGACGGATTCCTTTCTGATACCACCGTGAAAGAAGAACTCGGTACGTTTTTCCATCCGGAGAGAATCTACAGCGCAAGCCAATTCGAAACGTATGGCAAATGCCCATTCACATATTTTTGTAAGTACCTCCTGAAAGTGAAGCCGCTCGACGAACCCACATATGAGATGAGTAACCTGATCCGGGGCAAACTCTATCACGATGTGCTCAAACAGTTCTACACAGACCATACGCCACCATATATCGACAAGAAGCAAACATCATTGCCGGATGAGCTACTGCGGACGATCGATGAGATCTTTGACCGGAACGAAGCTCTCGGCCTATCAAGCCACCGGGGTATCTGGAATACCGAGAGACAGAGGTGCAGGAAGGACCTTCTAATCTGGCTTGATCGAGAAAATGATCTCATAAAACACGGCCATCAACCCCTCCTCTTCGAAGAAAAGTTCGGTCCTGAGACTGCAGCACAGTTCACGGTACCGTTAGAAGGCGAGGAAGTTCTTCTGGCAGGCAGGATAGACCGAGCCGATCATGTTGGTCCTGACGGCTACGCGGTCTTTGACTATAAAACGGGAAGTGCTCCGGACAAAAGTGACATCAGATTCGGAAGAGTGCTCCAGCTTCCTATCTACTCTCTGGCTCTCAGATCCCACCCTGACATGAAAGGTCGGAGAGCCGCACTCTTGGCATATTACCTCATACGTAAGCGTCCCGTCGGGATCGACAAAAAAACAAAAATCGATAAAAGAGATGATATGGTAACGCTCGAGAGACGACTCACCGCCTTCATTGGTCAAAGGATCCGGCGTATGAGAAATGGATGGTTCGTGCCGGCATGGTGGGATGCATGCCGTTGGTGCGATTACAAAACGGTGTGCAGGCGAGAACAGGATCTTCTCCGGCTGAAGTGGACAGCAGACGAGGAGAAAAGATGACGCTGAAAAAGGTTCCCGCCGATCAATTTATCAGGGACCTGTCGATATTGACCCTCGACAAGCATGTCCTCCTCTCCGCAGGAGCCGGGGCCGGAAAGACGTCGGTTCTCGTCGACCGCTATATAAACTCGCTCTCACAGCCGGGAGTTAGGGTCTCCGAAGTTGTTGCTGTTACCTTCACCGAAAAGGCCGCGGCTGAGATGAAAACACGCGTGCGCCAGGAATGCAAGAAGAGACTGATCAAGGCACGCACTGAGGAGGTCAAGGAAAATGTTGAATTGTGGCGCAATCACCTGCGCGATCTCGAGCACGCACCGGTGAGCACCATCCACAGCCTCTGCGCATCCATCCTGCGGGAATTCCCACTCCAGGCCAACCTCGATCCGCATTTCGCTGTGCTGACAGAAGATGAATCCCCACTCCTCCTTACAAGGTCGGTTCATGAGTCGGCCCGCAAGAGCCTGGACAGCGATGAAAGCGAATTCATGTCATCGCTCTCAATACTCGGGAATTATGTTCAGGCGACGGGTGAGATCAGAGGTTGGGTGGACCAACGCGAATTGTGGTCTTTCGCTCTGGAGGATGTACCACCACAATGGGAGGAGTTCATTAAACGATGGTGGGAACACGTGTGGATGTCGGTTTCAGGTATCATTCACAATGATTCATTCCAGAACGCCATCACTTATCTCGCGGAACTCGATTCGAAATTATTTCCACCGGGCGACAAGCTTACCGAGCTGGCCACCATGACAGTGGAATGTGCTCGAGCTGCGCTTCCCCATTTCACGGACCACGAAACAAAACTGCTTGAGATTATCGCCCGACTCGGAAGGATCAAAAAACCGGGCAAGACTGGGAAAAAGGACAACTGGGACGAGAGCGGCATCGAACTCGATGAGCTAAGAGAACACATGGACTGCGCGATTACTAATTCACGTGATCTCTTCGCTAAAAAACATGCGATCTGGTCCGTGACCAGCGAGGAATCGGCCGCGTGGCATTCCTTCGCGTTTACGAAGGAGCTCTTGAAGGCTGCGGATTACTATGAAGAGCGGAAACGAAGAATGTCAGGGCTTGATTTCACCGACCTTCTCATCAGAACCCGTGATCTCCTCCGAGAGAGCGAAGAAGTCAGAAGGATCATAGCGAAACGCTGCCGTTACTTGATGATCGATGAGTTCCAGGACACCAACGACGTTCAGAAAGAGTTACTGTGGTACATCGCCGGTTCGAAACCACTCGAGGGCTCTGAACGGTTCGAGAAGATCCCGGCAGGAGCGAAACTCTTCATTGTTGGTGACGTCAAACAATCCATCTACCGCTTCCGCTACGCAGACGTCTCGGTTTTCACGCGTACGCGGGATGAGTTTCGGGGTGACGAGGAAAACTGTCTCACCCTCGACCTTACCACGAACTTCCGGTCTCGGCCGGAACTTATCGAGGATGTCTACAACCCTCTCTTCTCCCATCCGAAACTAATGGGAATCTCTGAAGAGGAAGAAAACTCACTGGCCCAGCTCTACCGCGCCGACTACACGCCACTCACTCCTTTTAGGGAGCACGGTTCTGTTACAGATCCGGTGACGATTGACGTTTTCGGCGTTCCGGAGGATGACAAACCGGAAGATGATGAAGGTACTGAAGCACTTGAGCCGGAACCGGTTTTTGACTTGCGTGAGACTCGTTTTCGTGAAGCTGAGATAATCGCACAAAAGATCATCGATCTTCTGAACAACAACGTTTTGGTAGGTGAGCAAACTTCTGAAGGGCTCGTCGACGTTGAGATCAAGTGGAAACATATCGCATTGCTCTTCAGAGCAATGGGTGATGTGCCCATCTATGAATCGGCGCTCCGTGCTCACGGGATCGAATATTACACGTTGGGAGGGAAGGGTTACTACGACAGACAGGAGTGCAGGGACATTGTGAACTTCCTCCGCTATTTGACGAACGGCGAAGACCAGGTGGCACTCCTGGCAGTATTGCGTTCGCCATTTTGTGGGATTTCGGATGAAACTCTATTCTGGCTTGCAAGAAGGAGCATGCTTCATGGGGCATCAGTAGAGAGCTGGGACATGAAGAAAAAGTGCGTAGCCGATATCCCATCTGACGGACCTCTCTCGAAAATCGAATCTTCCGATTGGGAAAGACTCGGGAACTTCATGGGCACGGTGAAGGATCTGCAACATATCATGCATCGTCTGTCGGTAGCAGAGCTCCTCGAGGAAATCATGAAACGAACCGGCTACACAGCGGCGATACTGGCCCAGAAAGACGGCAAGCAGCAGATCGCGAACGTCCGCAAGTTTGTGGACATCGCGCGCAGACTTGAAAGTGGAACAGTTGGAATGTCACCTGAGGTATTCGCAGAATATCTCACACAGCTCATGGAAGAGTCAGAGTCGGAACCGTTGGCTCCTACTCAGGGTGAGGAAGAAAACGTCGTTACGATCAGTACCATACACCGTTCCAAGGGGCTCGAGTGGCCAGTGGTATTCTGTCCTGATCTCGGACGACCCCGTAAGCCCATGTATGAACCGATATACTGGCGCGATGGATTCGGATTCGTGGCACCGGGACTATCGGAGGGAGAGGAGGACAAATGCACATCGATTCTGGCAATAGGGCCGAAAAAAGAGGACCGTATCCAGGATGACTATGAACGCATCAGGCTTCTCTATGTGGCCATGACGAGAGCTCGAGACGGACTGCACTTGAGTGGGTCAGTGACGCTAACCAAAAAGGGTGTCCCGAAGAATAATGGTTCATGGCTTTACAAACTCATCACCGAGGCTCTCGATGGGGAGGTGTGCCCCTCGCTTGTCGATCTTCCAGAAGTCAGAGACTGTGTCTTAAGTGCAAGCGAGAAAGTTCCACCCGGAAAAATCAGACTCAACTGGTGGGATCCAATCAGAGTGGAACCCAAACCTTTTGAAGAACCAAAGATCGAAGACCTCGACAAGCGGTGGGATCTGATTCTACAAAGTGCGCCTCCTGGTTCGTCCATCTCCAGGGAACTCACCAAAAAGCTCGGCACAATATCCGCAGAGCCGCCTGTTCTCGTGGAGAACGTCACCAGTATTGCGACATACCTGAAGTGCCCCAGAGAATACCGGTTATCAATCAGGGAAGGCCTTCAGGGATACGTCACGATTAAAGCCGAAAGACGTGGAGAACCTTCCGCCAGAGAGCGAGGAACCCTCCTCCACCGTATTGCCGAACGTCTCGCTCACTCTCCCGACACGATGGTACGCTCTCTCACGATGGCATGCGTGAGAGAAATGGGACCGGTATTGACACGGAACGAGGGACTCATAGAGACGACAGTCGAAGCGATTGAGAAATTCAAGGAAACGGACCTTTTCTCCAAAATGAGAAGTGCAAAACGGATCATGACTGAAAAGGAACTCATCGTAAAATTTGATGATGCCTTTGTGACCGGT
>CAZZKG010000092.1:0-10113 GCA_964654825.1 uncultured Gemmatimonadota bacterium | reverse complement strand
GATCATCCTCGACGAGGGGCAGAGAATCAAGAACTGGGAGGCGAAAACCAGCCGGATGATCAAGGCGCTCAAGTCTCCATTCGCCCTGGTCCTGACCGGGACGCCTCTCGAAAACCGCCTCGAAGAACTCTTCTCGATTGTCGAGTTCATCGACGACAGGCGCCTGGGTCCCGCTTTCCGCTTCTACAACAAGTACAGGGTGACCGATGAGAAGGGGAAGCTGCTCGGATACAAGAACCTCGACGATCTCCGAAAGAGGCTCGAGCCGGTCCTGATCCGTCGTACGAGAAAGAAGGTGATCGAGGACCTGCCACCCCGGACCACGGAGATCCGGAGGATCCCTCCCACTTCGGAACAGATCGAGCTTCACAACGCTCACAGAAAGATCGTGAGCACCGTACTCTCGAAGCAGTACATTTCAGAGATGGACCTTCTGCGGCTGCAGAAGGCCCTGCTCATGTGCAGGATGTCCGCCAACAGCACCTTCCTTGTCGACAAAAAACCTCCCGGCTACTCGAGCAAACTGGAAGAACTGGATGTCCTGCTGGATCAGATGATGGCCGAAGAGGATCGGAAGATAGTCCTCTTCTCGGAGTGGACCACCATGCTCAACCTGATCCAGCCCCTGTTGAATAAACACGAGCTGGAATACGTCAGGCTGGACGGGTCGGTCCCCCAGAAGAAACGCCAGGCGCTGATGCACAGGTTTCAGAACGACAGCGACTGCAGGCTGTTCGTCTCGACCAATGCCGGATCCACCGGCCTGAATCTCCAGGCGGCCGACACCGTGATAAACGTCGACCTTCCGTGGAACCCTGCCGTCCTCGAACAGAGGATCGGCCGCGTCCACCGCATGGGGCAGAAAAGGCCCGTCCAGGTGTTCCTCCTTGTCACGGAAGACACCCTGGAGGAGAGTCTTCTTACGACACTCTCTGCGAAACAGGAACTGTTCCTGGCCGCCCTCGACCCCGACTACGAAGGCGCGGAAGTAGACCTGTTCGCCGGGATGGACGAACTCAAGAGGCGCCTGGAAGTCCTTCTGGGCGCAAAGCCGGACGCGCCGCCGGATGAAAGCCTCAAACAACAGATGGAGAAGGAGGCGGAACGCTTCGCCCGCCGGGAGAAAGTTGCCAGGGCGGGAGGACAGCTGCTGGGTGCCGCCTTTGCTTTTATCGGTGAGATGTTTCCCGACCGGGAAGAGACACCGGAGACGAGGAGGCTGACCAGGTCATTCAAAGAGAAGCTTTCCGAATGCATGGTTGAAGGAGAAGACGGTGAGATAAAAATGACGGTCACGCTGCCGGACGAGTCCGCACTCGACACGTTGGCAAAATCACTCGCCCGCATAGTCGGCGACTGACATACGGGCAGGGAGGGGCGATCTTCGGAGATGGCATCCCATCCGTGCAAACAGAAGCGCCCCACAGATGGCGCTGTAGGTATCCCCGCCGTCATGATTCAGAGTATTGAGCACCTCACTCCGACGATTCACTATGCGACGCTTTCCCGCCCGACGGGATAGTGATGGAGAACAGCTTCTGCAACGGTTGGAATTATCACCAACGTCGCCAATACGCCCCCGACCAATCCGCCGATTACAGTAATGGCAAAAGGCTGGAAGATTCTTGACCCGACGGTTGTTCCTACTGCGGTCGGCAGTAACGCAGCGATAGTAGTGAGCGTGGTGAGCAGTATGGGGCGGAGGCGAACAGAGTCGGCGGAAAGCAGTGCGTCGGTAATACTCTTGCCGGAAGCGAGTTCCCTGTTGGAAAAATCAATGAGGACGATGGCGTTATTAACAGCAATGCCCACCAGGGTTACCATACCCATTCCTACAGATATGTCGATGCCCTGCCGGGTCAGGAACAAGCCGACAAGAGCACCAACAAGCGACAGGGGGACTGTCACCAGGATGATGAGAGGCTGGAGCCAGGAGCCGAACTGCATCACCATGATGAGATAGATCAGCACGACGGCGGCCAGGACGGCGAGCATCATTTCCGTCGCCGTTTCGATAAGCACATGGTACTGGCCGGTGAAATCTATGCTGTACCCTCGAGGGAGTTCAATCGACCGGAACCGCCGCCGCAGATCTTTGACCACGGATGGGATGTCGCCTTCCACTTCCGCCAGAAGCGTGATCTGCCGCTGGCCGTTCAACCGGGTTATTGCTGAAGGTGCATGGCTGATGTTCACTGCGGCAACACGTTCCAGCGGCAGCCACTCTCCGCGGGCGGTACTAATTGGCAACTGCCTGATACGCTCGACATCGGGAGGTGTGTCGGTATCCATCCTCACTAACACGGCGACATCCTCTTTTTGCCGGATAATCTGTGTCGCCTCCACTCCAAAACGTGCGGCTTCGAGCGTGCTCAAAACAGTGGCGACGTCCACTCCGTACTGTGCAAGGGAGAGGTAGTTTATCCGCACGTCTATCTGCGGGATCTTCACCTTCGTATTGTTCACAACGTTGGAAACACCGGATTCTTTCGAGAGCACGGTTTCCACTCTGTCGGCGAGCAGAATGAGTGTGTCTGTATCGGTGCCGTAAATTGTAACGCCGAACAGGGCGGGCAACCCGGAGAAGCTTTCGTCGATCTTTTCCTGCGTCGGTTGGTGGTAGAGGAAAACCACACCGCTCAATTTCGAATAGGATTCTTTCAGGGTCCGAATGATTTCCTCGACAGACCTGGTTCGCTCTTCCTTGTGTTTCAGCTTGACAAGCAATTCTCCCTTGTTGACTCCTTCGATCTGGTACCCGCTTCCCGGAGAACCTGTCCGCCTGTATACGCATGAGACATCGGTATCCGTCAGGGCGATCACATCGAGTGTATCTCCTATCCGATTGCTCTCCTTGAGAGATGTGCCGGGCGGCATGACGTACTCGATAAGAACAGCTCCCTCATCAATTGGCGGCAGGATGGAAGCCTTGCCCAGGAACGCGGTCAGTCCAGCCAACCCCAGAGAGAGGCCGGCGAGAGCCAGGACAAGCCGCTTGCGCCGGAAAGAGAACCTCAAGGTGACCTGAAGCGCCGCATCCAATCGTGCGAGCAGACGCGTGCCGGGAGAATCGTTCCTGCTGGAAGAGAGTCCTTTCATCCGGCTGAAAAGTGTCGGTACCAATGTCAGGGAAAGGAGCAGAGAGACGAGGAGCGCCGCACTGATGGTCAGGCCGAAGGGCCGCATAAAAAGCGCGGCAAGCCCCGTCATCAGGACGAGTGGAAGAAACGCGGCCACAGTGGTGAAGGTCCCTGAGGCATCGGGGCCGGCAATCTCCAGGGCCCCTTCTATACTTGCCTCGTTTGCTTTTGTTGTTAACTGGGCGTGGCGAACAATATTCTCGGCAACGACGATTGCATCATCAACGATCATACCGATTGCCAGCGTCAGGGCCGCCATGGTAATCACATTCAGGCTCATACCCAGCCATCTCATGATGGCAACCGTAGCAAGAAAGGTGATGGGTATAGTGAGAGCTACGATCAGAGTCGGCCGGACCGAGCCAAGAAAGAGATAGAGGACCAGTATGGCCAGAAGGGCCCCGATGGCGAGGTCCTGAACGATCTCATCCTGCGACTCCTTGATGATCTCCGATTGGTCGTAGAACTTCTTGACATGCGCTTCAGGAGGAAGAAGATTCGTCAGATGAGTGAGCGCCACATCAATTCCGCTCACCACGCGGATCGTGCTCGCCCCGGGCTGTTTCCGGACAATAATCGCCACTGCCGGAACCGCATCTCCATGAACTGTGTAATGCCTGGGGGTATGTCCTTCGAATACTTTCGCCACATCTTTCAGCAGAACCGATTTTGTCCCATCACTCAGGATTGGAAGAGACCGTATGTCCTCGAGAGTTCTGAGACGGGCATCGCCGCGAATCAGATATTCCCGCCCGGACCGGTCGAGATACCCGGTCACTGATGATATGTTGTGATGTTTCAATATCAACACGATATCATCCACGGTGAGCTGAAGGCGGATCAACATTTCAGGTTTGATCTCCACATAAAAGGCCCGCCGATCACCGCCGAGCACTTCCACCGACGAAACGCCGTCGACGCTCATGAGGCGTCCTGCCAGGTCATGGCGAGCGATGTTTTGGAGGGTCACCATATCCCCACCACCGTATATTACGTAGCCGCAAACCTCCTGGAGGGTGGTACCGATATTCTCGAGACGCGGAGTGCTGCTGGCAGGAAGATGACCTGCAAGCCGAGCCAGTCTCGCCTGCACGAGCTGCCTCGCATCACGTACAGTAGTCCCCCAACTGAATTCCGCGGTTACCTGCGAGATTCCCTGTACCGATGTCGAGGCAACCCGTTTGACACCGGGGATACTCCGCATTTCGTTCTCTATCAGCCGGGAGATGAGCCGCTCCATGTCTTCCGGGGAGGCTCCGGGGTAATGGGTAATGATGTTCACTACAGGGATATCAAGCTTCGGAAACAGGTCGACCGGCATATGTCGAGCGGAATACACCCCGGCAAGGGCCATGAATGTGGCCATCAGCACAGTCGCGATGGGGTTGCTTACAACCAGCCGAAGCAGGGATCGCATCAGTCTATCACCTTATACATCTTGTTGAAAACAGACGATGTCCCTAAAAGGTCCCGGTATGATCGACGCATCAATCCTTCACCTTGTACGTCTTGTTGAAATCCCGGTAGAAGAGTTCGTATGCACTTTGGACAACCACCACATCCTCTTCCCTGAGCCCTGAGGTGATCTCGATGGTGCCGCCTGCGACGATCCCGGTTTCTATATGTTTCCTGCTATATCCTGAGGGACCTTTCAGAAATACATATGCTTGCCCTTCATCATCACGTATTACAGCACTCTGTGGAATAGAGAGCGCCTTCTCGTGCACCGAGATCACAACCGTTCCGGCTGCCGTCTGGCCGGGTCGAAGAACCCGGCCCAAATCAGGCCCTTCGATCCATACGACGACAGCCCCTTCGGCGTTCTTCTGCGGCAGAACCCTGGTGATTGTGCCTGGAATCGAGTCTCCGCCGGCAAGGTTTATAACTGTTCGCTTTCCTTCGAGTCCTGTCTCCTCTTCTGTAAAAAATGCAGCTGCGATGTAGATGTGATCTATGGAAACAATCTCAGCCAGGGAATCGCCCTTCTGCACCTCCTGGCCGGCAGAAACCCTGCGGTTCGTGAATACGCCGTCGAGTGTTGCTCGAACGTGAATTGCTTCCTTAAAGCGTTGCGTCTCCTGCCGGGCGGATTCTGATTCGGATTTGAGACGGGCCAGGGCATCTTCGGCGGAAGAAAGCTCTTCATATCTCGCTATCTTCCGGGAGACGGCTTCCCTCTTGATGCCGACCATTCGTTCGGCAAGTGACACGCGTTTCTGCAGGGTGGCTGCTTCGTTACGGAGAACTTCCCGACGGCTGTTGATCATTGGCCCCCCGATGGTGAAAAGGAGTGCGTCCTTTGTTACCGGCATTCCGTCCATGGCATCCAGGGAGACGATCCTTCCCGTCTCGAGCGCAACAACTCGTGCTCTGTACCTGCTCTTCACCTCTCCTAACCAGCGGCAGGTTTCCATGAAATCCCGACGCCGCGGCGTGTCGGTTTTCAAGAGGTCGGATAGCGCCGTAGCAGTCGCAGGAAGAGGTTCGGTATCAGGCATTGTGCTGTTGTGACGTGCAACCAGTGCGATGATAGCAAGAATCGCAACGGCAATAAACAAACCGACTGTTTTCCGTTTCATTTCGACGCCTCCATCCCGGCTGCCTCTCCGTGCATTTGGGTCCCGGCCACTGTCTCACTCACCAGGCCATAACGACCGGAGGTGATCTCAAGTGCAATTCCGAGGTCGATCATCCTCTGCTCCAGTTCGATTCTCTGGATTTGCATGTTATAGACAGTGCTCACCGCTTTGAAGTAAGAGAAAATGTCGACCTGACCGGCATCCGCAGCACGACGGTAATTTTCGGCAACTTCTTTTTGAGTGGACAACAATTCGTCGACACCGGTGACCTGCCGCCTTGTGGCCTCGATGGCCGTTACGAGGCGATCTATGTCAGCGCGCGCCTCAAACAACCTGGCGGCATACTCGTCGAACAGTTGTTTGCGACTCGCACGCTCCAAGGCGATATGTCCCTGATTGCGGTTAAAGAAGGGGAGATCGATGCTCAGTACCGCCCCGACGGTCTGAACGTCTTCCGTGTCTCTGCCGCCGGTCAAACCGAGATTTATCCTGGGAAACCGGGAGCGGACCGCACTTCGAACCCGCGCCTCCTGGCTCTCGTATCCGAGCTTGAGGGCGAGGAGGTCAAGCCTCCCGGCCTCGGCGTCTTCGAAAAGCGCCTCGGCAGGTGGGCATCGCTCCAAGCTGGGGATGATATCCTTCTCCAGAGGAATCATCTTCTCAGACGGCAATCCAAGTGTGCGATTGAATGCGAGCCTTTCCTGGTCCATCATCGACTGGGCGTTCAGCGCTCTGGACCTGGCTTCCTGCAGGCCGGTCTCCGCAGCCGAGAGATCGAGTTGTGTTTTTACGCCCAGAGCGACACCCCGCTTCACATCTTCCCGTAACCGTCGGTAGGATGCCTCCGCCCTTTCTGCTGCTGCAAGCCGCTTCCCGGCGAACATTAAGCGATAGGCGTGCAGGCGTGCAGATTCTGCAACCTGCCACTCCTGCCATGCCACATCGAGGTCAACCGAGGAGACGTGCGCCTTTGCCGCATCGAGGCGTGCACCACGAGAGATGAGGGAAGTCACGTCCCAACCCAGGCCGAGGCCGAAGCTGTTGACAATGTCCGGGGGGTTTTCACCTACCGGTGTTCCCAAATCGTAAGAAAGCCGGGGGTTGGGAAGAATACCCGCCTGGAGGAGCTGGGCCGACGCTATTCCCCGCCGATCTCGGACGGCGCGAAGCGTCGGATTGGCGATAACGGCCAGAATTGCCGCCTCGTCCGGCGACAATCCGTCACGGTCGTCGAACGGTACGGCTTTCAAGAGTGGGTGCTCGATCCCCCCGGCCCGCAGTCGCACTTCGTTCATGTCGGGGGGCTTCAGCTCGTCATGTACCGTCTCAGAGGTGATCGGCATCGGCCGGTACGTGGCACAGCCGCTGACCGCAAGGAACGCTATGAAGACCCAAACCATCGGTAGATGCGGATCCGTCTTGCACATACGATCACTTGATTCTGCTTTATCGTGACTCATCTCTCATGTCCCTACTCTCGTGAAAAACGTCGCATCGATCTTGATCGCACCTTCGGGGTCGACGTACCCCTGTTTTTCACCTTCAAATATACGCTCGGTAGTTCACCGGAGCCTGACGGCAGGATTATCTTTTGGTAATCTCGTGATTCTTGGAAAGAGCCTGTCGAGGGGAGGAAATGCTGGAGAGAAAAACCGTGAAGGTGGTTCCGCCGCCCGGAGTGCTTTTCACGGTGATGTCACCGCCGTGCGCCCGGATGATGGCGAGCGCAAGGCTCAGACCCAATCCGCTCCCCGGAGTCGAGCGGCATTTATCACCACGATAGAATCGCTCGAAGATATGAGAGAGGTCATTTGCATCGATGCCCATGCCGGTATCGACGATTGCCACCTTCGCATGGGCCGTGTCGATCTCGACTGAGATCGTCACCGTACCACCGGGAGGGGTGTATCTGATGGCGTTGTCCAGCAGGTTGGCCACGACGCGCTGGAGTTTCGAGCGATCTCCTCGAACAGTCACGACTTGTGGGGGAGTGTTCAATTGTATATCGATATCTTTGTCCTCGGCCATGGGCTTAAACAGGTCGGCAGCCTCTTCGGTGACCTCTCTTATGTCCAGGGTTTCACTGTCGAGTTCTGCAACACCCGAGTCGGTTCTCGTTATCTCCAACATGGTGTTGATCATTTCGATGAGTCGGTCACTGCCCTCGATGACCATGGCTGCCATGTCGCGGTACTCAACGAGGTCGCAGGGACTGTTCAAGGTGGTCTCGGCTATACCGCGGATGTGCGTAATGGGGGTGCGCAGCTCGTGGGCGACATTGTCGGTCACCTGCTTCAATTCCTTTATCAGAGACTCGATCCGTTCCACCATCTCGTTGAACGCGCGGGCAAGGGCATTAATCTCCAGCCCTTCATCCCCCAGTGGTACCCTGCGAGCGAGATCTCCCTTCCCGATCCGGGTTGCCGTGTTGGTAACCCTACGAACGCCCGACATCGCTTTTCTGGCCAACAGCCACGCGACGAGGCCGCCGCATACCAGCATTATCACCAGAGCCGTCCCGAAGGTCTCACGGTACCTTTCCATCATGATTTCGTCGCTCTCGAGAGTACTGCCGATCTCGATCACATTCCCGCCGATGGTAGGTCTGGTGATAACTCTCACTCTGTGCTCTCGACCCGGCGGAGACAGCGTGCTGAAAAAAGGCTTGTCTCCAGCAGAAGGACCGGCCTCTGGGACCGGCGTCTTGAGCCAGTCCCACCGGCTCAGATCGGAAGCGGCCAGCACCTTTGCATCGGGAGACAGGAGCCGGAAGAAAACACGTTTTATTCCCCTCGATCCCGCTTCGCGTTTGAATTCGGCCTGGAGGGCTTGCGTGCCTTGATCCTCGTAAAGTTCAGCGAACTCTTCCGCCGTATTCAGGAGCACATTGTCCGTCTGTTCCCGCAGGTGCGACAGGAGCGAGACATACACGATCAGGAACACGACGATCGACAACCCTCCGAACACCCCCGTGTACCACAGAGTGAGGCGGAAAGTCATCGTCTGCAGGAAATCACCCCTTGTCTTCGAGAACATATCCGACACCCCGTATCGTATGGATGAGATCGAGATCGAAAGAGCGGTCGACCTTGTCCCTGAGACGACATATACGCGCTTCGACGACGTTGGTCTGCGGATCGAAATTGTAATCCCAGACGTGTTCCATGATCATAGTTTTGGAGATGACGCGACCGGCATTGCGCATCAGGTATTCGAGCAGTGCAAACTCCTTCGGTTGCAGTTCGATCTCTTCGTCGTTCCTGAACACCTTCCGTCTCACAAGGTCCAACCTGAGATCGGCCACAGTTAGTGTAGTCGGCTCGGTCGCCTGTGTAGCCCGCCGTATGAGCGCTTGAATCCGCGCCATCAATTCCGAGAAGGCGAACGGCTTGACGAGGTAATCATCTCCGCCCGCCTGCAGTCCCTTAATTCGGTCATCCACCGAACTCCTGGCGCTCAGAACGATAACAGGAGTCTGAACACCCCGCCGGCGCATCTCGTCGATCAGTGCCAACCCGTCCAGCTTCGGCAACATGATGTCGATAACAGCAGCGTCATAGGGTTCTGTCAGAATAAGGTGAAGACCTTCTTCGCCATCTGCGGCGTGATCCACCGCGAAGCCCTCCTGTCTCAACCCCTTCGAGACGAATAAGGCCGTCCGTTTGTCATCTTCTACGATGAGAATCCTCACAGTTCACCCCCACATCATTATACACCGCGTGAGACGGTATTTCCAGTCGATACGACGGGCATGGTCATCCGGTCCACCCTCCTCCGTTCAGAATTCACACGAAAACTTTACCGACAAGCCTCCCCGAAGCGTGTGACCTTTTCGTACAGAGGCGAGACCTACCTGTCACATCCACGGCGGCTTCACGAGCTCCGCTCCCCTTCCACGCCCTTCGATCTCATTCCGGTCCCAGCCCCCGGACCAGGACGGCGAGGGCGGCGTCATTGATCGAAAGGGGATCGCAGCGGGGCTCCTCGAACACCCGGTGAAGCACCATGCCGTCGTAGACCGAGAGGAGCATCTCCGCCGCCGGTTCCGGATCGACGTCGCGGCGTATAGTGCCCGCCTCCTGCCCCTCCCTGATCAGGCCGGTGAGGAGTGACCACATCACGCCATAGATGCGTTCGAGAGATAAGTCACTCCGGGATCGCTCGAGGCCGAGATAGTCCAGGTAGACGGCGCAGTATTCCTCCCATTCTGCGGTGTGCTCGAGGGCGAAGGAGACCACGGCGAACAGCCGGTCCACGGGACCCTCCGCCATATTCATGGCCCGAAGGGCACCGGCCCTGAAGGATTCGAAGTAACGATCGAATGCGTAGCCGAGGATGTCGGACTTGTTCTCGAAGTACTCATACAGCGTACCTTTGCCGACACCGGCGGCACG
>CAZZKG010000091.1:2947-10278 GCA_964654825.1 uncultured Gemmatimonadota bacterium | reverse complement strand
GTTGAGCCGTTCGAAGGAGGATAAGGTACATGGGTATTAAAATCGGTATAAACGGGTTCGGGAGGATCGGACGATCCATATTAAGGTGCCTCCACGAATATGACGTGAAGGATGTTGATATTGTTGCGATCAATGATCTGACCGATGCAGACACTCTTGGGCACCTGCTCAAATATGACTCGATCACCAGGATATTCCCCGGTGATGTTGTGGCGAAGGATGACGAGCTGGTCGTTGACGGGAAAGGCATCCAGGTCCTCTCTGTCAAGGACCCGTCGGAGCTTCCGTGGAACGATCTCGGGGTCAGTGTGGTTATCGAATCCACAGGGCTTTTCAGGAGCAGGGACAAAGCTCAAAAACATATCTCCGCCGGTGCAAAAAAGGTCATTATCACTGCACCTGCGAAGGGGGAGGATATCACCCTCGTCACCGGGGTCAATGACACACAGTACAATCCAGCCGAGCATCACATTATTTCCAACGCCTCCTGTACCACAAACTGTCTCGCCCCGGTCGCCAGGGTGATCCATGACACGTACGGTATTGTGAGGGGTTTGATGACCACCATCCATTCGTACACCAACGATCAGCGTATACTCGACTTCCCCCACAAGGATCTGAGAAGGGCAAGGGCTGCAGCTCTTTCAATGATACCCACGACTACCGGGGCCGCAAGAGCTCTTTCTCTCGTTATCCCTGAACTCAAGGGGAAACTCGACGGACTGGCGGTCAGAGTCCCCACTCCGAACGTCTCTCTGGTCGACCTGGTAGTCGATCTCGAGAAGGATGCCGAGAAGGAGGAAATGAACACAGCTTTCGAAGAGGCGGGCGCCGGTCGGCTCAAAGGGATACTTCAGGCTTCGAGACTCCCGCTCGTGTCAATAGACTTCACAGGTAATCCACACTCGGCGATAGTGGATCTCCCTTCGACGAATGTCGTGAACAAGAGGATGCTCAAGGTGCTCGCCTGGTATGACAACGAGTGGGCCTACAGTCTTAGGACACTCGAGCTGGCAAAAAGGATCGGTGAGGAGTTATGAATACACTTACGCTCTCCAAGATGACGATCGACGATCTCGAGCCGTCCTTTCTCGAAGGGAAGCGGGTTTTCATGAGGGTTGACTTCAATGTCCCGATGAAAGGGGGGAAAATCTCCGATGATACCAGAATTCAGAGAACCCTCCCGACCATCGAGAAACTCAGGACCTGTGGTGCGAAGCTAGTCCTGGCCTCCCACCTGGGAAGACCGAAAGGAAGTTTCGATGCCGCCTCCAGTTTGAGACCCGTTGCAGCCAGGCTGGGTGAACTGCTTGGTTCGGAAGTCACTTTCAGCGATGAAATCATCGGACCTGTCGCAGTCACCGCTTCGATGAACCTGGACCACGGCGGGATTATGCTTCTCGAAAACGTTCGCTTCGATCCTGGCGAGAAGAAGAATGATCCCGCATTTGCCGAAGAACTTTCGAAACTGGGTGATCTGTACGTTAATGATGCCTTCGGTACCTGTCACAGGGCCCATGCATCTACGGTCGGCGTCCCGACTCATCTCAGGCCGGCAGTGGCTGGATTTCTTGTAAAGAAGGAGCTCGAAGTTATCGACAGAATCCTCATTTCCCCCGAACGGCCTTTCATTGCCATCCTCGGCGGAGCCAAGATTTCCGACAAGATCGAAGTTTTTAACAACCTTCTCGGCATCGTCGATATGGTCATCGTCGGAGGGGCGATGGCTTCAACCTTTTTCAGGGCTTCCTGTCTCGGTGTGGGCACCTCGTTCGTCGAGGAGGAACTGGCTCAGGTCGCATCCGGGATACTCGAAGTATATAAAGCGAAAAACATACCGATCGTTCTTCCTGACGACTGTGTGGTTTCGAAATCGACTTCAGAAGCGCTGGATATGGATGAAGTACCGAGTAAGTCGATACCTGCTCACTGTGCCTATGTCGATATCGGATCCACTTCCCGGAGTGAGTTTGCCGAGAAGATCAGGTCCGGGAAAACCGTGGTGTGGAACGGCCCCATGGGAATCTTCGAGGTCGATGAATTCGCAGGTGGAACCAGGGCCGTTGCCGAGGCTGTCGCACAGGCTGCTCAGAGTGGAGCCGTCACACTCGTGGGCGGGGGTGATTCCGTCAAAGCCGTGATCGAAACAGGTTTCGGTGAACATATAGGCCACCTCTCCACCGGTGGTGGTGCTTTCCTCAAGGTACTGGGAGGGGAGCCCCTGCCTGGAGTGGAAGCTTTGAGCGAACGAGAAGGGGGAAGTGTATAATGCAGGGAATCGAAGGGGATGAAGGGACACGGGTACCACTTTTTGCTGCCAACTGGAAGATGAACAATACTATCTCGGATACGAGGAGCTATTTCGAAGATTTTTTCAAAAGAGCCCCTTCGGTGGAGGGGAGACGGGTAATCTTCTGTCCGCCGTTTACCTCGCTACAATCCGCCAGGATGCTTATTTCGGGCAAGAAAGGCGTGCAGCTCGGGGCGCAGAATCTCTTCTGGAAGAATTCGGGAGCTTATACCGGAGAATGCTCGGGGCCCATGCTGAAGGATCTCGGGGTCGAGTTAGTTATTGTTGGCCATTCGGAGCGTCGTGAGCACTTCGGGGAGACAAACAGCATCGTGGCTCAAAAGCTCATGGCGGCACTTTCATGTGACCTCGTGCCTGTCCTGTGTATCGGTGAAAAAGAGAAGACACGGCGAAGTGGTAAGACGCTACAGGTCGTGAAAAAACAGCTCAAAGAAGCAATCGGGAACATTTCGGATGAAGATATGTCCCGGGTGGTTGTCGCGTATGAGCCGATCTGGGCAATCGGAACAGGGCTCACCGCCTCTCCCGAGCAGGCTGAGGAAGTGCATGCAATGATACGTGGCACCATTGCCGAGCTGCACGGGATTCCCCTGGGTCTGACTACATCGATTCTCTACGGAGGAAGTGTTAATCCTGATAACATAATGTCACTCATGGAGATGGAAGACATCGACGGTGCGCTGGTGGGGGGCGCAAGCCTAAAGCCGGTTTCATTCCTCAGGATCGTATTCTACGACCGGGGGGAGAGTTTTGACGAAGGGGAATAAGGGATCCTCCCGGAACAGGTCCTGAATTGTTGACAAAATTGAAAGACACGTTAAATTTGGTGTTTTCGAGGAGGTTTCTTTGTTTTCCATATTGCTTGTTCTCCATGTCTTCCTGAGTCTTGTTCTCATCGTCGCGATCCTGCTTCAGTCGGGGAAGGGCGGTGGACTGGCTGCCGCCTTCGGTGGTGGTGGCCCCAGCGAAACGGTCTTCGGAGGTCGGACTGCTGCTACATTTTTAACCAAGATGACCACTGTCGTGGGGATATTGTTCTTCATTACGTCCCTGACCCTGGCTCTCCTTTCGAAACATGCTGAAGGCCCGAAGAGCCTGATCGAAAGAGAATCACAGCATGTGGTAGAACCCCAGCCTTATTTGCCCGGCACCATTCCGCTCGAGGAAGAGGGACAGGAGGCTCCGGCCGGTGAAACGGGTGAAGAGGTCCCGTAATTAAATCCAGGTTGCCGAAGTGGTGGAACTGGTAGACACGCCATCTTGAGGGGGTGGTGGGATCATTCCCGTGGGGGTTCGAGTCCCCCCTTCGGCACCAGTTATCCTTCCATAAACAAATCTCTAAAATAGAGCACATGTTCATCCTTAACAGAAACCGGGGTCACTCAGGAATGTGCCGGGCCGTGGATTCCGGGTTTGCGTAACAATAGAGACAGTTGTTCCGGCAGGGCTGCCTGGAATACGATCCGATGTCGAAGGAGACCGTGCATCCACAACCCAGAGATTTTCTCTGCCCTCTGTCAGGTGAAGTGTCCGCCCCCTCACCAAAGAGGGCTGATAGGAGCTTCCCATCGATACAGCGTCCCTGTTTCACAGAGAGTTGAGAGAGAGATAGAAGAAGTTCTTTCTCGCAGCACAGTCCCACTTCGAATCCCATATCAAGCGCACTCACTATGAATGGTTTGAGCAGGGCTCCTGCCTCGGCCGAGTCCGGATAGATGAACCTGAATCCCTCGATACTGACAGTTCTCCTGTCGATTTTCCTGTACCGGTCCATCATGGAGAGTGTGAGCCTGGTGATACCGATTTTTTTGAGTTCTGCGGCTATAAGGAGAAAGGAGGCGAGATTGTTCTTCCTCACTCCCGCTTCTTCCCAGACAACTACGGGATCGAATCTCCACATGATATGGGCCGCATCTCTCCATCCGGCCAGCTCCCTGGCCTGGGCAAGTCTCTCCTCGAGCGGCGGGATACCCGGCTCGAGGACCGGGACCGGAGTGTTTATTGTAAAATGGAAATAGAGATTGTATCTTTTAAGGGGATTCTTTTCACGAAGAAGGGCACCGTAGTTTTTAGACCAGAAAACGATAGAGTGAATATCACCGGGTCGGAACCGGAAGATCGTATCTTTTCTCGTAAAGGGGTTCTCGACTTCAAACAGACCCTGACTGAGACAGGAGAGGAACCAGCTCATGTAGCAGGCTGGGATATCGGTTCTTCTGCTTGCTGAGATAACAGTCTTCATGATAGTAAATTTTACTGTCTTTTTTGCATTGTCAATATCGTGACGGAGGCTCGCGGTGGGTATCGGTTCGAAAGGGCTTCCAGGGGAATTAAACAGGTTTTCACGCACAACCGCCGGGCGTGAAAGGGGTGTATGAGAAAGGAGGGCCACTTTGTCTCGATCGTCTGTTACCGCAGGTGCACTTCTCGGAGCGATCATCCTGTTTCTGACTCTGCCCTCACCGGCCGGAAGCGGTCAGGTGAGCGGGGGAACAGCTTGTCCTGTGGGGGAGAGAGAATCCCTTGCCGATTCACCCTGGGTGATGTCTGTTCCCGGACAGCGGCCCGCACCTCCTCTGCGGGGGGATGTAATGCGGGGGCCGATGGTTCCAAATCCGGGGGATACGCTTATGTGGGATGATGGGAGTACCTGGACCTACATCTATTACTTCTCCGCCGGGAACGGATGGGGTGTGGAGTTTCAGCCGTTGTACTATCCCTGCAGGGTCACATCGCTCATCATCTGGTTCAACGATGGTTGGCCGATACCGGGTGGAGACGATCTCATCCTCGTAATCACCGATGATGATGGTCCCGATGGATCTCCCGGGACGGTTATTTATGCCGACACACTCAACGATGTGGCTCAACTCGGGGCATGGAACGAGTTCGCGGTGGGAGATACCGGTATTGTTATCGAGGACGGCATCTTTTACGGAGTATATCTGCAGGCCGCAGATGGACCTGACTGCCCCTCGGTCGCTTTTGATCACGGATATGAGACCAATCACTGCTGGGCTTATTACAACGATGTGTGGAGTCCCAACAGCACCTGGGGTGATTTTCTCCTGCGGGCTGTGACAGAACGAGCAGGGGGTGATGCTCATGATGTCGGTGTAAAGGTGATTCTCCAGCCCGGGATCGACTACGATCCTTCATCGACGATTATCCCCGCCGCCACGGTGAAAAACTATGGAACCTACACGGAGACGTTCGATGTCAATTGCCTGATACAGCACGAAGGAGCAACTGTATATGAGCAGATTGCCGAAGTGACATCACTCCCGCCGGACAACTCAACGGAGGTGCAGTTCCCTCAGTGGAGCCCCGAGTCGGGAAATGTATACAATGTCGAAGTCAGCACTATGCTCGGATCTGATGTCACCCCCTCCAATGACATGAGGAGCAGAATTACAAAAAACTACACACAGACGAGGAGGGCCGTCCTCATCGAAGGTGGGACCGGGACGTGGTGTTATTACTGTCAATTCGCCGCCCAGGGCCTCGATTCCCTTAGAAAAGTGGCGGGGGATTCGGTGGCGATCATCGAGTACCACCAGGGCGATGCGTTCACGACTACCGGCTCCCTGGCGAGGCTCGATTATTACAATGTGTCAGCCTATCCTACCGTCGTGTTCGATGGGACAGAGCAGACTTCACACTCGGGTGAGTACAGCTATGACGGGTACCGCCAACTGACCGACAATCACTTCGGACTGAATGTACCGGTAGACATGACGTTAAACGGGAATTATGACAGCGGTACGAGGAACGGATTCGTCCAGGTGGGTATCGATGCCGTCAATGGGATCGCATCTAATGATCTGCGTTTGTATGCCGTACTGACCGAGAATCACATCGCCTACGACTGGTTTGACGAGGACAGCCTTCAGTTCGTTATGAGGGAGATTTTCCCGGACACCACGGGTGTGAGCGTGAACATGAACAAGGGCGATTCACGCCTGGAGATCATCAATTTCCAGGTAGACTCCGAATACGTCGACACGAATTGCGACATCGCGGTGTTTCTTCAGTCTCAGGGGAGTAAAACGGTCCTCGGTGCTCTGACATCACCTCTCTACGATCTAACTCCGATATCTATCACCGGTGACGATACGAAGGTACGCCTCCCCCAGAGCGTCCAGCTCCGTCAAAACTACCCGAACCCCTTCAACCCTCAGACACGGATCGACTATGCGGTTCCTGAAGGAAAATCCCGGGAGGTCGATCTTGCCATTTACACCATGAGGGGTGTCCACGTGAAGACCCTGGTTTCCGGTATTAAGGCACCCGGCAGGTACTCCGTCACCTGGAATGGGAAAGATGAAGGAGGCCGCGATGTAGGATCAGGGATTTATTTCTACCGGCTGCGGGTGGGTGACATCGTGAAGAATGCGAAGATGCTCCTTGTAAAATAGGTGGGAGAAAGGATGAATCGAGAGAGGCATCCCGCGTGTCTGTGAGGATGCCTCTCCCCGGTAACTTATACATCGAACAGCGATCTCACTTCTCGCTGCTCTCCTCGGCCTCTTCCGCCTCACCCGAGAACTGCTTCACGTAGGCCGCTATCGATCTGATTTCGTCCTCCGTCAGGGCATTCGCGAATCCAACCATCGCGGTACCTGAAACGCCCTCTTTGATCGTTTTCGCGATGTCATCGATCTCACCGCCGTGTATCCACTCCTGATCGGTGAAGTTTCCGGGCGGTGGTTTCAGAAACTTCCCGGACGGTCCCTGGCCATCACCTTCATCACCATGACAGAATGCGCACTTCGCCTTGTAGATGGATTCACCTACGGCCAGGTCGACAGAGGATTTTTCCTCGACCGCTTCTTTACCGGCCTCTTCCTGCGTCAACGCGAGCGTGAAGCCGGCGATCAGGATTACGAGCGAAAACAGAAAGACCTTCTTCATCGTCATTCTTGTACCTCCCTGGTCAGTGTGAATAGGCCGCTCGTCTAAACGAAACACAACAGAAATCTGCTGGACAGCTCGGAATGAATTCTCATGAGGGATCGAG
>CAZZKG010000091.1:0-2847 GCA_964654825.1 uncultured Gemmatimonadota bacterium | reverse complement strand
CCGGAATGAGGCTGACGGCGACGAATATGAGTCTTGAATTGCAAGTTGTTATACCATATTTTATTCCCCGACTCCATAATGCGAATTCCATGAAAGGAGAAGATATATGCTCAAAATTGCTTATGTCACCCTGTCATTCCTCTTCATTTTCCTGGTGGGAAACGTGCGGAGCCTGAAATCCGAGGGGGTCTTCCCGTTCTCCTTTACCAGTAAGGAATTTCCCAACGGGCTCACGGTGATATCAATACCGTATGACAGCCCCGGGATCGTAGCCTACTACACGGTGGTACGGGCCGGTTCCAGGAACGAGGTAGAGCCTGGTCACTCAGGTTTCGCACACTTCTTCGAGCACATGATGTTCAGGGGGACCGAGAAGTACTCATCGGAGAGGTACAACGAAATACTGAAGGAACTCGGCGCCGACTCCAACGCTTTTACGACGGACGATTGGACATGTTATCACATCGTTGCGAGCAGTGATGCGCTCGAGACTATCATCGATATCGAATCCGACAGGTTCCTGCACCTCAAGTATTCTGAAGAGGCGTTCAAGAAAGAGTCGGGAGCAATCCTCGGGGAATACAACAAGAACTATTCGATTCCGTACATGGAGATGTTCGAGAAACTGAGGGACAACGCTTTCACCACCCACACCTACAAACACACGACCATGGGATTCCTTCGGGACATCGAGGATATGCCGAACCAGTACGGTTACAGTCTCGAGTTCTTCGATCGATTCTACCGGCCCGAGAACTGCATCATCGTGGTCGTGGGTGACGTGGAGAGCGAAACACTCTTCGGATTGATCGAAAAGTACTACGCATCCTGGAAACCGAAGAACTACGTCCAGGAGATCCCTGATGAGCCGTCTCAGCTGGAAGAGAAGATGGTGCACATTCCCTGGGAGAATCCCACACTCCCCTATCTTCTTCTGGGATACCACGTACCGGCCTACTCTGATCGAAACATCGAAATTATGGCCCTCGATATTCTCGGTTGGATGCTATTCTCGGAAGTGTCGGACCTTTACCAGAAACTCGTCATCGAGGAAGGAACGGTGGAAGTTCTCCAGGGTGGATACGGTGATCATCGGGATCCGTACCTCTTCACGGTGATCGCCCGGATAAAAGAGGAGAAGGACATCGAGAAGGTGAAGAACGAGGTGGAAGCCGCCATCGAAGATGTTGTACAGGGAAAGATTGACACGGCAAAACTGGAGGATGTCAAATCACATATCAGGTACAGGATAGCGTTATCAATGGATTCACCCGATAACATAGCAACTACCGTCGGACACTATCTCAACCTTACCGGGGATGTCGAGAGTATCAACAGAGCGTACAAACTGTACGAAGAAGTTACACCCGAGATCCTTCAGAGAGTCGCGGAAGATTTCTTCCGAACGGAGAACAGAACCGTCGTGACTCTCAGCACCGATGGGGGTGAAGACTCATGAAAATCTCGATCAACAGTCTCTGGAGTGTACTTATGATGGTCGTATTTGCCGGAGTGTCCGGATCACAAGCCGCAGCAGCCGGAGAAGTGAAAAAAGTTCTCCTTCCGAGTCCGAATTCTTCCCTCGTTGCGTTCAGAATTATTATAAAGACGGGAGCAGCGTATGATGAACAGGGGAAGGAAGGTCTTGCAACCCTCACTGCCGCAACCATGGCTGAAGGTGGGACTCCTGAGCTCACATACAGTGAAGTAATTGAAGCTCTGTATCCGACAGCTGCCAGGATAACAGTGTCGGTCGACAAGGAGTTCACCGTGTTTTCCGGTACCGTTCACAGGGAGAAGCTCTCGGAATTCTACAGGATTTTCAGAGACATCATCATTTCTCCGCGATTCGACACCGAAGACTTTATTCGTGAGAAGGATGATCACATCAACTACCTGACGAAGATCCTGAGGGGAAATGATGATGAGAGTCTCGGGAAGGAGGTCCTCGGCCTCTCCCTGTACGAAAACCACCCGTACGGGCATACGAACACCGGTACGGTACATGGGCTTCAAAATATTACTCTCGATGACCTGAAACGGTTTCACCACAATTATTACACGAGAGATCGGATCACCGTCGGTGTCGCAGGGGGGTACCCGGAGGAGATCCTCCGGAGGATCGATCGGGATTTCGGTTCTCTTCCTGAAGGCACCTTGCCCGATGTAAAAATCGCTTCACCCGAGGCATTTGAAGGCATTCAGGTCATTATCGTCGAGAAACCGTGCAGAGCGACAGCGATCTCCATCGGTTTCCCGATCGATGTGACCCGGGCCGACGATGATTATTTTCCCCTCCTCGTTGCAAATTCCTACCTGGGCGAGCACAGAACATTCAACGGGCTGCTCATGCAGAAGATCCGCGGCCGGCGCGGCTTGAATTACGGTGATTACTCATATATCGAACATTTCGTTCAGGATGGCGGGACGACATTCGTTCTTCCAAACCTGGTGCGGAGCACCCAGTACTTCAGTATCTGGATACGTCCCGTAGGCCATGAACATGCCCACTTCGCTCTCCGAACCGCTCTGCGCGAGCTCGACAGGTTGACGAGGGGGGATATCGACCATGAAGCATTGATGGATACGAAGTCATTTCTGGTTCATTACTCGAAGCTCTGGACACAGTCACTCACCAGAAGGCTCGGTTTCAAAATGGATTCCGAACTCTACGGTATGGAAGATTTCATCGCGAAGATCGAAAAAGAGCTTCCGGGTCTCGATGAGAAAACAATTCTCGATACCGTGAAAAAGCACCTCGATAGTAGCGGGGTCAGGATCGTGATCGTTACGGAAGACGCCGAGACTCTCAGGGAGAATCTCCTTTCGAACAAACCGTCTCCCATG
>CAZZKG010000090.1:7063-10515 GCA_964654825.1 uncultured Gemmatimonadota bacterium | reverse complement strand
CTTATCGCAGCTTGCCACGTCCTTCATCGCCTACTGACGCCAAGGCATCCACCATGCGCTCTTAGTAGCTTGGTCAGAAATTCTCGAGAGACTGGCTTTACCTACGCATCTGCTATCAGTTGTCAAAGATCGAAGTCACAAAATGTGACAGTTACCCCAAAACAGGGCATCAATAATAATACATCTAATTCAAATCTTTGTCAAGAATAAACTTCCTGCCGTTCAAAGACAGGAGATCACCCTAACAAAGAATCCACAATATAAGTACCGTGCGCCAGACAGTCAAGAAAATTCTCGTCCTGCTTCCTGAATTATCTTTTCCACTTGATTGCCCCGACTCAGAGACTTATCACAAATTTCAACATCTACCCAATCCTACGGAAATTTCGATGACGACCGGGAGGAGTATCCTCGGAAAGGGAGACGATCATGATCAGCGGAATTGAGAAGTGGCCCTTTTCATATTGAAGACTCTTTGAAGAACGCAGTGGAAAGTACGGCACACAACAGCAGTCACACCTGAGTTCTGCCGGGAGAATGTGGCGGATTAACGGGTAGCAAGAACCCTGAAGGCCCGATCGGAAACATAGAGAAATGAATCTCTATGGGTTTACAGGTGACGTGGGATTAACAGATCCTATGAAGTGATCTGGAATGAATACGCATCTGATGACTTTGTATCGGTACCGTCGCTGTTTTCGATTACACCATACCAGGAATATTCGCCGTCGGGAGCCTGCTCCGGAATCGTGAACGTCATAAAATCATCCCGTACAAAACTGACATCGGCAGGGATCGTAACCACACGGGAGTATACCGGATAGTCCGTCCCACTGGGGAACCGGATCCATATCTTTATTCTTGCATTGTAGGTGGCTCCTGGATTGACTACCTTTACTCCCAGAATGTGCTCATCACCCCCGGTGTAGGTCCCCCTGTCTGAGTAAACCCTTATGAGAGGAAACACTTCGAGGTATGCGGTCGAAGTGCCGATACCGCTGTCGCGGTACTTTATCCAGAAATAACCCCCTTCACCCCAGCCTGCACCCCAGCTGTTTTTACACAGCCAGGCCCCCTCTTCATCATCCCATCCAACCAATGTGATACAGTGTCCACCTTCGTAGGAACCCCAGGTGTGCTCGTACACACCGCTGCTGTAGTAATAAAAATCGGTATAGACGTTCATACAGGTGGTGAGAGGACCATCCTGGAGATAGGTCTTGATCGCATCGGGATCGTTGGTTACCCACTCCCAGTTTCTGATCTGGGTCTTGTGATCACTCCAGTCACTGCAGGACTCATCACATGGTGTATCATAGGACTGATATGAGAAACACTCCTCCTCCGGAACGCCGTTATGCAGGAGGTAATTCATTGCGGAGGATACTGTCCATCCCCACCAGCAGGATCCCCCTCCGCAGGAGAAAAGATGCTGCTCGGAGAGGTCTGGGTTCCAGCTTGGATCCTGCATGAAGATATTGAGCCTTGATTCGAGTGCCCCGAGAGAACCAAACGATACACATGAACCGCAATCGAGCTGGTTTTTGACGAACGTAACCCAGTTCTGCCCCTCATAATCCCTCCAGTCCAGACTGGGAGGAAAAACAGCGAGCGGATCAGCCTGGGCTTGAAGTGTCTCTGCAGCGGACTCTTCAGGAAGAACACCGAGGAGACCAGCTCTCACGTCGGGCTCCAGTAGTGCGATATCGTTCTCTCCTGCAACCCATGAAACCCCGTTTTCCCGGATGGATTCTCTGATCGCTGCAAGTTCTGCCTGGTGGGAAGTTATTTCGCCGACAAGAGTCGGGGAGAAGAAGAAACTCATCGCCATGGTGATCAAAAGGAAAAGGGCACATTGGGTACTCTTGTTCATAGAACACTCCTCATTCAGCCACATTTGACCCCTTTTTCCTTGATAATAAAAAATACCACATTCTGCGTCGCTTGTCAAATTGAATCTGCAGCACCGGCAAAATGGAGCGCCGTTCTGGGCCGGATAATGCGAACATATCGACGAGAATTGAATGGGGGACAGGGACAATCCTTACCACAGCCGAACAAACCGTTTAGCTCTCATTCGCCCGGATCGATTTGTGCCGCCGCCAGTTGGAGAAAATCAGACTTCCCGGACCAGGAGGGAAAACGTGTTGTAAATCCATTGACAGCAGGGTAATCAAAGGGATATTATCTTTTTGGAAACCGTTCGAATCCGTTCTGGAGAAGAGATAACGGAGTGGATCCCGGAAAGGCTCGAAGACTGGAGGGGTACCGTTGAGGAGAACAGTGAAACTGTCATTAGTGCAGCATTACGCCGCTAACGACCTGGAGGAAAACAAGAGAAGAGGGATAGAAGCGTTGGAAGCCGCGGCCACAGCCGGTGCAGACCTGATCATCTTTCCCGAGCTGTCGTTCAGCCCATTCTACCCCGGTCAGCCCGCAACAGGAAATGTAATCGACCTTGCGGAAACGATACCGGGGCCAACGACGGAGATCTTCTCCGATCTCGCCAGAAAATGGAATGTGGTGGTGGTTATCAACATTTTTGAACGATCAGGGGACATGACGTATGATTCCTCCCCGGTGATTGACTCCGACGGCACTATTCTGGGAGTGACACGTATGGTCCACATTATCGACGCTCCCTGTTTTCATGAGAGGGGATACTATCACTCCGGTGACGGTGATCGACAGGTCTTCGACACTCATGTGGCGAAGGTCGGGGTAGCGATCTGCTACGACCGGCACTTCCCTGAATACATGCGCGCCCTGTCATTGGGGGGAGCCGAAATTGTGGTAGTTCCTCAGGCCGGCGCTGTCGGTGAATGGCCGCCGGGACTGTTCGAAGCGGAGATGCGGGTGGCAGGGTTCCAGAACGGTTACTTCACTGCTCTCTGCAACAGAGTGGGCGGCGAGGAGTGTATCGTCTTCGAGGGCAAATCATTTATCACTGCTCCCGACGGACGAATCATCACAAGGGCTCCAGCAGAGGAAGAAACTGTTCTCTCGGCCGAAATAAACCTGGACGAAATCGAGGAGTGTCATGCTCACCGGCACTTCCTCCGGGACCGTCGGCCGGACATATATACAACATGGTTTCGGGGTAGAAACTCACGGTAACAGCAACTGTAGTTCTCGAGAGGAATTCAATCACCGGTGCATTCCATAAAACCCATTGGGACGATCGATTCCCTGTTCTTGTCCGAGTTATTCATACGATTGCGAGTATCATCTTTTGATCTTCGATAAACTCTTTGACACTACTCAAATTAAGATCATCAATTATCAATTAAAATCATTGATTTGGCGAGGTGATTTCGAGTTTGATTCGAGGCCCGAGGCGCGCGATAAATAGATAAATAGGGACAGTCACCATTTATTTTTTGTCACCATTATGTTATTTCAATAAATGGTGACTGTCCCTATTTATCGCCGAGCACGAAGAAGTTGTCCGA
>CAZZKG010000090.1:0-6963 GCA_964654825.1 uncultured Gemmatimonadota bacterium | reverse complement strand
TTTCAATAAATGGTGACTGTCCCTATTTATCGCCGAGCACGAAGAAGTTGTCCGAAAGCACCCGCTAAAATCGGAATCGCATGAATAATTCGGGTTCGAGAAATTAAGTCAGGAAAGGGATGTTTTGAATCTGTCTTTGATTTCACTTGCGGTGTACGGTATTCTCGGACACTTTCGCGGTACATCACTGCTCACCGTGATATGGACAAAATGAGGCCCGTGTTTTCCAGAAATACTTCTAAAAACATCCGCAAGATCACGGGTTGTTCGAACAGAATGGGAGGTCACATAGCCTGCCGCAGTTGCAATCTGTGAGAGCACCACCTGCGGAGAAATCGTGGGTTGATTCCCGGTGGTCCCGTAGGTTCCATTGTCGAGAACGGCATGTACCAGGTTCGACGGTTTTAACGCACCTATCAACGCAAGGTTCCCCAGCCCCATCAGGACATTCCCGTCTCCATCAAGCACCACAACCCTGCTCTCCACACGATTCAATGCGACACCCAACCCTACCGAGGAAGCCAGCCCCATAGAACCCAGCAGATAAAAATTCTGCTTCCTGTCACAGCAGTGGAAGGATTCCCGGCTGATAGCCCCGTTGGCGTGGATGATCAACTCGTCCCCGGTGAGATTGTCGATGATCCCCTCGATAGCTTCGAGACGGTTCATGTGAGAGAACCCTTCGTGATGAGTAAAAAATAAGGTTTCTGCTGCTCCAGCAGATATTGCTTCGCCTCAGTCACCTGCAGTCCGGCGGGGTCACCGCGAAAGACGGCATATTCAAGGCCGAACGTATTCAGAATCTCTTCCGTGTGCAAACCCATGACGACATGTTCTTCCATGTTGACATCTTCCGGACCCCGGTAGCTGAGCAGGACAAGTGACGGGATGCGATAGATGATGTGAAGGGAAGCGAAAACCTCGAGTGAATACCCGAGACCGGAATTCTGCATGTAGAGGACGGGCATTTTGCCTGAGAGGTATGCTCCTGCTGCCACTGCAGCCGCAATGTCTTCTCTCACCGCTGGTACATGATACCGGGAGGAATCCGAAGTTTCATTGATTACTTTCACCAGGGGAGCGAGATACGAACAGGGAACTCCGGTAAAGAAATCGAATCCATGACTCTTCAAAACGGAGATGAGTTGCTTTGCTTCCATGTTCGAAATAATAATGAGAAAGGGAAAAAAGAAAAGGGTATCGTTTCACCGGAGGCCGGTGCCGCAGCCTGTTGTTGTCCAGGCAAGTATGATCATGCAGAGTGAAAGAACAATAAAAGGTACAGATTCACGGCGTAGTCATGAATGGTTGTATACCGTCTTGGTCATTGGAGGATGACAAAGGGTTGCACTCGAGGGGAGGTTATATTATTTCTTGTGAAATGCTGATTGATAAACTCAGGTAATCCGCTAATAGAGAAAAGTAAATTGTACCTCCTCCAGCAAGGAGTGAACACTGAGAACTTATCTGACCTTTCTCATACTTCTTATTGATTCCGTATTCGTCCATGCCGGATGTCATCCCGGTAGAAGTCAACCGGATCCTGCCATCAGTTACGCGGCAGCGGAGCAAATCGGCCTCGAATTCGAATCCGTGGAACTCTCTCAGAAAGGCCAGAAGGATTCTCATCAGCGACGAAAGAAAGGGGCCTATAGACGAGAAACTGCAATCGAAGACACATACGGCGGGTTACAGGTTGCAAGTCTCGATGCCTCCGGCTTTTTCAGACTTGCACAGACGCAAGGCAGGTGGTTCCTCGTCACACCTGAGGGTCATCCATTTTATATCATAGCATTAAACGGCGTGACTCCCTGGTATGGTCCCTATAAAAAGAACTCCTTCAACAGCAAATACAGGAAGGATTTTACCCTGTGGGCCAATGTGGCTGTTGACAGAGCAAACTGGCTGGGTTTCAACACGCTCGCATACAAAACCGCCGAGAATCTGCTTCGTGAGATGAAAAAAGGATTGGTGTGGAAGATGCCGTTTACTGTGCTGATTCCTTTTACGGAGAATAACGCTGCTTCAAGGACTGAATTCCCGGACATATTCTCTCAAGGTTTTACTGTATTCGCGGATTCGGTAGCAAAAAGATACTGTGGTACGTTGAAAAATGAACCGTACCTGGTGGGTTACTTTCTGGGCAACGAACTCGATTTTGATCTTCATAAGGGAGGCGAGATACACTGGCGATCCAGATGGGTCAAAACTCTGCTGAAGCAAAATCCCGGATCACCGGCGAGGAAGCAGTTTGCAGCCCTGGTGAAAAACACGTTCGGCTCGGTAGTAAAACTGAATGAGGCATTCGAGGGATCGAAACATCAATTCAGCTCATTCGACGAGATTGGATTTGAGCAGGTATGGCCGGCTTTCAAAAAGAACGTACCTCAGGCAGTCCAGATGATTGAAGACTTCAACGCCCTCATCGCACAGCGGTTCTACAAGGTGACCACCGAAGCAATCAGAAAACACGACACAAATCATCTGATACTGGGATCGCGATTCGGCTCGGATGCGGAGATGAAGGTTCTGATCGCAACGAACGATTATACCGATGTCGTGTCCATCAACAAATACCCGCAGGGAGGGAAATTTCCATCTGAAACGTTTGAGAAGATGTACAGCAACACCAACAAACCGTTGTTTCACACGGAATTTTCATATCTGCTGGAAGGAAAGAACGACGTCTATCCGAGTGCGCCGGATCAGGAGACGAGAGGCCGCTTTTACACGATGCAGGTATCAAAGGTTGTTGAACAGGACAAGATAATCGGATTCGGCTGGCACGAGATGATAGATCCGAACGACGAAACCAATTTCGGCTTCCTCAACACTCACGACGAATTCTATTTCGACATGATCAAATATGTGATGGAAGCAAACCGCTCGGTCAAGAAGCGATTTGCGGAGATTATCAAGGCCAGTATGGTGAAGGGTAGGTGATCCTAGGCGGGTAACATACTTCAACAGACAGATTTGAGGATAGAATTATGGTGGAGGTAAGCGGATTCGAACCGCTGACCCCCTGCGTGCAAAGCAGGTGCTCTCCCAGCTGAGCTATACCCCCACCTCCAATGGTATGACTCGCCACGACCGACGGAAATACCGTCGATTCAAAACCTCTCAAACAGACACCCGTAACGTACAGCAGTTACGGGCTTACCAATCCGGATAAATTTAGTGTCAGAGCCTGAGAGTGTCAACCGGCATTTCCTCATGTCAACAGCTCGGCCGATCACCTGACAGACAGCAGATCGTCACCTGTTCTTTTAATTGATCTCATCCTGCCCGATTTAACCGGATAGGAAAGAAGCGCCCGGAAGATCTGCCGGGCGCTTTCATGTTGTCCTTACTGTACAACAGAGGGCCTGTTACTTGATACCGGCGGCTTCCTCGAGCATAGCTGTGGTGACCGATTTGGGACGCTCGATGGGATATCCGAGTGCTCGATCCCAGGTAATGTTCGAGAGTACGCCGAGCGCACGGCCGATACCGAACAGTACCGTGTAGAAATCCCACTCGGTGAGCCCGTAGTACCACTGGATGACGCCCGACTGGGCATCCACGTTCGGCCAGGGATTCTTGGCTTTGCCGTGTTCCTGAAGAACACCGGGCGCCACCTGATAGATCATGCTGATGAGTTTGAACAGCGGGTAGTCCGGGAGGTTCTTGAGACAGAACTCACGCTGGGCGGTGTAACGTGGATCGGTCTTCCTCAGCACCGCGTGGCCGTAACCGGGAATCACCTGACCACTGTTGAGCGTGTCCCAGAGCGCACCCTTGACGAGTTCCTCGGTCGGCTCAGCGTCACCGAGTTTCTCCTTGAACTTCATGGTCCAGCTGAGCACTTCCTGGTTCGCCAGGCCGTGGAGGGGACCAGCGAGGCCGTTGATACCGGCTGAGAGAGCGTAGTAGGCATCCGAGAGCGCCGAAGCGACCAGATGCGTCGTGTGCGCCGAGACATTACCCGACTCATGATCGGAGTGCAGAATGAAATACATCCGTGCAACATCGTCATACGGTGGATCGATGCCCATCATGTGGGCAAAATTGCCGCCCATGTCGAGGTCTTTGTTGTCGGGTATATGTTTGTTGTCTTTGTACTTCATACGGTAGATGTATGATGCGACCACCGGGAGTTTCGCGAGGAGGTTGTTCACATCCTCGAACATCGGCTCCCAGTACTCCATCTTGTTCATGCCCTTGTTGTACCTCCTGACGAACTCCGACTCGCACTGCATGGAGAGAATCCCCGCCGAGAACATCGTCATCGGATGGGTATCGGGGTGCATGGCGCGCAGTGTATCGATGACGTACCGGGGAAGAGTTCTACGCTCCTTCCAATCCTCTACTACCTCCATGGTCTGTTCCATCGTCGGAATTTCACCGGTGATGAGATAGAAGAAGAATCCTTCGACGAAGGGATACTCACTCCCCGGGACCTTGGGCAGTATTTCAAATGTCTCAGGGATCGTCCTGCCCCTGAAACGAATGCCTTCGTACGGATCCAGGTAGGAGATGTCGGTCACGAGGCATTTCACTCCGCGTGCTCCGCCGATTGCCTGACCGATCGTTACCTCGCTGAGTTTGACATCGGAATACTCTTTCAGGATCTTTGTGGTACGAGGTCGGTGCTCTTCGATTCTTTTTGAAAGTACTTCTTTCAGAGTCGACATCGATTGCCTCCTTCTGATACGATTTTTTGCTTGTTGTGTATGTACACCTTTTCCCCATCATCACTGTGAGTTTGTAAATACTTTCACAAACACAAATTTACCGTTATCCGCCGGTAATGTAAACAATGTGGGATTCAATATGATACTTCACAATTGCATTATTGTCAATGATATTCGGAAAACACCGGGTGACCCCCCCGGGCGGCTTTAGAGCGGTTTAGAACCGGGAGCAAGAGAATGTCAGGTGAACTGATGCGAGGAGGGACGAATTGTCTTTGCAAACCACATGGATGACACAGAAACAAGAGAGGACCGGTGGGGGATATCGCTTGAGTGAATTTGAATGGGTGGGAACCGTCTTAGCGAGTTCCGGATGCTCAACGCTGGCAGTCCTATAGGGCAAACTCGAGAGATAGCAGAACGATCCCCCCAACGGGCTTAGAACGGTCAGCCGTTCGATGGAACGAGAGAGATGTCCCACTGGTCTCTCAAGCTCGAGGTCGAGGGGGTTAAAAAAAGAGGAGGACACGTAGTGTGTCCCCCTCTTCTGATTCTTCAGGAGTCTTAGAACGGGTACATGAGGGTGATACGATTGTTGAGGTGTCCCTGAAAGCCACTGATGAAATTAGGACCATCGTGCAGGAAATTGGTATTGATCTGGACGTCGATCACGAGGTCGGCAAGGTAGAAACCGGCACCAACATACCCCTGGAAATCAGCTCCGCCGGTTTCGGTGGTCGGGTTGCCTGTGTTTGGTTTCTCCGGTTCATGTTTCGATGCCCACAGCTGCTTTTCGACACCGGCTCTGAAATCACACCAGCTCTTGACTTCGGCTTCGATACCAGCCTTCACGAACGGGAGGTACCTGAAGGAATCCTTGAATGTCTTGTCTCCCTGCTGGGTGACTTCTTCGGATTCGAGCTTGAGTCCGGCCGCTGCGACAACCAGTGTCTTCTCATTAGGTGAAATATTCGCACCGAGTGATGCCCAGACCTGATTCAACTTGTGTTCATCAAGCGCCTTCAGAGTGTCTGCATCAGCTGAATCCCAGTTCACACCCTGCTTGGCACTGACCCACTCGAACACCGGTACCAGGGTGATCTCTTCATCCATCTCGTGGAAGAGCCGGGCTGAGATGCCGATGGTCTTATACCCGTCAGCTTCAGCTATCGTTGCCGGAGTACCTGACACACGTGCGGACTCGTCGGTGAAGGAAGTGTTCAGGAATGTGAAGGCAGCGTTGAACATGTCACCGTTTGTCATTTCATAGGTGATGCCACCTCTGATCCCCACTCTCGACACTTTGTCCTCGAACTTTGCCGAATCAGGTACAGTGGCGGAGTTTTTCGAACTCGAGAAATCGAACTCGACACCGATGTCCATGTTCTCGGCATCGTGCCCGTAGAAGATACCGATGAAGTCATCGAGTGTCACTGGAAATGTGTACAGGTTGTCAACACCGATGGTTACACCGTTGTTGTTGCTCCGGTCGTTGGCGTTGACGTAGAAGCCAAGGTGATTGTACTCATTCAGACCGTAAAAGACGCCTCCGCTAATACCATTGAAACTACGAACTCCTACCTGCTGGCTGAGAGGGAGCAATCCATCCTCCCCGGCATCGAAGATAAATCTGTCGGAATATTTTACGATCATCGAAGGGTACAGAAACACATTCGCGTCATCGAGTACATACTGGTTTACTCTCCCCATCGTTTTTACGCGGGTGATGGTGGAAAAACCGACACTGGTAACCAGAAATGTCAGTGTAAACACTAACAGCAATGTGCGTCTCATCTCTCCTCCTTTTCGGGTCCTCATCCCGCCGTTCTCAAGACGGAATGATAAAAGAAAATCCCGACTCGAAGAGATACAAGTCCATCGATATATGATGGGTGAACGAACCAAACCTTCTTTCGCTCTCGCATCTCCACGCTTCGGGAAAACCTGCTAACTGGTGGGCCTAAGTGGAATCGAACCACTCACCTCACGCTTATCAGGCGTGCGCTCTAACCAACTGAGCTATAGGCCCACAGAGCAACTCGCGACAACAGATCCCACACAACAGTGTTCTTCTTACTCTTTACTCTAACCGGTAGAGTATTAAAAAGGATCCGGCCACATAACCACTTGCTCGGATCTTAGCTGAATTGTAAGTGTGTAAGTCGGGACGGAGCAATTCGAGCAGGTTGCTCAAGAGTCTGCCCCAGAGAGGCAGTAACTCATCAAGCTCCTTAGAAAGGAGGTGATCCAGCCGCAGGTTCCCCTACGGCTACCTTGTTACGACTTC
>CAZZKG010000089.1:6052-10914 GCA_964654825.1 uncultured Gemmatimonadota bacterium | reverse complement strand
GCTCGCTCACGTCCATGTACGGGTTGTCGGGATCCACCGTCACGACCCAGGTGCCCGCAGGGACCTGCGTAGAGTAGTAGCCGGTCCCGCTGTCGACTTCCGTGTAGGTCAGGTCGAGGCCCTCATACGATACGGTCATGGTCCCGCCGATCCCCACGCCCGTGTCGATGTCCCGCACATACCCCGCGATGTATCCGGGATCTACGGCGTCCATCCAGATGTTGTGATAGGTAACCCCTTCCTGTGTCACCTGGACCCACTCGGTGGTGGCTTCATATGCCAGGAAAGTGGCAGCGATCTGGACACTTTCGGGGAAATCAGCTTTCATTGTGTAGAAACCGTACTCGTCAGTGTACCGGAATTTATAGGGATCGAGAACTTCCACCAGGACCGAGTCCATCGCGTTGCCGGTGTAGCTGTTACGCACCAGGCCGCGAATCTCGTCCCTGCCGACCTCGTTACAGGCGGCCAGGGCATCTATGAATCCCATTCCATAGGTGTTGTCCTCGCCGGAGCTGCCGAAATCGATGGCCGTTCGCATGAGGATGTCTTTCGCCTCATCGACATCAAGGTTGGGATCGACCTCTCTCATGAGAAGTACAACACCTGCGACGTGCGGACCTGCCATCGATGTGCCACTGTATGAGTCGGAGTAACCGCCGCCCGGGATTGATGAATAGACGTCTACGCCTGGAGCACAGACCTCGGGTTTTATCGTCTCGCCGTCACACCCCGTCGGGCCCCTGCTCGACCAGCTCGCGATCGGATAAGGGAACCCATAGTTGGTCGCATCGACGGCTCCAATCGAGAAAACGTTATATGCTGATGTGGCTCTGTCGGGCGGTGATCCGATAGTCTGGGACCCCGGGCCCTCGTTGCCGGCAGACCAGGTGAGTACCACACCCGCGGCTTCACAGTTATCGATTGCATCCCACCACCTTGTGTCGCAATCGGTGTAATCATAACCAAAGTTTTCGTTGATCCTCCATGAATTCTGGCAGACATCGGGAACATCATCCACCGTCTGGGGATCTCCATCCGGATCAGCCAACCACTCGAGGGCTGTGATCACGTCGTCGTCGAACTCGGGCCCAACGCCCTGGTTTATGGCGTTACAGGCGATCCATTGAGCTCCGAACCCGACACCGACGGTGTCTCCTGTTGCCAGCCCGAGACCACATATTGTACCCATGACATGGGTCCCGTGTCCGTATGTATCGGTCGGAAAGTCGGGAGCCCCACCGATCAAATCGAGCCACGCTTCCGATGGATCGACTCCCGGTTGAGCGCCTCTCCACCGATCGGCAAGTGCCGGATGATTGCCGTCGACACCTGTATCGAGATTGGCTCCGAGTCTTCCTGCACCGGTCAGGCCGAGCTGGATCCAGACTGAGTCAGCTTTGATGGCCCGGAGACCCGGAGTGACACCGATCCCGGTTACATCAGAGCCGGTACCCATCTTCACCGGTTCGATGAGGACCGCCTCGGGTCTTTCGTGGATCACTCCCACATCATCCCGCTGGACGAGCTGTGAGATGGCCTCCTTACCCGCTCGAACAACGACCAGGTTTGCTATCCAGTGGGGTGTGTAGCCCGAAACCGCCCCTTCCTGTTTCAACCGGTAGAGTTCATCCAGGACAGAAGACTGGCTGGAAGCAGCAGATTCCCTGAGCGCTTCCACAACGTTTCTGTGTCGGATCTGTCGTGTCGCTTTTTCGACTTTCATGGCAATGTCAATTGCCTCGATGTCCGCTTGATCGGCCATCATAACGATAACCGTTATCTCTTCGCCCTGTTCCATCAGCTGCAGCCTCTTCTCGAGCCTCGGATCGAGAAATCCGGCATCCACAGTCTGAGAAAAGACGAAGAGGCCAAGGAACAGTGTTCCGAGAAAGGCGGTCAGGTTCCTTTGCATCTTCATTCCTCCGTGTGTGGGGGGTTGATTTTCCTATCGCTCCATGATAGCACACAAATCACTCAAAGTCAAGTGATTATGGATTCTTACCGGTGTATTCCTCCTCTCCTTCCAAACTATCAATTTCGGCTATTTTCCTCCTGAACCGTCGCCTCTTCGTGATGTAGGCGACAACGAGTATGATCAGAAGCAGAGTGAACAGGAACTCCGTCCTGCCGATCAGATAGAGAGGATGATAATTTCTCTCGAGCCATCCCTCCCACATGGTCTCGAATCGATCGAGGGTCATCCCCGTCTGCTGATAGAGGGCGCGTTCGAAATTTTCTGTTGTGAGCAACCGGTGAAAAAACAGAGGAGAGCGTTCTCTGCCTAGATACGAGTTGAGAAATGCAGCAGCCGAATAACTCTCGAGGTAGAAAAGGTTCACCCGCTGTTCTGCATCAGGATATGACACCCTCATCTCCCTGAGGGGGATTAACCCGCCGGTGACCACGGCGATGGCCAGGTCGAGGTTGTTTCTGAGATCCCATTCTCCGGAATAATAGATAGCGAGCCCTTCATCATACCAGCGGGGTACACCACCGATAGCTATTCTGTGCAGATAGATGTGTACCAGTTCGTGCCGGAGAACAACCTGCAGTTTCTCTCGCCAGACCTGCATGATTCTGGGAGATTTGAGGACGATCAGACTTCTGTTCGGGATTGCGCAGGCAGTCCCCCAGTGAGGGATCGTTCCGGCGGTCAACCGGTCGAACTCCTCCTGTGAAGGTGCAATATAGATGTGGATTTGTCTGGAAAGAACATCAGGCCGCAGAGATCTCGAGAATGGGAAAAACGAAGATGCAATGGATAGAACTTGAAAGGCGATGTTGCGGTCTTGGGAATCGAAGTAAACGGTGAAGTTTCTATCCGATTCAGAATCCCATTCCCTGGAATCTCCCACTGATGTCAGAAGAAGAAAAAGAATAACTAAACATGCTGAAGCTCTGAATTTTGCGAATATCGTCGTTAACCCTTTTCGGTCTCTCTGTCACCGTTGGAAATATCGTTGGCTCGTTGTGCAAGATACCGGGCTTCTTCCCCTCTCCCGCTCCTCAGAAGCAGCGCTGAGAGCTTCGAAAGATGTGCCCTGATTTTTATGACATCATCCGGATATGCTTTTCGCAGCATGAGGAGGCTCATCTCGAGCTTCCCTCTCTCGGTATACAGCCATGCCAGGTTCACATAAGAAACCGACGATCCCGATGAATGTCTGATTGCCTTCACGAGATAGCGTCGTGCCTGGTTTAGAAAACCAAGCTTCAAACAAAGATATCCGAGGTTGTTGAGCAGAATCGCATCATCCGGTGCCATGGCCAGTGCCTCCTCGAGGCGTTCTTTGGCCTCTGCGTACCGATCGGTTTTGATCAGTGAAAGAGCGAGATAGAAGTGAAGGAAGAGGATTCCCGGTCTCTTCTTGAGTGCCTTCGTGAGATCCCGGACAGCTCCCTCGTATTCTTCGTTTTTGTACTTCAAAACTCCTCTGTTCGCGAGCAGCAGTGATGAGGTCGGACTCATCTCGAGTCCGGTATTGTAGACAAGTTTCGCTTCTTTCAGACGGTTGCATTTTTCCAAAGACAGCGCCAAGTTGTTGTAAATATGTATACTATCTGTCCTTATTTCAAGTAATTTCTTAAAATAATCGACTGCGTCTTGGTAATTTCTTTTCTTATAGGATGTGACGCCGAGGTAAAACAGGGCCTCATGAGTTCTCTCCTCGTGGCCGAGAGCCTTTTCAAAACACCCGAACGCTTCATCGAACATGTCTGTTCTCAGGAAGGCTTTCCCCATTTCGATGGTATTATCAGCGTCCTTCTGCATCAGGTTACCTCGTCCTGTTGCAGCCCGGGAGGAATCACTCTTCTTCGATGAGTCTTTCTTCATCAAGTACCCACTCCTCAATCAGGCCGTCCTCCCCTTCATTCTCTGATTCTCCGGGCTCCGGCGAAACTTCAGGCAGCATCTCGGACCGATTATCCCCACCTCCAGCTGCCATCTCCTCTGAGATTTCATCAGTTATATTTTCGAACTTTTTCTCGAGTTCGTCAAGATAGGTATCGGGTTGATTCTTCGAGGGTGTGTGAGATGGCTTTTGATCATGGTATGAAATAACATGAGATCCACCCGATTGTTCCATGAGAGGGCTTTTCAGAGAACCTGCCGCCGGTTTTCGTGGGAGGTTGAAACCTTCCGGAAAATGGAGCTCTCCCGCTTTAATCATCCGTGTGACCAGTCCGATGGTAAAATCATCATCGATGTCGATGTGTTCGTCGGCCTCCGCCAGCAGCCGCAGGAGGATGGTCCTGATGTGCGAGTAGTTACTCAAGGGGAGATCTGCGAGAATGGATGCGACTTTTCCCCGTACGGGGAGATTCATCTTTGTGATCTCATTCATTGTTATCGATAGCCTCGTCTGGATGTCCAGTGAGGAGATCCGCACAATAAAACCACCACAGATGCGCCTCAGGAGACTGTCAGACCCCTTCCCTCTCAACATGGTAGGAGCTGTCGATGATGTCACGACGACCTGGGGCTGAAAACGCTCGAAGGATTCGAACAGGAAGAGGACAGCCTTCACGTCATCAACAGAGCAAAGAATCTCCTGCAGATCATCGATTAGCAGATAGTCCGCGATGGGTTCGGGAGAATCCATGTCCCTCTGGATCAGAGGCAGAAGCCCATCGCCACAGGCCTTTCTCCCGCTCAGGAAGATCGCCTTTTGATCAGACCTCGATGCCATCGATCGGATCGCCCTCAGGAGATGTGTTTTGCCGGTTCCCGTCTCTCCGTAGATGAAGAGTGGATTGCAGGGTCCTCCGGGGTTCTCGAACGCCTCCATACAGGCTGCATACGCATGCCTGTTACAGGGTCCAACGATAAAATTGTCGAACGTGAATGAACGCTCGAT
>CAZZKG010000089.1:0-5952 GCA_964654825.1 uncultured Gemmatimonadota bacterium | reverse complement strand
CCTCCACCTCAGGTATTGTATCACAAAATGCCCATAAAGTAAACCGAAATATTTTTTAAAGTGATGTAACCCCTGTTCCGGGGGAAAACACCTCATATGTGGCACGTGCGAAGGAACGGAACACGGAGAGAAGAGCTTCCGGCTTTCATACCGGAATCAGAATATTTTCGAGAAAAGTGGCTGGCAGGGGAATGTATGCACCGGTCAAAACAGCCGTTATCGGGACAGGACCCCCTCATAAACCACTTTCGCCTCTCCCCTGAGGGTGAGAGATGAGATCGTGTCGGGCGGTGGTATGTCGGGTGATGAGTGATCGAAAGAAACGGTGAGGACCGCTCCTCCTCTAGTGAGGCACGACACGGGAGGTTTTGTGTACCCCCAGAGTGTTGAAAGAATGGCGGAAGCGGTCGCTCCTGTGCCGCAGGCAAGAGTTTCATCCTCGACACCTCTCTCATACGTCCGTACCAGGATTGTATTCCCGGACTGAACCTCGAAGAAGTTCACGTTTGTACCTGTCGGCCTGTATCGTTCGTGGTACCTGACCAGACTCCCCAATTCCTTCACTCGGGCCTTCTCTACCTCTTCATCGGTGTGTACAACAACATGCGGTACCCCGACAACAATAAAACCGTACGTGAGAGTCTCATTTTCCAGGGTGAGCTTCTCCGAGAGGGAGATCCGGGAGGGGGGCGGCATGCCTATCTCGACATGAGCATCAACACCCGATTTCAGTACCCTGCCCCCGTGCGTCCCTGTCTTGGTCCCGAATTGAAAAACGGCCTGTCCCTGGAACAGACGAGAAGCGAAGAGGACGGCACATCGTGCTCCGTTGGCACACATCTCGGCTTCCCCCCCATCGCTGTTGAAATAGCGCATGAAAAAATCCCTCTCCTGGTCACCTTCTATCAGAATCAGGCCATCAGCGCCTACGCCGGTCCTTCTCTCACAGAGGTCACGTATCATATCTCGATTAAAAACGTCGTACCTGCCGTCGCGATTGTCGAGGACGAGGAAGTCATTACCGGCCCCGCTCATCTTCACGAATGAAACGTTCATCCGTCAGCTCTCCTTTTCTGCAGAGAAATCAGTTCTTCACGTATGACGATAGTAAGTGTTCTCAGGAGAAGAACAAGATCGAGACTCAGCGAAAAATTTTGAATGTAATAAAGATCATATCTCACTTTTTCCTCGACGCTGAGTTCATATCTGCTCGAGATTTGAGCAAGACCTGTGATCCCCGGTTTCACCGATAAACGCCGTTGTCTGAGTTCGTGATATCGTTCGGCGAAAAACGGCCGCTCGGGTCTCGGTCCGACGAGACTCATCTCACCGCGTACAATATTGAAGAGCTGTGGGAGTTCATCGATTCCCAGCTGCCTCAGCTTTGAACCGACTTTCGTAGCTCTGGCATCGTCTCTCTCAGCCCAGACAGGACCGGTCTTTGCCTCAGCACTCTGCTTCATGGTTCTGAATTTCACCAGTTCAAACGGTTCGCCATGCCTGCCGAGCCGTTTCTGAAAATAGAATACCGATCCTTTCGATTCTCTCTTGATCAGAAGGGCGATGATGATGAACAACGGACTCAACAGCACGAGTAACAGTGAGGCGATGAAAACATCGACGATTCTTTTGGTGAGTTTCTGCCATCCTGAGATGGGGTCGATGAGAAATTCTATGGCCGGGATATCGGATCTCAGTTCATCCAGGTCAGAACCGGCAAGGGAATCTTCCAATCCCCATGGAACTATTTTGATCGATGCTCCGGTCTGCTCGATCTGGGCCATCAGTTTCCAGAGCATCGGTGGAGAAACCTGATCCTGCGTGATAATAATCTCGTCGATCCCGAGGTCTTCGATGATCTTTCTCAACCCGATGACACTCCCGAGAACGGGGAGTCCGCAAAATTTATCCCTGTTCATCTGATCGGTGGTGATTACTCCATACAGCTTGAATGGTGAAGACGAAAGGATACTGATCTGATCACATAGGGTTTCCGCATCCTTTCCTGTCCCGATGATCACTGTTCGTCTCTGGAAAACACTTTTGCCCAGCTCCGTGGAGTTGAAGAGAAAGAAACCGATTCGCCAGGCTGAGGCCAGGAGCAGGAGCACTGATGAAAACATAATGATGACGAGCCTCGAGTGAGCGAAGTCCTGGAAGTAAAATGAAAGCAGGTTCGTCAGAAGGAACACAATCACGGTTGATCTGACAACCCGGTCGATGGGGGAATAGAATTCCTGGTATACTCTCATCACGTAATAAACCCCGAGCACGACGACTTCGAGTACCGTCAGATAGATCAGATATGTTGATGATGTCCTGTACGGAGGCAGGAGAACGAGTTGGCCGTGCCGGATGTAGATGGCGGCCAACCAGGATATCACCACCACTATTCCGTCATTGAGGAGGAATAGAAACCGTCTGTGTTTCGAGAGGAAATTCATTCCTTACAGAATACCCAGCACACTCTGGATCCTCAACCACCAGACCATGAAGATGGCTTCCAGGATGATTCGTTTGTTCATCTTCGAAGCGCCCCGGTTTCGGTCAATGAAGATGATGGGGATTTCGGTCAGTTTGTGGCCGCGTTTCCAGGCCTTGTAGCTCACCTCTATCTGGAAGGAATAACCGTCGGAGTCGATCCGGTCCAGGTTGAGGTTCTCCAGCACTTCCCGTCTGAAGCATTTGAAACCGCTCGTTGGATCTTTTATGGGCATACCGGTTATTGTTCTCGTGTAAAAACTCGCACCGGTGCTCAGAACGAGCCTCATCAGAGGCCAGTTGATAACATTCACACCATTAAGATACCGTGAGCCGATAACGATATCGCTCGATCCGATTGCCTGGAGGAAATCCGGCAGGTACTTCGGATCGTGGGAGAAATCGGCATCCATCTCGAAAATGACATCGTAACCCTCACCCAGGGCATATTTGAAACCTGTTATGTAAGCTGAACCGAGCCCAAGCTTGCCGGATCGTTTAATGAGGTGGATACGGTCGTTTTTCTCTTGCAACTCACTTACGATACGCGCGGTGCCATCGGGCGAGTTGTCATCAACCACCAGGATCTCTATCCTCTCGTCCTGTTCGAGTACGGTGTCAATCAGTGTGCGTATGTTTTCACACTCGTTGTATGTCGGAATAATTATGAGGATCTTCATAAGCACTTCACCAGTTATATATTATTATCGAAATTTAATTTCTGCCTATCTGATATGCAAATCAGTTTTTTTGATAAGAGAAATTTTTCTTGAGACTGATTGCAGGGAATCAATGCTCTCGTTTCACGAAATCCACCCTTCCAGTTAAACGTGATTGATCGCCCAATAAATGTTATTTCGGTGCCGGTTTTTCCCCCTATCGGGATAATATTTCAAAATCTATTTGAATCGAGAATCCTTCTTAATGATGCGCTTTTATCTCAATGAGAATATTAAAATATAGAAGATCATAGGAAAATCATAGGAAAATCGCTTGACATCAATTTGGGAAAATGATACAATAATATTTGAGTGTTTATCCATAGGATTCACACAAAGTGAAAGGAGTTGTCATGGTTTCGCGAGCAACTTTGACCTTAATTACTATTTTCTTGTTTATTGTAACCTCCATGAGTGCTGAAATCATTTATGTTCCTGGCGATTCACCTACTATACAGGATGCAGTAGACACATCTAATAACGGAGATACAATTTACGTTGAACCAGGTACGTATGTAGAAAATATAAACTTTCATGGGAAGGAGGTCCTTCTAAAAAGTATCGATGGTCCAGAGGTAACAACTATCGATGGAAGTAATCCGGATCATCCAGACAGTACAAGTTGTGTCATGTTTGTTTCAGGTGAGGGACGTGACGCTGTCGTAGACGGCTTTACACTCACAGCCGGCGGTGGTGTTTCCCGTGGAGATTGGGGATTCTACGGCGGTGGTGCCTATACTTTTGGAACATCACCAACGATTCGTAACAACATCATCACAGGGAACATGAACAACAGGACTCCGGAGGATACGAGTGGTGGTGGCATCTACTGTTTCTACGGCTCTCCGCTCATTGAGAGAAATCTGATTTGTGGTCAAGGTGTTTCCTATATAGGCGGTGGGATAGGAATCAGTTTTTGCGATGCTGACATTGTCAATAATACCATTGTAGGCAATAGTGCCGGATGGGGTGGTGGGATATCATTCTGGAGATACGGGAGTTCGACAATAACGAACAATATCATTGCATGGAACCTGGGTGGGGGAGGGATCTGGTGTGGAGCGGAAGTTCCCGATATACGATTCAACGATGTGTGGAATAATCTGGACGGGGATTACTTGAGTTGTGATCCCGGCTTCGGTGATATCTCAATGGATCCTCTCTGGATAGGGGGTGATCCCTTCGATTACCATCTTGAATATAATTCACCCTGCATCGACGCGGGAGATCCGGAAAGCCCACAGGACCCTGATGGAACAAGAGCTGACATGGGTGCATACTATTTTCATCAGGAAGGAGTCATCTTAGTTCCTGAAGATTTTCCAACAATTCAGGAAGCCATAGACAGTTCGAGCGATGGTAACCGGATATTCGTCTCAGCTGGCACATATGTCGAGAACGTCAACTTCAGAGGTAAAGAAGTTCTCGTAAGAAGTATCGATGGACCGGAGGTTACAATTATTGATGGAAGTGATCCTGATCATCCAGACAGCACAAGTTGTGTTATGTTTGTTTCAGGAGAAGGACGTGATGCAATTCTTGAAGGTTTTACGATCACCAATGGCGGAGGGGTTTCGTGGGGAGCGTGGGGATATTACGGAGGAGGAGTTTATAGTGATGAGGCATCACCCACAATCCGCAACAATATCATTTATGGAAACATGTCTGATGCTCCAAGAACTCCAGATGACACAAGCGGAGGTGGCATTGAATGCAGAGGAGGTTCTCCTCTCATAGAGCGAAACGTTATATTTGGCCACAATGTTTCCTATATCGGAGGTGGAATCAGCGTCCATTACTCTTACGCCGAGATTATCAACAACACAATCGTTGGGAACAGCGCAGGTTCAGGTGGTGGAATATCGTTCTGGGCATATACGGGTACTACTATAGTGAACAACATCATTGCCAGTAACACCGGGGGGGGAGGTATATGGTGTGGGCTTGAAGATCCTGGTCTCGGGTACAATGATGTATGGGATAACGAAGGTGGAGATTACTGGGGATGTTCTCCTGGACCTGGTGATATTTCAGAGGATCCATTGTTTTTAGGAGGAGAGCCATTTGATTACCATCTTCAGTATTTTTCACCCTGCATCGACGCGGGAGATCCGGAAAGCCCACCGGACCCTGATGGAACAAGAGCTGACATGGGTGCCTATTATTACCATCAAGGGGCCCACCCCCCTATCGAGATAACAGTAGTACCCGACGGTTCTGTTTTTCAGGTGGGCAAACGTATGGGATTTACCGTAGATGTAGAAAACAACACAGACGAGTTAATCAGCTTTCAAGGATGGACTGAAGGCGAAACACCCTGGGGTGATCTATATTCACCCTTATTGGGACCTATCGACGCTCTCCTTGGCCCGTACGGTAGTTTTTCAGCTCATTTCACTCAGAAAATTCCTCAGAACATTGTTTTTGGTGGTCCTTACATTTATCGCGTGAAGGTGGGTATTTATCCAGATTATATTTTTGATGAGGGCGAATTCGAATTTTTTGTTGTTCCTTAGAAGATATTTGTATTAAGAGATTCTCCTCATAGTTCAATTTGATTCAAGTGGTAACAATCATGTATCAGTCTAACCTGTTGACAAGGGAATCTATACACCAAGCTTTTAAGACCTGGCGCCTTCCTTTTTGTGTTTTATATCACGGAGTGCTAATTCAAGAAAAATTTAAACGGTCCGGAGGTAACAGTGAGTAGAATAGTTTATATATTTCTATTTATTTTCCTTTCAGTGGGTAT
>CAZZKG010000088.1:5618-10999 GCA_964654825.1 uncultured Gemmatimonadota bacterium | reverse complement strand
GCATCGCCCACCCCACCGGGTATCCTCTCTACGTACTCATCGGCAGGCTCTTTTCCCTGATTCCCGGGGGCGAGGTCGCGACGAGGCTTTCACTCTTCTCGGCCGTCTCGGGTGCGCTCGCGTCCCTGGTGATCTTCCAGGCTTCCGTCAGGCTGACACGAAACGTTTTCCTATCGTTTATCGGTGCGATGACTGCCGCCTTTTCACTCAATATGTGGGATCTCTCGAACACCGCCGAGGTGTATTCTTTAAACCTTCTGTTCACCGCTATTGCTGTATACATCCTCATACGACTCAGGCAGGTCGAAGGATGGTCGATAACTCATCTTTATCTCCTTGCGTTTCTGACCGGATTGGGGATGTCCAATCATCTGACTCTGGGAGCGGTAATTCCGTCAGCGCTGTTGATTTCCTTCTCAGTCGCTCCAAGATTAAAGGGGCGGTTAACGGCGTCGGTTATCCTCGTAACCCTGTTCTACGCCGCCGGTCTCAGTCTCTATCTCTTCATTCCAGTCCGTGCGGCCGAGAGCCCCCCGCTTAACTGGGGAAATCCGCGTACCTTCGGTGGCCTGGTTTCGCATCTGAGTCTCGCTTCCCACAGCGACTATTTCTTCACGAGGAGCACAGACCAGATACTCAAAATGATGAAAGGGGTAGGGGGGTTCTTCTTCGATGGCTTCAGTCCCGCTGCCACGGTCATAATGGCGGCCGGTGTCGTGCTGCTTTTTGTGCGAAGACGATTGCTGGCAATCGCATTCCTTCTACCGGTTCTCATCCTCACCGTTTTCGTGATAAACTTCGGCACCGGTGGGAGAATGGCTGAAGAGCAGCAGTCTTTTTATCTTCCCGTCACTGTTTTTGCCGTGCTGTTTTTCACCTGGGCACTCTGTGAACTGTTCAGACATATCCGGGAGAAATGGCCCGGTGCCGCTGCGAGAGTGGTCTTCTCGGTGTTTGTTGTGCTGATACCTCTGCAGCTGTTCGTCGCAAACTTTCACCGTGCGGATAAGAGCTGGGACAGGAGTGCGGTAAAGTTCGCCGAGCTGGTGTACAATTCGATGGAGCGGCCCGCGATCCTCCTCACCGATCACACGACACTGGCGTTCGTATTCACGTATGCCCGGATCGTCGAGCACAGGTGGAGTGATGTCATTTCCGTTTACCTGCCTCTGCTCGACGAGGAGTGGTACAGAAAGAGTCTCAAGCTGGACTATCCGGAGCTCAGCCTGATACCGGAGAGGAAGTTCTCCAATCTCGCGGACTTTGTAAGCGACAACCTCGGTCGGTACCGGATCTATACGCACCAGGCGTACAACAAGAAGGTGATTCCTCTGCGATTCCTCACCCCCCACGGTCCGGTAATGGAAGTAGACGTAAACCCACCGGCTCTGGACAGAGAGACGGCAGCCCGTCACCGGGCTCTCCTGGTACCGGATGAAGAGGATACCCTGTGGCTCAAAAACAGATCTTTCAGGGCGAATATCGGACTGGCGCATGTCACGGCCGCATCGATGATGATGACTGCCGGTCTCTATGAAGATGCGCTCATTGAGGCGCATGAAGCATATCTGCTTGACCCGGAATCATCCGTTCCATATCTTATCTTATCCGAGATTCGCGAGGAGGAAGGGAACCTGACTGAAGCCCTCCAGTGGGGGGAGAAAGCTCTTCGGGTCGAGCCACAGAATCCCGGCGCCATGGTGAGAGTGGGTATACTTCGCGAGAAGACCGGCGAGAAACAGGCGGCTCTCGAGCTGTATGAAGCTGCAGTGAGTACAAGCCCCGACTTCGCCCTCGCTAATGGAAAGCTGGGGGTGCTGATGGCGGAGAGTGGTCTGGACACCGACAGAGCCCTTTTCCATCTCAGGAAAGCGGTGGAAGGCGGATACACTTCGGGGAGTGTTGATTCTTTGATACGGATACTGCGGGAGAGACGATTCGAACATGAGTGAGAAAGATACGAGAAAACCGTCGATATCAGCATTCTTCCCTGTGTTCAACGACTGGGGGACGATCGGGAGTCTTGTCCTGTCGACCATCAACGTGCTCGAGCAGGTCAGCAGTGATTACGAAATAATTCTCGTGAACGACGGCAGTGATGCGCGGACCTGCGAAATCCTTGAGAGACTCGAGAGCAGTTTCGAGAAAGTTCGTGTGTATAACCACGAAAAAAACAGAGGGTACGGAGGGGCGCTTAAAAGCGGCATCGCCAATGCTACTAAGGAGTATATCTTCTACACCGACAGTGATGCGCAGTATGATCCGACGGAGTTGACACTTCTTCTGGATCGTGTCGAGGAGGGTGTCGATGTCGTCAACGGGTACAAGATAAAGAGGGCCGACCCGATTCACAGGAAGATCACCGGGAGAGTCTACCACTGGATTGCCAGGCTCTCGTTCGGCCTGGTGGTGAGGGACGTGGATTGTGATTTCAGATTGATGAGGAGGATAATCTTCGACCGGGTGAAACTCGAATCGAACAGCGGCGTCATCTGCGTCGAGATGATCAAGAAGATACAGATGGCGGGTTTCACCATCGTCGAGGTACCGGTTCACCATTACTTCCGGTTGAGCGGGAAATCACAGTTCTTCAATTTTCTTCGTGTCTTCCGAGTGGTGATGGGACTGGTCAGGATGTGGTGGAAACTCATCGTGAAGGAAGGGAAACAGCCGGGATCACAGTCTCAGGAAATACAAGGAGGCCGTAGATGACCGATCTCGAGTCGGCGTTCAGAGATAAAAATGTCATGATAACGGGAGGGCTGGGGTTCATCGGGAGTAACCTCTGCCGACACCTCGTCAGCTGCGGTGCGAAGATCGTTCTCGTCGATTCCCTCATCCCCGACTATGGCGGAAACCTGTTCAACATCCATGGCATCGAAGATCGGGTCCGGGTGAACATCGCCGATATCAGAGACAGGTCCGGTATGAACCACCTCGTGAGAGGCAGGGATTACATCTTCAACTTCGCCGGGCAGGTGAGTCACATCGACAGCATGAAAGATCCGATGGTCGACCTCGAGATCAACTGCCGCAGTCAGCTCTCTCTCCTCGAAGCGTGCAGGGAGAACAATCCCGAAGTGAAGCTTGTTTTCGCCGGGACACGGCAGGTGTACGGAAAACCCCTGTACATCCCGGTCGACGAGGGGCACCCGGTCCAGCCGACCGACGTAAACGGTATCAACAAAATGGCGGGTGAGTGGTACCACATCCTCTATCACAACGTTTACAACATCAGAACAGTGTCCCTGAGGCTCACCAACACCTTCGGTCCCGGTCTCCTGATGAAGCACAACAGGCAGGGTTTCATCCCCTGGTTCATACGTATGGCGATCGAGGACCGGGAGATAACGATCTTCGGCAACGGTCAGCAGAAAAGAGATATCAATTACGTCGATGACGTCGTCAGGGCGTTTCTGCTTGCTGCGGCCAGCGATGAAGCGGATGGAAAGATCTTCAATCTCGGAGGGGAGGAGCCCGTCACACTCCTCGAACTGACCCGGAATATCATCAAAATAGCAGGTACCGGATCCTTCAAACTGGAGCCCTTTCCTCCCGAGAAAGAACGGATCGATATTGGTGACTACTGGGGTGATTACCGTTTGATAAACTCAACGCTCGGCTGGCGGCCCGAAGTCTCCATGGAGGATGGCCTGCGGAGGACCATCGATTTCTATCGTCACAACAGGAAACACTACTGGTGAGCACACAGCGGGTACCTTTCGTCGACCTCAGGAGAACACACGACGCACTCGTAAGGGAGATACGCGCAGCCATAGACCGTGTCCTCGATCGTGGCCGTTATATTCTCGATGAGGAAGTCGCCGCTTTCGAGACGGAGTTCGCACGTTATCTAGGCAGCAGGTACGCAGTCGGCGTGAGCTCGGGTACCTCGGCGCTGACTATAGCGCTGATGGCTATGGGGGTGGGACCGGGAGATGAGGTCATCACCGTGGCCAACACTGCAATCCCGACCGTGACGGCGATCGTGAGGGCAGGGGCGGTGCCGGTCCTGGTGGACGTGGGGAAGGAAAGCCGCAACATCGACGTCACGAATCTGGAGTGTGCCACTTCCACGAGAACGAGGGTGATCATTCCTGTCCATCTGTACGGTAATCCGTGTGAAATACATGCTGTTGTGGAATATGCCGCACGTCATGGCTTACGTGTCATCGAGGATTGCGCTCAGGCGCACGGGGCACGGGTTGGAGGACGGAAGGTTGGCACTTTCGGTGATGCCGGATGTTTCAGTTTCTACCCGACGAAGAATCTTGGTGCATACGGTGACGGCGGTATGGTCGTCACAGACTCACACGAACTGGCGGAGCGGGCGAGGAAGATCAGGCACCACGGTCAATCCCGGAAGGACCGGCATGAGATCCCCGGAATGTGCGCCCGTCTTGATGAAATACAGGCGGCCATACTCAGGGCAAAACTCCCGTTCCTCGATTCGTTCAACGAGCGCCGCCGCGAAATCGCTGAGACGTACAACGAACATCTCACGGGTGTGGATTTGCCCTTTGAATCACCCGGGATGGATGGGGTTTTCCACCTCTATGTAGTGGGTACCGACAGGCGGGATGAGCTCCGGCGGAGGTTGGCGGAGATGGGGATCGGGAACGCGATTCACTACCCCACCCCCGTCCATCTGCAGAAGGCGTTCACGTTTCTCGATCAACGAGCAGGTGATTTTCCGGTGACCGAAAATCTCTCGAGTGAAATCCTCTCCCTCCCTATGTTCCCCGAGCTCTCGGACGAAGAAATCGCACGTGTCATCGAGTCGGTGAATCAGACAGTCTGAACCCCCCTTTTTTTATCTTATGCTCGTCAAGAACAGGCAGAAATCGTATTGTTCGGGACGGAATGAAACGAAGTTTACTGACGACGCGAAAACGAACAGGAATGTTGGGTGTATATTACCTGATGTGAGTCCTGGAACACAGGTTTTGTATATTTTTAACCCTTTTCTGGATAAGTGTTTGTGAGAATAGTTTTAAATTGTAAAAAACGCTTGACAATACATGAATCTTTTGCTATAATTGTGCAAGATAACGCCATGTGATGGAAGGAGGTGGTTTGCACCAAATATTACCTCGGTACCACAACTCCTGTAGCTTTCATTTGGATCCAGCTGGATCTGAAAAGTTAATCATTAGTCGAAAAGGAGACAACGTATGAGAAAGGTCCTCATTTTCTCCTGCATTCTGGGACTTGCCCTGATGGCCTGCAGTAGCAACAGCCCTGTGGCCAACCAGGGTGGTGACGACCTGGTTTTTCCGTATCCTGGTTCTTCACCTGACCCGATGGCAGAATCGATGATCGCTGCGAACACGCATCTGACCGCAGTTCCGTCATCGCAGATTGACACTCCCGCGCAGTCA
>CAZZKG010000088.1:3657-5518 GCA_964654825.1 uncultured Gemmatimonadota bacterium | reverse complement strand
CTGGAGCGGCGTTCCTAATTCACACGGTATCACAGTTGCACTCGACTGGGCTGGCGCATACAACCACGGCACAAGCATTCCGCCAATCGGTGGTATCTGCGGTTGGCCTCTCGTCGGCAATCCTCCGCCTACTTTCAACGTCCACGGCATCTAATGCTGATGGTGTTGATGTGGTGCGGGGAAACCTCACTTGCATTCATGGCGTAAAGTGGGGGTTGCAGGAGACAAAACTAAAGCCCTTTCTCTGCCAACAGAGAGAGGGCTTTTTCTGTTGCGCGCCCCCCATGGCGCGCATAAGAGTTATCCTCAGGTGGTTATTCCTCCGGGAGGTAACCGAGTGCCCGGAGGTCCTCCAGGACATCCTGACCGGTTTCGAGCTCACCCGATTCGTACCGCTCTCCATCCCGTTTGCAGCTCTCGATCCACACCCTGAGCCGGTCGTGTATCTCCTCCTCTACGGCCGGTGAAGAATCAGCACGGTTCGTCCGCTCCCCCGGGTCGGATGAGATGTCGTAGAGGCGGGGATCTTTCGTGTCGAGGTTGAAGATTAATTTATGATCGTTGATCCTCACGGATACGAGCCTTCCCTCGGGAAGCGGCAGCCCGCCGAAACCGACTGCCCCCTCGCCGAATACAGGCTCCGCCTGCCACCCCGATCCCCGGATCAGGTCCGTGAGGTCGTCTCCCTGGAATTGATCAATGGATGGGATGTCGATCAGTGAGAGAAGTGTTGGCAGAACATCGACCAGCTCGACCGGATCATCGATCCGCCCACGGTTAAGTACATTACGAGCGGTCCCTGCCGGTTCCGGTATCCGGAGAATCAGCGGCACGCGAAGCTGTTCCTCGTAAAGTGTGGAACCGTGGTTGAATCCTCCGTGGTCGAGAAACTCTTCACCATGATCCGCGGTGACCACGAGAATGGTGTTGGAGAGGTATCCTTCGGTGGAAAGAGCATCCAGAAATGTCCCCAGGCACTCGTCCCAGAATCTGATACCGCCGTCATACCGTGCGATGTACCCCTCCAGCGTCTGGAGGCCCTCGATACGCAGGTAATCCGGCATCCTCTCCCTTTCTTCCGGACTCAAGTGTCGACCGGGTTTATTGGACCGGTACATGGTGTCGTAAGGCTGCGACGGCTGATACGGTCCGTGAACGTCCATGTATTGGATGTAGAGGAAGAATGGATCCGCTCCCTGCAGCGACCGTATCCACTCGAGCGCGATACTATTGAGTCTGTTCGCCGGTGTTTTCATGGGGAGGTCCCGGTACATGTCAAAACCGCGTTCGAGCCCGATACCGGCTGAAAGCCAGGGGTTCGCGGTGAATGCGCCGGTTCTGTACCCCTCTTCCTTCACTATCTGCGTGAGCGTAATGATCTTCTCATCGAGCGACCTCAGTTTACCGTCGGATTTCAGGGTCATCAGGTGGTGAGATGAAGGATACAGCGAGGTAAAGAGTGATACCACGGATGGATTGGTCCACGGCGCCTGAGCGGTCACATCTTCGAACAGCAGGGCGTTCCTGCTCAGATCGTCCAGGTGCGGTGACGTGTCCCTGGAATAGCCGTAACAGCCGAGATGATCCGCTCTGAGCGTGTCGACGATGAGAAACAGCACATTGGGCCGATTCGCAGAACGAAACAGTGTCGTACAGGACGGCTGGGTGAGGAAGAGACAGGTGAGAATCAGAATTCTCGGATATCGAGTGGCTGCGTGGATCTCTTTATAAATACGGTCACCCGATGAGCCCTTCGCATGTAAAAATTGTGCAACTGAGCGCGTAACCATACCTCCTACTCATTTCTCAATGTGTGAAGAAGCGTGTCAGCCAGGGCCTCCGCGATGAGGAGATGTCCGAG
>CAZZKG010000088.1:0-3557 GCA_964654825.1 uncultured Gemmatimonadota bacterium | reverse complement strand
TCTGCCTGTCCGAGGTTCGGATGGACGACGACTATGTCCAGCTCCAGATCGAGGAGGGAGACGATTGCCCTCATTGAGAGTTCAAGGGTACCGAGGATAAGGATTGAAAATAAAAACAGCAGTGTTATTCTGATTATCGATTTCGAATGTAGTGATTTTGTCACCATATGCTTACTCTGGCGTAATTGGTAAAAGTTAATTGGATGCTTGTGAAGAGTCAATATCATCAACATCATTATGATACCTCTCCTGTCTATTGACAGTTCGCTCACATTATGCTATCATCAGACACATCGATCGGCGGGAGAATTATTGATCTTTATGCAGCAGCTAACACAACATAATTTATGTGGTGTCATCCTGGTAATTCTCTCTCTTTTATTCTCTTCCTGCACCTCTTCAGATTCTGATAAATCCTATCTTTCACTATCAAATGGGAAACCCAACATAGTGATCATTGTTCTGGATACTGCCCGTCAAGATCGATTCTCCTGTTACGACTACTTCAGAGAAACCACACCAAACCTGAATGAGCTCATCACGACAGCAAGAATGTATGAAAAAGCGTATTCGGTGAGCAGCTGGACCGCCCCCGCCCATGCATCAATGTTCACAGGATACTATCCCATGTTTCACGGATGTACTCAGGAGCATTGGAAGCTCAACGAAGGACTCACAACCCTTGCTGAAGTACTGTCAAACAATGGATACTCAACGGTTGCCATCATCGAGAACCCTATCGTTTCTCGAACGAATAGATTCGATCAGGGGTTCTCAAATTTTTTCGAGACCTGGAAGATGAAACTTCCTGTACAGAAAAGGGGAGAGGATATTAGCCTTGTTCTATTCAAGAATCAGCTTGCTCAACGTGATGGTGACAAACCCTTTTTTTTCTTTGTAAACCTGAATGAACCCCACAATCCGTACAATTCGTCAGGACAATTTTTCGGGACTTTCGTCAGTGATCCAGATATCAATCTTTTTGGACATCGATCAAGGCTGTTCTATCTGAAGAAGAGGACTTATACGGCGGATGAATTGACTCATCTCAACGAGCTCTATGATGCAGAAATATTGTATGTTGATTATATTATCGGGAGGATCATTGATGAATTGAAAATGAATGGTGTGTGGGATAACACGATATTCATCGTTACAGCCGATCATGGAGAGAACATTGGTGATCATGATCACGTAGATCACATGTTCAGCCTTTACGAAACCACCGTTGCGATCCCTCTTATCATCCATTATCCACCCCTCTTCCCTCCGAACACGAAAGATTACGAGTCAGCCCAGATCATTGATATATTTCCTACACTTTTGAACATCATTGGACTTGATTCAGAGAACACCCATGGAATTGATCTTCTGGATGGTGAAAAGAGGAAAGCTCGACCTGTTATTTGTGAATATTACCTTCCTGTCCAAGCACTGTGGACATTCGGGAAACGTAAAGACAGTGAAGCACTCAGTATATGGAAAAGACGACTCAGATCCATTATATATGAGGATAAGAAACTGATTCTTGCAAGCGACGGCAAGCATGAAATGTATGATCTCGTCACAGATCCAGAAGAGCTTCATAACCTCATCGGACTATCTGAGTATTCCACTGATTTTCATGAGCTCAAATCTCGATTAAAATTGATGGTTGATACACATCAACGGAAAGAGAAACAAGAAGAAGGTCCTGTCCCCTCCGAAGAAGCCCTTGATGAAGCTACCAGGGAGGCTTTGAGAAACCTGGGGTATCTCGAGTAGCAGATCGCAGATTGTGAGATCACATGGCACGATTTGGCAGTAGTGTAATCAAATTGATAAAAAATGATATTGTTTTTTTCTCCATCATAGTACTCATTACCTGGGTGCTTTATCATGAGACACTCTCCTATGACTTGATCTGGGATTCGAAACCTCTGATCCGGCAAAACCTGCTGCTCCAGGCTGACTATCCTGTATCAGCTGCATTTAAACACGGATTCTGGGAACTCACCGGACAGAGAATATCCGAATACGATTATTATCGTCCTCTTGTGACCTTTACGCTTATGGTTGAAAAGAAAATCTGGGGCCTCAGTCATGCCGGATTGAGAATCATCAACATCTTTATCTTCGATCTCGTCCTGTTAAGCCTCTTCGTGCTTCTCAAACGCCAGGGCGAAAAGAATCCGTTCGCTGAAATCGCAATCTGTATCTTTTCCATTTTTCCACTGAACGTTGACAATATCGTATGGCTGGTAAGTCGCGGTGACCTGATGATGCTCTTTTTTGGGATCTGTTGTCTTCTCCTCCTCGACATCTATATCCGTAAGAAGCGATGGTACTTAGTATTACTGATGTTCCTGTCCTATGCCTTTTGCCTCCTTTCGAAAGAGGGGGCTCTGTTTTTTATCCCGGTCCTTATTTTTTACGAAATTGCAAAACGGCGAACGATATCTTTTCCGATCCATCTCGGCAATATCGTCCTGATCTGTCTGTTCTGGGTATTCAAAGCAGTCATCTTGAATATGCAGTTGAGTCCTCTCCATTTTCTTCCTGGGTTTCTGGAAAACGTTACGATTGTATTGGCTGTTATCGGTTTTTATTCCCGTTCTCTGGTCTTCCCCTTTTTCACCGACATGTTTATCACTCTCGAGAGAATCACTCATCCATATTATACAGTTCTGGGGATGTGCTCGACAGGTATATTTCTCTTTTTGCTATTACGGTCGCGGCGAAATTTGAGCCGACTCGTTCCCTATTCTTTCATCCTCTTTTTTCTCTCAGGCCATCTGTTGCTCATTTTCCTCAGTATCTATCCTTATAGCGTATCAACCAGATACTTGATGGTGCCTGCTGTTGGCTTCGTTTGGATCCTTTCAAGAAATCTGATTCTGCTGAAAAAATGGATGATGTCTATTCTGATGGCTCTATTGATTGTCGCTTGCATCCCCCAGGTCATCTTAAACACTCGTGCGTACCAGAATGAGACAGCTTACTGGGAGCGGATCATCCGCTCTGTACCCGACAACTCCTTCACTCTATCCAAATATGCACAGATTCTATTCATAAATGGAGAGTATCTGCAGGCGGAACTCCTGTTGAAAAAAGCTCTTGCCAGACCTGTACAACCCAAAACTGCAATGACTGTAGGTTTGATCCTTGCCCAAATTGAGTTCGAACGAACCGATTACCGTAACTGTCTCATTATGCTGGAGCGTCTGAGATCATTTAATCTGACACCTCAACAACGGTTAGCGATGATAGATTTGAAGTCTTCGGTCCTGATGGCCCAGGGAATGTGTGAGGACGCCGATAGATTGTTACAGACTGCATTACGCAATTTCAAGTCAGAGAAACTAATTTTGAAGCTGCATCATCTGTATATCGGGTGTAACCAGTGGGAAAAAGCCAGGAATCTGGAGGGCCTCATAATTAAAAAGTTTCCAAATATTCATCTCAAGCTGCGGGCAGAGGATATCAAAAGGGAGTTTCTATCGATTGGGGACGAACAGAAAATCCGTTTCTATATCAATTACAGAACTAGAATCATTAGGGTTAACAGACGCGATACC
>CAZZKG010000087.1:0-11135 GCA_964654825.1 uncultured Gemmatimonadota bacterium | reverse complement strand
CCGTCACTGAAGAAATCGCTGACCGCGTTCGCACCAACTGTTGCGCTCAGGTTCGCCTTCTCCTGCTTCATCAGTACGAACCCGACACCGCCGCCGGGAGATGTCCGGAGATCCAGTTCGGCGAACTCGTCGTATTCTATCCCGAATTTTCCGAAATAGAAGATTCGTTCCGACGGGATGAAATCATACTGGGTCTTGAAACCTCCCTTGTTGGCGGCCTTGTCACCTTCGGTCGTGGCATAGGTGAAATTGAGGAGGTTGCTCCACTTGCTCTTCTCCATCTCGCGGACGGCCTGCCCTGTCAGAGCGACGTTGTCGGTCTCTGAGTTCCCGCGGGTTGTCGTGTAACCCAGGCCTAAGTTCGCAGACCAGGGGCCCCCGGCTTCTTCCGCCTCATCGCAGAAGACCGTCTGCGGACTCAGAAGCACAGTGACAATGACGATAAAAATACAGATTCGGCTCACACGTTGTTTCATGTTCGTCCCCTTCCTCGTTCGTTGTGATTCAGTGCAGGATACAATCCCCTGCCTCAACAGGAGAAGTGTTTTCGAACCCTACATTGTGAATATCTTCTCAATCAAAATAATTACAATACATATAGTACTCGACCCGGGCCTTGTCAATAACCGAATGAGTAGAGGAGAAAACCGAACAGCAGTCCTATAGCGAGGTTGAAGAGTTTTATCAGAAGTGAATCTTTCACCGAGTGGGACAGAAGTGGCAGGATCCCATGCCCGTCCTGAACGATGGCGCTCGTCAGGAGAACAGAAAAAGGTATGAGACCTTCGGCGAACATCATCACGATCACCAGGTGAGGACCGAGTTCGGGGATCAGACCGATCAAACCGGCGATGAAGAGAACCCACAGCATGTGCGATTTCACGAATATCTCCACGTCCCAGACGCTCTCGGCTATCTCGACGAGCAGGAGAACACCGAAACTCCAGAGGAAGATCCGCCACAGGTGTTTTTTGGTGATGTGATTCCAGATGTGATCTTCGAGGTAATGTTCGGGGACAGAAACCACGATGACGCCGGCAAGTCCGAGGAGCGAGACGAAAGTGATCCTCTCCCAGTCCCAATCGACTGGCCCGATGATACCGGTGACGGCGCCGTAGACAGCCCCCGCGAGCATAAACATGAGTAGGAATCGTGAGAGGGAAAGAGTTCTCAGCTGATCGATCACTTCTCTGAAATGGAGGAACCTGCACTCATCCTTCGGGTGCACCTCCAAATCCACACACGCTTCGCAGGGTGTTATCCTCAGGACGGGAAGCAGCCTGTCTATGACAAAAGCCATGATCACACCGAGGATGAAAAGCAGAAAGATGAGGAGGAGAGTCGTACGGGGAAACAGGGCCAGCATCACGAACCCGGCATCACCGCTCGTGGCGAGCATCCCGCCGGTGATCGCTCCGAAGGTGATGAGACCACGGACATAGAAAGACACATTCATGAACGCACCCAGACATCCCGGCATGGCACCGAGGCCGGAAGAGATCAGGTACTGCCGGAGTGTTCCCCTTCCGATGATGCGGTTCATCCTTCCTCTCGTCATGACACCCAGGTAATCGATGAACATCATCATCACAAAGACGAAGAGACTGATCATCAACGCATCGCTGAGACTGTGAAGAAAAATTTCCATCCATACTCCCGGTCAGGAACCCTTTTCCCATGACGCGTAATCGAGGAGAATGACGTCTCCGAGCTCACATTCGAGATACTTCGCAACGACGGCGCACTTGGCCATAAAGAGAAAAAAGACGGGGCACCGATCTTCTTGCGTCAGAGTCTCGAAGTTTCCCTGCCCCTTGCTGATCACCATGTCCGAATCTCTGAACAGTCTGACGAACGCAGGAGTGCACATGCTCAGGATGGTGCCGGGGGCATCAGAGCCGGACGAGATCACCTCCGCTACCTTATCGAGGCCAGCGAGAAGCGCATCCTCGACCAGGGCGTCGTTGATGACGGGACGTTCCTTCACGGCGTAAGTGACTCTCATGCGGGGATATAAATCAGTGATCACCTCGAGGAGAATGCGGTCGAGGACCACCTCACCGGCGTTGTCTCCCAGAACCAGGAGGGTCTCAGCCCTTTGGAGGGCGTCTCGGAACTCCGGATAGAAATAGATCGGTTTACTATCGAGATGACTCACACTGCTCCCCTCCCTCATGAGGTTTGTGAGCTCCCGATCGATGTCGAAAGATTTCCTGACACCGAAATCTATGATGTTTCCGGCAATCGAGAGATCGACTGCCGTACGAAGGGGATCAGCCGAGGAGAACACCTTCTGCCTGATCATCTCGTAACGGGAGAGAGCGATCCGGTTGCTTTTCTCCTTTATCGCTCTGAAAGGATCGTCGTTTTCCGTCACCTCCATGACCATCCGGTACATGTCCCTGCTGAGCTGGGGAGGGGAGACGTCGAACGAGAAACCGGGGATCATGCCGCCGAGTCTGGAGAGAACTTCCTTCAGCTGCCCTCGATCCGCTCCGGCGAGACGTGCGGCTCCGAGTGCCTGCTTGACGAAACACGGAACACAGTCGTAGTTCATCTTCACAATCTGTTCCTCCAGTGTGATCTCGTGGAGCATTCAGCGTGCACTAATTATCGTGATTTTAGGTGCCTGTGACAAGAGTGTCGTTCACGTCAGCGAGTCTGGGCGAAATGGGTTTGCCACTTCTCGATCGCTTTGCGGTTTGCTACGTCAGTTCCTTCGGGATCATAACCGTACTCGCTCCCGCTCGCTTCCCGGAGCATGCCGGCTGTCTCCTCTTTGAGGAGTAAAGAGCCCCATGGATTGGATTCAACCTGGAGATTGAGTATTATCCGGAACCTGCATAGGACCCCGAGAGGAATACGAAAGCACGGGAAGCCGTTGACATTCATATTTGTTCGTGATATCATCAATTGAGTGTTATGTCTCAAGAGTGCGGTCCAATAGCTCTTATGAGGAAATTGTATAAACTGTAGATGGCGCCGACACTTCGCACCGCACCATTGGGGCTGCGTATTACCATCCGCTTGCTGTTAGGCGGCACAGCAATGCTTCTGCTTACTAACCGTCAAGGGGAAATGACATTGACGATCAGCAACATCGACGACTATCAACGTAGCGCTGCGAGAGTCGCAGGAGTTGTTTTCCTGTTCGCGATAGCAATCGTGATCGTCGCGAATTATGGTATCTCTTTCCGCCTGCTTGTCCCTGGAAATGCCGTTGATACGGCCCGGAACATCACGGAGCACGAAACGCTGTTTCGGCTCAACGTCGCGTGCGACCTGCTCTACCTTGTAACCGTCATAGTGCTGGTCGCTTCTCTTTATGTAGTCCTCAAGCCTGTGCATCGAAACCTAGCCTTGATCGCGGCGCTTTGCCGGCTGGTCTATGCTATGTTGTGGGGTGAGACAGCGCTCAACATGCTTGGCGCGCTGCGGCTCCTGGGTGATGCTACCTACTTACCCGCCTTCAAGGCAGATCAGTTGCATACCTTGGCGAGGCTCCACCTTGTAGCGAGCTACGACGCGTATTACATTGGCCTGCCATTTTGGGGACTGGCGTCCACGCTTTGCAGCTATCTATGGTTCAAGTCTAAGTATATTCCGAAGGCATTGGCGGCCTTCGGTGTGATGTCATCGGCGTGGTGTGTGTTTTGTGCTTTCACTTTCATAGTGTTTCCTCATTTTAAGGAGACCGTTAACGCGTACTGGTTCGACATGCCCATGACTCTATTCGAAATGGCATTGGGTTTTTGGCTGTCATTCAAATGCTTGAGCACTTCCGAGGCGGCATGATCGACGACAGCCCGGTGCCGCCTAACAAATCGCTGCACTCCGATGGCCGTATCACCTTCCAGTGTATGAGGTAGTACGTTGAGCCGGTAAAGAATGCGACGCGGCGATATGGAGGTGAGACTTGTCAAGTCCAAGGCGAGTTCTAAGTGGCTTCGCTCTCTTGCTTTTTCTCCTACCCGCAGTATGTTCGTCTCGGGGGCAGCAGGATCTTGATGCAGGATTGGAGCTGTTTCGTGAGAACAAGATCAAGGATGCTCTTCCACTGTTTCAGCGAGCTGCGGTTCGTGAGTGAAACACTCGGTGTACACATGCCATTTGATGACGCGTACTTGGATTCACTCGTCGGCGTCACGAACGAGGACGGTAGGCTCTTTACGGCGGCGGATCATATTCTCAGGGGATGGACCGATCTGCAAACACGAGGTGCTTTTACGCGCCCGATTTCATTCGCCCCGACGGTGGAAGAGTCGTATTACAAGGACTACGAAGATCATCTCGTTAACGTGGGGGCGTTTCTGCTTTGGCAACCGGCACCACCGTCGGCAGCGGTTGACACGGCTACGATCCGCGTTAGTCTAAACGGTATCAGGCCGGGCGATTTTCGTGGACCGTGGGTGGGAGAAGATGATCGAAGCCCTATACGGCGTGTGTACACCAAGTATCTCGCAAAGAACGTCACCTGGGTGGCGATAACGTACGCGCGGATGCTGATGAGCGCCGGCCGCGTGCGAGACGCTGATGATGTCCTGACGTGGGCCGATGGGTTTGAACGGGATACGGAGTTGGGCGCAGCCTTCACCGAGGAATTGGAAGAACTGAGGGCTGAGCTGCATCGAAGAGACACTACCGATGACCAGCTGCGCCGCGAGTGATCGAGGACCAATGGTGGGTGTAAGACATCGATCTCGGCGCCGCCATGAGTGACCTCTGGGATTTAACCTCGACGACATGCACAGCGCCTATCAGGCGGCGCTCGGGGCATTGTCTGCTGTAGTCGAGAGAATTGTATGCAGCTATGGCCTAACAACAACATGCAGCAGTCAGCGCTGACGCCGCCGCTGATGTTGAACGTCAGGCCACGTGGCGTATTCGCAGGAACTCTTGCGAGGAGCAATAGAAGAGGACGCAATACTATGATTTTTTCAACCACTCGAAGGTTCGACATCGCGCCCGTGATCCTGATCGGGCTGATGCTGCCTCTATTACTTCTCCCCTCTTGCCACGGTTCTGCCACGAAAGAGGATACCCCCAGGGGTACTGTGAAGGAACTTGACCCACAGGAAGAGGAGATCCACTTCGTCAACGGGCAAACAATCCTCGAAGGCACTCTGTTCTGGCCGGATGCAAGATCTGATTGCCCAGCGGTGATAATTCTTGCTGGTAGTGACAGAAGCAGACGAGGCCCGCTGAGGATGGCGATAGCAAAGCATTTCGCGGACCACAATGTGGCGGCCCTTGTTTACGACAGTCCTGGCACGGGCTCTTCAAGCGGAAACGCACTGTTTCAAAGTCACGACGATAGAGTCGTGGAGGCATTGTCCGCCGTCGCTTATCTTTGAGGGTTGCCGCGCGTTCGCTCCACTGCGGTCTCCTTGTCATTCCCATCAATCACCGGTCCCAGATGGACATGGAATCCCGAGTGCGGCCAGCCGAGCATGTTACATACCACCGACTCCGGAAGAAGTCCCTCCTCGACGAATGCTCCCAGCACAGTTCTCCTCAAAAGTTCTGCGATGTCCATCGGAGGGAGAAAAGAACTACGAACGAAGGTACCGTCAGTGAGAAAAACGCCATCGGAAACAAGGCAATGGCAGTGCGGATTGTAGTTACCGGCCCTGTTGCCAAAGGTCTGGATAGATACCACCATGCCGGGAACTCCCTCAGACTCCCCCGTCACCTGCCGGTAAAATGTTTTATCATTCTGAGATTCCCCACCTCGAGTTCCATCCCCGCTACGGTGACGATGATCTTATCCAGGAATTCCCTGTGGTAGTGCAGCACGACAGGATCATCTTCCAGTGCATCCCGTGGTGCCACGAGTATGCCTTTTTTGCTGAATCCGCCGCCCGTCATGCCGTCTATCAGCGCATTGACGTCGGTTGCGTGGTCGATGTGTTTGTGGGTCAACAGAATGATATCTATCTCGGTCGGATCGATTTTTGGCTCACTCGAGGCGAGTTTGACCAGACACCCCGGGCCCGGATCGATGATAATCCGTTGCCCCTCCAGCTCGAGATAGATCCCACCCGATGCTCTCAGCTGCTTTGACACGACGTATCGCGCCCCGGCTGTGCCGAGAAATAATATTCTGTTCAATGATTCTTCTTACTCATTCTCCTGTTGCTCATGGAGAAAAGTGAAATCGTGATACAATTAAAAATCAGTATCGAGGAAGTGATTCCTGTTATAATATTCAGTCAAAGATAACCCCCATGATCCGCATTTCAAGATCACCCTCGAAGATCTGTGATCGGTGTGACGTGTTGATAAGCGGGGCGATGAAAACATTATTGCGTCTGTCCATCGATCGAGCGGGTCGCAAGTTGCATCATTGACAGCAACAAAAGAATATGATAGGATTTGCTATGCTCGGTAAGTGAGAGCTTGTGAGTTGTGTGGTACAAGTTAATCATTTGATATTCTACCTCGAGCTTGTGATGATCGGTTCTGAATCTGTGGGCAAGAAACTGCTGCTCTGGACTGCTGTAGCCATATTCGCATCTCTTTTCGTTACGGTGTGGTCTCATACCTCCAACCGTCTGTCTCAGGAAACATCCGGATCCGGAAAACAGATTTCCTTCGATCGTATCATGTCCCGTGACGGAGTTTCCAACTGGATCGTAGATGATTTCGACGGCGATGGGTCGGTTGAGATCGCGATAACCGATGGCACGGGTGTGCTGGTGATGGAACTCGTAGGGGGAACCCTGAGGACCTCCGATCATCTGGTCGGTTTGATGGGGGTTGTTTCCATTCAGGCGCTCGATCTCAATTCGGATGGTGTCCCTGAAATTGTTATCGGTTTGAAAAAGGATGATGTAATATGGTCGGAGATCTGGACAAATTCACTCAGCGAAGGAAAAAAGCAGTACACACTTCTGATAAAGACGGCTGAGGTGAGAGGAAGTGACGTCAACGGTGATGGATTCTGGGATGGCGCTATAGGTGATTATCAACTACTGGATGCGGATGGAGATGGGCAGCTCGACATCCTGGCGATACTTACAACCGGATATGATATGATCCAGAGGAGCCTGATCACTTTCAGTGGTAACACCGGGGATAAGATCTGGGAATATCCTATTACGGGACACGCATCCAGGCCTCTGTGTGCCGATATAAACGGCGATGGTTCTGTTGAGATCATTGTCGGCGATCGTGCGCCCTGTAACGGGTATGCTTTCGATGATATTGATGACTGCCACAGTTATCTCACCTGCCTTGACAAAGAAGGAAGACTTCTCTGGAGACATGAGATGGGAGGAGCATTCACTCACACGAGTTCACTGATCTCCGACACCGTTGAGGATGGGTATGCTCACATCATCTGTACCTTTGCCGGTGGGGATGCCGCCGATGAGTCGACACGTTTCCAGTTGCAGAGGCGTTCGGGTGTCACAGGTGAAGTGGAGAAATCATTCTCCATCGCGTCGGAATTTGATATACCTCTTCTGGCAGATATCGATAGAGATGGCAAAAAAGAAATCGTCGTGTCTAATATGGATGGTAATATATATCTCTTCGACCAGGAACTTGAGATGCTCATGAGCACCCGCCTGGGGAGCGGCCTGGATGTCTGTATGGTGTCTCAGATATTGGACATGAATGATGATGGTGATAGAGAGATTCTGGCAGGTAGTTCTCATGAATTGTCTGTCTTTGACAGGCAATTCAAATTGATTGGAAGTTATCAGGCGGATATGGGCTTCATTCGGAAACGTCCCTTCTTCTTCGAACATCCTGATCTCGGAGGCGTAATAGCTTTCATCCAGGGGAATCCTGAGGGAGCGGGTCAGGGAGTGCTGCTCGGGATATCCTTCACGGATACTGTTTCAAGCAGAGGAACGATCCTGTCGAAGACTATTCTCAGGCTGATTCTGTCACTACTGATCGCCGGAATCGTCATGCTGTACCTCGGATTTAAAGTACTGCCCGGACTGTTCCACAAATATAAGTCAACCGGATCAATTCCGGAGAATGAATTGAGAGACAGGTTCCTCGAAACACTCTCGGTGTTCGGCCATGGAAAAACAGCAACGGCCAATCTCGATCGCCTGAATCTCCTCTTCAGGAATCTTCCGCCGGATACCACCCCTTCTCCTGAACACAGTGAAAAGATACAGGAGACGATCACGGCCTATTTCGGTTTCACTTCTCAAATGTTGTCAGAAATTGTGGAAAAAGCCAAACTTGCGAGAGTTGCCGAGAAGCAAGCGGTGGAGATGGAAAGCAGTCTCAGTCTCCTCGAACGCAACCTGGAAGATGTTCGACGGAACGGGATTACCGGTAGACGTTCGAAGGAATTATCGAGCCTGATTCCCGAGATCCTGGATTCCATCGATGCACAGACGGGGTCGATCCGTCAGGAGCTCACCCGATACTATCGTTGCGATGTGAAGAGTTCCATAAAGGAGGTCCTCACGGTACTATCATCAAATCTGAAGAAGGAATGTGTCACGGTTCATGATATCGTTGTGGAGGGAGACCAGACGCCGCACGGTTTCATCGACAGGGTGGATTTCAAAGTGATTTTCGAGGAACTCATCGTGAACGCGATTCGGGCTATGAAGGACAGTGACAGCAAGGAACTGGGTATCAGGATCATTACCAGAGATACCAGAATATCTGTCGAGGTTTCGGACACCGGATCCGGTTTGAAGGATGAGGATTGTGGGAAGATCTTCGATCTCGAATATTCTACAAAGGAGGATGGTGGTTTCGGGCTGTATCACGCGAAGACTACCTTCAATAAGTACGGTGGCAAAATCCGGGTCGTGCGTAGCGAGCCGGGGAAAGGTACGACAATGGTAGTGGAGATTAAGAAAGTGTAAGGAGACAGTACCCCCATGAAAAAACCGAACGTCTTGATCATTGACGATAACAAAGATTTCGTGAATGATCTGCTGATGCTGCTCAGAGGAGATTACCAGTGTACCGGAGTTCATTCGGGGGAGGAAGGGTTGGCTCTGCTCGAGAAATCGGATCAGGATCTGATCCTGCTGGACATTGAACTGGGGAAGGGTATCGATGGGTTTGAATTCCTCGAGAGAATGAAGGAACTCGAATATTCAACTCCCGTCGTCATGATCACCCGGGATGTGTCCATCGATACCGTGGTGAGAGCGATAAAAAAAGGTGCATGTGATTATGTCGGGAAAAAACCTGACCTCTCGGAGTTGAAGAGGGTGATCGATCGTGCTCTGAATGAATTCGGACTCATGAGGGAGAACACATTTCTCAAGGAAGAGATTCATCGGTTGATGGGTGAGTTGCTGGGAAAAAGCGAAATAATCCTGGAGGTGAAGAAGGAAATAGGAAAACTCGCCGGGGCCGATGTTTCCGTTCTCATCACCGGGGAAAGCGGGACGGGTAAAGAGCTGGTAGCCAGGCAGCTGCACAAAGGCAGCAGGAGGGAGGGGAAACCGTTCGTGGCCGTGAACTGTGCGGCTATCCCGCGGGAACTTTTCGAGAGTGAGTTGTTCGGTCATGAGAAAGGTGCGTTTACCGGAGCGCTGAAAAGAAAACTCGGCAAGTTCGAACTCGCCGACGGAGGTACGATATTTCTCGATGAAATCGGTGAACTCGACAGCTCCGCCCAGGCAAAGTTCCTGCGTGTCCTGCAGGATAGAACGATCGAACGGGTTGGGAGTGAGAAGGGGAAACCTGTGGATGTCCGGGTCCTCGCCGCGACGAACAGGGATCTCGAGGAACGGATAAAAGAGGGATTGTTCAGGGAGGATCTGTTCTATCGTCTCAATGTGACTCGGATCCACATCCCCCCTCTGAGGGAACGGAAACAGGATATTCCCATCCTGGCGAATGAATTCGTCAGGATCAAGGGATATGAACTCAAGAAACATGTGGAAGGGATTTCTGAAGATGCCCTTCAAATGCTGATCACCTACGAATGGCCCGGGAATGTGAGGGAACTCGAAAACATGATCGAGAATGCGATTATCTATACAGAGGAACCGGTTTTGGATCGCACTCTCTTCCCTTCACTCCTGACGAATTACTCCGAATTTCCTGATTACGAATCCGCCAAGCAGACTGCACTCGAGAGATTCCAGCGGGAGTATGTCTCAGCCATTCTGCGCCTGACCGGCGGGAATGTGACACGGGCCGCCGCCCGGATGGGTATATCCCGTCAGGGGCTCCAGAAGATCATGCGGAATCTCAGCATCGATGCCGTTTCCTCATACAAGAGATCCTTTCCAAAACCGGATTGATGAATATCCGCATCGGTGCATCTTCCTCAACAGCTCGATTCTCCCCGAATCCTTGATAGTGCAAACCGCACTTTCTGTGTGACAACTCCGGTTGGCACATCGAGGGAGCGGAAAAAAAATGGATTCCATCGATTGTCGTGATCATGCCGCAAACTCCGGTTGGCACTTCTGGTGAGACACCCCGGTCCTTCGGGGAAGTCCGCTGATTCGTCAAAGACTTAACCTGTTGATGAATTAGAAGTTACATGATAGCAGCAGATTCCATCGAACTTCCTCCTCCATGGCACTCTCCTTGCTTTTGTGTGGAGAGAAGTGGCGGTCGGAAAACCCAAAAACGATCGGTTTTTCTCACCGGGGGTCAACAAGTGAATCATCACATAATTCTTTCCAGCGGTTTGACAGGGAGGTACAGATGCAGAAAGCGTACGTGATCGTACCCACCATCGGTATTCTACTGATGAACACCCTCTGTTTCGGGGTCTCCGTGGACGGGTACTGCTACCTGGAGGATGAGGACAATCACTGGGGGACCAAGGTCCTCTTCATTGCAGATTCTCCCGGTGCAGTGACGGATTCCACCTTCACGGCGACATCCGGTTACTACCAGATTGAATTGGAAAGCGGAATCTACGACATCAGGTATATCCACTTCCTGTTCTATGATCATGAGGTTGCCGATCAGCCGATCTTCTCATCGATCACTCTGCCGGAGGTGACGCTTACCGGGATGATCGGGTATCCCATATCCGGGCCCTTGAGCGGGATAGCCCCGGGGATCGACTACCTCGTTGTGGGTGACATCCAGGTGGTGGAAGGAGAATCGCTGTACATCCAGGCGGGAGCCACCTTCTACTTCGACGGAGCTCTTCGACTAGACGTCAACGAGACTCT
>CAZZKG010000086.1:0-11204 GCA_964654825.1 uncultured Gemmatimonadota bacterium | reverse complement strand
GAGTGCGAGTGAGAGAGCAAGGTAACCGATCTTTCTACTCATTCAATAACCTCCGTACAAAAAGATTCTTCCTGCGTAAAGCAGGACACACACACCTTCACGTCATCCCCTGAAAGTCCTCCAGTTGAGGAGGACAGATTGGTTTTGTTCCCGGACACCTCCTTTCAAGTAGGCCGTTGTACAATCAAAGTACAGAGACTGTGTCTGAAGTGATCCCCCCGTCACTTACAGTCAGAAAACAAATCGAGTTTGAATGGGTCCATCTAAAACAAGGGAAGGAATACACTCCGCCCTCGGGTAGACTGATCGATTTGAACTTTCGTTCATCCCGAATACCTCCTGACGGACCACACTTAACTGTCAGGATCAAGACCCTCAGTGGGGTGAAATGTAATATTTATCTTATTCGAACTTTTTTGCGGTGGATTACAGTCACGTCTGCTCTACTGTACAAGAGAAATGTGTAGAAAATTGTGTCTGTTGTTGCAAATAACCGGAATGACTCCCTCAGAATCGTGGTGTACACTACATTCAAGGCATAGTATATCATAGAAAAAGATTAATGTCAAGTGAAATATTTTGTTTTTTGAAGACGGTCTAACTAATTATTACAGAACAAGATAGAAAATCACAATACCTCTTATCTCCCTCCTCCTGCTGACACACGGGAACATTTTTTCAGCTCAATACATAGGGCGGATACCCGACAGCGGCGGGATAAAGGAAGAGAGAGGGTTTACATACGGGTCGCGGAGCTTTTATATGTTTGAGAAAATGGAGAGCAGAGTTAAAATGGTAGCGGTACCGGATTTCGACCAGTACGACAGTTTTAGCATCTCAGCGTGCCTGGCATATACTTTCGGGAAGCAGTATGCTGTTACTGGAAGACGAGTAATTACATGAAAACCGCTTGCAATCATACAGTTTTTGACGAATGTGCGACTCAACTCATCAGATTGGGATTTCCCCCCCTCGAGGAAAACCTCAGCCTCTATCGGTATAAGGAATACATGTCTCACCCATTGTGGAGTTTCATTCAACAGATGATAACGAGTACGAGATCCTATCACGACGGCCTCGAGGCGGGATTCTTTCTCCTAAAATATACCGAGCAGCATCGGAAACAATTAAGCAAGGAGGATTTTGAGGAGAACGTCATTCAACTCATATACTTCATTCTGAAGATGCTTGATAAGCTGGACATGTGGGAGGAGTATTTATACACATGGGATACATTCATGCAGACCAGGTTCAGACCGAGTATGTATTCTTTAGATGCTCTCCCTGTCCATGGTGAACGAATCTTGCCTTTCATTCTCGGTAAGTCAAGATTTACGATTTATATCCACTTCTTGTATATTACCTCGGGGAGAAGAGATCTCATTGCTCGGAAAGTTGAAAAAAAGAAAGCTGGGAAGAAGGTTGGGAATCAATTGCACGGCAAACAATCTGATCTTACCAGAGAAGAGATTCAGAAACGCCTCGAGGGAATCTTCAGGATGGTGGCGCATACATAGCATCATTTTCCCGGCTTGAGATTCCCAGAACCAGAGAACATCTAAATCTTTGTCCCCTTCCCGACACACGATTCCACTTTCCGACACATAAGTTCCCGGGAATCCTCTCAATTGGAATAATATTAAGCAGTAATATTTGACATTTAACCCACCTATGTGGTATTATCTCTCATGTGCGCCTGGTACAGAAAATGCTTATATTTATAGTACTTTTCCCCATCATATTCGAAATGGAGGCCAGAAATGAGATGGATCCTGATTCTTTACCTGTTATTCATGATCACTACCCCCTGCTCCGCTATTGCCGAGGAATGGACTTATGGAAGCGGTGAGGGTGAGGCTATAACTAGAACCAGTGATGGGAACTGTGTCTTCGCAGCAGATGATTATGGTCTCGGATGGATTGCTAAAATCAACAATAATGGTAGAATGCAATGGTGGAATATAATTTCTTACTTCGATTGTCTTCAAGTGAATACAGCAGCTCCAACAGAAAACGGTGGAAGTATAATAGCGGGATCTATTTATAATGGCGTGAATAATTCTGATGGGTTTGTTGCCAAATATGATACTGACGGAGAACAATTATGGTTCCGAAAGTATGATATATCGGACGAGGTCGTATGGATTTATGACATCGTCACCGTTGATGGGGGTTATGCCATTGCCGGATCTTTCTCTTTTAATGATGGTATTGGAGGCCCAGCAATAGCTCGATTAGACAATAACGGGGGCATTATCTGGCATTGGATCTACAATACATCATTATTCTTTGATCGTTGCACTGGACTCATTTCTACCCACGATGGAGGATTCTTAGCTATAGGATATTTTCTCGATATTCAATCAAAGGCTTTTGCTGTGAAGCTATCCGCAGCTGGAGAAGAAGAATGGTTTCGATCATACGATTTCGAATACGATGCAAGACCCAGTGGGATCTGTCACGGCATTGATGCTGGTTTTGTGATTGCTGGAAAAACCAGTACCAACTATCCTACTGGTACAGACGTTTTTTTACTAAAGATTAATGATGCTGGGGAAGAAGAATGGCGTGAACAGCTCATTAGAAATGGAGAAAATACAGCTGCTGCAATAGTGAGATCCTGGAATGGTGGTTATGTTTTTGCTGGTATGACAAGCACCCCTGCAGGAGTTTACATTTCAGATCATGGTAGAGCACCCTTTTACAATAGACACAATGTACAAGCCTGGTCAGTAGAAGTAGGCCGTGATGGAGGGGTGATCCGAGAAGAACTCTTCGGTGGCAATGATACAGATTATGCTAAAGACCTCATTCGTACCTGTGGAGGAGACTACATGATGTGTGGGGTCTCCTACAATAAAGACGACAGCAGTGTCTATGTGGTGGAGTTTGGGCCGTGAGGGATGGTCTGCTCGGTTATTGTTAATTGACCCCCTAACACGGCATAAATATTGCTGCTTAGAGAATTACAGCTTGACATTTTCGTAAAATGTGATATAGTGGTAGTTAGCTTACCAATCAGGAACAAACGGGGCTTAATTGCGTAAAATTAAAGGGAAGCGAGTAATCTTTTCACTACATGCTTCCCAACGCATGCAAAGCAGGGGCATTAGCCAAGAAAACGTTTTAAATACACTAGAAGACCCTGACATTGTATTGCCTGTGCTGGACCCTGGCAGAAAAAAACATCGCAAAACTTTACCGAACAAGTCCACTATTCAAGTAATATTTGCGGAAACCAAGAAAGAAATAATTGTTGTCACCACAACGAAGGATGATTAGCTATGAAACCCCTATCAGTTACCATCGATACTCTAGCTAAAGCGATTTACATCCGATTCTCAAATAATAAAGTGAGGAAAACTGATGAGCCTTTCCCGGAAGTCTTTGTGGACTTAGACTATCGTGGTAATGTTGTGGGTATTGAAATGATTAATCCGGGAATGCTAGAAGTTAAAGTAATGAAAAAAATATCTAAAGATTTTCATCTTCCACAATTTCATCATTTAGTTGATAAAGCACCAAGAGAGGTTTTTTCTTACCAGTAAAGCTAGACATCGGCTTTTCTTGTTTCAAAACTCATAGTTCACGCTCCCCCCATATCGGATGCCCTCCTGATCCCCCCGGACTTTCGGATACAGCTTCCACACCCGCATTTCTGATTCTGCATAGACACCTTCACCGCTCATCCATCCAAGCTCGAGATCGGGAGCATCGAACAAGTCCCTGCTCTCCTGTACCCTGGGGATTCCATATCGCTGATCGATCCAGAATCGCACATGATCGCTTTTGATTCGGTGTGAAAAATGAGAGATGGTTGAATCGACGAATGAGTAAGTATTATAAGAAAATCTCTTGTCGGATTGAATCTCACCGTTGGTAAACAGTGCCTTGAATCTCTCGGGCGAGACCTTCTCTTTATAAACGATAACTGTCTCTGGAACCGCTTCCCGGTACTTGATCTTCTCGACAATCTTCGTCCGCCACTTCATCACCTGGACGGTATCGGTAAGAACCCTCTCGGTAATTTCCGGCGGAAGCTGTTCGATTTCTTTTTTGATTATGGTATTGGTTATCTCCCGAGGAAAGTATTCTCGAGCCATGAAGAATCCCGCAACCAGACAGAAGATGATAACGAATAGGCGGGATGACCACTTGAACATAATATCCTTCAGTTACTTGGTAAGGCTACTGCATGAACACCACCACTCACCAGCACACCTTCCATCCTGACGTGATGATTGAAATCTCTGTTCAAACTCATCCCGCTGCTCGGCCGATTGTAGACCACAAGAAGCATCGGCCGAAACTGACTGATATTTGATTCTTCGCTTGCCATCGCATGAGCGGCATTTCCGCCATGCCGATCTACCAGGCCAACGTTAAGATATCCATCGGGTACCCCGTTCCCGTCGAGTACATCCTGCACGAGAGATTTTACACCGAGGCTGTATTCTTTTCCGATCGTGCCATCAATTGCCACGCTGTCGACCGGGTTTCCAAGCCCGTGGTCCCCGGTCCATGACCCCCCGGTATACGGTACATTCCACTTGGCCTCATCCTCGACCCACGAATCAACACAATTGTATACCACCAGCGTATCAATTAAAGAGTCGCCATGTGTTAACGCGGTCGTCAGGTACAATCTCGCTTTCACCAAAGTGGCGTCTGATGGAATGTACGAACCGATATTGAATTTTAGATAACTGACCCTCCGGCGGTTCGCAGTGTTTACTACCGGTAATATCTTACCACTACCGTTGTTCGCTGTCGGATCGGTCTCGACGATGAACGTTCCACTTGTTACACCGTTTATGTATTCACTGCCCGCCCGGTCACTGAATTTTAGAAGTCGCTGCTGGTGCGTGTCAACGTAATACGTCGCCGGTTGAAAAACAGGGCTTCCATATAAGAAAAGAGCTCCGCCTGTGCCACCATCAGGATTGCATGGCACCGTCACCGTGGGACCGGATTCGGTCTCGCCTGTGTTTAACTCCGGATCATCCCACCCCTCACCTGGCGGCACGTCCTGCGTGTTAAGCCGTTTCAGCCCGGTCGTGGGGATCGTGAACGTCTGGTCGGTTGACTGCTGGTGCCACAAAACCATCCCATTCTCAAACTTCCTCGACAGCCCCGTCCAAATGTCTTCATCCCACAATTCAACATCATCAAGATAAACCGGGATCGCCTGATAGTTTGGCGGTTCATAGCCATTACCCACGTGGAACCTCACCGTGATGTCCCCTGATGCTCCAGCCGATTCAAACCTCATTACCCACCGTTTCCAATACCCTTTCGGTGCAAACCGATGTCCACGTTGTAGCAATGTGCCTGCAACATTATCATAAATTTCTACATATATCAACCGCGGCTCATCCGCCCGTACCCAGAACGATAAAGTTCCCCATTGATCGGTGCCGGTAAAATCGATACCGGTTGTGATGTTCTGATATAATGTCGCACTTTCCCAATCACCTGTCACATTCGTCGGCATGAGCTTCGCACACTTGCTCCCACCATGCGGATCGGTCGTCACCGCGCCCCAGCTTCCGGTACCTGACCACAACCACTCGTTGGTTGCTCCCTCAAACCCGCCCTGCTGCAGATCAGGTCCCTCACTGGGTGTTCCCATCACGTATTGACAGTCCTCAATCGGTACCCCCAGCCACCCGTAATACCCGGCATCATCGGCGGTGTTGGTGGGATATTGAATGTTACCCTCGGTGTCCACGCACAGTTCTCCCTGCCACACACAACACCCCTCGTCTTTCCCATCGAAGTGTGCTTTCATATATATCAACCCGCGACAGACGGTATATGCCATGTACTCACGGCGGTCATCAACGTCGGCATCGCCGTTTGTTTTATCTTGTCGGTTGCACAGCGCCATCACGTGCGGCATTGAATTATCATTAAACCGCATAATCTTATCGCGCCGGTACAGTGCGTGTGAGTAGGCGTCTTCAAAGATGTCCACCGGCGTGTTATCGGGATCATCCGGCGGAATAAACCTCGCGTCAACATGCGTCTCCGAATACATTGCCCACGGCACGAACGAGTCCACCACCGAGAAGGCTTCTGCCGGCCATTTATTTAACCGACAGTTAATCATATAGGGGTATTCATCCATGCCACTCTGATGAAAATAATAGCTGATATGGTTTTCATAGGCACTCTTGGTAAAATTTTCGATCGATGACCGGGTATAATAGATGTCGTTCTGGTACCCGTCCATCCACGGCTCGTTATATGGCTGCGTGTCATCACCACCCATCTGCGTGGTCTTGTTGTACAAAAAGTCATACAACAGATCACTGAACCATTCCTCATCGGTGTTCCCGTGTATGTCCGGGCGCGTGTCAGTGAGGTCCTGGTATAACGATGCCTCGTATCCATGATCCGGATCTTCGCCCCGGATCGACCGGATCACCGTTCCCGCCGGCCACCCGTTATCCGGTGAGTGTGTGCGCTGCTGTCCGCGCAGGAGGTTAACCTCGCCGCTTCCTGCCGCCACTACCCCCACGATCTCGAATGGATCACGGGTACCAGCCGCGTGCACCAGCGCATAACAATACATCTGATTTACCCCATTTTTTTTATACATCGTATTACCATAGGGCTTCAGCTTTGACACACTGCCCACCGCCACACCTTGCGTTATCACGTCATCATCTGCCTTGGGCATCCCGTCTGTCAGCGTTGTCTGATCGTTAATATCATAAAGTTCAATCTCATCGCGACCGTACCACACCGCCGCCGAATCGATCAAGAAGTTTTGAAACGCCTCCTTATCACGAAGATGTTGAACATAGTCATGGGCCACCAGGATTGTTCTTGGCCCTGTTGCTGACTTAATTGTATGAACAAGATCGCGCCTTTCTGTGTCGCCACGCGGCCACCCGGTATCGATAAACTGCATTGAGCTTGTTACGTACAACGGGATGTTGTTCATCAGGTTAACGGTGTTATCCTTAAGTAGAGTGAACAGGTCTGCAAACATCGGCATACCGTTAATCCAGCTTGTGGTCACCACAAAAAACGAGTACGCCTCACCGCCCGTCCAGGTGTCGGTATCGGCCTCCCACTCGAATACCCGCAACCACATCCACAAGTTTTCCGGTAGGTGTATCGTGAAACTTTCATCGATCGTGCCGGTACCTGTCCATGCCGTTTTGTAAAGATCACGCCCACAATCACGTCGTATCGGTTTCGCGTCCGGCAGCATCACCACCGCTACTGAATCTGTCGTGGCGGCAATGCCGGCAATATAAAGCTCAACATTATCAGGGAGTTTGTTCGTGTTCCACCATCCCCATCCATCTTGTTGAGTATAGGTGAACTCAAGATACTCTGCTGCTTGAACAGGCGACATAAATAGCAAAAACTTATTACAGGACAACGCTCGAACCGGATGATTCTCTCTCAGGAGACACAGAAGGAAAAACACGGGCTGAAACCATGCAAGAATATTTCGAGCGTCGAGCTCGCGGCGAAGGAAGGAAACGAATCGCTCAGGATTTCGATCGGCGTGGAATTAAAACACTCCGCGGAAAGTCATGGAACGTTTCATCTCTCGTCTCGATGGAAGATAATATAGATGTCTATCTCGGTCACACTCTCTGGAATAGGACGAGGAAAGGCTTCATTGACAAAGAGAAAAGTGAGCACATCCGGATCGAAGGAACGCACATTCCGCTCATCACCGAGGATGTTGCTCAAAAAGTAAAATCTCTCAGGAGACGTAATACTTGGAAACGACCCGCTCACAAATATGCGTTCTCCGGAGGGATTCTCCAGTGTGGATATTGCGGATCCGCTTTCTACGGAACTCAGGGATTCTATCGCTGTAGCGGGAGGGTCTACAAAGGCCGTGATCACTGCCCCAATGAAAGCATCAAGGCTGAAACGCTCGAAAAGATCACATCAAACCTGGTACGGGAAGTATACAATACGGACACGCTCGAGATGCTGTTCAAAAAACGAATGCGAGCTCAGAAAAAGAATACGGCCGATCAAAAAAAGATCGAACGTGAGGTGAGGGAGTTGAAAAAGACTCTCGCCCGCTGGGAGAAAGCCTATGCAACCGGCAAGATGGAAGCCGATTATTTCCTCGAACTCACCAATCCGCTCAGGGGGAGAATAAAGAAACTGGAAGAATCGATCACTCGATACAAATCCGCCCGGATGAATCCCCTCCAAATAAGAAATCTGATCTCAAATCTCCTCAAAACTCTTCCCGAAAATCCAAAAGCCCTCGGAAGTTTTATAGGAAAAGTGACACTTCATCCGAGGGCTAACGGTAAACGCAAACTTGATATATCGTTATCAGTCCGCCTTCCCAAAGAGAGGAAAGACAAACTGTCGTATTCAATGGTAGCGGTACGGGGAATCGAACCCCGGTCTGATGGCTGAGAACCACCCGTCCTGGTCCACTAGACGATACCGCCACCTGTATCTGGCTGCCCCCCAAGGATTCGAACCTCGATCGACGGATCCAGAGTCCGCTGTCCTGCCGTTGGACGAGGGGGCAGCGACGAGACATAATTTAATGATACCACTGATGTGTTGTCAATAATCTACAGTTGTGGATCATCCTCTTGTGCGGCTTTTGATTCCAGATATGCAATCGCTCGATCGAATCGATCCAGACAACCGTCTCTGCCGATTAACTTCATCATATCGAAGAGGCCCGGTCCGGCCATCCGCCCTGTGAGAGCGACCCGCACCGGGTGAAAAACTTTTGAATTGGAAAGTCCCATTCGACCGGCAACTGCTCTCACCGCGTCTTCGATTTCCCGGTTAGTGAAATCACCGATCCCCCGGATCGCCTCCTGTACATTCTGTAAGACACCGATCACCAGTTCCGGGTCCTTCCACCTTTTCGCGACTGCCGCGTCTTCGTAGGGAAAATTATCATCGAAGAACGGTCTTGCAGCATCGACGAAGTCAGTTATGAGACGGACTCTTGATTTGAGGAGGTCGATGATCTCCAGGAGGTGGCCCCTGTGTTCTTCGAGATTACGCTCGGTGATCAATCCCGCCTGAATCCAATCCTCTGTGACCTCGACGAAAAGGTCTTCTCCAGGAGTCTGGGAAATGTATTTGCCATTCAGCCACTCGAGTTTCTGGATGTCGAAAACGGCAGCCTTCCGCGATACCCGCTCGAAGGAAAAACGGTGTGTCAGTTCACTGGAAGACAGGACTTCGGTGTCATCACCGGGAGACCACCCCAGGAGCGCAAGAAAATTATCGACGGCTTCAGGTAGGAATCCTGCATCCCGGTAACTAATGATGGAGGTAGCTCCGTGTCTCTTGGCAAGAGGTTTCTTGTCCGATCCGAGTATCAGGGGCAGGTGGACGAATTTAGGAGGAGTCGCTCCCAGAGCTTCGTAGAGCAGAATCTGTTTAGGTGTGTTCGGTAGATGTCCGTCCCCACGGATCACGTGGGTTATACTCATGAAGATATCATCGGCGACCACCGCGAGCTGATACGTGGGGCTCCCGTCTCTTCTCAAGAGAACAAAATCATCTATGTTGCTGTGCTCAACGATATTGGCCCCGTACACGAGGTCGACGAATTGCGTCTCTCCCTCCGGCACGAGAAATCTCAGCGCGTATGGCTCACCGGCTTCGAGACGTGACGAGCGCTCCTCCTTACTCAAAACCAGACACGTCCTCGGATAGAGATACGTCTTTCCGGAATCCTCAGTAGATCCATCCGTTTCGGGTCGTTCCTTCTCACAGAAGCATGGATACGCTTTCCCCCGGCCCATAAGGTCCAGCGCGATCTCCCGGTGAATGTCTCTGCGTTTCGACTGATATAACGGCTCCTGATCCCATTCCAGACCGAGCCATCGGAGACTGTCCATGATTGAGACGACGTATTCATCTTTTGATCGTTCGACATCGGTGTCTTCGATTCTGAGCAGGTATTCACCACCTGCATTTCTCGCAAACAGCCAGTTGAAGAGTGCCGTCCGTGCCCCACCTATGTGCAGATGTCCGGTCGGTGATGGAGCAAATCGTACTCGTACAGTGCTCACTCGTCCTCCCTATCCGATATTGTCCCTTCCTCTATCTTTTCCCCTCCTCCCTCTTCCGTTCCCCCTTCATCCATTTCCAGATCCACACAGCTCATCTCGATCCTCACACCGCCTACCCACGAGGCGAACACGTTGTATATGATGGCTCCCACAGACATGAATGCCGCTCCGATGAGACCGTAAGCAAGAGAGGACACGATAATGATGATAACTCCGAAGTACCCTCGAAAGGTCTCAGGTATCTGAATGGAAGCGATAATCGAAGGCGGGTTCTGCAGAAAACCGATCAGTAGTCCGAAGGAAAGGAAAGCGAGACCGAATAGACAGCCCAGTAAGGCATAGAATATCAGTGATAATTTAAAAAGAGGACGCAGTCTGATACGTTTTATCTCGTAATCCATTGTCGGTTGATAGGTAAAAAATTGGCGGAGAGGGTGGGATTCGAACCCACGGTGAACTTTCGCCCACAACACCTTAGCAGGGTGCCGCCTTCAGCCAGCTCGGCCACCTCTCCGTGCAACGCTCTTTCGGGTAAGTTTTTGTATCTCCGCTGAAACAGTAGAATAATAACGCAGTACCTCCCTCTCGTCAAGCGATTGCAGGAGCCGGTCCAACGGAATTGACAGGTGGTTAAAAACACGATAATATTCAATCTGTTTTACACTATCTGGCAGGATCAGTGACTCGAGCGGCTATCTTTGAAAGGGAGCGGCAACGTGAACCCTCTGACAGTTTTTGCTACAAGGTTCATCGCTGGAGAAACAGTCGAAGACGCAATGCGCGCGGTGTCGTCACTCAACAGTATGGGAATGAAGGCAACGCTTGACATACTTGGAGAAAACGTCGAGAGTGATCAGGAAGCACGCAGTTCTGCCGATGCCTACATTCGCCTCATCGAACGAATCACGGCATCCGGTGTCGACTCGAACGTTTCTGTCAAACTCACCCAGATGGGCCTCGACGTCGGTGAGAAATTTTGTCTGGACAATGTGACAAGAATCATCGAAGCGGCGAGGAGCGGAGACAATTTCGTCAGAATCGACATGGAAGGATCGGACTACACCGAACGGACCATAACCCTCTTCAAGAAACTACGAAAAAACTTCGACAATGTGGGGATCGTGATTCAGTCCTATCTGTTCCGGAGCGAACAGGACATCA
>CAZZKG010000085.1:0-11617 GCA_964654825.1 uncultured Gemmatimonadota bacterium | reverse complement strand
GAATCGGGCAGATAGGGAAGGTCTGGAACCACCCGGACATCGTAGGTCCCCGCGGCAACGATGAACTGGTAGAACCCGGTCACCGGATCGGTACTGGTCTGAAGCACCGGTGCGCCTAGATAGAGGACAGAGACCGTTGCTGTGATACCGTCACCGGACTCGAGGTCTGTAACGTATCCATTCAGCGTCCCGGGGTTGATCGGATTGAGTGACACGTCGTGAATTGTCGTCCCTCCGTGAGTAACGATCACCTCCGAAGTGTCGGGTTCGAAACCGAATTTGCTGACGGTGACGTCCATTGTATCCGGATAATCACTCCATATCGAATAAGCACCGGTAGTGTCGGTGACCCCGGTCTCTCCGGTATCGAGAACCTCGATATCCGCCCCTCCGATCGGGTTGCCGTCGCTCGAGTTGGTGACCGTACCGACAAGCTCATCGGCAGCCGTCTGTATCCTCGCATAGTAAACGTCAGGTGTGCCCAGCCTGCCGTCGGCCCAGGTTGCATGAACGAAGTGCCCATCAGAGTAACAATTTATGTAGTCACCGAAGTTGGGAGCCCCGTCGGCCTCGACCTGCGTCCAGTCGGTAGACACGTCGGTGACCCGCAGATTCGGCTCGAACGTTACACCACCGTCCTTGGACGTCGTGTAATAGATATCCTGAAGTATGTTACTGGAATCCAATCGCCGGTCGTACCATATGACGTGGACCATACCACGCTGGTCGACATGTACCCACGGCCAGAACTGGACCCTGCCGTTTCCGATGTCGTCATCGTTGAGTCTCACGGGAGTCTGCCATGTGGCGCCGCCGTCCGTGGAGCGGGAACAGTACACATCTACATCCCCGAGGACCTTGTCCTGGAAACAGACGTAGACATTACCGTTGTTCTCCCCTCCGCTCCTGTCGACCGCGATCGAAGGGAAGTCGTTGATAGTACCCCGGTTGTAACCGATCGGGGGCTCATAGGCGATCGAGACGATCGGGGACACTGTCACCGGAGAGCTGAAGCTCGCGCCGAAGTCGGTCGACTTGGCGACCCAGATCTCGGCGTTCGATCCCAGCCAGTCGTGCTCCCATGCGACATAGACTTCGTGATCCGGCCCCACGTACGGGTATGAACCCTGATTCACGTAGCTGGACTGTTCCACCTGGACCACCGCCGGGTCCGACCATGTCTGTCCCATGTCGGTGGACCTGATGACCTCGATCTGGCCGTTGTAGCCGAAACGGGTGGATGACATGTAGAGATAGTCGTTGGAGGGATCGACCGTCATGTATTCCTTGTCGTAGAAGTAGGAGAAACTCCCGATGGCCACAACCGGGTCATCGATGAGCAGAGTGTCTCCGACGAAGTGGGCGTAGTTGACCCCGAGCCCTTCCTCGCCGCTGGCCGGAAAGAATATCTCGGCGAACCAGAAATTGCCGTTTCCGTCCGCGACCGACACCGGGTCACCCCGGGTCCAGTCTTCCGCACCACCATGGGGCAATCCGCCGCCGTCGACGAAGGTCGCCCCCCCATCCGCAGAATACCCGTAGCCGATGACACCTTCATCCTTATCATAAAAACCGTAGAAGTCATTCCAGCTGACGATGATATTGTCCCCGTCGGCCGCGACGCTGACTTCGCTCTGGACGATCCCGTTTGGATACGGATCGCCGTCGGGATAGTTTACGAGCACATTCGGCCCCACCTCGGTGGGAAGCTCCACCGGCTGCGGAACTACGGCGGTACCGTGATCGGGAATCTCCTCCACAGCCGCGGGCAGGGAGAACGAAACTATTTCAGGTCTCGACGCGAGTTCCAACAGGCGCTCGGTTCTCCGTGTCAACTTTGCCCGGTAGGACATGGCCGACCAGAGTGAACCGAGGACGAAGAAAACCATCAGAGAGACCGTTACGGTGACGACAGTCCTTTTTTCCATGGACCCCTCCTCTTAAAAAACCAGGGCAGGATTATCTCGAAATGGGAAAACATCGTTTCATTGTAGCACAAGAGAGACGATTTGTCAAAAAATAAAAGTCTGGAATATCGAGCCAGGACTAAAAGTCTGATTATAAAGTCTTGATGTCAAGGCCGGATTGAAGATTCGGATTTCCAGGGATGTTCCGGGGAGTGAAATCCATTATTCTATTTCCATTGAGGATCTTTTTCGATACGGGGTATTTATCCCGTTATTCGCCTTCTTCCTCAGGTTTTACCGGCATTGGCTCACCCTTCAGGAAGGCGTCGATACCTGCCGCTGCCCGGCGGCCAGCAGCAACGGCCGTCACCACAAGATCGGCACCATGAACCGCATCACCGCCGGCGAAGAGCCACGGCACCGAGGACTGGCCGCTGGCCTCATCAACCAGGACACAGCCCCATCGGTCGACATCGAGTCCGTCGACGTGAGTCCCGAATCCCAGATCGTTGTCATATCCGATTGCCAGCACGACGGTATCGGCAAGGACGGTGAACTCGGACCCGTCGATCTTGATCGGTCTCCGTCTTCCGGAATCATCCGGCTCGCCCAGCTCCATCCGGAAACACTCCACCTTCTTCACCGCGCTGCCACCGTCGGCGGAGAACTTCGACGGCGCGACGAGATACTGAAACTCCACGCCTTCTTCCTCAGCATTCACCCGCTCCTTCTCACCGGCCGGCATCTCGACCTGACTCCTCCGGTAAAAGCAGTATACCTTTTCATACCCCGCTCTCACGGCTGTTCTCATGCAATCCATGGCGGTATTCCCGCCTCCGAAGATGATCGCGGACCTGCCGACGGGGATGTCTTCTCGCATCTCCTGGGGCCTTTCCTCTTTCGGGATATTGTTCCCGATAAGAAACTCATCCGCCGTGAAGACCCGGTCCAGGTCCTCACCCTCGCATCGTGCGCTCTTACAGTTAGGGGCGCCGATTCCTACGAAGACGGCATCGAACCCCCTCTTCTCCTTGAGATTGATCAGGGGGATGTCCTTCCCGATCTCGGTACCGTAGACGAACTCAACACCCATCTTCTCGAGCCTCTCTATCCGCGCCTTCACCACTTCCTTCTTGAGCTTGAATGGAGGGATGCCGTAGTAAAGCAGTCCACCGGCGACGTTCTTCTTTTCGAAGATTGTGACCTCGTGTCCCTTCTTCCTGAGTTCGTCGGCAACAGCGATGCCGGCCGGACCCGAACCGACGCAGACGACCCTGAAACCGGTGGGAGCCGGTATCTCGGGGACGGAAAGCCCGCCGTGTTCTCTCATCCAGTCGTTGATGAAGCGCTCGATCCTGCCGATCTGGACCGCGCCCTGCTTCTTGTTGAGGATGCAGTGCCCCTGGCACAGCTTGTACTGGGGGCAGACCCTGCCGCAGATCTCTGGGAGGTTGCTGGTTTCATTGGAGATCCGGGCGGCTTCCCTGAAATCACCGACGGCCGTGGCCAGAACCCATTCGGGTATTCTGTTGTGAAGCGGGCAGCCTTCGATCATGCACTTGGGTACCTTACACTCGATGCACCTCCTGGCCTGTTCGATGACCTCCTCTTCGGTGTAACGGATATATATTTCGTCATTGTCTCTCTTTCTCTCCTCTGCCGGTCTCTTTTTCTCCTCCCGGAGAGGGATGAGCATCCTCTCCTTCTTCGGGACCGGGTTCACCATTTTATCCGCATTGCTGTTTTCTGCCTTTTCCATTTGTGGGGACCTCTCCTGTTACGAGACACCTCACTTCAAGGGGTGCGAGGGTGTCACTGACTGTTTGTCCGATACATAGAGAAAAAAAGTACGAATCAGGCATCTAATTTACGGCCTCACTTTCCCGGTGTCAAGCCGGACCAGGGGCGTGGAGAGGCAGGACAGAGACATTTTCAGAGTTCTCTTTCCAAACGTTTGACATTTTCGAACATTTCTGATAAGATAACAGTATAATACAATATCGGCCATGCCGCAGATACCATGTGTAAAAGATCTGTTTCGGGTTCACCGTAATATTCCGGTTTACGCATTCGACCGATCGCGGACGGATTCGAGGCCCACCCTGTTGACCGGGCATCCCTGCCCAGGAGGCGCGTCATGCACAGGAAAATTTCCGGATTGATCATACTCGGTTTTCTTCTCGGAGTCCCGCTCGACGGATCACTGGCCGCCTTCACCTTCATGAAAAACTCCCCGGACCCGACCACCGGATCCCCGTCACCGGCGGACCTCGTCGTCAAGTACCACGATATCAACTCTGTCAGCCTCGCGGTCACGAACACGGGGCAGATCGGGAACAACGTGATCTCAGGAGGGGAAGCCGGGTTCTGGCCTATTGGCACCCCCAACAACTACGTCTTCGGCACCGGTCTCTGGATAGGGGGGATAGCCGATATAGACGGAGACGAGATCGCCGACACCCTCTTCCTCCAGGCCTATGACCCGCTGAGCGGCGGGACCGAGTTCCAGGAGGGGAGATACGGTCAGTCTCCTTACGACCCTCTGGCGACGGTGTTCAAGAGCACCGACCCCGGCGACCTCTCAAACTGGCCGCCCGAGTTCAGCGAACCAGGCGGCGATCCGATCGTTCTCTCCGATCAGGACCTCGTGACCATATACCAGGCCGTGGACGGACAGCCCCTCTTTGCGACGCCCAACCCGCCCATCGAGATCAGGCAGAGGAGTCTGGCCTTCACCACGGGGCTCGCGGGACAGGTGATCTACTTCATCTTCGACATCGAGAACATCTCGGATCGTGTCGAAGGCATGGATCCCTTCACCATAGAAGAGGCCTGGATCGGTTACGACTCGGACATGGACCTCGGGGACGAATTCGCCGATGACAGGACGAGCTTCATCGACTGGCGGGTCACGCCGGAGGGGGACACGATACCGGTCATGACCGCCTTCGCCTGGGACGAGGACTTCCACGAGACGAACTTCGTCGGTGACCCGGGTTTTGTGGGGATCGCCTACATCCAGAGCCCTGGCGACTTCACCGACGGCATTGACAACGACCGGGACGGCATGATCGACGAGTCGCCCTTCGACGGGATCGACGACGACGGTGACGGAGTACCAGACGATCAGCCCGACGAGGTCGACCAGCTCGGTCTCGACAACTACACGTTTCACAACAACCCGTCGACTCCGCCGGAGTTGAGGAACGACCCCGAGTCCGATCCCGAAGGATACCGGATCATGTCCTGCGACCCTCCGGAGGAGTGCATTGAGACGATTGGTGCTTCGGATGTCCGGTTCATGATGACATCGGGCCCCTTCACTATGGAACCGGGCCAGGTGTACCGGATCGTCGTCGCCTTCGTCTTCGCGAATGCCGTCGGCGGCCCCGACCACCTGGATGTCCACGGAAATCCTCCGAGACCCGATCCGAACGACCCTGTGCTCGCGGAATTCATGGAGGTGATCCAGGCGGCGAGAGCTCTGTACGCCTCCGGTTTCGCGGTGGGAATCGAGGATGATGCGGGAGGAGCCGGTCCACGGATCCCCGGATCCTTCTCCCTCTCCCAGAACTACCCCAACCCGTTCAACCCGACTACGACGATATCATTCGACGTGCCGGGTGCACAGGGCCGGGAACTTCCGGTGCACCTGTCGGTGTATGACATTCGGGGCAGGCTCGTGAAGACGCTGGTCGATACTAAACTCACACCCGGCAGTCACCGGATCGTGTGGGACGGCCGAAACGACGACGGGGACCGGGTAAGCTCGGGAGTCTATCTCTACACCCTGAGAGCGGGCAGAGAGACTCACACGAGAAAGATGGCCGTCCTGAAATAACAGGCGACATGCATGCAAGCCGGTCCATTTAGGGCCCCTCCTCCCGCGCGGGAGCCCCACGGCCCGTACGACGGTACCGTCGTACATCCCACATTCGTTCCGCACGGTGGACATCCTGTTCCATAGTTTTTCTCCTTTGCGAAAAACGGGATGAGGCCCTATGTTTAGGGAGGAGGAAACATGGAAAACGTCGCATTTCTTCTGGTGGGCCTCATCGCCGGCATTGTGATTGTTCTGCTCTTCCACCTCGTCCGCCGCCGCGAAGCGAAGACGCTTGCGCAGGAACTCCTCCTTCGATCCGAATCTCAGAGGGCGCAGGACCTGGAAGCGATCATCGACAGGATGAAGGACTCCTTCGGCGCCCTGTCCCTCGAAGCTCTGTCGCGGAACACGGAGGAGTTTCTCAAGCTCGCCGGCGAGACCCTGTCGAAACAGACGCAACTCGGCGGGAGGGAGCTCGATGAGAAGAAAAAACTCATTGACCAGACGCTCGAAGCGATCAAGCATGACCTTCAGAACGTGCAGCAGATGGTGACCGGCTTCGAAAAAGACAGGGAGAACAAATTCGGTGCCCTCACCAGTAACCTGAAAACCACCGCCCGGACTCTCTCCACGCTCCAGGAAACCACCAGCCGGCTCAGAGAGGCACTCGGCAGCTCCAGGGTCCGCGGCCAGTGGGGTGAGCGGATGGCCGAAGATGTCCTGCAACTTGCGGGTTTCATCGAAGGTGTCAATTACAATAAGCAGAAATCACTCGAAACGGCGAGCACGCGCCCTGATTACACGTTCCTCCTTCCCCGGGGCCTCAAGGTGAACATGGACGTGAAATTCCCACTGGACAACTACCTTCGTTTCCTCGAAGAGGAGTCCGAGACCGACAGGGAGAGATTCAAACGCAGGTTCATCCAGGATGTGAGAGAGAGAATCCGGGAGGTGACGGGTCGGGACTACATCAACCCGGGAGAGAACACCATCGACTACGTTATCGTTTTTATCCCTAACGAGCAGGTCTACTCCTTCATCAACGAACATGACAGATCGATCATCGACGATGCGATGAAGAACAGGGTGATTCTCTGCTCTCCGATCACCCTCTATGCCGTCCTTGCCGTTATCAGACAGGCGGTTGACAACTTCCACCTCGAGAAGACCGCCTCTCGAATTCTTTCACTGCTCGGCGGGTTCCAGAAGCAGTATGACCTCTTCGTGCAATCGATGGAGCGGATGGGGAAAAGGATCGAAGAGACGCAGAAGGAGTTCAACCAGCTGACCACCACACGCCGAAACCAGCTAGAACGGCAGCTGGAACGGATCGAGGACCTGAGAAAACAGCAGACGGACCAGGACACACCGGCGATCGGCAACGGAACCGAAGCCGTTGAGGAGATCGATTCGCGTGCAGACTGATGCGGCACTGTTCTATTTCCGAGGTCTTCATCACGGGGTGAGAATCGGGACAGTCAGCGACCGATACGCCGGTGGGAAAGCACCCCTCATCGCAGAGCGGACAGCCCGGCTCTTCTGTATCACGAGACGGTAAAGGATGTGGGTCTATGAAAATCGCCTACCTCGCACTGGCGGTTAAGAGATGCGACAATAACGCCGGTTTTACTCATCCCTTCAATATCTCCCGCGCACTGAGTCAACAGGCGGATGTCTCACTCTGCATCTCCGGCAGGAGCCCCGGTGTCGTTCGAGAGAATTGTCCCAGAATGGTGGAGCTGTCCTTCCCCTCGACGGATTCCCGCACCTTCAGTCCCCTCAAAATCGGTGAGAGCTTCCGACTGATGCAGCGCGAGCTGTCGGGTACCGACGTGGTCCATGAACGATTACGGTACAACCCCATCGACCTCCTTTTCGTCCGAGACAGGAAGTACGTGCTGGAGATCAACGACCTCACCAGTCTCCACACCACAAGCACATGGAGGTCGCTGAAGGAAAAAATCCTCTCCTCGAAATCACGAAAGTGCCTGGCCATCATCACCCAGACGGAGACTCTGCGGAACCACATCCGGAACCTGACCGAAAAACCTGTTTTCATCGTCCCGAACGGCGTCGACACCGGAGTGTTTTGTCCCGAGGCGGGGGATCGTTTCCGGAAGCAGTACGGTATCGGGGAGGATGAAATCGTGGTCACCTACGTCGGCTCGTTCAGGCAATGGCACGGGATACCGACCATCCTGGACACGGCGGAGTACATCCTGAGTCAAAGGAGAAACATCACGTTCATCCTTGTCGGAAACGGCCCACTGTTCGATTACGCTCAGCGGAAGGCAGCCGGCTTACGAAATGTCATCCTGACCGGAAGTGTGGCCATGGATGATATACCCCGATACGTCGCCGGTTCTGACATCTGCGTCGCCCCCTTCTCAGGAGAAAATTTCGGGCCGATCGATCGATATGGTTTCTGGTGGTGTCCCGTCAAGCTGTTCGAGTACCTGGCTTGCGGGAAACCGGTTGTCTCTTCAGACTACAGGGAGGTGAGAAAAATCGTGAAAGATGCCGCTCTCCTCTCTACTCCGCAGGACACCCGGGGTTTTAGCAAACACATTCTCACCCTGGCCGACACAAAACAGCTCAGAGAAGAACTCGGTCTGAGGGCCCGCAGCCTCTCGACAGAGAATAATTCCTGGGATCAGAGGTCAGAGCTTCTCCTCTCCGTCTACGACACACTCCGGGGCTGACCCCCTCCTCATTGTGCCGCATCTTAATTCTGCGTGAGATTCTTCCGTTTTCCGTGACAGTAATCCTTTTCCAGATTACACGGAAATTCTGAAGAAAAAAGCGCGACATCGGGAGGAATTTACGACGATTCTCTTTTCAAGAAAGAGACACTGCTCTCACTCCGTACGACTCGGCCAGACAGATGGGGAATGTGTGCCGCCATCGGGTGATAAAACAGACCTTTTTCTTGACATTCAATATGATGTATTGTATCTTTTACACAGGTCAAGATAATGTATATAAAACTTCTGCTTTTTGCGCATTCCGGGTGAACGGCCTAGTCGGGTTCAACACACCCGGTCTCGGGGGAACTGGGAATGTTTGTACTGGTAACCGGCGGGGCGGGTTTTATCGGTTCTCACACTACCCGGGCTCTTCGTAACAGGGGTCACGAGGTCAGGATCCTCGACAATCTTGATACAAAAATCCACCCCGCCGGAAAACCTGATCATCTCCCCGCTGACGTCCATTTTCTCCGTGCTGATGTTAGGGATCGGTGGGCATGGGAAGAAGCTCTGGAAGGTGTCTCTTCCGTCTTCCACTTCGCGGCGTACCAGGATTACCTCACCGACTTCAGCACATTCTACCACGTCAACGCGGTGGGGACTGCGTTGATGTACGAGGTAATAGTAGAGAAAAACCTCCCCGTTCGGAAGATCGTCGTCGCTTCCTCCCAGGCCGTGTACGGCGAAGGAAAGTACAGCTGTCCCGAACACGGCGAATACTATCCACCGCCCCGATCGAGAGACATGCTGGCAGACGGTAACTGGGAGCATGCCTGTCCGACCTGCGACAGGACACTCACCCTGTGCCCCTCGGATGAACGAAAGACGAATCCGGCCAACAGCTATGCGATCTCCAAGTACACCCAGGAAACACTCGCCTTGAACCTCGCAAAACAGTACCGGGTCCCCACGACGGCTCTCCGTTATTCGATCGTCCAGGGACCCAGACAGTCTTTTTACAATGCCTACTCAGGGATCTGCAGGGTGTTCTGCCTGAGTTCATATTTCGGCGAGACGGCGATCATCTTCGAGGACGGCAATCAAAAACGCGATTACGTGAACATCGAAGATGTCGTCACCGCGAATATGCTCGCCCTCACGGATAACCGGGCAGACTATGAAGTCTTCAATGTCGGAGGCGGCAGGTCATATACCGTCCTGGAGTTTCTCTCGATCGTCGAGAAAGTCTCGGGGAACAGGATCCATGTCGAGACAGGCAACTACTACAGGAGAGGTGATACGCGACACATTATCTCCGACATCTCGAAGATCGGCGGCCTCGGCTTTTTACCCGTTCGCACACCCGAAAAAAGCGTCGCCGACTACCTCGACTGGCTCGAGGCATCGGACTCCGTGGAGGCATCATCCACGCTCTCAGGAGCATACGAAACCATGAAACGATCCCGGGTCATGTGCCCGGTTACCTGAGGCGATTCACCATGATCATATCCCGTACACCGCTCAGGATAAGCTTTGCCGGGGGCGGGACCGACATACGATCATACTACGAGCGCGATGGCGGGGCCGTCGTGAGCTCCGCGATCGACAAGTATATCTACGTGATCGTGAAAAAGCGGTTCGACCGCAGGATCTACATAAATTACTCCAGGAAGGAGATCGTTGACTCTGTGGACGAAATCAAACACGATCTCGTACGGGAATCCATGAGAAAAACCGGGGTCCTCGATGGAATCGAAATCACCACCCTGGCGGACATCCCCTCCGAAGGCACCGGGCTGGGCTCATCCAGCTCCGTCACCGTCGGGCTGCTCAACGCTCTTTACGCGTACAAAGGCGAGTCCATCCCTGCCGACCGGATTGCTTCCGAGGCCTGCGAGATAGAAATCGAGACTATCGGTAAACCTATCGGTAAACAGGACCAGTACATCGCGGCATACGGGGGGCTCCGGTACATTCAATTCGATAAAAACGGAAGCGTGGAGACCGGATCTGTCGAGCTCTCGCCGGATGTGAAGCATTCGTTCGCAAAAAAACTCATGCTCTTCTACTCTAACAAAACCCGACAGGCGGATCCGATTCTCAGAGAGCAGGTGAAACACACCAACAACAGGCGAGGGACGCTCGACAGCATCAAGATGCTCGCCGGTGCGGCGAGGTCGGCACTGGAGTCAGGGCAGCTGAATGAGATCGGCCCCATCCTCTACGAAGGCTGGGAGCTGAAAAAAAAACTCGCAGGACCAATTTCCAACGGAGACATCGACAGGATGTACCGGGAAGCTCTCGAGGCCGGTGCACTGGGAGGCAAGATCTGCGGGGCCGGGGGCGGAGGGTTTCTCCTGCTCTACTGTGAACCGGAAAACCAGGAGAAAGTAAAAGACGCACTCTCCGGTTACACCGAGCTTTCCTTCTCGCTCGAGAAGTACGGTTCGACGATCATTTTCCACATCGCAAGCTGAGGAAAACGATTCGCGTGATCATGAATGGGAAGACCGGCTACATCAGGGAATACCTCACCAGCCTGACCGAAGCACTGTTTCTGGTGAGCATCGTCAGTATCGAGGAGGTCATCGATCTCCTGTCAAAAGCCCGCGCGCTCGGCAGAAAGATCTTTATCTGCGGAAACGGCGGCTCGGCGTCGACCGCTTCCCACTTCACCTGTGATCTCGGAAAGGGGACGACAGGCAACGGCAGCAGGCCGTTCAAGGTGATCCCGCTGACCGACAGTGTTCCATTCATCACGGCATGGGCCAACGACAGCGACTACTCACAGATCTTCTCCATGCAGCTCGAGCCCTTGATCGAAGAACGCGACATAGTTATCGGTATCAGCGCCAGCGGGAATTCCCCGAATGTGCTGAGGGCCATCGAGACCGCAAACCTCCACGGAGCGATCACGATCGGGATGACCGGCTTTGACGGGGGCCTCCTTAAAAAGCTTGCGAGTCACAGCCTCCATGTCGGTTCGTTCAACATGCAGCAGGTCGAAGACACTCACATGATCCTTGCTCATCTCATCTCTTCAGCTCTCAGGGATCTTTCACCGTCTGTGGAAAAAACACACCAGCTGACCGCGGATGTAGAGATATGAGGCCGCACTCTTTCTTACTGTGCTCATCCCTCACTATGGTATCACTCATCATCTCACACGGTTTCGTGTCCGCTTCGGAGGTCTCTCCCTA
>CAZZKG010000084.1:0-11805 GCA_964654825.1 uncultured Gemmatimonadota bacterium | reverse complement strand
GTTATTCCCGATCCAGAAATTGATCCCGCCGTTTGTGGTAAAGAGCCACTCTCCGAAGACCATCCTGTTTCTCATTACCCACGGGCTTATCACAACGATCATCACGAGGGAGGTGAGAAGAGTCCGTCCGGCGGATCTTCCGACAGTTTCTCCGGTAAAAAGTTCCCAAAGAAACATCACGCATGGAAACAGAATCATCAGTGGTTTTACAAAGACGCAGAGCCCGAGTATTACACCCTGTTTCAGGGATCTTTTCACCCCCTGACTCTCAGTTGTGATTGTGTTCAGTAGGATAAGGAAGAGGAACGTGAACAGCGTCTCGGCAAACAGGGTCTGTGAATAGAGAAGACCGGGGATGTACACTGCGAGGATAGCTGCCGCCACCACACCCTCCCGGTTCGAATACAGCTTCTTCCCGAGTCGGTAGAGGAGGAGACATGACATAACATCGAGGAGAGATTGTACGATCCTCGCGGGGAAAACAAAAGAACCTGTCAGGGACCCGATTCCGGCGAGAAAGAAAGGATAACCGGGCGGCCGGTAGGCTGTCGCTCGACCATCTAACGCATACGTCCCATTTTCGATGAGTGATCGGGCGAGGTCGTGGTAGATGAGAGGATCCGATGTGAGAGAAGGGTGTACGAAAAGGAGAGAAATCAGCCTGAGGACCAGTCCCGACAGAGCAGCCAGGATCAGTTGATTTCTGACAGAGAGATCTTCTTCGGCCGGATTCTGAAACTGCATGCGTGAGTCAGCCAGTCTGGGTTAAGAGTTCCCTTTCTCTCTCATCTTCCTCAACATCTTCAGGTTCCTCCTGTCCATGCGATCACCGATCCCCTTCGGTGTCTCCAGGATGAAAGGCAGCCCGTGAAGTCTTCGGTCGGTGAGAAAACAGGATATCCCCTCGGCACCGATTTGTCCTTTTCCGATGTGTTCGTGTCTGTCCACCCGACTCCCCAGAGCTTTTTTCGAATCGTTCACGTGCACGGCCCCGACATGGTCGAGCCCCACCACCCTGTCCAGTTCTTCCATCACCAGGTCGTACGATTCCTGTTTCCTGATATCATATCCTGCTGCAAAAATGTGGCACGTGTCGACACACACCCCTACTCCCGCCCGATTCGAACACTCCCCCATGATAGCTGCGAGCTGCTCGAACCTGTACCCGAGAGAGGTTCCCTGTCCTGCCGTCGTTTCGAGAAGAATTTTGAATCTTCTCTCACCGACCTCGGACAGCACTCTATCCAGAGCTCCTGAAACGAGTTTCAGACCTTCCGATTCCCCGCCGCCGGTGTGAGCTCCGGGATGGATGACAAAAAGCCCAATACCAAGCTTCAGTGCCGTTTTCATTTCAAGGAGCAGCGTGTGTATCGATCTTTCCCTGAGGCTTTTATCCGGTGAGGCAAGATTCACGAGATAACAGTCATGAGCTACAACGGGGATGCCCGGCATCGCCCCCCTGACTTCTTCCCACAGATCCAGCTGAGTGCCGGTGAGTTCGGGGACACTCCAGTTTCCGGGGCTCTTCGTAAAAATCTGTATCGCCTCACACCCGAGACTCTTCCCCGCGATGAGTGCCTTGTGAACACCTCCGGATATTGACATATGAGCGCCGATCCGCACAGCTACCTCACGGATTCCCAGCCGCCGCTGACATTGACACATGTACCGGTGATATATGAAGACCTGTCATCGACGAAGAACATGATCGCACCGGCTACTTCTTCCGGGCGGCCGAACCTTCCCGCCGGGACAGTGACGGCAGATCCATACCGCTGCTGCCTGTTCGGATCATCGATTACTCCCGGGGCAACCATGTTCACCGTGACCCCCTTCCCCGCAACCTCTCTGGCGAGACATTTTGTGAGGATCCAGAGCCCTGTTTTTGCCACCGCGTATGGAGTGATCCTCGGGGACGCACCGGGAATATCCGACCCGGCTAGTCCAATGTTGATGATCCTGCCCCATCCGTTCTCTATCATCCCTAAAACTGCGGCACGGGACGCGAAAAAAGCGCTGTGGAGATTTGAGGCAACAGTCTCCGTCCACTCATCGGGAGTCACGTCGAGGAGAGGTTTCAGGAGAAAATCTCCGACATTGTTGACCAGCACATGGATCGTACCCAATTCTTCGGTCACTCTGGAGATGGTGAGGTCGACCTCCTGAGGGACGGTCATATCGGCGAGAATGGCTATGGCTCTACCGCCGAGGGATTCGATTTCCCGAACCGTGTCATCGAGTGCCTCTTCATCCTTCCTTCCGTTTATGACGAGAATGAAGCCCCGCCGGGCAAGCTCACATGCAATGGCTCTCCCGATACCCCTGCCCGATCCGGTGACAAGTGCCACTTTCCCATCAGGGCTCATCCGGGCCCTCCTCACCATAGGCAGGGACACTGATTTTGAGAAGAAGCTGCTCGCCCTTCCGCAGAACAGACACTTCTATTACCTGTCCCTCTTTCTCTGTGAGTGCGAGGGTGACATCTGCAGGATCTTTCATGATTACACCATCGAGGGAGAGCAGGATATCCCCTCTCTCGATACCTGCCTCATCAGCCGCAGCTCCATCCTTTATCGAAGAAACAATGACTCCTTCCACACCCTCAACACCCATCGCTGCGGCCAGCTCCTCTGTCAATTTCTGCAGACGGAGCCCGATCCTGGATATCGTCCCCTCCCTGTGCCACCAGTTTGTGAGTTCCTCATTGAAGGATGATTCGAGAACATCCCGTGTGACGTAGATCGGTGCACCGAGCCTGACGGCGACAGCGATCGCATCTGAAGGCCTGCAGTCCACTTGTATCTCACTGTCTTTGACGAAAAGCACAAGATCCGCATAGAAGACATTGTCCTTCAGGTCCTTGATCACGACTCTGGACAAACTTCCACCCAGCTCGTCGATCATGTTGACGATTAGATCGTGGGTTAGAGGTCTGCGTGATTTATCCTGGCTGAGACCCTTCGTGATTGCAGAGGCTTCATGGATTCCGATGAACACCGGAAGCACGTGTCCCTTCTCGTTGTCGATGAGGATGAGAACCGGCGACCTGGAATTGGGATCAACTCCGACATCCATGAGCTCTACTTCAACCAGTTCCCCGGGAGTAGGGGCCTTCCTGCCGGACCCTGCGTACGACAGAAAAAGGACCAGGATTCCCAGAAGCGGGACTATAAATATATAGCGCATCATTCTTTTTCCCTCCGTTGCCTTCCTCCCTCTCTCATTATCCGGTGTGACCAGCCGATACCCAATTCCTGGAGGACCCCGGGTCCCGGTACGCCCTTTTTCACCGACCATCCCATCATGCGATAAAAAGACCGCCGTGCGCGATCGAACTTCGTCCTGTCGATACTTACACCTTCAAGCGGTCCACTGCCGAGGGGTTCGAAAAATCTTCCGGGCAGCCGGTCATCATCGGCATCAAAACCTTCCCGGACATTGTAAACACGGGTGAGATTGACAGCCCTCTGTCCAACCTTCATGATTTCCCACAGCGAGGTATCCCATCCGGTCACACCTCTGACCAGATCGACCACATCATTGTGGCGGTAGGGGACGAAATAGCAGAGCACTGCACAGTTTTGAAAATTCTTGAATGTTGATTCGTACATATAGAGCCGTACCTTCTCCTCGCCGAGATCCCTCGCGTCGAGAGGCTCCAGGATCCCGAGCGGAGAGAGATCCTCGAGGTAACGTGATCGCCTCGCATACAGCGTATCATGGATATTGTGACAGTGGTCGGCACCTGTAGCTGAGACTGCATATCCGAGACCCATGCCATGCTTGTATCTCGGTTCGTGCATGGGAAGCTCCTGCCCTTTCACTTCGAGAGCAAAATCCATCGCCCGGCCCCCGAGTTTCTGCGCCGCTCTCTTAACTCCCTCGGCGAGAAGGTCACCGAGCCCCTCCCTGCGTGCAATTTTTTCTATCATCTTTATCATAACTTCACCATTTCCGAAGCAAAGATCCAGTCCGTCCGTGTCGCTGCTCTCGAGTACCCCCTTCTCGAAGCACTCCATGGCGAACGAGATCACCATACCGGTCGATATGGTGTCGAGACCACAGGCATTACACAATTCACCCGCTTTCGACACTGCCCGGAGATCGTCTACACCGCAGTTACTTCCCAGCGCAGCGGCGGTCTCATATTCGGGTCCTCCGTATACCCGATCTATCTCCCAGGGTTCGGAGGCTTCGATGACTCTTTTACACCGAACAGGGCAGGCATAACAGGTATTCCTCGATACCAGGAGTTTCTCTTTCAGGGCCTCGCCGCTGATTCTTTCAGCTCCCTCGAAAGAGCTCTCCAGAAAATTCCGGGTCGGGAGTCCTCCGGACAGATGAAGCGGCAGAAGGACGGACATGGTACCGGTATCGTGGAGTTCCCCTGTGAGTTTCCGGTGGTTATCCTTCAGCCAATCGGCTACCCCGGCAAAGGTGTCCGGATCCTTCGGGACGATTTTCCCACTCCCCCTCACGGCTATCGCCCTCAGGTTTTTAGACCCCATCACCGCACCCATTCCGGTCCTGCCAGCAAAATGATGGAGGTCGTTTACCACACAGGCAAACCTCACACATCTTTCACCGGCGGGCCCGATCTGAGCGATCCTGACGGATCCGTCACCAATTTCGCGCCTGATCACTTCGTCGGCTTCCGCTGTCTTTTTACCCGAAAGACCCCTCGCATCCCGGACCTCTACCTTCTCATCCGTAATTGAGAGGTAAGCCGGTGTCTCGGAAGCTCCTGTGAGAATGATTGCGTCATATCCTGCTTTTTTAAGTTCGGCGCCCCAGTATCCACCGGCTTCGGCATCACCAAAACATCCGGTGAGCGGTGACTTTGCCCCGACACTGTTTCTACCGGTACCTCCGATCGGTGCTCCGGTGATGACTCCAGGAGCACAGACGAGAATATTTTCGGGACCGAGAGGATCAACCCCGGCCGATGTTCGGGTAAGGAGTTCGTGAGCTATGAGAGCCCTGCCCCCGAAATACATCCGGTAGAATGTTTCTCCTCTTGATTCGATTTCTGTTTTTCCGGTGGAAAGATCGACGAACAGGATTCTGTCGGTAAAACCTGAATACAGCACGAATACCACCTTGTGCAGGAAAAGACATGATGGTAGGGCGGGGAGGATCCCGGTGTGTGACATCAACAGGGTAATCCTCCCCATGTATGCTCAGAAACAGAACAGCGGCTAAACCGGCTCCTTATCGGGATGCAGTTTTGTGAACTTGGCCAGCAGCTGTTCGTCAGTTTCCTCGTTGTTTGGATCAGGAATGCACGCATCTACCGGACACACAGATGCACACTGCGATTCATCATAGAATCCTCTGCACTCGGTGCACTTGTCTGTTTCTATGACATAGATCTCATCGCCCTCCGAAATTGCTTCATTCGGGCACTCCGGCTCACATGCACCGCAACTGATGCACTCCTCGCTGATTACGTACGCCACCTTGCTCACCTCCTTTGTGTGAAAAGTTTCAATCATTAATGAATAACTATCCACAAATGTCAATACTTTTTTTAGCTCCCTCCGGAAACCTTTTTGTATCGCTCCTTTATCTCCTCCATTCTGTTCTCGATCTCGCGCCTCGTAGCTATACCTTTGAGCTCCATTACTTCGACGAGGCTGTCATATACAAGCATGCTGGAAAATGCTACTTCCTGTGCTGTTCTCCTCCCGTCCTCCCGGTCGAGGATGAGGACCTCCCCCACATCGGGCTCAGATTCCAGCCCCTTGAGCCATTCGAGAAACAGGATGAACACACCCTGTCCGAGAAAAAGCAGAGAAAGAAATCTCAGGACGCTCTCCTGCATCAGATATCCGATCGTCCAGGTGAGCAGGCAGATGCATATGGAAGACACAGCGACGGAGTTCTGTTTCACCAACCAGTCATTCATGGACACCTTCCTTTATGGAGATTCGATATCTTCATCGCGGCTTTTTTCCAGATGTCTTTTGAGTTCATCGAGAAAGCCGATCGCTTCGACAGGCCGCATACTGTCGATGTCCGCAGACTTGATTTTCTCCACGAGATTCTCAATACGGGTATCATAGCGCACTTCGAAAAGACTCAATTGTTCATCCAGTGATGATGAGGGCCGATGGTCACCACGAGCCAGCGGAGGGATGCTTTGTTCAGCGTGTTCTCCCTGCTCGAGATTTGCCAGGATCTCTTTCGCACGGAGGATCACTTCTTCGGGGATTCCGGCGATCCGAGCTACCTGGATACCATAGCTTCGGTCGCTCGAACCGGGCTCGATCTTTCTCAGGAAAATCACCCTGTCGCCCCACTCCCTCACGAGGACATTGTAGTTTCGAACTCTCGGAAGAAAGGCGGCGAGCTGGGTAAGCTCGTGGTAATGGGTTGCGAAGACAGTCCGCGGGCGGATGGAAACGTTTTCGTGAAGGAACTCTGTAACGGCCCAGGCAATGGACAGACCATCGTAGGTGCTGGTACCACGGCCGATCTCATCGAGAAGGACAAGACTCTGTTCCGTGGCATTGTGGAGGATGTTCGCCGTCTCATTCATCTCTACTAGAAACGTGCTCTGGCCCGATGCCAGGCTGTCCGAGGCACCAACCCTGGTGAACACTCTGTCCACCACTCCAATCTCGGCCTTCGACGCGGGGACGAAACAACCCGCTTGAGCCATGATCACGATGATGCCCACCTGCCTCAGATACGTGGATTTCCCGGCCATATTCGGACCGGTGAGGATGATGATCTGATCGTCTGCCGAATCGAGCTTGAGGTCGTTGGGGATGAATGACTCCTCGGGAATGAGCTTCTCGACGACAGGGTGTCTCCCCTCTTCGATATGAATGGATGACGCTTCAGTCACCGTCGGCCGCGTATAGCGGTTCTCACTCGACACCTCGGCGAATGACGACAGCAGATCTGCTAGAGCGATGGCCTGAGACGCCGCTTTGAAATCATCTATTTTTACGGCGAGGGCATCCCTGAGGTCCGTGAAGAGCTGTAATTCGAGGGACTCGAGTTTTTCCTGAGCTGAGAGGATCTTCATCTCCATCTCCTTCAGCTCCTCTGTGATGAACCGCTCCCCCTGCGTCAACGTCTGTTTTCTGATGTATCCGGGTGGTACACGTGAGAGGTGGCGCTTCGTCACTTCGATATAATAACCGAAGACCCTGTTGTAGCCGACTTTGAGAGTCGAGATACCCGTTCTCTTTCTCTCGATTTCCTGGAGATCGGCTATCCACTGTGTCCCGCCCCTCTTCAGGGCCCTGAGCTCATCGAGCTCGTCGTTATATCCATCCCGGATCACACCGCCGGCTCCGATCTGAAGAGGAGGGTCATCCACGATCGCCTGCTCTATTATTTCAACCTCCCCGGGGAAGCCGGAAAGATTTGCCGTGCACTCGTCGAGCAGACCCGAACTCACCTCGCCGATTGCGGCCCTGAGATCAGGAATCAGCTCGAGTGTCTCTTTGAGAGCAACGAGATCACGCGGCATGGCTTTCCTCGAGATGAGTTTGCCCGAGAGCCTTTCGATATCTCCCATACCTTTCAGAATATTTCGGACGGCTGTACGCTTCCCGCTGTCTTCGAACAACTCAGCCACCGCGTCGAGGCGGGCATTCACCTCACGGACATCTCTCAGTGGTTTCAACAGCCACTGTCTCAACAACCTTCCACCCATGGGAGTCCTTGTGATGTCGAGGATGTCGATCAGTGTCGCTTTTTTCAGGTCCGGCCTCATGGACTCGAAAACCTCGAGATTCCTGAGCGTCCCCGCGTCCAGCATCATGTGGGTATCCAGAAAATAGGGCTTGAGAGTCCTGATCATCCTGAGTGCTTCCGGCTGAACCCGCTCGAGGTACACAAGCAGTCCGCCGGCTGCGAGTACGCCATCCGTCAGATTTTGACATCCAAACCCGTCGAGGCTGTTCGTTTCGAACCTCTCCGTGAGCCTCGTCAGCGCATCGTCGAATGAATAACACCAGTCTGGGGAGGTGCTCGTCAGGATTTCGGTTGTTCTTTCACGGAGACTGTTCAGCATGCAGAGTCGCTCGGGAATTACTTCCATACCGGTCCATGACTCGGGCATCACGAGCTCGCTCGGTGAAATCCGGAGAATTTCGTCGATGAGCTCGTTTTCGGAAAATTCGGTTACCAGAAACTCTCCCGTCGAGAGATCGATGTATGAGAAACCCCAGTCGCCGGCACTGCTGGAAAAAACCGAGCCGATGTAGTTGTTCCTCTTGCTGTCGAGGATATTGTCATCGGTGATCGTACCGGGAGTTATGACTTCGAGGACATCACGCTTTACGAGCCCTTTCGCTTTTTTAGGATCTTCCACCTGTTCGCATATCGCTACCCGGTGACCCGATTTAACGAGTTTGGCGATGTAGCCGTCTGCGGCTTTTACCGGAATGCCTGCCAGGGGGACCTTCCCCATACGACCGGTTCTCTTCGAAGTAAGTGTTACTCCCAGTACCCGCGACCCGACTCGTGCATCATCGAAAAACATCTCGTAGAAGTCGCCCATCCTGAAAAAGAGGATCGCGTCTTTATACCGATCTTTGATCTTTTTGTACTGAGAAATGAATGGAACGTCGCCAGACATAATGACAGACCTCGTTTGTGACAGTATAAAAAAGCCTCCGGTCTTTGTCAATAAAAAGGGGGAACCGGGAGATTTTCCATCACGGCGACGATCGGACAGACATGTGGGCAGAGAAGACGATCTACGTCTCGCAACCCTCCGGGGAGTATTCCGTTTCGACGATCGTCCACATACCACCCCTCTCCGAGAACTCTGCCCGTATTTCCATCCACCTGGGACTGCAGGCAGCAACGAGGTCATCGAGAATCCTGTTCACCGCCGCTTCGTAAAATATGCCCATGTTTCGATAGGTGAGGAAATAGTATTTGAGCGATTTGAGTTCCAGACATTCTCCGTCGGGGATATAGCTGACGGTGATGGTTCCGAAATCGGGAAGTCCAGTCCGGGGACACACGGACGTGTATTCCGGATTTGTAATCGTGATCACATAATCTCTATCCGGATATTTGTTCTCGAAAGTCTCGACCAGCTTCTTCTTTCGTTTCCGTGGGGGTTTCTTCATCTCTTTTCCTCATTGCTCCAGCCTTCAGCGACTGAGGTCGGCCAGTGCTCTATCGAGATCGTCCTGAAGATCCGCCGCGTCCTCGACACCCACGGACAACCTCACGAGTCCATCGGTGATACCGATCTTTTTCCTTTCCTCCTCCGGTACCGAAGCATGGGTCATAGACGCGGGATGACTCGTGAGGCTCTCAACACCGCCAAGACTCTCTGCAAGAGAAAAGATCCGGACGCGTTCGAGGAACCTTCTCGCCCTGTCAAGACTCCCGAGTTCGATGGAAATCATAGCCCCGAATCCGTCCATCTGGCGCCTGGCGAGCTCATGTTGAGGATGATCCGGGAGACCCGGATAGTGGATCGTCCTGACTTCAGTATGTTCCGAGAGGTAAGCGGCGAGTCTCCTCGCGTTAGCCTCGTGCTCCTTCATTCTCAACGCGAGTGTTTTGGTTCCCCTGAGAACCAGCCAGCAGTCGAATGGTCCAGGGACTGCACCGACGGCATTCTGGACGAACCGAACTCGTTCGTGGACAGCTTCACTGCTCGTGAGGACCACTCCGCCGACGACATCCGAGTGCCCGTTGAGGTACTTGGTGGAACTGTGGACGACAATGTCGGCGCCAAGCTCGAGGGGCCGCTGGAAGTACGGCGTCATGAATGTATTATCCACCACGAGCCATGTCCCCTCATTTTTGATTTCCGACATCTTTCTGATATCGGTGAGACCGAGGAGAGGATTGGTCGGAGTCTCGACAAAGAGCATCCTCGTATCCGCAGTGAGAGCAGCATCTACAGCCCCGGCGTCCGACGTGTCCACATAAGTGAACCGGAGACCAAAATCGCTGAGGACGCGCTCGAAAAGCCGGTACGTGCCGCCGTAGGTGTTTCGGGAACAGATCACGTGGTCACCGGCTTTGAGGAGATTCATGACGGCGGATATCGCCGACATGCCGGAAGAGAATGCTATCCCGTGGCGGGCACCTTCCAGCGAGGCGATATTGTTCTCGAGAGCTTCGCGGGTCGGATTCTGGGTTCGGGCATACTCGTACCCCTGGTGCTTCCCGATGGACTGCTGGACGTACGTGGAAGTCTGGAAGATCGGAGTGATGATCGCTCCGGTCGAGGGATCAGGGACCTGACCATCGTGGATCGCCCTGGTCGAGAAACCGCTCATGGAACCTCCTTATCGAGCGTAGTAACCTATCAGATCATAGATCGTAACAATGCCGGTAAGCCCGGCAGTGTTCCTCACGAGTATAGCTTTTTTGTTCTTCGCTATGGCACGGGCAAGATCAGCCACTTCCGCGTCGGATTTCACTTCCGGAAGAGGGTCATCCATGACATCTTCGACATTCGCTTCGAGGAGCGCGGTGTTCTGCATCACCTTTCCTGCGATCGCCTGTTCGACCAGTGTTCCGACGGATTCGCCTCCATCCACGACCGGGATGTAGGAAATACCATGTTCGTTCATGAGTTTGAACGCCGTCTGTACTTTGTCCCCGGGACTCAGGGAGACGATGCCGGGAAGTCCCGACCCCTTGAACGCGAGGATCTCACCGGCCGTGAGCTCTTCAAATTCCACCATGCTGTTTTCCTTCATCCATTCATCGGAGTGGAACTTGCTGAGGTACCGCTCCCCGGTGTCCGGGAGGATCACCACGACGACGGCATCTTCCGGTAAATCCCCGGCGACCTTGAGCGCGACGGCGAAGGCCGAACCGCTCGAACCCCCGACGAGCAGGCCTTCCTCTCTCACGAGGCGCCTCGCCCAGTAGAACGATTCCCTGTCGGTCGCCGTGTGTACTTCATCGATGTAATCAAAATTCAGGGTACCCGGGATCATGTCCTCCCCGATACCTTCGACCTTATAGGGTCGTGCCGGTCCGACCGTGTTGTCGTAAAAAGCATCCTTCAGGATAGATCCTTCCGGGTCGGCTCCGATTATCTTTATCGACGGGTTTTTCTCTTTGAGATATTTACCCGTCCCCGAAATGGTGCCTCCGGTCCCCATACCCGCAACGAAATGGGTGATCCGACCTTCCGTCTGCTCCCAGATCTCCGGACCGGTAGTCCGGTAATGGGAAAGTGTATTGTGCTCATTGAAGTACTGGTTCACGTAAAAAGAATTGGGTCTCTCCCTGGCGAGTCTCTTAGCCACCTCGTAGTAGCTCTCGGGGGACTCGGGGGGGACGGCTGTCGGCGTTACGATGACCTCGGCACCATATGATTTGAGGAGCCTGATCTTTTCCTGGCTCATCTTGTCCGGCATGGTGAAGACCGCCTTGTAACCTCTCGTCGCGGCTGCGAGAGCAAGTCCGACGCCGGTATTGCCCGAGGTCGACTCGATGATGGTCCCGCCCGGCTTGAGAACGCCTTGCCGCTCCGCATCTTCCACCATCGATATACCGATTCTGTCTTTGATGCTGCCGCCGGGATTGAGAAATTCAGCTTTACACAGGATGAGGGCTTTCACTTCATGAGTCAATCTCTGCGGCCTGATCAGCGGTGTGCCGCCAATCGCTTCGAGGATCGAATTGTAATACTGCATCGGGCTCACCTCAGCATTCTGTTGAGTGTTTTACGTGAATTAATACATCGAGAATCATTCTGCAAGTCTAAAACACTGTATAGATAATAATAGAGACCTTCGGGATATCCGGCAACATTTCAGTATGTATTTAATCACCCCCAGCGAAATTGACAAGCAC
>CAZZKG010000083.1:0-12085 GCA_964654825.1 uncultured Gemmatimonadota bacterium | reverse complement strand
TCTCGAAGATTCTCAAGCTGGATTCTGGCCCAAAAGCTGCAGTATTTTCATGATTATAGTCTGCAAAAATTGATTTCTGTCGATCAAAAAATGTTTCCGTAAAAACGAGAGAAATCAGGCTTCTATCACAGAGTGTTTTTCGCTCTTATCGACTGCGTGGAAATGAAAAATTCAGACACACTCAAAAGTCAAGCAAAGAGAGCAGTAGTAATTACTCTTGTTCTCCTTGTCATGAACTGCACAAGTTACTACCGGCAGAAGTACGATTTCTACTACCGAATCAATGACTGGGAAAGTGCGGAGTATACTCTAAGCAGTGGTTTGATCACCGATCCGGACAACCCTGAGCTCCACTTCCTCCTCGGTCAGGTGTACGGACATCAGGATAACTTCGACAAAATGGATTCAGCTTTCAAACGGTCATTTTCGATTTCGAAGCGATACTCTTTTGAGATCGATCAATTCAGAAATTTTTTTGATCTTCAGCAATTGAAACGAGGAATAGAGGCATACAACTCGAGCAACTTCGCGCTTGTGATAGAGGAACTCAGTTGGATTGAGTCGATACAGCAGAATGAGACCAGGCACTATAAATATCTGGGACTTGCTTATTCAAAGCTGGGGCAGTATGAGGAAGCAAGGAATAATCTCGAGCTCTCAATCGAGTATACCGACGACTTCGAATCAAAACTCGAACTGGCTCGAGTATATCATATGACAGGTCAGCCGCAAAAACTGATTGATATCACGGGAGAAGTTTTGCAATCGTTTCCACTGGAAACGGATATTCTTCTGCTCCGGGCGATGGCATACGAGGACCTGGTCCGATATCAGGATGCAGCTGCAACATATGATGATATCCTTCAGATCGATCCCGAGAACTCAACCGCCAGATACAACCTTGCATTTCTTCTGAGCCGGACAGGGAGAATGGATGAGGCGATCCCTCATTTACAACAGCTTTATGCAGAAGATCCCGATAATGATCAGCTCGAGTATACAATCTGTTCTCTTCTCTACGATACAGAACAATATGAAGAATGTCTCAACTGCTTTGTGGAGTATTCGATCGATCATCCGGGAGGACGAGAGGCTCTCGAATATCTGTTCGTTCTGAATAGAAAGCTGCAGAATTGGGAGGATGCGAAAGAGATCCGACAGCAGTTGAATGGTTTCGATCCAACTGATCAGGTGGACACAGAGTGATTCAATGAATAATCGTGATAAGTATAGAATAAACACACTTCCATTTTGTCTTGTATCAATGTCCCTGCTGTGTGTCGCTCTGTTATTTTCTTCTACTCGACTTCATGCCCAGCTGCCTTCTGAAATACTCGAAGTTCATCCACTCCCCAATCAAAGCGTGGATACCCTGACAACATCTGTTACCATCACATTTACCGACGAGACCCCCGGGATCGATGATCAGAACTTCCTGATTTACGGAAACCAGACCGGGTTATATCCGGGCACGGTGACTTATGATTCTGTATTCAACAGGGCGTCATTCAACGCTGACATTCCCTACAAGATCGGAGAGGAGATCACTGCTGTCGTCACTTCTGAGATAATTCCGGGAACCCCGGGAGGATTCATGTGGACATTCAACACTTATCCATATGCCGGTGAAGGACTTCCTTCCAGGACAATGACCCTCGGCGGTGTAAATCTTCCTTATGCTCTCGTTTCGGGAGATCTCAACAGTGATGGATACCTGGATCTGATTTCAGCAGATGTAAATTCCAATCGCCTCACTATTTTCTACAGCGATCAATGCGAGAATGCAACCTGGGGTGGATTCCTGCCCCCGGTATATCTGTCGACCGGCGCGAATCCTACCAACGTCATAGTGCTTGATGTTGATGGAAACGGCACTCTCGACCTGATCGCCTCTCATTACCTTGACAGAATGCTTTCCATACATCTCAATGATGGAACAGGCAATTTCTTGCCTCCCAGTAGCATAGATCTTGGAGATGTGAATCCCTCCGAGATGGAGGCGGCGGAATATACGGGGGACGGATTCATCGACCTGTTGGTAACAGGCGTCAATTCTATCATCGGTTTGGAGAATGATGGGAACGGAGGCTTCTTCGTGATCGGTCCACCGATTCTGTCCGGAGAGAATCCCCCCGGAACAATCAATTCCTTGACAGATGATGAAAGCCCCATGGGTTTCCTGTTCCCGTTTTCCATGGCAACAGGCGATGTGGACAATGACGGATATATGGATCTTCTTGTTGGAAGTTTTTCCGAAACAGTAATAAGAAAATTTTCACACAAGCGCGACCAGCCATACTTTCATGAAGATTTTACCGACTCAATCCCTCTGCCAAACAGCCCCCTGCAGATCAAGCTTGCAGAATTGGAATGTTCAACTCCTCCATACCTTGATCTTGTTGTCGCGACGGAGGGTTATCCCGAACAGTATTTGCGTACCTATCTGAATGATGGCACGGGAGGGTTTCCGATACAAAGCCAGGAATATCAGGAAGATTTACCTCCCAGTCTCACATTTTATGTGACAAATCTGGACCCGCAGTTGGATGCTGCCCCTGACCTCGATGTCCTGGTAAACCATCTTTTGCACCATCAATTACTTTCCTATACCAACGACTGCGGCTTGTTCTACCCATCTGACTACCGAGATACGGATGTGGGACCACGCGACATAACGGGAGGTGACTTTAATCTTGACGGAGCCATTGACATAGCGGTCCCTAACTCACAGAGCAATAACATACTTATCTTTCTTTCCGACCTTCCCGCCGAGCGGAAACTCGCTGTACATCCGGCTTCTCTCGATTTTGGTTCGGTATCATTGTGTGATGCTGACACACTCGGGATGTGGATACTCAATGAAAATCTATTTCCGGCCAATATCTCAGACATCGATGTAATAAATAATGCGGTTTTCCATCTGAGTTCGATACCCGCACTCCCAGTAACATTATCTCCTGGCGATTCCGTGGCGGTGTTCACCATGTACCAGCCGGAGACTGCGGGTCCGGACGCTGATCATCTGCGGCTCCAGGTAGACAACTGCAACATTATTGTTGATGATATTCCCCTCACCGGAACCGGGACTCATCCGCTCGTCCCCCAGTATGATCCCCTGGATTTCGGGAAGGTCAAAGTCTGTGGTGGATTCGAGGAAAAATATCTCCCTGTCACGAATGGAAGCAGAAATTCCGTCAGAGTCCTCGATGCTCAGCTTCTTTCCTCTGATACAGTCTTCACTATCGAGTCCATGGTACCACAACCTCCTGTTGACATCGGTCGGGGTGAATCACTGACACTAATCGTGAGATATAAACCGGTTGCCCCGGGTCAGGATACTGACGTCATCCGGTTTGATATCGATAACTGTTCCGTCGATTCGCAGGAAACACAATTACTTGGAGAAGGAGATAGTTATACGATTGGTGCGACACCCGATTCCATCAGTTTTCCCGATACGGAAGTCGACGTTGTCAGTGGACCAATCAGGGTGACAGTCGACAATCTGATCGAGGATGCCGGTGTTCCTGTTCGAGCTTATCTCAAACGTGACACGCCGGTCTTCTTCATGAACACCAGCTGTACCCAGATCGATACCGGTGGAGTGATAATGGCTGAGATCCCTCCGGATGGTTCTATCGACCTGTGTATTTTTTTCAGACCTCCCGACCAGATTCCTTATGTAGACACGCTTATAATCGAACCGGAGGATGAGGAGGCCTGCCCGGGAGATGTTCAGAGAGTGCCGCTCTCGGGTATCGGCGTGCTGAACGATCCACCCGGCTGGACCGTTTACCCTCGATCAGAAGAACTGCGATACTACGAGAGAGAGCCGATCGAACACACGCTCATGGCAGACGACCCGGATGGGGACGACCTTGCGCCGTCTCAAGAGACGATATGCAACGGATTGTCTCTCCCGACACCCATAACGTCAATCGTGTGCCCTCCCTCAGGAGGATCGGAAGCTTGCCTTACATTCAACTGGATCGCCCCCGAAGTTCCGGACGAGCAGGATTCGATCGTTTATCATCCTCGTTTCATAGTCAGAGAAACAGACACTCCGGAGCTGTACGCCGACACTCTCTGTCTCGAAATTGTCGTACTTCAACGTCTCCCAGATCTGCAGATCAGGTCTTTCACCTCATCACAGACCAGGAACATAGTGAATCATCCGACCCGGGTGGAGTGTGTAATAAACAATATCAATAGAAGTGTACACGAGTCATTTGTGTTCAAGATGACTGCCGACAGTGGTGAAGCATACGAGTGGGTGCTTCCCGGAATATCCGAGGGAACCGAAGTTTCCTATGACACGACATTCACTCTCGAGACAATCGGGAACCACTGGGTAGAAGCCTTTGTCGATGCAAACTCCAGCATCGTAGAGGAATCAGAAGGCAATAACAGAGACACACTCTGGTTGAATGCAGAGCGGGGTGATCTCGTCCTGCGACATAATCCCTTCACCCCCAACGCAGATGGATACAATGACGTGATCGAATTTGATATGTTCGAGCTGGGTCTTCACAATCCCCGGCTCTTCATCTTTTCAATAGATGGGGAAAAGGTCGCAACTATTTCCAGGCCTGAAGGCCACCTCATGCACTGGGATGGAAAAGATGAGAACGGGAGAGAGCAGCGACCCGGAGCATATCTGTTCGTTCTAAAGGATGGGAACATGGGAGTAGTCAGTGGTACTATCGGACTTGCAAGGTGAAGACGGTTCCGGTGCAATGAAAACGAAACGGAGGACATACCTGATACTGAGTCTGGCGGCCATATACTTCGCTCTGTTCTTCAGCCCGGTCAATGCTCAGGAAATTGAGGACACCGGTGCAGCGGACCTGGATGATTTTGGAATCGGCTTCAAGAATCCTGCTTCTATCTCCTTCCTGCCCAATCAACTGATATTTGGAACCAGTGCACACGAAATCGGCATCAATTCAAACTTTTTTGACATAAGCAACGGTTATCTGGCTTATTACTCGCCATACTGGCGGAAGAGGATTGGCGTCTTCGGTGATTTCCTCCGGACGGGGATCTTCAACACGACGGAATTAGGTGTTTCCTACAGTGAACGACTGAACAGGATTTTTGCCGTCGGTGGACGAATCGACTTTGTCAATCAGGGATTCAACGAAAATCGGTTCCAGGGGGTTGATCCGGGTGATCCGGTTCTGTCCTCCGGACTTTCGAAAAATTATCTGTCTGTTACTGCAGGGCTTATCACCGTCCCTGTCCCGGAGCTGAGTTTTGGAGCAGTGGTCAAGAATATCAACAAACCAGATGTGGCCATGGAGAAGGACAATGCTTTCAGGCTCCCCCTGCATTATGACTTCGGCTTGCAGTATCGAGCCGGGAGGTTACATCCCTCTGTCAATGTTGGTGTCGAAGACGGTGATGTTCACTTACGCTTACGCGTCGGTGTGGAAGTGTGGGAAGACATCTGGGCCAGGGTCGATTATCAGGCAGAGCACATGGGAGTCGAAGGACAGATGAAACTATATCGAGGCCTGCATTTCGATTACAGATACGAATATCCCCTGAATGAGTTGAACTCATTCAGTAAAGGGAGCCACTCATTTTCCCTGATTTACGACTTCACAAGAATCCTCGATAAGCCTTCACTACCACCGATCGAATATTCTGCCGAACCGGTAGAGTTGAAACGCACTGAAGGTGAGATATCCGTTGAAGGGGATTTCTATGTCCTCCCGTCCACAAATCATCTGGAGATCTGGGAGAAGAACATTACGAGAAAAGTCGATACTGATGTTCCTGTAATGTTCATCAAACGTAATTATAAGAAAATCTTCGAAGAATTGGGAAATAATGTGTATCAACAGGATGTCGGCACTACTGTATTCTATCCTGATACGGTTGATAGACTTGTCGGTACATACACTCCCGACTACAGATCCTCACTCGATTCGATCTCGGACTATCTGTGGAACTCGGATTCGACGGAGACCTGGATCTACGCACGTGACAATGATGTGTTCAGGGCTGAGAACATCAAGGATGTTCTCATGAACAAATCACAGATATCGGACAGTATGATCTCCCTGAGAAAACTTGACGAACGCTCGAAAGAGATGGGAGTTGAAGAGGAGGAGGGGGGACCGTTCGACGCTTTCGAATCCCGGGAAGCAGAGATTGATACGTCATCAGGGGAAGAAGTGGATCTTTCTCTCCTGAACGAGACAGAAACCTTTATCGTCCTCTCCGAGCCCGATGTGGAGTTTGAGATACTTTCTCTGGGTACGGATTATTATAACCGGCAGTGGTCACTGATCATACGGGATGGGGATGAAACAGAAGTGAAAACCTTCACCGGTGTCGGTAATGTACCGGGTAGGATCGAGTGGAATTGGCGTGACGAGGAGGGCGATCTTTTAAGACCCGGATGGTATTCTTTCGTGTTCGGGTGGGAAGATCATGCAGGAAAGCAGAAGGAAACCTCCATGGGAAAAATCCATGTGAAGAAAAACAAGAAGAACATCATGATTGAACTTACCAGAAAAAAGAAGTTGAAGGATAAAAAGACTCAACGGATAGAGCTCCACCTGGATCAGTGATCTCTGGATTTGTAAGAGGAGGGGAAGAAGACATGTGGAAGAAAGCTTTCAGGATTTGCGTTCTACTCGGAATTTTTGCGCTTGTGAATCCGTTTCAGAACTCGTCGGCAATACCCCAGGGAGGGGAAGAACCCTCTCCCACTACCCGGCAGATCAGGGACCCATCCACCGGGCAGTCGAACGGGGAGATCGTAACGGATATCTCACAAGCACCTGAAAACCCGGGTGTGAAGAGTGGAAACCGGAGAAGTCTCGAAACGTGGTACCATTTCTATGCGAAAGGTAGACCTGTTTCCGACATCATCGCTCTGGTGTTTTTTATGGGCTTGTTATTCGGTTTCGAGGAAATGCGGAAGATCTTCTTCGATACGTTTCGTTCGCGTCATCTGAGGGGAATGAACCTCAAGGAAGCGACCTTCGATGAGATCACAGACGAGGTGAACAAAGCACACACCACCCGCCTGGCCGAACTCATCGGAAGTCTGCTCACTGTTCATCGTTCAACGGGAAGCCTGGAAAGCATCCAGGACGAGATAGACCTGTTTATCCGAAACCGCCAGGAACGGTTTAATTCTTTCAGAAGCCGGCTCGACTTTCTTTCCGACAGTGCCGGTGCTCTCGGGCTGCTCGGGACGGTCTGGGGGATCTTCAACGCGTTCGAATCGAAGGATTGGCGTCCCGAGAACATTCTGCCGGACATCGGATTCGCCCTCGTGACCACGTTCATAGGGATCATCGCCAGTCTCATTTTGAACCTGCTTTCCACGGAAGTGTTCAATTATTTCAATCGCAAGATCGAACTTCTGCAGTTCAAGATCGATGAGTTCCGGAAGAACCTCTACCGGCATCACTCGGCGATGCATTACAATAACGGGAAGAACCATCAACAGGATATCGATACAATCCAGGGGGTGGGATCATGAACAGGAGGACAGGTACACTTCTCCGATTGATCGATGTTGTGTTCATCCTGCTTTTCGGGTTTCTCGCGATCAGTGAGATTAATCGCAGGGGAGTTTTTCAGCTACCCAAAAAATCGGAGGTGGAAACTGAGGATCCAATTCCGACATCTCTCCTCATCGAAATTACCAGAGAAGGGAGGATCATCTGCGGTGAGGAGAAACTTGAATTCGATGGTGACGAGGTCCTCGAAGATGACGAGGTTTTCCAGGGCTACCTGCAGGATGAGTATAATAACCGGGATGACAAGAAAGGGTTTTATGTCGAGATCATATCGGACAAGAGAGCTGCTATCCAACATGCAATCACCGTGAAGGATGCCTGTGACAAGCTGGGTTTCATCAGCCTGATCGAGGTGACGATTGAGAAGTAAGGACATGTACATGCTCGAGTGGTTCGATACCAGAATCTTCTCGATGTTTCTATCTATTACCATTTTGCTTCTTATTATGGTTGTTATGAAAAAGCTGTATCTCCCGGAGAGTAAACCTCTCACACTGGAAGATGTCAAGGTGATTGAAGAGATCAAGAAAATAACCCATTACAGTCAACCTGCGGTCGAGAAACCTCCGGCAGCTGCGAGAACAACCGTCAGGCCTCGGAAACGGATCGTCAAGAAGCAGATACAGAACAAGCTCAGCGAATTGAGGAAAAAGCAGCCTGTGAACAAAGTGAGCCGGAAAAAAGTGTTCGACAGGACGACTACAAAAATCGGGATGAAAAAAGCAGCAGTCGGACCCATGGAGCAGGAGAATAGAATCAGGCAGAAAAAGAAAATAACTCTCGATGGGTTACTCGCTAAATCCGACACCAGGGAAATGAAAACCAGAGGTCCTGTTATCGCAGTTGCGGAGGGTCCGGAATCGGATCACCTGATTGAGGATGATGATTCGATCAGGGATGGGATAGATACCCGGGCCGGTGGCGGTCCCGGGAGTGAGGTCACTGGAGGGGATGATATTCCGACTGTCCCTATCTCTCAAGGAACTGCTTCCTATGGAGATGGCGGGGATGACATCTCCGCGATTCTGCAGCCGCTTGTCGAATGGATGAAGAGAAATCCTGCTGAATTCACACCTGTCGAGAAAAAATTCCTCGAGTACGGAGCGGGAGATCTGACGTCGAGAGCACATTTCAATCTGGATAATAAAACATTCGATCTCCTGCTTCTTATCAAACAGGCGAATATGGAACTGCGGATAAGCCTTCGAGAAGGGACATCTGTCATCCTGCTCATAGATCTGGGCTTGCAGGAACGAAGCAACTATCTGAGGGAAGGTTTGGCTACCACCGGAACAGATGGCAGAATCGTCGCTTTCGGGACATCACAAAAGAGTGCGAGTGAGGAAGCAACGGAATATTTCTACCAGGTCTTCATGTCCTGGTGGAACTGGGTTCAAAATAAATAGACACGTGCGGCCGGTGTAAAGAATGGGAACCAGATATCAAAAATTACTCCTGATGATCATCTTTGTTGTGGGGGCCTGTTCATCAAATCCACCGCCGAGTGTGACTCCCGAAACAGCGAAACCGGAGACCTACACTCCCATACCGGGAGTAGACAGCACAATCGTAGCACGTGCTGACTCGCTCGCTGAGGATCTTTTTGTGAGTTTTGAAGAGGAGGAAGAAGCAGATGGGTTACTCGAAGAGGCGAGAGGGGAAGTTGCCGAGAGCGATACCCTCTTCTCTCTGAAAAAGATTTTCGATCTCGCCCGGGACTCGTCGGTGGTGGTGACGGCGGAAGATTCGTCTGTTGCGATCGAACACTTCAACGAGGCTTACGACCAATATGAAAAAGCCGAAAAACTTTTCGAACGGTATCGAGAAGAGGAATCGTCTGAATCACTCGGCGAGGAGATTACGGTTCATCTGATGAGAGCACGCGAGGCGACCCTGAAATCGATCGAAATAAATCCCTTCGACATGGATGCGATGTGGCTTCTGTCCGTGATCTACAGATACCTGGCTGCTGTATTCGAAGAACACCAGAATTACATGTATGCGATCTCTGTTCTGAATGAATTGATCACGATGGATCGCGGAGATCATTCGTTATACTACGAGCTCGGTTTCAATCTGTATCAGATCGAAGAATGGGAAGACGCTCTGACGAATTTCCGGAGGGCCGAAGAGCTCTTGTATCAAAATACCACAATAGACTTTGAATTGTATGATCCCGGTAAGGAATCCATTGAGAACGGGATGGACTTCACTCCCGGTAATGGCGCTGTTTCCGGTGGAGTGGGGGATAGCGCCGATTCGACGGAATGGTTCACGTCGGTTCCGGTAGACACGAGTATCCTGCTCAGTTATGTTTCAGGACAGGCCGAATGCCTGACGAAATTATATCGCCCGGATGAAGCTCTTCATAATTTTTATAGAGCCATGTTGTTATCCCCGGAAGAAGAGAAGGAGCGTATTCTCCAGAGGATCGGGTGGATCAATTGGGATGATGGCGACATCAGGAATGTGGAATTGCGTGATACTCTCAATGCTCTTGAGCGAAATGGTGAGTATGAGAAGGCTTATAACGGCTACCTTTCGTTATTACAAGGGATATCCAGAAGGTCGGCGGTAGATGAAATAGAATGGAAAATTGCCACCATGGATTATGCAATATTCGAGAACCGGCAAACCGGAGTCGACAGGTTGAAGAATGTGATCAACCGGGCAAAGAGAGAAGGAATTTTGAGTGATGAGGGTATGATTGTGAGCGCTGATCCCGGATCACTCTACCCGACATTTCTCGAAGATTATGGGACCATGTGCTATAATCTCGCGATGGACTACCTGACGGAGAAGAAACAGAGGAAGAAAGCATTTGCTTACATGCTGCAGGCGAGCGAGATAAACTGGGAAAAACGGGGGAGTTGTTTTGTCGAATTGATGAAGATGGCCCGCAATAATCCGGTGAGATTGATCGAATTCGGTGAGAGAGCACTCGAGACAGACATCTCCCGGGAGGAGAGAACATTCGTTTTCAAGCAGCTGGTAACCGCGTATAAGAGAAAAGGTGGAAACCAGGATTTCGATAAAGCTCGTGCTTACTTCAATGAATGGAAAAGACTCGTAAAACAACAGGAATAAAATCATGAGAAAATGTAACTACTTCATCATCCTGCTTGTGATTTATGCAAACGTTTCCGTGACAGATGTTCCGGCCCAGAGTAATGAAGAGAAGGTCAAGGAGTATGATCTCGTCTCACACATCACCATCAGTGATCGGGAAACGATCGATTTCTTCATCGAGGAGTTCTTCCTGCCGGAAACAACGTATGTCAGTGTGGATATTATCGACACGGAAAACAACGGGTTTGGTGAGAATGACCTTTTGAAGTTCTATCCTTCCGGAGTGATGTATTACCTCGATATGGTCCCCGACTCGGCACAGCAGTTGATGAACAGCTGGAAAATAGTCGACAACTACGAGATAGTAACCGAGCTCAGGAACCCGAGTGAATATGACAGTGTCAAGACGGCTCCCTACGGGATTCTCAGTTCCATGGTGAAGGGGATCGAAAGAAATTACCGTGATTATCCTATCAGTATCAGCCTCGACAGGGATTCGACCGGGATGGTTTTCAGGATATGGGGATACAATGAAGATTCCCTGGAATTCAACCCGCCACCGCCGCCTCACCCTGATTCGGTTCCGATCTATGACCTCTTGAGTTCTTTCAGGGAGGACAGCGTATTTCTGCCGGACACGACGATGTACGATGTCTTCTTCGTCTACAAGTCCGAAGTGGACACGGTCTTCCTCGGGAAGTAATTCACGATCAGGTCTTTCACGCAAACTACCTCCCGGGAAAATGTGAATCCGTCGTTATCGAACTTCCCTACTTTAATGCCCAGCGCCAGGCTCCATCGGCATCACGTTCACGAAGAAAGAGGGTGAAACGTGGTTCGGTGTAGCTGCCGGAACTGCCACCTTCAAGAACGTAGCTCGATGCGCCCCAGAGACCTACGTGTGGAGATATCTGCCGCACTCTGCAGTAGTCACCCCACTTCTCGTTGCTTGGTCCGTTTGTGCCTGTCGATACACCCCACACATTCCAACCGGGTGGTATTCCGTTGTAGTCATCGTCAACCCCGACCGCGAAGTTGGGGTAGTAGTTGTTACCTCCTCCCCACCATGCGCCGATGCCAAGGTTACCACGGGAGTCGGGTGCCGCTGAGGCATACATCCACGCATAGGATCCACTGTAGATGTAAGGTCTGTCGAGGTATGAAAAGTCGCTCTCGAGGAAACGCGCTGCATTGACATACGGGTAACTGAATCCACTGCCCTCCTGCACATTCCAGAAGAACCCGATGACGTTCCTGTGGAGTCCCGTGTCGGGGTCGATTTCCTGAGCCATCCAGCCGGAGAGCACTCTGTGGTCGGTCCTGGCGCACCAGTTATAACCGTCCGGTCCCGGGCAGTAAGCGGAACCCTTCGGAGTGGACGTCCACGCAGGGATATCTCGGTCATACCAGAAATAGCTGCCCGAGTCTTCGTTCCAGCGGTAGACACGGAACGATGAGGTCGTGTTGTGAGT
>CAZZKG010000082.1:2671-12226 GCA_964654825.1 uncultured Gemmatimonadota bacterium | reverse complement strand
TGTTGCGGGAGATCTGCTTTACTCGTGCAATGGATGAAATACTGACGCCTTCTACTGTCAGCCGTGTGACTTCGTCTGACTCCCGGCCGTGCTTGTGAAGGCGATAATATGGTGTATTCCAGGTGGAATTGAAGGTCCTACCGCAGGCTTTGCATCGGTACCGCCGACGTTTTCCCTGCTGGGTAATATTCATTGTGTGGCGGATGATGTTGCCCTCTCCGAATTTATGATGAAGAGAACAGTTCGGGTTCGGACAGCATCGATCAATTAGGGTTTTGCGCTTCATCGACACGATCCTGACGCGACATGTTTCTAATAATTGACTGTCGACTTAACTTGTGATATGATTGTAAGGAAGAAGCACAAAAGGCAAGTGACAACACTTTACGAGACAAGCACCGGAAATCGCCAATCTGAAGATTTTCCTTATTTCAGCAGGACCATTCGCCTTGTAAAGGTCTTAGCAGCACTCCTCAACGTGTACAGATACACTCCCGATGAAACCCGCTGACCCGTTTCGTTTCTTCCATCCCAGACCGCCCTGTGTCTGCCGGGCTCAAGTACCGTATCGATTAGTTTTCTCACCAATCGGCCGCGTACGTCGAAGATGAAAAGCTTCACGTTTTGCCCGGCTCCTCCGTCTTTCGACAGGTCAAATGGAATAGTCGTCATTGGATTGAAAGGATTCGGGTAGTTCTGACTGAGTCGGGTGACAAGGGGCAGCGTCACTTCCTGGTCCACCCTTCGATCCCGACGGGACTCAGATGAATCTGGAAATCATCCTCGGCGTCATTGACGGACAGCGACTGGAAGTTTATGTCGGGGGCCCGCACCGTGATATCGAGATCAAACGTCCAACTGTTCGATGATGTGTCGGATGCGGTGAGCACAAAGGAGACAACATCGCCATCCCCGGCCGAACCGGAGATCGTGAAAACAAACGGTGCGTCACCTTCGACGATCTCTCCGGATCCAAGGTCTCCGAACCCGGCATAATCATCGATGAGGGTGACAAGCGTATCTGTCGTGCTGAGTGAGCAGGATACGCTGTAGGCCGGGAGGGCACCGATGTTCTCCAGCCAGGCGCTCAATTCGATCGTCTCCCCGGGATTGAGGAACCCATCGCCATTGCCGCTGCTCTGCCCGGCCTGGTCATCATCGAAACCGGTCTGAGCCAGGTCGATGTCGACGACCATTGACAGTTCTACATCCAGCACCGTGAGGCTGTCGGAGTTGACGGTCACCTGCTCGATGTGATCGGCGTACCCGTCCAGATCAAACAGAACATTGTACACGCCGGCAGGGAGCATCCTGAAATAACGGCCGTAATCGGGTTCACAGGTGCGCGGTTCGATATCGTCGGTATCCCTGCCGAGAATGACTACAGAGGCCGGAAGAGGATCTCCCGTTCCGCTTTCTGTCACGTGCCCGGTGATCCCGGGTCCGACGAGCGCTCTTTCGAGCAGGTAGAATGCAGCGGGAAGATTGGCATCCACGACGGTGTCGATGGCAGTGCCAGCGGGGATAAACTCGTTACACGTCTCAACGGTGAAGTCGATGCTCCCGGAAACTCCGTACATCCAGACATCGCTGTATCCTGCATCGGGTATTCCCTGCACCTCGTCGTAGTTCCCGAAACCGCTCCTCCTGGTGATCCTCGAAGCCATTTCCTGTGCCACTTCGCCTGCGACATCGGCATCAGGAGCTGAGTGACCCGGCCATTCCCACGGCCAGATTACGACCTCGCCGAAAGAATGGTAACTTATCGAGAAGATGAAGCGATGATCGCCGGTGGCGAGATCCCGTATGGCGCGGGTCTCGGATTCGGAGAACGGCTGAGGTCCCCGATACACCCAGCTCGACGGATCACCGCTTCCGCCACCCTGATCCCAGTTGAAATCGTAGTTCCTGTTGAGATCCACGCCATCGTAGTCTTCGTCGAAGATGCCGTTTTCGTTGTTGTCCCTCTGATTCTTCCTCCACCAGGGATCAGAGAGGTTGTTGTCCATCATGTACGTAAAACCCTCGGTATTCACAATGGACACTATCCAGATCTGCTCCTCGTCGATCTATGTCGTTATATCCGGATCCACTCCGTATCCCTCGAGGAGTCGTGTGGCAATTTCCAGGCAGATTTCGTTCCCGAGCGGTTCACGCGCGTGAGTGGTCCCGGTGTAGAGAATTTCCGGTTCATCCTCTTCGACATCCGGATTGTCCGATATCTTGAGAGCCCAGATAGGAATCGCGAACTCCTGGCTCGCTCCCGCCTGCTCGAGGACCGTGAGGCCGGGGTACAGCTGATGCAGGGTGTCGAGGTATGCGACCGTCTCTTCGTAATTTCTGAACTCGGGATCGATCTGCACACTTGATGGATCATCGATCAGAATTTTATATGAGAAACCACGGCTTTCGATCTCGTCCCGTTCTCTCTGGGTGGTGATGACGTAAGCCCCTCTCCTCAAATTGTGACTGGCGAGATCCAGGTGCAGGTCCCGGAGTGCCGTGAAACTTTCTGGTGAGTCGAGATCTACTCGAATCAGCATCCTTGCCTGTTTGGAAGCGTTCTCTCCATTATACGATGCAGCACAAACATGCAGGACTGATACGGACACTACGAGGACCGCAGTGATCAGTGAGCACAGATGAATCTTCCTGTGACTTACTCTTTCCATGATAATTCTCCTTAGCCGCCATTTCGACAGTATCTTCTTCCTCACTGAGTATCTGCCTCCCTCAAACCGATCGCCGGGCTATACAGGCGGGTAACGTATCAGGTGTCCGGATGAGAGTCCCCTCTACCGACCAGCTTCAGATATCTTTCTCGCGTCCCCGTGGACGTATACGCGGTATGTTTTTTCGATCCTGTCCCAGTTCTCCTCGCGGTCGAGGGACCAGAACCTGCCGATCACATCCACGACCTTTCCGAGTCCGAGACGTTCGCACTCTTCCTCGACCTGGGCGATGTACCTGGCGCCGCTTTCCGGCCGTTCGCCTCTCCTCCCCAGCATGGAGTGGATATAGAGGTGTTCCACACCCTCTCTCTTCGCCAGGTTCATGAGTGCGATGAGGTGGTCCAGTGAACCATGAGAGGAATAGAATGAGACTATCCCGAGGAGATGAAGGTTCTTCCGCTCGTCTCTCGCGTTTCTGATTGCCCACAGAAACGCTTCATTCTCGAAAAAAGAACCGTCAGAGAGAGACTTGTCTATCCGCAATCTGTCGGAGAAGATCGTCCTCCCAGACCCGATGTGGAGATGACCGGCTTCGGAATTTCCAACGGTACCGTCGGGCATGCCGACGGCAGTCCCCGAAGCCTTGAGCAGCGCCACGTCATTTATGGACATGAGTTCATCCACAACCGGTGTATTTGCGGCTTTGATCAGGTTCCCGAAGTCATCATCATTGTACCCCCAGCCATCGACGATGAGCAAAAGCAGCCGGCTTTTCTTCCCCCTGAAGGAATTCTTCAGGAGAGTATCCCCGGTCATGGCTTTCGGTTTCGGCAAACCCAGCACGTGGAGAGCCGTCGGCGCGACATCACTCAGCTCTCCGCTCTCCTTGAGGTCGAACTTCCTGTCGTCCGGGCTCAATACCATGCAGGGAACGAGGCTGTTGGTGTGCCCTGTGTCGATCGCACCGTCGGGGTATTTCCACTTCTCCACCGTACCATGGTCCGCCGTCAGGAGGGTCACGACGCCGTTTTCACCGGCGGCTTTCAAAACGTTTCCGACCTCCCTGTCGACTGCATGCACGGCCTTTTTGATCGCCTCCTCGTTCTCGATGTGCCCGAGTACATCGATATTGGCGAAATTGGCGATGATGACGTCATACGAGGGATCTTCCAGCCGTTTTATGATCTGTTGAGCGACTTCCTTAATACTCATCTCCGGTTTCTTGTCGAACGAGACCACATCTTTGAGTGTGGGGACCGTCAGCCTCTCCTCACCGGAAAACGGTTCCTTCCTCTTCCCGTTGAGAAAGAATCCTAGATGGACAGACTTCTCCGATTCGACGATCTTAACCTGTTTGAGACCCGCATTGCTGATGACTTCGCTGAATGTATCCTTGAGTTCGACAAGAGGAGGAAACGCAACCTTTACATCCAACTTTTTGTCATATTCGATCATTGTCACGAATTTCAGCCCCATCCCCTTCACGGTGGGAAACTCGTCGAAACCGTCATCTATCAGGCTCTGTGTGAGCTCGACTTCTCTCTCACCCCGGATGTCATAGAAAATGACATAATCTCCATCTTTCATCCTACCGATGGGATTACCGGCGGCGTCGACCAGAGCGAGTGGTTCGAGTGCTTCGTCCTCTTCATGCCTCTGGTACGCTTCCCTCACTGCAAGCGCCATGACAGTCTTGAGATCGGCCTGTTCATTCTTAGTCACCTTATCCCTCTCTTTCTCATTTACCTGTTAATGTATTTCCAACAACCGCTGCTTCAATTTTTCTACGAGATTGTATGGTATCCTCATATTTCCATGACCCACCCCGATTTTCCATTCCGGTTTTACCTCACCATGGAAATCACTCCCGCCCGTGATGACGAGAGAGAGTTTCTCCGCCATGGCAGTAAGAGACACCTGAAAATCCCTGTGCTGTGTGGGATGATACGCTTCGACTCCCTGGAGTCCCAGGTCCCTGAAACCACGTAACATCGCATACAGGTCATCCTTGATCAACCCGAGCGAAATTGGATGTGCGAGCACACTCACTCCACCAGCTTTCCCGATAAGGCTGATGGTTTCTTCCAGATTGGGTTTGTATCGATTGACATAGGCTTTCCCCCCCTTTCTCAGATAACGGGAAAAAGCCTGATCAACACTCGACACGTATCCCATCCTCTTCATCGCGATGGCAATATGAGGCCTACCGTACGATGAATCACCTGCAATACGTCTGACCTCATCGATGTCGAGTTCCAACCCCTGTTCATTGAGTCTCTCAACGACAAGCTCTGATCTCCGCACTCGTTCCGACTTAACCTTCCGCAGAAGTGCGAGGAGATCCTCTGATTCGGGATTTACGAAATAGCCGAGGAGGTGCAGCGTCTGCGTTCCGGAAACCACACTGATTTCTATGCCGCCTATTCCTTCAATACCAAGTACCCGGCATTCCAGGAGGAATGTTTCGATGCCATCGACACTGTCGTGATCCGTTATCCCCACGGCTTCCAACCCGGCATCCTTAGCGAGCCCTGCGATGGCGGCGGGGTCATACGAACCATCCGAGATGTCGGTGTGTATGTGCAGATCAATCATCTAGAGACAAGACTCCTGCCATCGATGTCGTCAGGAATGGGCAGACCCATCAGAGTGCATACAGTGGGAAGGATATCGATAACGGAAGGATCGTCCACCTCGATTTCCTCGCCCCTGATGTAGAGCATCGCATCTTCGAACGTGTGCATACCGTTTATGGGACCCTTCCCCGTCAGCCGATCCCTGCCATGGAAACCCTTCACATCGTACCCCCAGTGAGAATCGATGACAAGATCGGGACCGAATCCGGACTGGTCACCATGAAACAGCTCCTGTCCGGTAAGTACACTTCGTACCATATCATCACCGGAATCAGGTTCCTTCAGAGTCTCGAGCTCTTTGATGAGCCTGGTTCGCAACTCGTTGTACTCTCCGCCTGAGTTCACGATGCCTTCGGGCTCCCTCCCTCGCACGTTCAGATATATTCTCCCGGGATCCATGCAGAATGCACGTGTCACACTCCAGTCGATGTTCCCCATCGTCTTCTTTGCATCAGCCCTGTAGGTGAGATAACCCTGCTCCTCCAGCCATCTGTTCACGTAAAATTCTTTCTTCACCGTGCAGAAGCCGTGATCAGAAAGGATGATAAGCGTCACGTCATCGTCGATTTTCTTCATCAGGGCTCCGACGAATTCGTCGAGCTTTTCATAAAAAGCGTAGAATTTCGGGGCATATTTCTCATGTCCGTTTTCCATATGTTCCCAGACGAAGTGGTGCAATCTATCGGTCTCCATAAAATGGACGAGCATGAAATCCCACTTCTCCTGATCGAGAAAGAACCTCGCGGTCTGAGCTCTTTTCTCGAGTGTCTGCATGAGATCAGGGAAAAAGGCGTCGAGGTCGGTACGCGCTTTCTGTGCATCGACATCGATGATGTATCCCATTTCTTTGAGGATTTTCCCCAGCTCCCGGGGATAGGTACCCTTCTCAATCGTCGGAGCCAGGAATCCGGACACCAGATATCCGTTCACTTCCCTGGGCGGGTATGTTACCGGGACACCGACACTCACCACTCTCTTTCCAAGTGCGCTCAGCTGCTCCCAGAGCATGCTGGATTTCAGGTTTCTGGCATTCGGAATGAAGATCTGAGCGGTCCCCGGTTTCCGATCGGCAAAACCGAAGATCCCGTGCTTCCCAGGATTCTTCCCGGTCATGACGGATGACCACGCGACACACGAAACGCATGGATGGACGGAGTTCATCCTGACGAACGCACCCTCATCGAGCAGACGGGACAGGTGAGGCAATCGGACTTCATCCTTCATCCTCTTCATGAAAGAAAAGGGAGTACCGTCGAACCCGAGCACCATTACCCTGGTGCCTTTTTTTTTGAACAGCTTATTCAGAATGCCCATGAGGCCACCTTTCGCGACTTACATGAGGTAGAACCGATTGTGCCGAAAGCATTATCGCACCTTCGCAAGTACATATATTCAAAAACTGCCGCCGTCACGGGGTCATCAGGCCCCCAGGGCCTGGAGCAGCTGCTCAGTGTCGAGAGTGTTGAGCACGTCTCCCTCCGAGCACCACGCCCGCCGCGCGACGGAGACGCCCAGCTGCATGAACCGAAATTCGTCCAGACTGTGCATGTCGGTATTCACAACAAGCTTGACGCCCAGATCCTTCGCTCTCCGCGAATGCCGGTCATTGAGATCGAGCCTCTTCGGATGTGCATTGATTTCCAGGGCGGTATTTGTCCTTCCGGCAGCTCTGATGATTTCTTCCATGTCTGCTTCGTAGCTGTCTCTCTCACCGATGAGCCTGCCCGTCGGATGGGCTATGATGTCGACATGGGGGTTCTCCATCGCCCTTATTATCCTCGCGGTCATTATGTCTTCGGGCTGACGGAACGAGCTGTGCACGGAAGCGATCACCACGTCACATTCCGCGAGTACTTCATCCGGGAAATCGAGAGACCCGTCTTTCAGAATATCCACTTCGATTCCGGTGAGCACTATGAAATTCCTCATTTTCCTGTTCAGATCGTATATCTCTTTGATCTGCTTCCTCAGCGTGTCCTCGTCTATCCCTCCGGCAATCCTGAGAGATTTCGAATGTTCCGTGATGGCAACGTAACGATACCCCATCTCCTTCGCAGAGAGAGCTACTTCTTCGAGCGAGTAGAGGCCATCGGACAGATTCGTGTGAGTGTGAAGGTCACCTTTGATATCCGCCGGCTCCACAAGATCGGGAAGTTCACCACGGATGGCCGCTTCGATTTCTCCCCGATCCTCCCGTAGCTCCGGCGGTACAAACGGCAGACCTAGTGTCTCGTATATCTCCCGTTCCTCTCTGCCTCCCAGTTTCCTGTCATCCTTTTTCCGGAAGACACCGTATTCATTTATCTTCAAACCGAGTCTGGCAGCCATCTCACGGAGCCTGATATTGTGCGCCTGCGAACCGGTAAAGTATTGAAGTGCCGACCCGAAACTCCCGGGTTCGACGACCCGCAGATCAATATGCAATCCCATGGGAGTGCTGAAACCTGCTTTCGTCTCCCCCATTGCGGTGATTTCGGCAATATACGGCAGGGATTCAATTTTATCCATCACCTTGCCGGGTTTCGTGGAAGTGACCAGAATGTCGATGTCTTTCACCGTCTCCCGGCAGCGGCGCAGGCTCCCTGTCACCTCTCCATTTTCCACTTCAGGCAGAGTCTTCAGGAACTCGACTATCTCGAAGGCCAGTGGAGCGGCGGCCCCGAGCGGGGTCCTCTCCCGTCCGGCTCTAACCAGAGCTATTCCCTTCAGAATGTTCTCGACCGTTTTCGTGCCGAAACCGGGATGGTCCCCGAGGTTACCCGCGTGCGCTTCCTCCTCTAGCTCCTCGATACTCACAATCCCGAGCGTGTCGTAGAGATATTTCACTTTCTTCGGCCCGAGCCCCGGGACAGCGAGCACGTCCAGAAGACTTTCGGGGATCTCTTTTTTCAAGGTCTCGAATTCCCCGATTTTCCCATTTTCGAGGAAATCCTGTATCTTCTGAGCAAGATCCTTGCCTACCCCGGGGATTGTTCCGAGGTTACCGGCACCGGCGACCTCCTCCACATCCTCCGGGAGAGCTTCGATGTTAAGTGCAGCCTTCCGGTACGCCCTGATCTTGAAGGGGTTGTCCCCTTTGATCTCCAGGAGATCCGCCATATCTTCGAATATCTTCGCTAAAACTGTGTTTCTCATCGGCAAAATCCGTTGTACATAGTTCAATAAGTTAATAACACTCCCATAAATCTCAAGACTAAAGAAAGACGCGGAATCACCGTAAAATCGGATCCCATCGTCCGACGTACCGGACAACATATAGTTGATTCCTTCCGTGTATATTCCGGTAAGATTACTCACGATATTCATCCTTGCCAAGCCTGTCTCAGTTATATAATAATTCCTTAGTGGCGGGACTCTGACTGATCAGATCACAGGAATATGCTGGTTCACGATGACCTACCGGTCTCGGGTGGACACTGATGTCACGGGTACCCGGGAAGGGATTCGGATTGTGGGACTCACCATCCGATCAGGATGAGAATCCCGGTCGCAACAGTTTCGACTCCCTGCCGAATCACATCCTGTCCGGGATCCGATTCTCGATAAAAACCCGATATGGAGGGAAGCAGTGAATAAATTCAGGTTTTTTCGTCTGGTCTGTCTTGTCGTTTTGCTGGGTGTTGTTCTTCTTCCAGCAGCGAGGTCTGATGCAGGCGCTCCCACTGAAAACAGAAAGACCAGCATCGTGTTTCTTGGGACAGGCACGCCGATTGCCGACCCCGACCGATCCGGACCGTCGGTGGCGATCGTGGTCAACGGGACACCGTACCTTGTCGATTTCGGTCCGGGTGTGATCCGCCGTGCGGAGGCAGCAAGGAGACAGGGTGTATCCGCCCTCGACATCTCCAGAATCAAGGTGGTTTTTGTCACCCACCTCCACTCGGACCACACTGCGGGCTACCCGGATCTCATTCTTACACCCTGGGTGGAAGGACGCAGAGAACCGCTCGAGGTTTATGGGCCCGAGGGGATAGCGGACATGACCGATCACATCCTCGAAGCTTACCAGCAGGACATCAACATACGGCTCTATGGGCTAGAGCCCGCCAATGTGAGAGGTTATCGGGTGAACGCTCACGAGATCGAGCCCGGGGTAGTCTATGAGGATTCGAACGTCACTGTCCACGCATTCCCGGTTCACCACGGATCCTGGCCTTACGCGTTCGGATACAAATTCATCACCGCCGACAGAACCATTGTGATTTCGGGTGACACGTCCCCCACCCCGTCACTGATCGAGGCAGCTG
>CAZZKG010000082.1:0-2571 GCA_964654825.1 uncultured Gemmatimonadota bacterium | reverse complement strand
GGCTGCCTCTTCGACCTGGATGGTGTGCTCCATGTCGGTGATGAACCGATCCCCGGGGCACGTCGTGCCCTGTCTCACATCAGATCGAAGGGAATACCGTGCAGGTTCCTGACCAACACGACGACAAAATCTCTCGAGAGTCTCCATCAGAAACTTAATTCCATGGACCTGGCGATAGAGAAGGATGAGATACTCAGTTCTTCACAGGCGGCTGTGCAGTATCTGCGCCGGCTGGGTAATCCCACCTGTTTTCTCGTCCTTGCCGAAGATGTGATGAGTGATTTCAGGGAATTCACACTCACCGATCGCACACCCGATGTCGTTGTGATCGGAGACATCGGAGAGACATGGGATTATCAGCTCCTGAACAGGATTTTCGGCATGCTCATCGAGGGTGCGTCACTGATAGCTCTGCACAGGGGGAAATACTGGCAGACGGAAGACGGTTTGCGGCTCGATATCGGAATATTCGTATCGGGGCTGGAGTATGTCACTGGCAGAGAAGCCGTCATCATGGGAAAACCGTCTCCTGAGTTCTTCAAAATCGCCCTGCGGTCAATCGGTATCCCGGCCGGGGACACTATCATGGTTGGAGACGATATCGAATCAGACGTGGGAGGGGCCCAGAAGGCAGGGATCAGGGGGGTTCTCGTCAAAACGGGAAAATACCGGGAAGAGCTCGTCGCCCGGTCTTCCGTCATTCCTTACCGTATCATCTCTTCCGTGGCAGAACTGGCCGATCTTTTTTGACCAGCAGTTACGGCTTCACGATTTATTCACCTTGCCATACCCGGAACCGTTTTGTACTATTCGAGCAGAAGTCCCACATGTTGATTTGATCGAATACCTGACACCGACAGGTGTGATGGGAAGAGGATTCACTGTCCCGTCTCACCTCGATCGGATCCGTACTCGGCTGGAGGTGTCTGATGAGAACAATCCTCGGTCCTGTGATCCCGATTATTTCAGCTCTACTTATTTCTCTTCCCTTTCACCTGACAGAAGCACAGGTATACGTGAAAAATGATACCGATGGCCCCGTCTTATCGAACATGGCGGTCAGATACCACGATGTCAACTCAGTGAAGCTGGCGGTCTCGAATACCGGACAGATTGGGTTTGACCTGATCTCGCGTACCGGTGGAGGCTTCTGGCCCGGAACAACTCCCAATAACTACGTGTTCGGCACCGGAGTCTGGATCGGAGGTATAGCGGACATCGATGATGATGGTGAGGAGGACATGCTCTTTCTTCAAGGGTACGATCCTCTGAGTGCAGGTACGGAATACCGGGAGGGGAGATACGGTCAGTCGACTACTGATCCGCTCGCTACGGTTTTCCGCAGTAACGACGCGGAAGATCTGACAAACTGGCCGCAGGAATTCAAAGGTGTCGATGAAGACCCCGAAAGCCCGACGTACGGCCAGCTCATTCCGCTCGTGCGTTCTGATCAGGACATCGTGACCATCTACAACAGCGTGGATGTAACACCGCTGTTTGCGACACCCAATCCACCCATCGAGATACGCCAGCGGAGTATGGCCTACACAGCCGGGCTGTCACGCCAGGTGATCTTCTTCATCTTCGAGATCGAGAACATCTCGGATCGGGTCCCGGGGCTAGAACCCTTCACTATCGAGGATGCCTGGATGGGGTACGACGCAGACTGCTACATTGGTGACGAGTGGACCGACGACAGGACCAGCTTCTTCAGATACCAGGTGACGGAAGAGGGAGACAGTATTCCGATCATGATGGGATTCGTGTGGGATGAAAATTTTACTGAATCCAACTTCATCGGCAAGCCGGGCTTCGTCGGGATTACCTACCTCCAGAGCCCGGGAAACGACCATGACGGGATCGACAACGACGGGGACGGGATGATCGATGAATCTCCGTTTAACGGCCTTGACGATGACGGTGATGGTGTGATCGACGACGAACCGGACGAGGTCGACCAGCTCGGCCTCGTTAATTATTCGTTTCACAACAATCCCTCCACCGGGACACTGAGAAATGATCCCGAATCCGATCCCGAAGGGTACCGCCTCATGTCCTGCGATCCACCGGAGGAGTGCGTCGAGACGACCGAATCTTCCGATGTCAGATTCATGATATCATCCGGCCCTTTCAGGATCCGGCCGGGTGAACCTCACACGATCGTAATTGCATTCGTGTTTGCAGGTGCTGTCGGCGATCCAGCGAGCATCAATGTGTACGGCGACCCCCCTCGGCCCGACCCGAACGATCCGGTCTTCGAAGAGTTTCTGACTGTGAAGCAGACGGTGCAGGGGATTTATGATCTCAACTTCCTCCAGGCCGGGCCTCCGCCTAGGCCGAATATGACACTCATCCCGGGTGATGGTCAGATCACGGTCCTGTGGGATGACAGTCCTGTCGGGGCGGCGGATAAGACGTACAACGACTTCGTCGTGCTGGATCCCGAGTACCGCAAGTACGACTTCCAGGGATTCAGGCTCTGGCGGAGTAGGACAGGCAACTACTCGACTGCCGGGGATCCCGACGATCCGCTGAACCCGGTTGCTGCGAAGGAGAACGAGACGAGTTCCG
>CAZZKG010000081.1:0-12644 GCA_964654825.1 uncultured Gemmatimonadota bacterium | reverse complement strand
CCCCTCCGAGCGCGCCGGGCGCAAGGCGCCGCCGTGCGTGAACGCGGCGTTCTGAAGCAGGCAGTTCTGGGACGGCCGAGCGCCTCTTCTCGAAGACCAGGCCGGCGGGCCTCCCCTGAACCCGGTCGAGATGGCCTCCATAAGTGAAGAGGAGGTTGTAGACCGCCTGCGTGAAGCCGGGTATGAGAATTTTTTCGCCGCTGCGTTCCCTGATGATCCGAACCCTTTGAGTTATGTCAATATGACAAAGGCCGTCGCAGCGTTCGAGCGAACCCTCACCACACCCGATGCGCCGTTCGACAGGTATGTGAGGGGTGAAGGCGAACTGTCTGAAGCAGCGAAAAGGGGTATGGTAAAAGTCAACGAGACCGGATGCTCTGGCTGCCATGTCGGGCCTCTCTTTTCCAACAACGCGTTCATGCGTTTTGATCACGGCACCGATGAGGGGGTGAAAGCGGTCACGGGCAGGCAGGAGGATGATCACCTGTTTCGTGTCCAGTCATGGCGAAACGTGACCCTTACCGCCCCCTACTTCCACGACGGTTCGGCGGCCACCTTGCGTGAGGCGGTAGAGATCATGGCCAAAACGCAGCTCGGGATCGAATACACAGACCGTGAGGTCACTGATATCCTCGCTTTCCTGGAAACACTGACGGGTGATCAACCGAGAGTCGAATATCCGATCCTGCCTCGTCCCAGCGGACGAGCTCTGGAGTGGAGGGAGTGAGATAGATCCAGACAGAATCAGCGCAGGCGGTTCCGCCTGGCGTCGAAATTGGACCTTGCACCGAAGTGAAATTGGATCTCTCCCGACGTGCTGATGCCCACGTCGAGTCTCAGCATGTCGAACCGCGGCAGGAGAAGCCGCACACCGGCTCCGAATCCGGTCCTGGCCCTTGCGGTAGAGAATTCATTGGAATAGTTCCAGGTGATCCCGGAGTCGATGAAAAATACCGTCTGAACTCCCACCTGTGTCGGCCATTTGTAGAGCGGGATCTCCTTCGGCTCCATGAGGAGGAACCGGTATTCCGCGGTGAGAATCAACTGGTTCTTGCCGAAGAGCGTTTTCCCCAGCTCGTTGATGTTATAGCCCCGGATGGTGTTGGCACCGCCCATACGGTACTGGAGGTATTCAGGGACGTGTACACCGACCGTTCCCGTTCGAAGTGACAGCAGTCCCCCGAGCGCCAGAACTTGTCGGTCGGAAGTGGGCTGGAATCGTCGTATGTCGATGTCGGTCGTTAAAAAATCACCATCCCCGCCCAGAAAACCACCTGTTTTGCTCACTTCCAGTTGGTTCTTCCATCCACGATGCGGATTCTGCCGGGAGTCCCGCGTGTCCAGACTTATCGACGCGCCGACGCGGAACAGGTTGTCCACGTTATCTGAAGAAAGTGTGTGTCCCTCCACATCACTCCTCATCCGGAAGAATGAAAAACGGGCACTCGCCCTGCCGGTCCTCCCGATGTACAAGCCGACCTGCGGAGTGAACTCCGTGCTGCTTTCCCCGAAGTCATTCAGGTTGTCATCGCGTTCGAGGTGTGCGGCCCTAAATCCGAAAGAGAGGTGGTCCCCCGTGATCCAGGGATCCTCGAATTTGAGGTACAGGTGTCTCGTACCGCCGAATACCAGGTACGCGGAGAAGTAAATATCACGTCCGAGCAGGTTTACAACCGAGAGGGCTGGACCCAGCGATAAACCGTCGTTCTCGGTATACTTGAGAGTCAGGTAGGGAATGTATGCTTTCAGCTCCCGGACCTGGAATTCCAGGGACACACCCGTTTCATCAGGCAGAGCTATCACGTCGATCGAGCTGAAGATCCCCAGGTTTTCGAGCCGCCGGATATCTTCCTCGAGTGTCGCCAGAGTGAAGATTTGACCCGGGCGGAGTTCGAGTTCCCGGCGCAGGATATACTCTCTCGTGATCCTGTTGCCGGTCACACGGATCCCGGTAATCGTGCGGTTCTCATACTGCAGGAATACCGATTCATCGAGAGAAGCCGCCAGGTCGACGGGCAAGAGTAGGAGCAGGACCAGCCCCGTGATATTCCCGATCCGCATCGTTTTCAGAATCAGACACAGCCCCCGTGTTCTTCCGCGCGATGGTTCATTCAGAACAGCCTGGCCACTCAATCCGTCACCCTCATGACTCCTACGATCTCCACCCTCTCTTCGCCCCGGCGGAGGAAGATGCGGACCGGCTTCCGCCAGCCGGCAGGCGCGTCATCAGTGGGTGTGATCTCGACAAAGGATATGGAACCGGGTTCGAGACCGTCCAGGACCGGGGGAAGCTGGATGTCGTTGCCCGAAACGGTTTTTTGATCCCACAACCGTTCGGAGGGCCTCCTCTCCTCGTTATCGTATTTCCACCAGGAGATGAGGTACCCTACAGGGGCTCGACCGAAGCCATACTTCACAGAGAGATTCGAAAAGCGGATTGTATTCCCGTCGATCTCGAATCCATCGAGCGGGTTCGTCCGGTTCAGGTAAGACCTTCCGATCTTGTCGCGTCTAGCGATGAGCGTCTTCACCATGTAATCCTCCGCTTCCGGGTCGCTCAACTTCCCTGCCCGAACAATTTTCTCCACCTCGGCGTCGGTGAAGGACATGACGATCTTCGCTGCCCAGAAGGCGTCCCGATCGTCCATGAGGTCGAAAGCGGGGTTCGGGTATTCCGGTCTCCAGAGCTCCGGTCTGAAGGCTTCGGATTCGAATCTACCGATCGAGGGGAAGTCCGGATACGGGATCCTGAGATATGGCCTTGTCCAGATACCCAGAGTCCCCATGGTCTTGAACGTCGGGCCCGGTTCCCACATGTACTCGTTTCCCGCTCTTAATGTCTGCGGCCTGACGCTGCCTGATCCCAGGCAGGATCCGAAATCGATCAGGTAATGTCTTACGTACCCTTCTTCCGTGTACACGTCGAGCGAGTTTATCGATCGCGCGTCATCGTGGTTCAGCCAGGCGGCGAAAAGCCTGAGACCGCGCAGCTCGCGGCGGTGCTGGTGAGGAATGATGTCGTTCGCGTTATCGGGACGGGTACCGTAGTAGCGAAAATGACCGAGCGAATGTCCGGCGATGTCCTTGCTGGCGATGACTCGTAGTGTCCCGTCCGGTCTCACGGGTGCCTTGCTGAGGATGAACTCGAGGTCCTCATCTGTCATCCGTCTCTTTACCCCGAGTTTGTCCTTGATGCCGGCTTCCCCGCCGACAGCGAGTCTCTCTGTGTCAATGTCGAGAAGATAATTTTCGGGGACGTTGAACCCTATCGCGTAAAAGAAAAGCGTGCAGATGGCCTCGGACGTGGTCGACATCTCCTCGAAACCCTTCGGATCGATCTTTATGAAATACACATCACCACGTGAATCCCTGATGACGAATCCGGGTGTGATTCCCTCGGCCTTGCCCCGGATCACCGTCAAAGGCCCGTTCATGTCGGGGCCGGATCCCGTCTTCGGACCCTTCAGGAGTTCCTCCGGCGACATGTGGCTTTTTCCATGTCTGTTGGTGAACCATGAGGAATTCGGGACCTCGTCGAGCGTGTTGATGTTCAACGCCCCCGGATCCTCTTCCCCGGCCGGGTGCAGGAAGGTGTTTTCCATAAAATCGTAGTACTGGCTCAGCTCCACCTCGGCCGGCTCGGGTGTCTCCAGGTCGTCCCGGTCCACCTGCAGGGGATCGTCGGGGTAGAAGTAAGGCCACTCACTTTCGGCAGCCGGTGATCCGACCGGGGACATCATGATCGTCAGGAGAAGCGCACTGATCACCTGTTTGATGAACAGAAGAGAGGAGACGTTTCTCTGAGCGACATCCATCGCGTGAGAACCGACACTGTTGAATTGGTATAATCTTTTATCAGAAGACATTGTTAAACTTCCAGTAGAACCGCGTTCCCTCCCTCGAGTGACCAAGATCGAGTCTCATGAAAACACTCTCCGCGGTGTTGAACCTGAGACCTCCGCCGAACGAGCGCTCGAAATCCGATAACCGGAATCCGTCCCAGCTTCCACGGACCTGGCCGATGTCGCCGAAAAACGCCACGTCGAGACCGATGAAGGCTTCGAAACGATACTCGAGATTCGCGATGATCGATTTCCGGTCTCTGAACCGGTACTCCCGGAAGCCTCGAATGCTCTGGCTGCCACCGGTATACGGAAGGAGATGAAACGGCACCTCGCCTCCGTTTGTCCCATCTGCGCCCTCGGCTCGCACGCGGATGGCGACTACCCTGTGCTTGTGGAAAAAGGGGAGGTATCCCTGGAATTCGGCCTCTGTCATCCGGAAATCGTAACGGTCTCCATTGTTGTCATTGTAAAATGTGTGATCGAAGTCGAAGCTGACTCCGGATCGCGGGTTACCCGGAGAGTCCCGGAGGTCGAGTTTTAACTCGAAGCCCACGAGACGGTGTTCGATTGATTCTTCGAACCCACCGGCTTCACCGGTGGTGAAAGTCTCTTCGAGAGAACGGACCCTGTCCGACGAGCCGGGGGATGCGCGGCTTGTCCGCCAGCCTCCTTTTAGACCGGCAGCGAGGAAGGAGAACAACGGCACGGTGATCCTGCCCTGGGCGAGGAAATCCTCGAGCCTGAAATTCGTCCGGTTGTTCTTCGAGCTCCCAGGGCCTGTGCCGAAGAATTCCTCCCGGGAAAAATTGCGGTACCTCGTTTGAAAGCCGAATCCGAGCGGGACGGCAGAGAAGGGCTCTGTATCGAATCCCACCTCGTACTGCTGGTACTTAGCTGTGGACAGGGTAAAGGCCCAGAACAGATCGGAATTCCTCAGTATGCCCTCGTGTCTGTAGCGAAGACCCAGTGCCGTCCCGGATCTCGTACTCAACCCCCCGAACGTGAGGAAGAATCGTCGGTAGCCGTATCTCAGGTGCTTGATGACCTGCTTGTGCTCGATGAATAGAAGCCCCTTTTCAACTCTTCCCTGTTCGGGAGCTTTCAGTCTGGCGGCTTTCGCTTTCCTCTGTGACAGGAGGGTCGCACTCCTCGAAATTTCGGTGCTTCCGTTTTTATGGGGTGAGTTCCCGCCGGCCTGTGAGATTGCGGTCCCGGTGAGGCATGAGATGGTAACGAGAAAAAAACTGATGATTATGAGAGAAGAGATCCCCTGATGCCTGTCCGCGTCTGTATGGCCTTTTTTTAGTTCCATCCTGCCGGTCGTGGGGGGGTGATGAGGAATTACATAATGTATTGCAATTTAACCACGTGATCGAACAGGTCAATAGCCGGTTTCAGGGAATATGTGTCTGTTCGAGTCGGTATGCGGCAGGCATTCGATGTCATAATATTGACATCTTGATTCGAGATGAAAGGGGCCCGAAATCCTGATAATGACCGGGCCCCTTCGTCAGTATAGAAACTCGGGGACATTCCGGATATTCCTGCAGCTCTGTTCCCGCTGGATCGATACATTCCTTCCGGCCTATCCGGAGGTAGGCTGCGTCTGATGTCTCCCTCTACCTCACGCCTGGGAGCCGTTCATGCGGCGGCCCGTTACAGTCGCTGTCGTCCATGTCGTAGACGTCATCGCCGTCGTTGTCGAGGGCCAGTCCGTCGGAAGTCCAGTTCTCGGATCCATCACTGTTACACGGCTCGTTGATATTGACCGTCGGCAGTCCATAATACTCAGGACTGACTTTTTCCTGGTACAGCACAGCGGGGTCATCGTGGCACATTCCGCAGATAAACACACCGGCCGACTCGTGGTGTGAACGCAGGCCTATACCGCTCACCCCTATGTTGCCGCCGTAATCCCTGCCGTGGCATCCGATGCATCCCAACCCCGGTAGATCATTCGATCCGTCCGATTGCCAGGTATAGGGATTTCTCCCATCCCCGTTGAGGTGACATGCACCGCATTCGCTATCGAGCATCTGGTTTCTGTGAACGTTGTGCTTGCTGTCGGGCCACACGTTGTTGGGTTTCACAGTGAAGTCGTTGGTGAATTCCTGGTGGCAGTTCTGACAGCCGTCATTGTACCGGTTGTAGGCGCGTGCGGCTGACGTGATACCGACGATGAGAATCAGAGCGAGCAGGTAGTGTACTACACGCAGTAATCCGGACATGTGTCTCTCCCCCTTGCAGTGTCTTTACGCATCGAGTGATTAACAAAAACAACGTTTTCCGTGGAGTGGAGAATTGCATACCGGATAACCGCCCGGAACTTCGCACTATCCCTCCGACCGGAATCGGCGGACCGGGCAGCGGTTTTCTCCACGGAAGGCATGGCAGTTTATAATTAAACCGCCACGCGATCAGCATTATATAACAAACCGGGAATTCTGTCAAGCAATCCAGGATGAGTGTGTTCAGGATGAATGTCCCAGAATGAGGGCCATTCCGGGATGTCATGGGAGAATCGAAACTGTTTTTCTCAAAATCGGGGAAGTGCGGCGATGGCAATAAAATCAGAGGGCCGGTGGCTCTCCCTGGAGAACGGAGAGCCGCTCCCTGGCTCCCAGGACGGTGACAAGGTCACTGTCCCCATTTCGGAAAAGAGTGAGGAACCTCTCGTAGCTTTCAGTTGCGTGTGAAACATCCTCTATCCCCTCGTAAGCCAGCCCGAGAAGAAAATAACTGATGGGGTAGAGCAGGGCTCTGCCGAGGTCGAAACCATGTGTGACCTGAAGTTCCTCGAGCAGCTCTGCCGCCCGCGGGTAATCCCCCTGTTCCATGTGACATCCCGCGAGTGAGAAGAACCCCAGGAACTTCAAATCTGTGGGATCTTTTCTGATAAAATCGATAAGGGAATCAGCGCTGCTGCACTGATGTTGCTGGATGTCCCTGAAGAAATCCCTGTACGTGATCCAGGTCTCAGTGAAGGAATCCGATTGATCGTCGGGCCGCTTTTCCATCTGCGGCTGTTCACCGATAGTAGAGGCCAGGATGGCAAGGTTGCGCCAGTAGTCGGGTCCCTTTATGTTATCCTGCAGGGGATATGACTTTTCTATTTCCTCTTTCACCTTTTCCGTATCCCGCCATCCGGCCTGGATGAAGTGTCCCTTGAGCAGATACAGTATAGCCACCCGCGTGGTGTCATTGTCTTCCAAGTACATATCCTGCATCTCGTCCATGAGTCCCAGGGCCTTCCGGTATGTCCCGGTGTACGCGGCAAGGTCCAGTGAATTCCAGTATCCCATTTCTTTCGCCCTCTGCGATCTGTCGTCCTCCATCAAACGGGCGATCTCAACACCGGCACTGTCGTACTGACCCTGCAGCAGGTACATGTCGGCGAGCGAATTGATGATTATCTCATTCTCGGGATCCATCTTCAGTGCATGTTTTACGTTGAGCATTCCTTCTTCCAGGTTCCCGGTGTTTGCGTAGGCCGTTCCCATCATCCCGTACGCTTCTGCGGAGCCCGACACCTGTGCGTACCTCCTGGCATACTCGAGCATTTTCTCATTGTCACGCAGTCTCCCATATGTCCATACAAGATGCTGGAGCGCACGTTCGAATGTGGGATCTATCGCAATGACCTTCTCCAGGTACACAATGGCTGTGTCATACTTTTCTTCGTGGAAGCTCCAGTCACCGATGTTGTAGAGCATTTCCTTACTGTCGGGGTAGAGCTTCTGCATCTCCCTCAGGACCTTTATCCCCGCTTCGAACCCGTTATCGTACCGGGCTTTCTCGGCTCGTACGAGATACCGCTCCTTCTCCGGTATCCTGTCTATCAGTTCGAGTGCCTTGTCCAGAGGGTACTTTGCGTGTTTTTCATTCCACCAGCCGACAGCATAGGCGAGCCGGTACCAGGCGAGGCCGAAATTCCAATCCTTGGCGACCGCTTTTTCGAATTCCACCACCGCTTCCTCGAACTTGAGACTGTTGATCAGCTTCTCTCCCTCGAAGAAGTGCTTATACGCCTCGAGGTCGGTCGTCATCATTTCCGCGAGCTTCTGGTTTGCTGATCTGATCTCATCAGCTTTTTCCTTGAGACCTCTCCGGGTCTCCTCGGACAGGTTGTCGATCATCACCGGAATGCTTTCCTGACCCCGCCCCTCGGCCTGGGCGGTGAAGAGGTACTCGTTCTTCACCGGGTCGAGGACTTTCAGGTCGATATCGTAGAGCTCACCGAACCTTCGGATCGAGGCGATCACCAGGAACTCGATTTTCGCCTGCCGGCAGATCTCCCTTCCGAGAGTCTCGTCGATCCGGTCGACATCTTCTCTGTCGAGCTGTTTGAGGATATCAAACATCCTGGAACGTGTGATGACGGAGAGATGACGGGATTGTTCGAGAGAGGTTATGAGCATACCGGACAGCCCGTCCAGAACCGGTTCACCGGTATCGTTCACGAAATCGACGACGGCGATGGGGATCGGTTCACCGCTCTCCGCTTCCCTGGTGAACAGGAAATATCCGGAAAAGACGAGCGCAACCAGTACCAGCACTGTCCCGGCTGAAGTGATGACCCGGTTCCTCGTGCGCCGGAGACTGGCCGATACCCCTTCGAGGGAAGGGAGGTCTCTCATCTCCGGGGACTCGACTATTCTGTAAATCTTCTCCGGGATCTTCACACCCTTCATCTCGGTTTTCGTGACTCCGGTGACGGGTATCTCCAGCTTGGTACTGATCTTCCGGTGCACCGGCTCCGTCATCCAGATTCCACCGGGTTCTGTGAGAGGTTCGAAGTGTGAAACGATGTCCACTGCTTCACCGACCACATCATCCCCACGGTGAATGACCCTGCCGGTGTGCAGACCGATTCGGGCCCGGTATTTTTTCTCCTCCGTAACTGTTTTATTACGTTCATCGAGGCTTTGCTGGATCTCGATGGCGCAGAGAGCAGCTTCGAGTGCGGTGGTAAATTCCACGAGGACATCATCCCCGTGGATCCACACCACTCTCCCGTTGAATTTATCGAACATCGTCTGCAGGTGAAGTTTGTACTCTTCGAGCACCAGGGCTGCAAGAGATTCATCCCTCAGTTTGTAAGTGCCGTATTCGACCATGTCGGTGAACATGAGCGTGGCCATCTCCGCCGCGTCACTCTCCTTCCTCTGGGAGGTGCCCCGGGATTCCGCAGTGAGAGAACTCACGACGAAGGGGAATCTCTTCGACAACTTCACTTCTCCTTTTACAAACGGCACGATCACTTCAAGATATCCGAAAATGATCGCCACTACGGATCCGAGAATTGTGAGTATGAATATCAGAGTATCCATCAGGTACCCGGTGAATTGTCTCCTGTATTCGAGAAGCAGGTCGACGGAACAACCCCGTGAACAGGAACCGGGGGTGTCCCGTGTTGTTCATTTTCCGGATTTGAGTATATCTTCGGGAGGGGATTTTGTCAACCTGGTCAGGCGGATTAGGTCTGGAGCCGGTCACAGCTTGAATTCCGGCTGTCAGTGTCGTCAGTTTTCTCTGCAGCAGATCGCTGTTCCAGGTTAACAGGTAAAAAAACAGCAAAGGTACTGCCTTCACCCACTTCACTCTCCACCTTTATCTGACCCTGATGTTTCCGGAGGATATTGTAGCTTGTAAATAAACCCAGAGCCGATTTCACCCGGGATCCTTTTTTCGTGAAGGACGGTTCGAACAGCCGCTCCTGATCTTCGTGTGCAATACCGACACCGGTATTGGAGATCTCGATACACACATTCTCATTTTCTACAAATGTCCTGATCGAAATAGTTCCTTCCCCTTCGATTGCGTGGATTGCATTTATCAGCAGGTTCATGTATACCTGATTCAGCTCGCCCGGGAATACGGCTATAGGCGGAATGGCCCCGTAGTTTTTCTCTACACGTATACGATCAGCTAAGTCATGTTCGATCAGAGTAAGCGTAGCTTCTAATCCTTCATGAATGTCGACCTTCTTGAATTCCGATTCGTCCAGTCGGGAGAAACTCCTGAGACTTTTAACGATGTTTGCAATGCGGTCGCTTGCAGATCTGGTCACCGGTGTGTTGTCCCGAAGAGCCTGGAGTGAATCCTTGAGTTTTTTGCTGTTGATCACCTCGTCGAGAGTTTTACCCGTTTCCAGTACTTCCGCCAGCTTGTTGACGGAACGAAAAGTGACATCGGTCGTGCTGTTTATAGCCCCGAGCGGGCTGTTCAATTCGTGCACCATACCGGCAACCAGCTTACCCAGAGCGGCCATTTTTTCCGATTGCACCAGCTGGGCCTGGGTCTGCTGAAGTTCTTCGAGCAGTTGCTGCGCTGGCTTTTCTCTGCTTTCAGCCTGGCGATTTGACCCAAGTAAAAGGCTGCTTCACCCTTGATGAACAATGCAGCGTCCAGAACCGATTTGACTTCATCATCTGTAATACCCACAGTGCGGGATGAGCCTCCTCCATCCGGACGTCACCCCGCGTATTCTATCAGTAAACTAACATCTTCACGGATTCAGACAATCATTACATCCCCGTGCAATGATTATTTTCAGAAGCTGCTGCGCTCTCCGAAACATACTCTCTTACGATCTCCTCTGCGATCGTACGAACGTGGGATGCGATTTCATCTTAGGGCATTTCATCGATCCCGAAGAGTGTTGAATCGACTGATTTCAGTGTGGCCGATTGATTTGATTGTCCCTATTGTGCCAGCCACACCCGCAGCGGCTCTCGCCGTCCTGCACCTTCCTGAAAATACAGTGAAAAAAGCAGAGGGCCATACACACCAGGGGGAGTATCCACCAGTATTCGTTCCAGAGGTTTTCTATTCCAGACATGATTTCTCTCCTTTCAGGTAATGATCGGGTTCAATTTCGATTACCACTTATATAGACGTAGTTCGATGGGAAATGGATACACCCCGGGATTGTCTTTTTACGAACGCGGGGGCTGCCGGGAAAGAAGGAAGAATTATACCAGACCTACTCGTCGTCCTCGGTGTTCTTACGGTCACAGCGCAATACCTGGTCGCGATCGTGGTAGAAGATGCAATCTCTCTGGAGTACTTTCTCCAGGCGGGCTCTAGCCCGGTGAATACGGATTTTTGCCGTGGCGAGTGAACAGCCGCTGATTTCAGCTGTTTCCGCCGCTGTCAGGCCCTCAAGATCGTGAAGAATGATCGCGGCTCGATATGCCTCGGGCAGGCTGTCGATTTCTTCACGAACACAGGAATTCATCTCATCGATAACGAATCGTTCTCCGACCCGATCAAGTTCACTGGAGGGGATTTCATACTCTTCGAGCTCAACGGTCTTTGATCTTGTCCTGCCTTTCCTGATGTGATCGATTGTGGTGTTGGTTGCTATTTTAAAGGCACAGTTCTTGAGGCTGGAACGACCCTGGAAACCCGGGAGAGAATTCGAGATGCGGATCATAGTCTCCTGCAGGAGATCCTGGGCAGTGTCGGGATCACCCACGAAACGCCGTAGATAGGAATCAAGGGATTTCGAGAGTTTTTCAGCAACTTCGTCGATTGAAGGAATTTCAAAAGAAGGATCAGTCATCACTTTCTCTCATCTGATGGACACGAACTGCCCGATTGAATCCCATTGATGTTTACCCGGCGAGTATTCATATTCAGCCGCTCGAGATCTTTCCATGCGGAGTGGGAATTTTACAATCCCTCAAGTCCCTGAAAATGATTATAACAGGAGAAAGAAACATTGTCAATTAATCCCGTTCTTCACTCTGTGAAGAAGGTTCGAGACATCAGTAGTAGTGTTTCCACTTCAATCCCACGCCTGTTCGCTGATTGGTGCAGACATCACTCTCGACCGTCAACTTTGGTGTCAGTTCGACCTCCACCCGTACTCTCAAGGAATTGCGGCTCACACTTCTCGATTGTGTGGCACACTCGATTATTGCGATCGTCTTTTTCCTCCCGAGCGGTCTACCGGGAGGCCATTTTTCAATAAAACCCGCATTGTGGTCTTTTGGACACATTGTCCGGATGCCATTCTTCATCATTGACAAACTGTTGAAAAAGTGTATATTTATGGATGTAGTAAATTAAGGGAGTAGAAATCTTATGCCGCAAGGTAGAGAAGAGCTCGCCTTGCGGTTTTTTTTATCTCTTTTTATTTACTACAATTTTCGATAAGGAAGGAGGTGATAGTTAGTGGCAAGAGGCAAAGTCAAGTGGTTCAGTGACCAAAAAGGTTATGGGTTTATTACCACCGATTCGGGGAGTGACGTTTTCGTACATCACAATGAAATTCAGGGCGAAGGCTATAAGACTTTAGAAGAGGGTCAGGAAGTCGAGTTCGAAATTCAGGATGGTCGGAAGGGTGATCAGGCCGTGAATGTAGTGAAGTTGTAAACCGCCTAATGGTTCGGCCCGGTAGTACATACCGGGCCTTTTTTTTACTATTCCCGCTGGAACAGGACGAATGGATTGAGCGCGACAGCCACCGGTTTGAGGAGTAGGTGCCGGTGGTACAGCATCTCCACCCTGTCGTTCACTGCAATCGATAGGACGGCTCCGGAGAAGTAGGAGAGGAGATCATACGCGGTAGGTGTTTCAAACTCACATTCCCCACCAGATTGTGCTCTGACCAGATAATTTCTAATATTGGTTATCCTATAATCTACGAGGCGCTTAGCTCTGCGCCAATATAGTCAGCCATCATTTTTGCTCTTCGGCTTCACTTTCGTCCGCCCCGATCGTTGTTTTTTCAAACGCGAGCCCTTCCGTCTGATCCCGGCAAGCTCGATCTCCAGTCCCACCCATCTGGTG
>CAZZKG010000080.1:9829-13231 GCA_964654825.1 uncultured Gemmatimonadota bacterium | reverse complement strand
TCATTCGCAGCGCGTGATGTCGACACGTCACGACGAGGCACGCGAGGTGGAGGTGTGGGGTGTGCGTGTTCTCTCTCCTCCCATTCGTTTTCCTACGGCTGTAGCCGGCAGGTGGCAGTCTCCCCCGAAGGGTTCGGTATTGATCTGCACCACCGGTATGTCATACGGGGCGAGCCTCTCCGCGTCCATGGAGGTTCTGATGTCCCCCTCGATTACTCCTATCCTGCATCGTTCCCCGAGCCCTTCGATCGTCTTTTCGATCAGGTACGTCTTACCCGATCCGGGTGATCCCATGACGTTGATCATAAAAGTGCCGCTTCCGGACAGTTTTTCCTTGATACCTGCCGCGACGAGGTCGTTCGCTTCTAAGATGTCTTTTACCACCTTTATCTCCATGTGATCCCCTCTCTTCTTCAATCTTCCACCTCTATGGAATCTATCTCGAGTTCCTGCCCGGACAGAAGGTCAAGCTTCTTCGAACCGCAGCCGGTGCAGAGGAACACCGGGTCCGTCTTCTCCGTCACCTCACCGCACTCCCTGCATTTCACCCTCACGGGGATCTCATCGATCCGGAGTACGGCACCCTCGAACTGCGTACCCTTACAGACCGCTTCGAAACAGAACTCCAGGTTTTCCGGTACCACCGCGCGGAGTTTTCCGATCCTCAGGTCGATGGCCTCAACTCTGCCGGCGTCCCGAACCTTTTCGAGGGTGTCTCTTACAATATCGAGAAGGCTCATCGCGATACTCATCTCATGCATCGAAACCCCGTAATTGCGATCAACAGATCCTCGGAAGCTGTTCACCGCTGAGCAAATCCATCAACCTTCTTCCGCCGGCCCGGGTGTGCAGTATCACCTTCCCCGGCGGAGTGTCCGTCACCTCACCGATAATGGCGGCATTCCGCCCCAGGGGGTGAGCCTTCATGGTATCGAGGATCTTCCCGGCAGATTTCCCGGACGCTACGAGGAGGAGTTTCCCCTCGTTTGCGATATAGAGTGGATCAAATCCGAGGATCTCACAGACGCTTCTCACTTCGTCCCGCACCGGAACCTGTTCTTCATCGATAGAGAGGGAAAATCCAGAAGCGGCGGCCAGCTCGCAGAGGGAGGTGACCAGACCTCCCCGTGTCGGGTCCCTCATGAACCTGATCGCCCTGCCGAAGCCGAGAAGGTTTTTCGTGAGAAGCCAGAGAGGGGCGGCATCACTCTCGATGGATGATCGGACAGCCAGCTGTTCACGCGCCAGCAGCACGGCGATACCGTGATCTCCCAGGAATCCGCTCACCAGGATCGCGTCACCGGACTGTAATCGTTTCGGTGAAAGGCTGACACCCTCCTGCAGGTACCCGATGCCGCTCGTATTGATGTAGAGACCGTCGGCGTTTCCCCTCTCGACCACTTTCGTGTCACCGGTGACGATCCGGACGCCGCAGACTTCACAGGCATGTGCCATCGATCTGACAATGTTCCGGAGGATCTCGATACGCATTCCCTCCTCGATGATGAATCCGGAGGAGAGATACACCGGCTTCGCTCCCATTACGGCGAGGTCATTGCAGGTCCCGTACACCGACAGCATCCCTATGTCACCGCCCGGGAAAAGGAGAGGTTTTACTACATACGAGTCCGTAGTGTACACCGTCCGTCCGTTCCCTTTCGGGAGGAGAGCTCCATCGTCGAGTCCATCCAGGTAACGGTTGCCGAATGCCTCGTAGAAGAGTGATTCGATCAGGTCTCTCGACAATCTCCCGCCTTCACCGTGGGCGAGAAGTATCATGTCCTTGTTCATGCCTGTCTTCCATACTTGTAGTAAGCCGCACAGGTACCCTCCGTGCTCACCATGCACGGGCCGAGTGGTGATTCCGGTGTGCAGGCCGCAGCGAAGAGCGGGCAGTCGGTCGGTATCGTCTTGCCTTTGAGCACATCTCCGCATCGACACGCAGGATGGTCCTCAGGTGGATCCATTTCGACGGGGAATACGCAGAGCGCGTCCCGGTGAGCGTACCTGTCCGCGATTTTGAAACCTGTCCGGGGTATAGAGCCGATACCCCGCCACTCGGCGTCATTTACCCGGAAGACCTCATCGAGCATTGCAAGCGCCTTCCTGTTGCCTTCGGGTGTGACCGCCCTCGTGTAGGCGATCTCGACACCGGCTCTGCCTTCGACACATTGTCTCACCAGGCTGTGGATACCGTTCATCAGGTCGAGCGGTTCGAAGCCCGTCACCGCGCAGGGTATGCCGTACTCCCGGGGTACGGCCTCATATGCCCGGCTGCCGATAATGACACTCACGTGACCGGGGAGTATAAAGCCGTCGACACCGATCCCCGGATCTGCGGCGAGGACTTCGAGCGCCGGGGGGATCCTCTTGTGAGAGGAAAGCACAGTGAAATTCGGTATGTTTCTTCTCTCGGCTTCCAGTATAGATGATGCGACAAGAGGCGCCGTCGTCTCGAAACCGACACCGAGAAACACCACATTCTTCTGTGGCGCCTTCCCGGCGATCGAGACCGCATCGAGCGGGGAATAGACGATCCTCACGTCGGCACCTTCGGCGCGTTCCCTCTCCAGACTCGATCTCGAACCCGGCACCCTGATCATGTCCCCGAATGTCGTTATCGTGACCCGGTGGTCCCTGGCTATCTGTATGGCACGATCCAGGTAGCTGTTGGGTGTGACGCAGACCGGGCACCCCGGTCCGGAGAGGAGCTCGATATCCTCTCCGAGAAGCTCGCGCAGCCCGTGCCGGAACATCGCCACGGTGTGGGTACCGCACACTTCCATGAACCTGAGGCTTCTCCCCCCGATGTCTCTCCGTATCCTCCCGGCGAGTCCACTGACGAGACGAGCGCTCCCGAACTCCTCGATCTGTTTCACTCTTCCTCCTCTACGAGCTGGCGTATCAGACTTAGTGTCTCCTCCGCCTCTTCCTCATTGAGGACCTGGATACCGAATCCCGCGTGGACAATGACATGTTCACCTACTGAAACTTTTTCGAGGAGTGCGGTGCTGATGACTCTCGTTGTGCCGGAGAGCTCGACAACGGCGGTGTTCTCGAAGAGTTCGATCACTTTCATGGGTACGCCGAGACACATGTCTGTTCTCCTGTTATGCGATCCTGTCACTCCTGAGTATGCTGTCTGCAACGATGACCTGGCCGAGAGAAATCCCGCCGTCGTTGGGTGGAACCAGTGAGTGGGTTAGTACTGTAAACCCCGAGGACCCGAGTTGTTCCGTAAGCCTGTTGCTGAGGTAAGCGTTCTGGAAGCAGCCGCCCGACAGGGCCACGGTCTGTAAGCCCGTCTTCTCCCGCGCACGAATCGCCGCTTCCGCGAGTGAGTTGACGGTGAAGTTGTGAAACCTGAGGCTGATCTCCCCGGGAGCCTGTCCGGATGCCGCA
>CAZZKG010000080.1:8419-9729 GCA_964654825.1 uncultured Gemmatimonadota bacterium | reverse complement strand
GGAAAGAGATCGGAGAAGACTGCTTCGTGGTCGTCTCCGAAGCTCTCTCTGATGAGAGAGCACGCAGTGCGCCAGGGTTCTCTCACCGCACTGTCCCCTCCGGGAAGGGGGAAGGACTCGAAGTGGCCGATCCGCGTGTATTCCCCGATGTCTGCCAGGAGAATCTCCCCGCCCCATATGGTCCCGTCATCACCGAGGCCGGTCCCGTCACAGGAGATCCCGATGACCGGGCCTGTCTGACCATTTTCCGCGAGACAGCTCGCGATGTGCGCGTGGTGGTGCTGCACACCCACTTTCGTTACCCCGTCTCTCTGCATAGCATAAATGGTGCTGGGATAATCCGGGTGGAGGTCGTGTGCGAGGACGTCAGGGCGGAAGTCGAGGATACGCTCGAGGTATTCGATCGTGTCGACGTAGAATACATGAGAAAGCTCATGCTCGAGGTCGCCGATGTGTTGACTCAGATAGGCATAACTGGCTCTGGCCAGGCAGACAGTATTCTTTAGAAACGCACCGCATCCGAGGATCTTACCTACCTCTTTGGTCAGTATCACGGGTGAGGGGACATAGCCGCGTGATCGCCGTATCATAGATGGTTTCCCCCTGATCACTCTCAAAACGGAATCGTCGGCCCGCTGATGGATTTCCCGGTCGTGGACGAGAAAAAAGTCCGCGATGCCCCTGAGCCTCTCGAGCGCCTCCGAGTTGTGCCTGACGATCGGTTCCTCGCGCAGGTTCGCACTCGTCATAACGAGTGCGACTGGAGTCGCCTCCTTGCCACGAAAAAGCAGGTGGTGGAGGGGAGTGTAGGGGAGCATGACGCCAAGATACCGGTTGCCGGGAGCTACTTCCTCAGCAACAGGTCCGTCATCCTTCTTCTGAAGAAGCAGAATCGGGCGGGCCGGGTTTACGAGCTGCGCTTCCTCGTCAGAGCTGAGCTCTGCGAACGTACGCACGGCACTCGTTCTTCCTGACATCAATGCGAAAGGTTTCTCCTCACGGTGTTTTCTGTCTCTCAGTTTCGATACCGAGTCCCCGCGCGTGGCATCGACCGCGAGGTGAAACCCGCCTAGACCTTTTATCGCAATGATATGACCTTCCGCCAGTTTTCTGATGGTTTCGGCGATCGGGTCCTCCGTGTCGATTATACCACCGGATGCATCGAGCAGAGTCAATGCCGGGCCGCAGTCCGGGCACGCATTCGGCTGAGCATGATATCTTCTGTCGAGTGGATCTTCGTATTCCTTCCTGCACCGGTCGCACATGGTGAAAGGTTCCATGGTCGTCTTGTCCCTGTCGTACGGGATGTG
>CAZZKG010000080.1:5633-8319 GCA_964654825.1 uncultured Gemmatimonadota bacterium | reverse complement strand
CGGAACACGAAGGGACGGAAACCGACACCCTGTACCGTACCTGACACATTGACACGATATCGTTTTATCCCCTTGGCTGTTTTGTCGTCCTTCATGTCCGTGCAGGTCTCCTGACAGTGAGGCTCGTCCATACTCGTGAAGGGGCTCGGGGCGTACCGGTATATTATGGGTTCGGCGCTTCTCTGTCAACGATGGGGAGATCGGACTTCCCGGTCGATCGGCCGAGCCCGGACCGTTCGTTTCAAACCCGGTCGAACGGATCGTAATTCGCTCGGTTGACCAAACATCATATGACGGGTGTCGTAGTGGGGTTCGTTGACACTCAGAACACGAAATATTAACTTGAGGAGAACACATGATTGTGAAACAAATTCGGTACAGCATCTGTAATATATTAAAGATACCGTATCGGGTTCACTTCTCGAAGGAGGCATTGATGAAATCCAGGTATACACTCATTCTGCTGGTTTTAGCACTTCCTTTTCTCGCAGGGTTCGGGGGTGGGGGAGCGAACCTTCTTCTCATACAGACAACAGATCAGCAGACACTCACCGATCTCATGAATTATGACATCAAACCATATCTCAGGGGAGAGGAGTGGGTTCTGGCCGGCTCTTTGTCCCGGGAAGTCGATCTGTTGCGACGATCAGGCTACCGCGTGAATGTGCTGGATACCGACGCCTGGTCCAAGCCGTACTACCTGGTGAGCTCACCTCGTGATGGACATATTGCCCGCATACCATCCCCGTTCAGGGAGCTTGCACGTGTGCCCGAAGGAGTGATCGTGAAGGGCGCCGACGAGTACGTCTATGAACTCACGAAAATGGACCTTGATCCGACAAGGATACAGGATATCGCGATTCCCCTCGTCGAGAGAAAAAATCTGAGAGCGAAGGTAATGCCGCAGGGCTACTTCGGACCTGAAAGTTCCGTGGTCAGTCAGGTCTCCGATTCCACGCTCACGGACTACATCACGAGACTCGAAGCATTTCAGACCAGGTACTCGTATTCGGATTCGGTGTATGCAGCTTCACAGTACATCTTCGACAAGTTCGAGGAGTTCGGATACAGTGTCGTTCAGTTCGACTCTCTCGATTTTATGGGGCCCGTGCAGAGGAATGTCATCGCGGTGAAATTCGGGTCCATTAATCCCGACAAAGTGATCGTTGTGGGAGGCCACTATGATTCGGTGACGTACGACTCCCACTGTGATCCTGACACCCTCGCTCCGGGTGTCGATGACAACGGTACCGGTACGGTCGTCACCATGGAAGCGGCACGGGTCCTCGCGACGACCGACACCGATATCACTATCATGTTCGTCCCCTTCGCCGCCGAGGAGCAGGGGCTGTGGGGGAGTTACCATTTTGCCGAAGAGGCACACAATCAGGGCATGGACATTCTGCTCATGTTCAATATGGACATGGTGGCGAACCTTGCCGATTCCTACTGGGACATCGATGTCAATACCGGCAATGCAGGCTCCAGTGCATTCGCCGAAGTCGTTTCCACCATGGCCGAGATGTACACCGATCTCATTCCTTTCATCAGTTACGGGGCGAGCGCCGGAAGCGATCACTATCCGTTTTACCAGTACGGGTTCGATTATGTCTATCTCGAGGAAGGCGATTTCAGTCCGAACTGGCACCGTTGCACCGACACGTTCGAAAATATCAGCGTCCCGTATCTCACCGATGTTGCGGAGACGATAACCGCGTCAATTCTGTATTTTGCCAACACACCCCAGGTCCCAACCGGGCTTTCCGCTGTAAACGTCGGTGACGGCGCGTCGATCTATGTGAGCTGGGATGCGAACCCCGAGAGCGATCTTGCCGGCTACAACATCTCCTTCGGGACGGAGTCCGGGGTCTATGACAGCACGAAGACCGTCGATGCCAGTGCCGTCGGCGATACTCTCGGGAACCTCCTCGAAGGTACAACTCTCTACATCACCGTCTCATCGTTCGATGGGGACGGGTACGAGAGTTTCCTATCCCCGGAGGTTGAGATCGTCGTGGGCAACAGACCGCAGGCGCCGACCGGGTTGATTTCCACATCTTTCACGGATTCGGTGGCACTCACCTGGGATCGAAACACTGGAGAGCTCGACGTTGCCGGGTACAACGTGTACCGGAGACCGGTAGACGGCTCATCAGAACTGCTGGGTTACGTAACCGATCCCATTACATCCTACACCGATGACACAGCTGATCCGCACACTCTCTATGCGTACCACGTAACCGCGGTTGACTCACAATTACCACCGAACGAGAGTGATCCATCGTCTGAAGCGATGGGGAGGCTCGCCACCCACGACATGGGTATCCTGGTGTTGGATAACACGAAGGATGGATCCGGCGGTCCCTTCATGCCGACGGATGAAGAGGTCGATGATTTCTATGCAGGGCTGCTTTCGCATTATAATGTGACAGCCACGTGGGACGTATCCGACAGTATCGCGGCATCACATCGGGTGCGGGACTATGACATCGGTATCTATTCGACGGTCCTGTGGCACAGCGATGTACGAAACGGGACGGCTATGGCTCCGGACACGGTGACGATCAAGCAGTATCTGGACAGCGGCGGTAACCTGTGGCTGTCGGGCTGGCAGCTACTCGCTTCCCTGACGGGTGAGACGGGTCAGGATCACCTGTTCGAGGAGGGAAGTTTCGTGTCAAACTAC
>CAZZKG010000080.1:2241-5533 GCA_964654825.1 uncultured Gemmatimonadota bacterium | reverse complement strand
GTGACGGATTTCCCGGTATTCTTCATGGAGAGCGATGGTGCGGGGTCGCTCGTCGAGACAGTGATGAGCGCTTTCGGGGAGCCTGCGGGGGTAGAGGATGAGGATGTGGCGAAACTGCCGCTCGTGTACGGTCTGTCGCAGAACTATCCCAATCCGTTCAACCCGGCGACGACGATCACGGTCGACATCCCCGGTGAGGAGGCTAACGGGAGTGACGAGGCGAAAGTGCTGACGAATCTGAGTATATTCGATGTTCGCGGGAGGCTGGTTAGGATTCTCGTAGATAAAGAACTCTCACCGGGCCGGTACCGTGTCACCTGGGACGGAAAGGATGCCAATGGAAGGGAAGTCTCCTCCGGGATCTACTTCTACCGGGTCAACGCGGGCAACTTCAGTTCTACGCGGAAGATGACACTCATGAAGTAGTATGTACCAGTGAATAAGAGATAACAGGGGGCCGTTCAGAGAACGGCCCCCTTTTTACTGTGTGTCAGCGACCTATTGACAGCGTCCCCTCTCCATTATATCCTTGAACATTCACCCTTAACAATCGGCCGTACACATCAATTGTCATTATTAAACAGTACGGTGATAGTCCATGAATGATTTCATAGTCGTTGTCGATGACGAAACAGATATCGTCGATCTGGTGATCCTTCACCTCGAAAGAGCGGGTTTCAACGCAAAAGGTTATCCGGATGCCGGCAGCTTTCTCGGCTCTCTCTCTGAAAGGGTTCCCGATCTTGTCGTTCTCGACCTTATGCTTCCGGATGCGGATGGTTTCGATATCTGCAAAAAGTTGAAGCGGAATGAAAATTATGCATCGATCCCCATCATCATGCTGACTGCACGTGGTGAGGAAACTGAAAAAGTACTGGGTCTCGAGCTGGGTGCGGATGATTATGTCACCAAACCATTTTCTCCCAGGGAACTCGTCGCCCGTGTAAAAGTGGTTCTGAGGAGGAGAGAGAGCCAGCCCGAAGTCGAGAGAGTGAACATAGGAGGCATTCTCGACCTGGACCTGAATACGTATGTGGTGACCGTCGAGGGACGACCGGTTGACCTCACATCGACCGAGTTCAAAATTCTGAGACTTCTCGCATCGAAGAAGGGCTGGGCATTCTCCCGGGGACAGATTCTCGAACACCTCTGGGGACAGGACAAGATTGTACTCGACAGAACCGTTGACGTACACATCAGAAACCTGCGGCAAAAACTGGGGAAAGCTTCGGTTTTTATCAAGAATCTACCAGGCATCGGTTACAAACTGGAAGAATGACCAGATCGATCTTCATAAAGCTCTTTGCAGTGTTTCTTCTCCTCATCATACTGCTCTCAACCCTCGTTCTCCTTATCACCTTCTCTACGATAAAAAACTTTCATCTCGACACGCTGACGTATGATCTCAACAAATTGACGGCTGCTCTCACGCCCCAGGTGATCCCACTGATGGAGAAGGGGCGGGTGGACGATCTCGATTCCTTGATAAAAAATATGGGAAACGGCATGAACACGAGGATCACGGTGATCGCTCCTGATGGGTTGGTCCTGGCGGATTCGGACGAAGATCCTGCACTAATGGAGAATCATGGTGCGAGAGTCGAGGTGATCCAGGCTCTCGGGGGAATAACGGGCCGCTCCCAGCGGTACAGCACAACTGTTGGTGAGGAGATGCTCTATGTCGCGAATCCCCTGTTAAGGAATGGTGAAGTGATCGGGGTCCTGAGAGTGAGCCTCTATCTGAAGGAAATCAGGGTAATAATGGATGATCTGAAGATGAAAATCGCCAGGATGGTTCTGCTTGTAGTTGTCATCGCGTTGATCGGAACCGTAGTGTTCTCGAAGAGTTTCTCAAACCGCATCAGACAGTTGTCGAAGGCTTCCGAGGAACTGGCGGGGGGCGACTTTGATGTCAGGGTGTCATTGGGGAGCCGTGACGAACTCGAGGAGCTTGCACAGAGTTTCAACCACATGGCTCTGACCATGAAGGAGCTATTCAGACAAGTCACGGATCAGAAAGAGAAGCTCGACAGCGTGTTTTCTTCGATTCGAGGAGGGCTCGTCGTCATCGATCGGAACGGGATCATTGATATCGCTAACCATGTCTTCAAGGAGATCGTTCAGAGCAGCGACATCGAGGGGAAACCATACTGGGAGGTCTTGCGGGAACCCGGGTTCTGCGAAATCATCGAGCGTGTCCGGGAGACCGGGAAGAACCTTCTCACCGAGATTGAAATCCGCGACAAATTCTTGCTGTGCAGCGCCGCCTTCCTCAGCCAGGGACAGGAAATCGTTCTGGTCCTGCATGATGTTACGGATATAAAATACCTGGAGAGAGTTAAAAAAGATTTCGTCATGAACGTGTCACATGAATTGAGAACACCCCTCACCGTCATCAAAGGTTTCGCGGAAACGCTCCTCGAAGAAGAGGATCGGGAGAAGAGGAAGAAATACATTGAAATCATCACAAGACATACCGATCGACTGACGGACATTGTCAATGATCTGCTCACTCTTGCCGAGCTCGAGGAGGAAGAAAAAGTCCCGAACTTGGAAGAGGTCGACCTGAAGAGCCTGATTTCACGGATCTTAAAGGTGTTTGAACAGAAGCTCCGGGGAAAAGAGAACCTCGATGTGCACCTGGACATACGGGGTGACCTGTCCCCGATCCGGGCCGACCCGTTCAGGCTGGAGCAGATGTTCATCAACCTGATCGATAACGCGATCAAATACACAGAACAGGGTGAGATCAGAATCGTTGCAGAGCAGGTGGATTCACGGGTCTCGATCCGCATAAAGGACTCCGGTATCGGTATCCCGGAGGAACACCAGGCCAGGATCTTCGAGCGGTTCTACGTGGTGGACAGGTCCCGGACCAGAGAACTGGGAGGTACCGGCCTGGGGCTCTCTATTGTTAAGCACATCGTGCTTCAGCACAATGGAGAAATATCTGTGACGAGCACACCGGGCGGGGGAACGACATTCACTATTCTCCTCCCCGTATGACCCTCCTGATCATTTCTTAACCGAAAATTAACATTTCCTTCATCCCTGATTAACACACATAGAGTATATTTGCGGACAGAAAGAAGCAGGTGTGTATTTTCCGATCACCTGTTTTTTCTGAAAAGCGATAGGCTCCAACACGGCAGGAATAGAGTGGGCGCTCGAGAGGAGTCAAAATGATATGCTCGAAGAGAAGGGACTGAACAAGGAGGATGGATACGAACACACGAATTGTTGAACTGGTATTGAGTGCGAGGAGATTCTCACGGAGAATACTGTACAGTCA
>CAZZKG010000080.1:0-2141 GCA_964654825.1 uncultured Gemmatimonadota bacterium | reverse complement strand
CCGACCTCTACCTTCCTCATCCGAAGGGCACGGATAAAAGCCGACTACAAGAGTATCAATGGCAGGCTCGCCGGTAGAGTTCAATTTGACTTCGGAGAGGGAAAAGCCGTCCTGAAGGATGGCTATGTTGACTGGAAGCTCAGTGACACTTTTAAAGTAAAGATGGGTCAGTACAAGATGCCGTTCTCTCTCTGGGAACAAACATCAACTACTAAACTCATGGTCATCGAGAGAGCAAATAAGATCATGGGTTCGAATAATAAGCACTCAACCAATAACGTGATCATCAAGGATGGTGGTTATGCCGGTCGAGATGTCGGTATGCAGCTTCACGGGTCCGGAGGGAAAGTGGATTATGCGGTTGGCATCTTCAACGGTAATGGAGCAAATAACAAAGTGGATGACGAAAACGGGAAGACGTTTGTCGGCAGGGTAGCCATCAACGCTCGTGATGATCTTGCGATCGGTGCATCCTTCGCCAACCGCATGATCCAGGATTTTACCACCATCTCGGGCACCGACACCACCCTTGCGGACGAGAATTTTCAGGCGGTCGAGGTCGACGTAGACTATGGTGTAGGGGCCAATGCAGGGGAAAAAGGTCCCTGGGTCCAGGCTGAATTCCTCTGGGGGAATAATCCACACTTCACGAATACCGATACCGACTTTCTGGGTTTCACGGCTGCGGGCAGCTTCAATATCCCGACAGAGAGCGTTGATGCACTCCTCTCCGTCCGTCCGGCCCTTCGGTTCGACTGGTCCAGGAGAAACAGCGATGATGAAAACACGCAGACTATCCTGCTGACGCCCGGGTTGGATTTTTTCTTCGATAAGAACAACAGATTACAGATCAATCTGGATGTGAACGTACCTAATGACAGCACCTACGATACGGAATTCGGTTTCAGAACACAGTTTCAGATGCTGATTTAGCGCAAGCAGTATATCAACAGGAGGTGAAAATAAGGATGTTGAAGAATAAGATGTTCATCGGAATAGTTTCGTATGTTGCCCTGTTCTCGATGTTCGCCATAGTGACAACCGTCACTGCCCTCCGAGCCGGCGATAGGGCCGAGGTGGACTCCAGGATTCCGACATACCGGAAGGTCAGCGGAATCTCGGGTAATCTGAACAGTATCGGCTCGGATACCATGAACAACCTCATGACCCTCTGGGGTGAGGGATTCGCGAGATTCTACCCCAATGTCAGGCTGCAGGTGGAAGGAAAGGGATCGAGCACGGCTCCTCCCGCGCTGATAGCAGGGACGACCCAGTTCGGACCCATGTCGCGGAAGATGAAGGACAGGGAGATCGACGAGTTTGTGAAGACATTCGGATACAAACCGACCTCGTTCGGAACATCGCTGGACGCCCTCGCAGTTTACGTGAACAAGGACAACCAGATCGAAGGCCTCACCCTCCAGCAGTGTGACGCCATATTTTCAAAAACACGTTCGGGCGGGTATCCCATGGATATCGGGACATGGGGGGATGCCGGGCTGACCGGTACCTGGGCCGGCAAACCGATCAGTCTCTACGGAAGAAACTCCGCATCCGGTACCTACGGCTATTTCAAGAAAAAGGCCCTCTTCAAGGGGGACTATAAGGATACCGTGAAGGAACAACCGGGGTCCGCTTCCGTTGTTCAGGGAGTGAGTGAAGATCTCTATGGTATCGGCTACAGTGGGATCGGGTACATCACTTCAGGTGTTCGGGCTGTCCCTCTGGCGAAGAAACCCGGTGAGCCGTACTACGCGGCAAACATGGAAAACGTGGAGTCCGGAAAGTATCCGCTGGCACGCTTCCTCTATCTCTACGTTAACAGAGAACCGGGGAAGGAGTTCGATCCCCTTGTCAGGGAATTCATCACATTCATATTCAGTCGAGAAGGACAGGAAATCGTTGTCAAGGATGGGTACATGCCGCTACCATACGAGCTCGTTCAGAAAGAGCTGAAGAAGCTGAAGTAGGAAGATCAGGAACCGCCGCTTATGAAAAATCGATCTCCCATAACACAGGAAGAATCCGGGCTTCGGAAAAAACGGAGAAGACTAACCGATCGGTGGGTCCGCCGGATCATCGCGACCGGAGGATTCGCCGTCATCGCCAGCATCCTGGCCATTCTTCTCTTCATCACCATG
>CAZZKG010000079.1:0-13602 GCA_964654825.1 uncultured Gemmatimonadota bacterium | reverse complement strand
ATCGAATTATCCGAAACCGGCAGGGGTCGGCAGATCGACATCTCCATGGCTCACGCGGCGGTCTCCTGGCTGCAGACCTTTCTTCCCATGCTCGACATGGACAGCCCGGCTTCCGAACTGAAGCGGGCCGGGAACGAGCATCGGCAGTTCATCCCGGTCAACGCGTACCCGACGCTCGACGGTTTCATCTACATCGCGATCGGGAGCGACCTGCAGTGGCACCGCTTCGCATCAGAGCCCGTGTTCGCCTCCCTCGATCAGGAGCAGCACGCCACCAATGAGGGGCGTCGCTCCGTTAAACAGGAGCTGCACCGGGCGATAGCCCGGATAACCAAAACACGAACCACAACCGAGATTGCCGGGGCGCTCAGCCGGGCGAAGGTACCCCACTCGCCGATCACCCCGATAGAGGAGGTCATGGATCTCCCGTTCATCAGGGACACACTGCTTAAAACAGAAGCACCGGAAGGAAGAAGTATACGCCTGCCTTCACCCGCCGCGGCGACGTCCTTCCTCGAGGAGTGTAACAGTACTCTCCCCTTCGCCCCCGGATATGGACAGGATACCGACACGGTGCTGTCCGAAGCGGGTATCTCCACGAGGGAGATCGAGAAACTACGCAGCAGGGGGATCGTGGCATGAGTGTGAACGCTTATCACAGACCGTCCTCCCTGGAAGAAGCGTATCGCCTAAAGACAGGGTCCCCTGACGCATGCTTCATCGCGGGAGGCATGGACCTGATGGTGCAGATCCGGGCCGGACTCGCACGTCCCGCGGTACTGATCTCTCTCCGGAACATCGACGAGCTGAGAGGGATCGAATTGTCTTCGGAAACGCGGATAGGCTCCATGACCACGATCAGCGAAATCCTCGTACACCGGGAGCTCGGACAACTGTACCCGGTGCTTCACGACTCGGCAAGACCGTTCGCCAGCATGCAGATCCGCAACATGGCAACCATAGGGGGCAACCTCTGTAACGCCTCCCCATGCGCTGACTTCGCTACGGCACTCTGCGTGCTTGATGCGAAACTCCGGCTTGAAGGTCCGGGAGGTCACAGGGAGGTAGCAGTGGAGGACTTCTTCCTCGACAGGGGGAAGACGTGCCTGTCTCCGGATGAAGTGCTCACGTCGATCGTACTCGAAAATCCATCTCCCGGAACGCGGTCCACATACCTCAGGAAGAGCCGGGTGCGGATGGATCTCGCCCTCGTGAGCGTTGCGGTCCTGCTGGAGATCGAAAAAGGAAACTGCGTCAGGGCGCGTGTCGCGGCGGGTGCCGTCGCTCCCCGGCCGCTCCGGCTCCGTGCCGTGGAAGCTGCGCTGGAAGGCCGGCGGCTCGACTCCGATCTGCTCACCCGGGCCCGGCCGCTGGCAGAGAGTGAGGTGTCGCCGATTACCGACGTTCGCGCCGGTGCCTCATACCGCCGGCACATGACGGGAGTACTGTTCGTCCGGGCGGTCGAATCGATTATGATGCAGATGCGACGCGACGCACAATCGGGCCACAACCAGACCGAAGGGGGGGGAGCATGAGAATCGAACTCACCCTCTCGGTCAACAGCAAGTTCACCGAACTGAGCATCTCGCCGGGTGATCGTCTGCTCGATGTGCTGCGAGGCCCACTTGGGCTCACGGGTACGAAGGAGGGCTGCGGGAACGGTGAATGCGGTGCATGCACAGTGCTCGTCGACGGGAGAGCGGTGAACGCGTGCCTCTATCCCGCCGTCGAGGCCGAGGGAAAGGAGATCACGACAATAGAGGGACTGCTCGGGCCGGGGGGGGAGCTGTCTGAGGTTCAACAGGCTTTCGTCGACCACGGCGGTATTCAGTGCGGGTTTTGCAGTCCGGGCATGATCATGGCAGCTACTGCGCTGCTCGAAGCCAAACCGTCGCCGAGTGACGCCGAGATTCGCGAAGCGCTGGCGGGCAACCTCTGTCGGTGTACCGGTTACGTCCAGATCATCGAGTCGGTGAAGGCGGCTGCAGCGATGCGGAGGGGTGAGACTCCGGGGACATCATGAAGAATGAGTATACATACATCGGTGGGGACCACCCGCGACCCGACGCGGCCGACAAGGCGGCGGGACGGGCCATGTACATTCACGATCTTACCCGCCCCGGGATGCTCTACGGCAAGATCAAGTTCAGCGAACACGCCCATGCCAGGATCCTCGATATCGACACCTCTCGCGCCGAACGGCTGCCGGGAGTGCGTGCGGTCATTACCGGTTATAACACGCCCGAGGTCCGCATGGGATTTCTGCACGACAACTTCGCACTCAAGAAGGACAAGGTACGCCAGTTCCGCGATGAAGTCGCCGCCGTGGCCGCCGTCGACCCAGACATCGCCGCTCACGCGGTGGAGCTCATCGAAGTCGAATACGAACCGCTGCCGGTGGTGTTCGATCCAGAGGAAGCTCTCCGTGAGGGGGCGCCGCTGGTCCACGAACACGATGCGAAGGGGCATCCGCTCACGAGCAACAGGCTCGACCTGACTTTTCATCACGAGACCGGCGACCTTGCCGCGGCCGAGCGGAAATCACGACACATCGTTGAAGGAGACTTCTCGACACCGCTTATCCAGCAGAGCTGCATGGGCACCGCCGGCTGTATCGCCGAGTTCGACCTGAACCGGAATCTTACGATCTGGGCGAAAACCCAGATTCCGTTTCTCGCCCAGCGCGACTTCAACACCGCTCTCGAAGCCATGGGGCTCACGGGGAAAAACAGCCGGGTCATCGTACCGTGTCTCGGTGGAGGATTCGGTACCGGACTGGACACCCATGCCTACGAGTACATAGCGATTCTGCTCGCCCACAGGACCAATCGTCCGGTGAAGATCGTGTACACACGCGAGGAGGAATTCGCCAACCTCTCGCCCCGGCAATCCACCCGCGTAAGCATAGTCCAGGGCTGCGACACTGACGGCCGCCTCACGTTCCGCCGAATGGAAGTGCTGCAGGATAACGGAGCATACACTTCCTGGGGAGCCACTTACCCTTCCGTCATGCTGATTCCGGCAACATCGCTCTACCGCGTCCCGAATGTCTACTTCAACGCCCGCCTGGTATACACCAACAACACATACTGCCAGGCGATGCGGGGGTACGGTAATCCCGAAGCGACCTGGCCGATCGAGAGTACGATCGACGAACTGGCCGAATCCGCCGGCATCGATCCTTTCGAATTCAGAATGATCAACCGCAACGAGCCGGGAGAGACGACACCCATGGACCTCAAAGTGGGGACATGCGGTCTCCGCGAGTGCCTCGAGGAGACGGCGAAACGGCTCGACTGGAAGAAGAAGAGATGTGCCGGAAGGCGCCATCGCCGGGGTGTCGGGATGGCGTCGCTCATGCACGTAGGCGGCTCGGGCAGGATCTATCGCTCCGACGGCGGAGGGGTCATTCTCAAGCTGGATGACTTCGGCAACGTCAATGTGTCCTACGGCGGGGTCGAGATGGGACAGGGGCTCCACTCCGCTCTCTGCCTGACCATGGCCGAGGCCTTCGGCATCCCGCCGGAACAGGTGAAGGTCAACCAGACGGACACCGGTACCTGTCCATGGGACGTGGGCACTCATGCGAGTCGAGGGGCGTTTATTTCCTGTAACGCCGCGCTTCTGGCGGCACAGAAGATCAAGGACAGGATATTCGCCCGGGCGGAATCCATATTCCCGCGTGAAGTCAGGAAAAACCTCGAACGGTACCGCCGCACTCACCCCGACTACCATCCTCCGGAATTCGATGTCGCCGGCGCTTCGAAAGCCGATCGTTTCGAACTGCGCGACGGTTGTCTCTGCCTTCCGGATGCGCCTCCCGAACCGTGGCTTCGGGTCGAACTGGGACGCATGCTGCGCGCGATTCATTTTTGCGGCAGGGAGGGGGAGATGCTCACGGCGGAAGCCTTCTACGAGCCTAACAGCGAACTCCCCGATTGGAAGACGGGCAGGGGCAACCTTTCAGCCGCCTACGCGTACGGAGTCCAGGGCGTGGAAGTCGAGGTGGACGAGGAGACCGGTGAAGTGCGTATCCTTCGAATGGTGGCGATCCACGACGTGGGCAGAGTCCTCAACCGGCAGACCCTCTCCGGACAGATATACGGTGCGCTGGCCCAGGGGGTCGGGTACGCGCTCTACGAGGAACTCAAATCGAAGGAGGGCCGCATACTCAACCCGAGTTTTACCGACTACAAGATCCCGACGATCCACGAGATGAGTTTTCCCGTCGATATCGATTTCGTCGAGACAGACGACCCGGAAGGACCGTTCGGCGCGAAGGGTGTCGGTGAACCCGGCATGGTACCCACCGCCCCGGCAATAGCCAACGCCATATATGACGCCGTCGGTGTGCGCATCCGTGACCTGCCGATCACGCCCGAGAAGGTCCTCGCCGCTTTGAGAGAAAAATCCAAGTAGGACACCTCAAAGCAGTTCGAAAATGCAGGCAGTGGCTCTACTTGACTTGCCGGAACCGGCCTATTAGTCTATAAAACATGTGGACGACGTTACGGCGACATCATCGTATGATGTTCATCCTGCTCGTGGTGATGTATACCCGGTCCGAGCTGATTCTCTCTCCCGCGTTCGCTTATGTGTACATGCAGTCGCCGGAACGTGAGGTCGATTTTTTCAGAACTGTCGAACCGCCCTCAGATTCCTGCATCCCATCCGGAGATCACTCCAGTATTCAGAACGCCCTCACGGCAGACGGTTCGAAGGCGGTGCTGTGCCCGGATGCCGTATTCGAACTGAGCGAGTCGATATACTTCACACATGACAACCAGGAGATCTACACCCGGGGATTTCCCACCGACAGCACGAGAGCCTTCCTGAAAATCGTTCACCAGGATGTGGCAACAGCTGTCTTCGCCGGCAACAACTCGAATGTGAGGCTGAGTAACGTGATTATCGACGGGAACCGTCCCGAGCTGGGGATTGCATCAGGAGCACTGATGGAGTTTGGTTCAACCGGAACGGGGAACACCGTCGAGTGGGTAAGAGCTTACGAGCCACGGGGTTGGTCCGTCCTTTACCTGGGTGAAGGTGATGATCGTCTGTGCTCCGGAGCCATAGCGAGGTATAACGAACTCGGTCCGGCGGGGTACGCGGAGTACGGTCTGGCGGACGGCATCTCACTGGCGTGTCGAAACAGCATCGTCGAGAACAATACGATCGTTGACGTCACCGACGGCGGGATCGTCATCTTCCAGGCCCCCGGCTCCAATGTGGCAAACAACACCATCAGAGCCGAAAACCGGATCATGTTCTACGGCATCTCGATGGAAGATTACGGTCCCTACGATGGTGATTTTACGGGGACCCAGGTGACAGGCAATATCATCGATGCTTCAGGTGCCATGATCCGGCGCGGGATCGGAATGGGACCTCATGTAGGATGCATTCCCATAGATGAAGCAACTCTGCGTAGTCGTGGCGCGGTGATCACGAACAATACCCTGATGGGAGATCACATGGCCTACGGCTTTGTAGCGAGCGGTGTCCGTGACTGGATCGTGACAGGCAACGTCGACCTCTCTACCCATCCTGTTCCCGAGAAAGAGATTGACTGTTTTGGAGAATGGGTCGATCCTCCCGGCGGCTTTATGCTCAATCCGATGACAACGAGTGGCACTTTCCAGGAGGAGTTCGAAGCGGCTGTACTGGGATTTACGGTGACCCTGTGGCCTTTTCAGCCGGTGGTTTCAGAATCGTGCGTGAGTGACCTGATCGGCGAAGTGCTCCTCGAAGAAATCAAATCAGGCAGCATGGGACCAGTCTGGGAAGCCCTGGAGAATGCACCGAACGGGGAACGCATCGGGGAGTGTGTCAGTATCTACGAGAGGCCCGACATCTCCGACCTGTCAGGTCACGTGATGGTCCAGCTTCTCCCCTGCGAGCCGTTCTGCGTGGAACTGAAGCTGACGAACATCGACGAGACCGACACTGTCTCTCTCGAGAGAACGCAGTTCATTCTGGAGAATTTTCCAGTCGGGTGCCCCGGCCTCCCCACATCTCTCGCACCCGGGGAGGAGGCCGACTGCATCATCGACGATTACGTTGCGCCCGGCTTCCAGGTTCTCATGTGGTACGGATTTCCGCCAGACGCCGAGGGGATCGGTTTCTGGTATCCGTTCGGAACCGGAGTTGACACTCTGGAGGATATGGGATCTCCCCTCGTAAAAAGCTTCTCCCTCTCCCAGAACCATCCCAACCCCTTCAACCCCTCGACAACCATAGATTATACCGTGTCCGGGGATGAAGCGGTTCGGATCCTACTCAACATCTATGACCTGAGGGGGGGGATAGTCCGTACGCTGGTGGACGCGGTACGGGAACCGGGTAGATTTACGGTCTACTGGGACGGGAAGGACAACAACGGCAATGATGTCGACTCGGGCATCTATCTCTACCGAATCGAAGCTGGGGACTACACGTCGACCAGGAAAATGACAATCCTGAGATAACAGGAGGAGGCTCTTTTTAACTCCTCAAGGATCCCACAGTACATGTTACATTTCTCATCACACAGTAACCACTTTTCTTATTTTTCATTGTTTATCTTTGTTTCCCTGATTACTACTGCTGCCGGACCGACTATGATCCTCACCGCGCAATCAGGGGGAATAGATGATCCACAGCTGATAGTCGAACCTGCTCCGTTACCACTCCAGCCGGCAGGAGTAACTTTCATCGACCCTGTCTTCGGCACTGCCATTCGAAGAGTCTCGGACTTTAGTGATGATGGGGGATTCGAAACGCAGATCTATAACCAGCTCCAGGCCTTCTCCTCGGATAACGCGTACCTTCTGCTAGTGAGCAATGCTGATTACTCAGTTCGCCGCATGGCCGACAACAGCATGGTCGAAGGACTTGAGACGTCGGCATGGAACTCACCTCGATGGCACCCCACCCGATCGCACACTCTGGTACACTTCGACAGCAATGAAGATACGACCGTCCGTCTTCAATTCACAGATCTGGACTCACTGATCACCCGCACCGTCTATACGTTTCCAGCTCAGTATGAGAGGATCCGTCCTAACCAGTCGTTCGACGAGATCTCTCAGGACGGCCGCTGGCTGGGTGGTATGGTGAGTCGGGATGATGGTGAAGAAGTCATCTTCGCACTGGATATAGAGAATTTCACTCTGGGTGCACAGGTAGGGATATCCGATTTATACACCGGTCCCTGCGTACCTGATCCCGAGTGGGGTGAGGTCGAGCCGGACTGGGTGGGAATTTCGCCTCTCGGTGATTACCTCGTTGTACAGTGGGTACGTGACGATACGACCCGCTGCAGTGGCCTTGAGACTCTCGATCTCCAGACGGGTGATTTTATCGGTCGCGTTTCTGACCACCACCATCACGGGGACCTTGGTGTTGATACTGATGGTATGACCGAGTTCTTCATGACGACCGAACTTTCTTCACCTGAGAATCCAAACCTCCCTGCCATCTCCATGCGGCTGCTCCCCGGTCTTCCCACCGTGAGCCCGCCGATCTACCTGCAGGTAGTGGACTGGACGGACGAGGACCACATTTCCTGTCAGGGGCCGCATGGTGTCGGGCTCATATCCTGGGGTAATTACAGCGGTGAATACGACTGGCCTTTCAAAAACGAAATCTTCCTTCAGTATACGGACGGTTCGGTGCTGCGACTGACACATCATCGCTCCAGTAAATGTGGATACTGGGTTCAGCCACGAGCAAGTATTTCACGGGACGGCCGCTACGTCATTTTTGCATCGGACTGGGGTGAAGAGACCGGTGTGATGAGCTGTGATAAGTGGTCTGATCCGCTCGGCCGCGGTGACCCATACATCATCGACCTGCAGGCTGTCGGCATAGAGAAGGAGAAGTCCCGGGGTGCAGGCCGAACACCTAAAACCCTGGATCTTATACAGAATTATCCAAATCCCTTCAATCCTTCGACAACCATCACCTTTGTCATCACCGGATCAGCATCCAGGGCTCAGTCCGTGGATTTGAGCATTTACGATATCCGCGGGAGACATGTCGTGACACTGATAAGCGCTATACTCCATCCTGGAATACAAAGGCTGGTGTGGAACGGCAGTGACAGCGATGGTAATCCTGCCGCATCAGGGATTTATTTCTGCACTTTGAGTACTGGTGAAGGCACACTCACACGCAAAATGACTCTTTTGAAATAGTATTCCTTCCTGATGAGAGTACCCCTCTCAACCTATTCATTCATATAACGAATTATTACACTGTTGATGACACTGCTCATATCCTCAAGAGCATAAAAGATCAAGATAACATCACAATCAATTCACACACGAGAGGTCGGACTTACCGGAAAGCCGGGGGGGGGACAGCACCCCCCCCAATCTTCAGGTTCACCCTCACTCCTTCGGTTTTTGTCACATCAGGGGGTGTACGGATAATATATCAGCCAGGTCCCGAAATAGATGTCGAACACATTCCCCCCACTTTCTCCCCCTGCGAAGACGAGATACAGTTTGTTCGAATCCGCTTCAGCCCGGGGTTGTATGAAATCCTGATCATTGGACCTTGCCAGCACTCTCTCGGTACCGAGTACAAGGGATGGTGGAGAGGTATCATACTCTATCCAGAAAGGTCTCCCGTGGATTTCGTAAAGACCTGTCCCGCCGTTCTTCGAGTTCCACACTGAAATGTAATGGGAAATATTGTTATCGTCCGACACGTGGACAACCTCGTTCCCCCAGTAACCCGATCCCGTACCGCTGATGGGATCCCGGTTGATCACTCTCGGCGAAGCGGTCACTGCTTCCCCGGTGTCCCAATCGAAAACCCGTACGTAGAGATTGTCCGCTTGTTCCCACTGGACGACAAAATCATCGAAGCCGCCTGCTGCGACATCGACATCTCTGTCTATATAGCCCTGTGACATATCGGCGATCTCCCCTCTCACGTTGTCGAGAAGCGGATAACCCCCGGGCAGCGTGAATGTGCTGAATCTCACCTCGGTTTCGGGACTGTCGGCTCTGGTCCACGTGGCCACGAACTCTTCCTGATTGTCTCTCACCAGGATCGATGGATGGGAATCGTAAATCCAAGGTGGGGAAACGGTGGAATTGTCGAGATGGCCTGGCTCATCCGGATCTGAGCCCAGAAACTGGTATGATGGAATCGTTCCCCAATCATACTGCGGGAAAGTGATCAGTCTTCCGAACGTGTTGTCCCTGTCCGATGGGGCATTCAACAGCCATCCAAGAAGCAGAGTGTGATCATCCTGACCAGGAAGATCGACTGCAGTTATCTCCTGGCTCTCGACCAGATAATAGTCGCCGACATAGTCGAGTTCATCAGCGTATTCAATCACCATGGGATCACCCATCGGAGAGCCCGAAGAGTTATACCGCTTTCCCAGAATCCTGGTGGAACCAGCCTCTTCGATGTACTCGCTCCAGGATATGATGAAATCGCCTTCGGGAATGCCGCTGATCGAAGGTACTGAGCTGCCTGAAGCATCACTTTCCGTGATCTCCATCTCAGCTCCCACCTGTCCATACCGGTTGACGCTTGTCCAGTAAACCTTCTGACTGGTATAGTTCTGCCACGTGAACCTGAACCCCTGAAACGCCTCCGAACGAACGAGGGTCAGATCCGGATTCCTGTTTTCTCCTGCTGTCCCATTAAGTTGACTGACCAGTTTCGGTTTTCTTTTTACAAGGATGTCAGAACGCGCATCTGTGCTCGCAAGCAACACCATCGCAGCACACATACCTGTGATTATCATATTCCATATCTTCATTTTTTCTCCCTTCAAAACATGGTTTGATAAGTAATTTCTATTCTTCCATGCAGGTATTATTCTCCACCGATCTCCTTTCTACCCCCTTATTCAATCAACAGAAATTCAGTCAGCAGGTCCCATAAATGTGACGTACTATCATGCATCTTCATAGTTGTCGTTTATCATATCCCCCTTTCCTCTCCTGAGTAATGAATTACTGTTTCTGACTGAAAGATGTCATCTCTGTATTATTATTGTAGCGAGAACCCGAAATCTTACAAAAATCTCGGCGGTTCACCTCTTCCCGGATTATTCGAGAAGTACCAGTCGTCATGACGATTCTCCCTTCCCTGAGTGCGCTTCGCACACCTCACGCATTTGTCATGACGTCACAGTGAAATTAATTATCCGTATATAACGGTAGAAGGGGAAAGCTACCGGGTTACCGTCACAGACGATCAAGATCCCGGCGGGACGGCACCGAAAGGCATCTGTCTCTACCATATCAGAAGTGGTTCACGCGTTGAAATACGGGAGATGCAGCATGTGAAATGATATACCGGCAGGTGGAATGGTGAAAAATACCCGCGGGATTCTCACTGCTTTGTGAGAAAGCTGTAGGGGTCCGTTTCGATCCTAGGGATTCTAAGAGTTTCGCTGTCCTGGTAGAAGGCTTTCAGTGCCTCCGGCCCCGGATCCCGGGACAGAAGATCAGCCAGCGCATCCAGCTCTGTGAGTTCCCGGGACGAAAGCTCCTCGTAGTTCTTCTCTTTGACGAACGCATACACATCACGCTCTGCAGTAGTTGAATTTTCAGTCGACCATGCCGTCTTGTCGTAACCGGCGATGTCATGATTCAGTAAACTGTAATAGTCCCACAGCAGCTGAGATCGGATGTGTGACCGCCCATCCTGAGGCCATTCGGCATATTGATCGGGGTTGAAGTTTTCGTCGGTCCTCATTATTTTCCACGACTCGTACGCATATTCGAAGTATCTCCGCGGCAGAAGAAAATCGACATCGATGTCACTCATGGCTTTCAGAAATGTGTTGTTCGCATCGAGCAGCCGCCATGTCCGTTGCTGACCGTCCCAGTACTCCGCTACCCAGTGCTCAACGCACTTGTTGGCTTCGACCTGCTTCCTCGTATATTCGTGGTTGACCTCAAGCCATTTCTCCGGATCTTCCTCGAGCAGCTGTCCGGCGATACCCCTCTCCCGCGCGTTCTTCTCCCAGAAAGCAATGAGATGGTCCTGGTTGGTGTACACGTCACGGAAATAGCCGGCCCGTAGTCTCACCGGTATATGTCGATACCGGAGCATGCTTGCCAATCGATGCGATTCCAGCATACACGCATCACGCACGCGCTCAGTGATCTGCCTCTCTCCAAGCAGGTCTCCCGGACCGGTCTCCTTCAGCACCATCAGGATGTCCCGTACCCTGGGGGGCCATACACTTTTGATCTCGGACCACTGTTCCACGGGGATACCGAGATAGGGCAGAAGATTGTGATGGACGGTCAGGCCCTTCGCTACCGCCGCGATTTCGATAGGGTCAGACGGGAGTATATCCAACATGGGGACAAATCACCCGGATCGGTAAAGCGGCTGAACGAGGTGTACAGGGTATCATCAGTTGATGAGGTTTCAGGAGACGAGCAACTGAGAGAGAAGAGGACGAGACCCATGATTCCCAGCGTGTGGAATAAATCATGTAGCTGCTTCACCTTGATTCATCCTCCTGTTCTGAACAATTACCGGTGAAAAATGGATAACCGACGATCCGATGAACTTCAACTGGTTGTTCAAATCCGGACTCCTGTCCTGTATCCTTCATGGATCGCGTTGGACAGCGATCGGGGCGCAACCGCGTCGCCTATCACATAAAGCTCATCGACGGCATAGTCCATCTCCGTGACGAGGCAGTTCCTGGATGTGCGTGGACCGCCCAGTATCAGGGTGTCCGCTCTCACGGTTTTCTCGGAACCTTTCCGGTTGAGAAATGTCACGGAATTACTTTCAATCTTTTTTATCAGCGCACCGAGATAGAGATCGATGTCATATTCTCTCAGCCACGCCGCGTGACGCCACCTGAATGTCGGTGCGATGTCCATCCCGACACCCCTCCCCTGTTCGATCACGGTTACTTTGTGTCCTTTTGATGCCGCGTACTCAGCAGCGACCAGGCCGAGCCTCTCTCCCACTAGGACCAGTACTTCCCCGCCCAGATCTGCCCTGTCAGCGATCACATCGTACGCGTTTACAAAAGTCACATCAGGCGGCACGGAAAAATGACCCGTACCGAGTTCCGCACCGGCTGCGATCACCGCAACATCTGGTTCAAGTGTGTGAGCCATCCTGGCGGTCATCTCAGTACCCAGTTCGACCGATATACCCAGTTTCTCTATCTGTACCTCGTAGTAATGTATGAGATCCAGAAACTTGTTACTTCCCGAAGGTTCCCGTGCGGCATACCTCAGCTGCCCCCCTAGCTTTTCCTCTTTTTCATAAATGGTGACCTCGTGACCGCGTCCGGCGGCGGTCACAGCACACTCTAGCCCGCCGGGCCCACCACCGATCACAAGAACCCGCTTTTTCACTTCGGCTGGCTTGAGGTCATAAGAAGGCTCGACTTCGTGGCCGAGCTGAGGGTTGACCGTGCAGATGTAGGGCAGGTTCCGGAACATACGCGCCAGGCACACGAGACCTCCCATGCAGGGCTTTATCTCATCCAGCCGATCCTCTTCCACCTTGCGGATCAGCTTCGGGTCCGCGAGCATGGGTCTGCAGACCTCCCAGAAATCGAGCTTCCCCTCCGAAAGGGCCTTCTCGGCGAGAACAGGATCTCCGAAACGGGGTCCGAAAGCGACCGGGATCTCGAGGCTTTCTTTTGCGTGCTCGGAGACGAAAAGCCACTCATCGGTGGCAATATCCCTGCCGAGAGCACCTTTTCTCGACTCGTGCCAGCCGATCACGATGCTGATGCAGTCCACACCGGCATCCTCAGCCAATTTCATGTATTCAACACACTCCTCGTGCGTACTTCCGCCGAACTCGTCCATGAGCTCGAGACCGTTCAGGCGTATGATCATGGGTTTTGAGCCGAGCACCTTCTTCATGGCCCGGATCAGTTCGCACATGAACCGGGCCCTGTTGACCTGCGACCCGCCATACTCGTCTGTCCGCGTGTTGGTGAACTTCGAAAGAAAGTTGGACAGAAGATAACCCATAAAACTGGTTACCTCGACCCCATCGAAACCTGCCTCCAGAGACCGGCGCGTGGCCTGAACATGATCTTCGATACACTGTTTGATCCGGTCGACGGTCATCTGGCGCGGTGTCCGAAAGTGTTTCAGGGTCTGAGGGACATCGGAGCTCTGAAGGCAGTAATCGAGATCTATCCCGCCGTAGCGACCGGCATGCAGTATCTGTTGAATGGCGATGGAACCGTGTTCGTGTATGAGATCTGCAATCCTTCTGTACTGGGGAATGAATGTGTCATCATATATCGCCAGCTGCCGGTAGTAGGCCTTTCCTTCACCCCTGGCATCGGGATAGGCCCCCTGGTTGGTGATTATCCCGGCTCCAGTCTCAGCGACGACCCGCATCCGGGCGAATTCACGCTCGGTCATCGTACCGTCGCGGTTGTTGAAATTCGAGACCGAACAGGCGGCGTACTTGATCCGATTCGGTACCGTGAGACTGCCGAGTTTCGCCTGCTGGAAGAGGAATGGAAATTTCTTCCTGCCCGGTGTTGTCATGGAATCGTCCTTTCCTTCGATGACAGATGATTAACTTCCCATTTTCTCAGAGGTGACAATATGACAGATGAAGCGGAGTGTCAAGGAAAAATGG
>CAZZKG010000078.1:0-13893 GCA_964654825.1 uncultured Gemmatimonadota bacterium | reverse complement strand
AGGGATTACCCACCGCGTTGGCGAATACGAACGCCAGCACGATCTTGTGGGTCTCGCCCGGCTGGATGCGGAACGGGCCCGAAGTGATGAGGAAGCGAACATCGGTGGCATTAGTTGTCTCTGCGCACTCTTCGGGGGGATTACAGGACATGATCCTGTACCCCTCACTGTCGGTCTGTGGATCATTCCGGATTTGGCCCGTTGAGGGATTGTCGTGAAAGGTGTAGTTCACGAGGCCCAGCTGGTCGACCTCGTCCGGCTCGTCATCGATCACTCCGTCACCGTCATCGTCGATGCCGTTAAACGGCGACTCATCGATCATCCCGTCCCCGTCGTTGTCGATCCCGTCCTCGTAGTTACCGGGGCTCTGGAGATAAGCGATCCCCACGAAGCCGGGAGAGCCGATGAAATTCGATTCGTTGAAGTTGTTGTCCCACGCGAACCCCATGTTGATAGGAATTGAATCCCCTGGTTCAGGAGTCGACAGGTCATCCTGCTTCTGGAAGAAACTCGTTCGGTCATCGGCGAATGTATCTCCCACATCCATATCCGAGTCATAACCCATCCAGGCGTCCTCCAGGGTGAAGGGATCCACCCCGGGAACCCGGTCCGAGATGTTCTCGATCTCGAACAGGAAAAAAATCACCTGCCGCGACAACCCGGCGGTGAACGCGAGGCTCCGCTGCCGGATCTCGAACGGTGGACTGGGTGTCGCGAACAGTGGTGTTGCATCCACACTGTTATAGATGGTCACGATGTCCTGGTCCGACATCACCAGCGGAATCTCCTGGCCGAATGTCGGGCTGTCGGGGTCCTGGTCGATGGCTTTGAATTCTTCCGGCCAGTCCTCCAGACCATCCGCATCATTGCTCCGGAAAACCGAAGCGAGCGGGTCGGTTGTTGACTGGCCGTAACGGCCCTCCTGAAACTCGGTCCCTCTGTCCAGAGGATTATACGCCTGCAGAAACAGATCATCGCCTTCTCCATCACCGTCGATATCGGCAACGCCGCCTATCCAGATACCGCTCCCGTACACATAACTGTTGGGGGTCGTCCCCGGCCAGAAGCCCGCCGCATTAGTTGTAACCAGGTCGTTCCCGATCTGACCCGTATTCGATACGGCAAGCCTCACTGCATTGAAGTCGTGATACTCCACCACCATTCGTGCAGGTGTCGGGCCCTGATAATTACCCTTCACGTGCACATACCCATCAAGAGCCTGAACAGTCAGAAATAGGAGCACGACCGAGAGGAAAGGAATCGGATGTATCCCTTTTCCTTTCATACCACACCTCCTTCCTTGTTTTTATTTCGATGAAGTGAGACCGGTATGAAGGCCGACTGACCGGTAAGCAGGATGAATTGTTATAAAGTATCCAACCCTCACTCCGTTTCAAAGATTCGCGGCCAGTCAGCTACCGCGTTTAAGGAGGGTGCATCTCCTGAAATATTGTACGGCTCCAGCACTCTCTGTGTTGCACGAGGTGATGGTTCACCACGGATGCGTGATAAAATCTCCCAAAAATCCCCCGTTCGGTTGACATTTATTTAAAAGTATGGTATAATGGTGTTACAATTTCTCCTTATGGGACAACACGCAACAGGGGTCCTGTAGTTCGGGAGTTGCTTTGAGGATGAGTTCCGAGGGATAATCTCTGGACTCCACACATCGCTCGGTAAGGCAATTGTAAGAGCCCCGGATGGTTTATAACGCCGTCCGGGGCTTTGTTTTTGACATGATCGAGGAGAGTGCTTAAATTAACCTGATATCCTCTATCAGGAGATAACCGTTGGCACGCGATCATGTCGACAGAATCGTGGTAAAAGGCGCCAGAGAGCACAATCTGAAGAATATCACGGTGGAGATCCCGAGGGACAGGCTCATCGTCATCACCGGGCTTTCGGGTTCCGGTAAATCCACTCTCGCGTTCGATACGATCTACGCTGAAGGTCAGAGACGCTACGTGGAGTCCCTGTCCGCTTACGCCCGCCAGTTTCTCGGACTCATGGAAAAACCTGATGTCGATTCAATCGAAGGTCTCTCACCAGCCATCTCTATCGAACAGAAAACGGCAGGGAGGAACCCCCGGTCCACCGTAGGCACCATCACCGAGATCTATGATTACCTCAGGCTTCTCTTCGCCCGGATCGGCATTCCCCACTGCCACCAGTGCGGGAGGAGAATCCAGAAACAGTCATCATCGCAGATAGTCGAACTCATCCTTGATTTCCCTCAGGGTACCCTGATCAGGATATTCGCACCGCTCGTCCGCGGGAGAAAAGGTGAACACAGGCAAGTATTGTCGAATATGCAGAAAATGGGTTTCGTAAGGGTGAGAGTCGATGGAAAGATCCACGATGTCAATTCCGTCCCCGCGCTCGATAAGAAGAAGAAGCACGAGATCAGTGTTCTGGTCGACAGGGTGAAGGTGGAAGAGAAGAACAGGGCGCGCATCGCCGACTCCGTCGAAACGGCTCTGAAGGCTGCCGGCGGCCTCGTAACCATAGCGAAAAATAAGGAGGAGGAGCTTTTCAGTGAGGAGTTCTCGTGCTCCGACTGCGGTACGAGTTTTGGAGAACTCGAGCCGAGATTGTTTTCGTTCAACAGCCCCTACGGGGCCTGTGCCCAGTGCGGAGGACTTGGGATCAGGAAAGAAGTCGACCCCGGGCTGGTGATCGCTCATCCCAGCCTGACGATTCTCGAAGGTGCCGTTAAGCCATGGGGCGAACCGAGAGGTTATCTCAGAAATTCCATCCTGCCCGCTCTCTGTGAGATGTACGGATTCGATCTTCGCACTCCATGGGAAAAGTATCCCGAAAAGGTCAGGCGTGTGCTCCTCTACGGGACCGGTGAAGACGAGGTTATGTATCGGTATCAGTGGAAGGGAGGGAAGGGAGAGTACCGGGACAGATTCGAGGGTATTTTGAGAATGCTCGAGAGGAGGTATCTCGAAACCGGCTCCGACTCGGTTAGGATGCAGATCGAAGAGTACATGCTGGATCTGCCCTGTCACTTCTGCGATGGAAAACGTCTCAGGAAAGAAGCTCTTGCCGTGAAAATAGCCGGGAAATCCATCTCCGAAGTCGTCGGGATGAACGTGAGAGAAGCCCGCTTGTTTTTTGAAAACCTCACCCTGAGCAGAAGGGAAAAGGAAATCGCCCGGCAGATAGTGAAAGAGGTAAAGGACAGATTAGACTTCATGGCGAATGTCGGTCTCGAATACCTCACCCTGGACCGTTCCGCCGTCACTCTTTCGGGAGGTGAGGGGCAGAGGATACGTCTCGCGACTCAGATCGGCTCTTCACTGTCGGGGGTTCTCTACATTCTCGATGAACCTTCCATCGGACTCCATTACCGTGATAACCGGCGGTTGCTCGACACGCTCTGCAGGTTGAGGGACATGGGTAACTCCGTCATCGTCGTAGAACACGACGAGGAAACGATCCTTGCTGCAGACCACGTGATCGACCTCGGACCCGGTGCCGGAAGACACGGCGGGAAGCTCATTGCAGAGGGAAAGCCCTCTGAAATCATGCGAAAGCGAACGTCTCTGACCGGGAAATACCTCCGGGGTGAGAAGTACATTGAAATTCCTGAAAAGAGGAGGATAGGCAACGGCAAACATCTCGTGGTAAAGGGAGTACGAGCACACAATCTGAAATCAATAGATGTCACACTCCCACTGGGACTGTTCATCTGCATCACGGGTGTATCGGGATCGGGCAAAAGCACTCTCGTAAATGATGTGCTGTACAGGATACTTGCCAGGCACTTCTACCGTTCCAAGGATCCACCGGGATCGTACGGCTCGATCGAAGGGATAGAGCACATCGACAAGGTCGTCGAGATCGACCAATCCCCGATCGGCCGGACCCCCCGCTCGAATCCGGCCACCTACACAGGTGTGTTCACCCCGATCCGGAAGCTGTTCAGCGGTCTGCCCGAGGCCAGGATGAGGGGGTACCGGGAGGGGAGGTTCAGCTTCAATGTGAAGGGGGGGAGATGTGAGTCATGCCGGGGTGATGGCCTGGTCAAGATAGAAATGCACTTTTTGCCTGATGTATATGTTCGTTGTGACAGCTGCCGGGGGAAGCGTTACAACAGAGAGACACTCGAGATTACCTATAAAGGCAAATCCATCGCGGATGTTCTCGAGATGACCGTAGAAGAGACTCTGGAGTTTTTTTCCAATGTACCACAGGTCAGGAGGAAGATCGAGGTGTTGAGGGATGTGGGGCTCGGTTATATACACCTCGGTCAGTCCGCCACGACTCTATCAGGCGGCGAAGCACAGCGGGTGAAACTCGCCTCGGAGCTCTCCAAGAGAAGCACCGGTCGCACCCTCTACATTCTGGATGAACCGACCACCGGTTTGCATTTCGAAGACATTAAACATCTTCTCCTCGTCCTCCACCGGCTCGTAGACCGGGGTAACACGGTACTGGTAATCGAGCACAATCTCGAGGTGGTCAAAACCGCTGATCACGTTATCGATCTCGGTCCTGAGGGTGGAGATGAAGGCGGCTGGATCGTTGCAGAGGGTACACCTGATGAAATATGCTCGGTCGAAGATTCATACACCGGTGGATACCTGCGTCACGTGCTCCGGCGGGACAGAAAAAGACACAGATCTGTGAAAAAACGGGCACACGCTTCCCCGCGGAGGAAATGACATGGGAGATAAGACCTCTCGCACGCTCACCGGAACATTCATCGATGTGTCACTTCCGCTCCCGCTCTTTACAAATTTCACATACTCTGTACCGGCTGAGCTGAGAGGCAAGGCGCAGCTGGGTGCGCGAGTGCTCGTACCTTTCGGGAGGAGGATCCTCACCGGATACGCTGTCGGTGAGAGTGACCGGACCGATCTGGAAATGGTCAAACCGGTGATCGACGTGGTGGATGACACTCCTTTGCTGACGCCTGCCCTCTATGAACTTGCCCTGTGGATGAGCAGTTATTACGTCACACCTCTCGGGACCGTGATCAAGGCGATCCTTCCTGCAGGGCTGGCGCGTGAAAGCCGGGTGAATGTCGCGCTGGCAGGCGGCGTCGATATCAACGCGGCGTCACTCAAATCATTGAGCAGAGGTCAGCGAAGGATCCTCGGGCTTCTCGTTTTCCGGTCACCCCGGACTCTCTCCAGTCTGAGGAGATCTCTCACAAGGGAGCGGATTACCGGTTCGGTGTGGTCCCTGGTGTCCTCACTCGAGAAGCGGGGACTGGTTACGACAGAGCAGGTAATAAAAGGAGATGTGGCCGGATCGAGGAAAACGAGGATCGTCACGCTCACCGACAAACGACCGGCTATCGGGAGGGAGCGGGAGCTTCTCTTCGGGCGAAGCCGACGGCAGAAGGAATGTTACGAGTGGATAGAGAGTGTGAGGAGTCCCGTCGAGATGGAACATCTGACGAAACGGGTCGGTTTTTCACCTGCGATCATCCGGGGACTCATCGAGAAGGGCCTTGTGTCCATCATTGAGAAGGAGGAGGAAGTTACGGTCCCTGAGATCGAACGTGACGGTTTCGGGGATGGATGGTCGTCCTTTACTCCGACACAGGAGCAGGAGGCTGCCAGAGACGAGATCCTTGGATCTGTTCATATGGAACACAGTGATGTGTTTCTGCTCTTCGGTGTCACGGGGAGCGGGAAAACCGTCGTGTATCTCGAAGTGCTCAAGGAAGTAATCAGGAGAGGTCTTTCGGCTATCATACTCGTGCCCGAAATATCACTCACCCCCCAGACCATTTCGAGGTTTCACGAAGTTTTCCCGGGCAAAGTGTCCACCGTGCATTCGCGACTATCTGCGAGGGAGCGATTCGAGATATGGAAAGCCTGCGAGGAAGGTAAGGTGAACATCCTCGTCGGGCCGCGCTCCGCGGTCTTCGCACCTATGAAAAATCCGGGGATCGTGATTCTCGATGAAGAGCACGAGCCGTCCTACAAACAGGAGGACGCGCCACGGTATCACGCGCGGGATGTCGCGATTAAACGCGCCGAGATCGAGGGCATGACGGTGATTCTCGGATCAGCCACACCTTCCCTGGAATCCTTTCACCGGGTAAGCCGGGGAAAACACAGAATGATCAGACTCCCCCACCGGGTCGGACCGGCCGTCTTCCCCGAAATCATAGTGCACGATATGAAGGAAGAGACCGGCTCTCCCGTGATCTCCGAGAAGCTGCGTCTGGAAGTGGGGAAGAGGATCGAACGGGGGGAGCAGGTGATACTCTTTTTGAACAGGAGAGGGTATTCGTCGTATATACAGTGTGCCTCATGCGGCTGGGTCGGACACTGTGAACAGTGTGACATCTCACTCACACTTCACCGGAGACCACTCTATCTCATCTGCCACTACTGCGATAGCCACCGGGATGTTCCGGATGAATGCCCCCGATGCGGGGGGAGCGGCCTCCAGTTCAGGGGGCTGGGGACGGAGAGGGTGGACAGAGAAATAAAACACATCTTCCCCCGGACAACCGTCGAGAGGATGGATCTCGATACGACATCGGGAAGATGGTCGCACCGTGACATGCTGCAGAAGTTTTTAAGAGGTGAAACACAGATACTTCTCGGCACTCAGATGATCGCGAAAGGCCTCGATTTCCCCGATGTGACACTGGTAGGAGTGGTGAATGCCGATACAGGGCTCAACATCCCGGATTTCAGAGCCGAGGAAAGAGCTTTCCAGATCCTGATGCAGGTTTCCGGACGGACCGGCAGGGGGGAGAAAGGTGGAGAAGTTTTAATCCAGACATACCTCTCCGACCTGAATGTTATCGAGGCGGTGAAAATCCACGATTTCGAAAAATTTGCGGCCGGTGAGCTGAGTCTTCGTGAGGCGGCTGAGTACCCGCCGTACTTCTATCTCGCAAATGTGATCGCTCTCGGGAAGGATGAAGAGGAAGTGAAAACCGTGAGTACCGAGATGACCGAGGATCTCACGTCAATGATCAATACAGTGGGAGAGGGTATACTGAGGGTTGTTGGACCCGCCCCGTGTGTGTACACGAGACTCAGGGGTATGTACCGGTGGCACGTGCTGGTGAAGGCGGATCGGGAAGAGAGCCTGAGCAGACTACTATCAGGCTTCGTCGGTATGTGGCATAAGGGCAGGAGGTCGGTGAAGGTCATCGTCGACAGGGACCCCATGACCCTCATGTAGCTCTCGAGGAAGATTTGATATGAACCGGACGGCGGTTGTCATAGCCAGGCAGTTGAGCAAACGCTACAACGGATTTGTCGCTGTCGACCACATCGATTTTGACATCGAAAAGGGAGAGTGTTTCGGTTTTCTCGGTCCGAACGGCGCGGGGAAGACGACGACGATGAAGATGATTTCATGTCTGTTCCCGCCCTCAAACGGGTCGCTCACCGTCTTCGGGTGTGACGTCTGTACCGACGGGAAGAATATTCGCAGGAGGCTCGGTGTTGTCCCTCAGGAGGACAACCTCGACATCGAATTGACAAGCCGGGAGAACCTGCTTGTCTATTCCAGATACTTCGACATACCGAAGGTCACCGCATGCGAGAGAACGGATGCGCTTCTGGACTTCATCCAGCTCGAGGAAAAAGCCGACGCGAAGGTGGACAAGCTGAGCGGCGGAATGAAACGAAGACTCCTCATCGCACGGGCTCTCGTCAATGAGCCGGATGTACTCATTCTCGACGAGCCGACCACCGGACTCGATCCTCAGGCCAGGCACCTGGTGTGGGAAAAACTGAAGAATCTGAGAAGCAGGGGAATAACACTCGTCATTACCACACACTACATGGAAGAGGCTGAGAAATTGTGTAACAGGCTCCTCGTCATGGACAAGGGGATTATAATCGAAAGCGGTCCCCCGATGGATCTCGTGGAGAAACATCTCATGAAGGAGGTGCTGGAGCTCTCGACGGACGGGCTGGACGTGGAGGAGCTGCTCCGGGAACTCGGTACCCTGGTGAGCAACTACGAGAGACTTGAGGAAACTCTCCTCCTCTACTCATCCGATGGAGAAGGGCTTCTTCACCGGATCCGTTCCACGAACCTGCCGGTCTCGAAAGCAATGATACGGCGATCGACACTCGAAGATGTTTTTCTTAAACTGACGGGCAGGAGGCTCATCGAATGATCTCCGTGTCGAGACTCCCCCGTTTCTCGTTCCGTGCCGCGAGCAAGGTCTGGCTCAGGAATTTCACAATATACTCGAAGACATACAAAACCAATCTTCTTCCCAATTTCTTCGAGCCGCTCATCTATCTCCTCGGGATGGGTATAGGCCTCGGGGCCTTCGTTCGTGAGATCCAGGGTGTTCCTTACCTGACCTATATCGCTCCCGGTCTCATGGCATCGTCGGCCATGATGGGTGCTTCTTTCGAGACCACATACAACTGCTTCGTCAAGCTTCACTTCGGCAAAATCTATGACGCCATGCTCGTGACTCCTCTGAACGTCGAAGACATCGTTCTCGGTGAAATGATGTGGGCAACGACCCGGTCTCTCATCTACGGTCTCTCGTTTTTTGTGGTCATCTCATTCATGGGAATCCCGACCTGGAGCTCGCCGCTTGCAGTTATCCCGATCGTTGCCCTGATCGGTCTGCTGTTTGCCGTATTCGGCTTGCTTTTTACCTCTCTTATCCCTATCATTGACCTTTACAGCTATTATTACACGCTTTTCATGACACCCATGTTCCTCTTCTCCGGCATTTTCTTCCCTCTCGACACCCTCCCGGAGTGGGTCGAGAAGGTAGCCTGGTACACCCCGCTCTATCACGCGGTGAACCTCGCGAGAGCCGGTGTTCTAGGAACGTGGAGCGGTGGTGAGTTTATTGATGTTATATGGATACTGGTTATTACAGTGATTCTGATGCTGTTCTCCGCAATCCTTATGAGAAAGAGGATGATCGCGGGATAGAGGTGTTCAAACGAATCGAGAGTCGTAAAAAAGGGGTGGATCCATGGAATCGAAGTTCTATGCCGGACTTGTAACCGCTGCTGTTCTGGTTTGTCTGCTTATTTCTCCAGGTGACGGTATTTCACAGATGGATGTACCGCAGCCGGTGCACGTCCAGGTCGTACCGACGGTCGACAGGTATCCTGCCGGGGGCAGTTATTCCTATCTCCTGCATGTCACCGTTGATGAACCCTGGCATATCAACTCTGATTTACCTCTCGAGGATTTTCTGATACCAACCACCATCACTGTTGAAACTCCCGAAGGCTTTAGTACCGGCAGGTTCGTCTATCCCGAGGCGCACCTGAGAGCTTTCGAGTTCTCCGATACCGATCTCTCCGTATTCGAACAGGAGTTCTATGTGATCGGTTCCCTTGCTGTTTCATCCGATGTGGCTCCCGGGAAGGTCGTGGTCCGCGGTATGCTTGACTACCAGGCGTGTAACGACATGCTCTGTCTGCCGCCGCAGCCCGAATCCTTCGAGCTCGAGATGGAAGTGGTCTCTCCAGGAGAGAGTTACAACAACCTCAACGAAGAGGTACTGGCAAAGGCTGTTGCTTCAACGAAGGGCGCCGGGGATAGAGGACGTAACAATGGCGGATTTGGTTCCGGCAGTCTGCTCGTCACCTTCCTGCTCGTGTATCTGGGAGGACTGGCTCTCAATCTGACTCCGTGTGTCTATCCGCTCATCCCGATCACCATCGGGTACTTCGGTGGTCAGAGTGAGGGCAGGAAGGGGAAACTTCTCGTCCACGCGATCCTCTACGTCCTCGGGATGTCGATTACGTATTCGGTTCTCGGCGTGTTCGCTTCACTCACAGGCAGTTTACTGGGGCAGGCCCTTCAGAATCCTCCGGTCCTGATCTTCATCGCTCTGGTGATGGTAGCCCTTTCTCTCAGTATGTTCGGTATGTACGAGATCACTGTACCCCAGTTTCTGGCGAGGGGCGCAGGGCAGGGGAAGCAGGGCTATTTCGGGACGACGTTTATGGGGCTCACGGTCGGTATTATCGCTGCACCCTGTATCGGGCCATTCGTGCTCGGGCTCATGACATTCGTCGGGGAGAAAGGGAATCCCGTCCTTGGTTTTCTCATGTTCTTCGTCCTCGCCATCGGCCTCGGTACGCCGTTTCTCTTTCTCGCACTGTTCTCCGGCGGCATCAACAGACTGCCCCGCTCCGGGGATTGGATGGTATGGGTGCGGAAAGTGTTCGGGATCGTACTGCTCGGCATGGCGGTGTATTTTCTGAAATCTCTGCTGTCTCCGGGTCTTCTGAAGATGATCGTGATTGTCTTCACCCTCGTCGCCGGTGTCTATATCGGTTTCATCGAGGGATCAGGGAAGGAGAGGGCTCTGTTTCCCTGGATCAAGAGGGCCGTCGGTATGCTCATCATCATTGCAGGGATCTACTATACCCTCCCGCGTGATGAAGTGAAGGTGGACCTTGCCTGGATCCCCTATGAGGAGGGGGTGCTAGATCAACAGTCCGTGTCCGGGAAACCGGTCTTGATCGATTGCTACGCCGACTGGTGCATCCCCTGCAAGGAGCTCGATCACTACACATTCAGTGACCCGAGATTCGTCGATATCTCAGGAGAGTTGCTCCTCGTGAAGGTTGATCTGACGAGTTTCGGTTCTCCCCAGTCGATCACACTCAGAGAACGCTACGGGATCAAGGGTGTGCCGACGGTTATTTTTCTCGACAGGGATAGTAAGGAGAGGCAGGACCTGCGTTTCGTCGGTTTCATCGATGCTGATGCATTAATGGAAAAGCTCGGACAGCTGGGTCTCGGTATGGAAGAATCAGGCTTCTGAAGGGCAGGCGATCAAAGGTTACAGCACATGATATAATGAGATTGGGTACGCGGGATGCTGGATAGATGAGCTCTTCGAGGAGTCCGGGTTGTGTGTCTTTCATTTATAATTGTACCACATTTCGGCTTTTTTGTCAATCGATTACGCCGATTGTGTCCGGAATCATGTACTTCCCCACACCCCGGCTGCCGGCTGGTACAGGAGCATCTACTGCGGCACACTGTCAGGCCTCTCCATACAGTGCAGACACGTCGACGAAGATGAGATATTCCTCGATCAGATCACCACTGGTGCGAAGTATGTTCGCAAACGGAACGCAGAGTCGACTCGAATCGTGCCGGGTATATGTCACTGTCCCGTGACATATCACAGCATCCTGCTCGATCCAGGTACCGATCAGGTCATGACTCAGGCCTTTGATACTGTCGAAGAATCCACGCAGGACATCAGCCACTGTAGCTTTCCCGCATACCGGGTCCGCATTCCCGAACCGAAACAACACGTTGTCAACCAGAAAATCCACAAATCCATCCGTGTCCTTGTTGTCTATACACTGAAACATTTGGGATAGCAGGTCCTCGCTCTTCATTCTTTTCATGTGCCATTTCCTCCCGTGTTTTCATATCGCTCGGATCCATCGTCGATTTCGTCATACTGATATTTATCAGAATCGATATCCGCATCGACGATGTATTATCGTAGCATAGAAACGGTCTGACTTCTCTACAGGAAAGGAAATCCGGTGGAACACAGTTCCCAGTATATACATCGAAGCGGGATATTGTCAAGTGCGTGATCGGTCAACATGTTCTGTGAGGAGTTTTTGATTGCTATCCCGGCTTATCGGGCGAGTATCATTTTTCGCAACTGAAAAACCTCGCCGACCTTTAACCTGTATATATATACTCCGCTCGGCATCACGATACCACTGCTGTTTTTTCCATTCCAGCCGATTGTATGGTGTCCCGGCGCCATCGCTCCCGAGGCGAGAGTTCTAACCTTCCTTCCGAGCACATTGTAGATAGAGAGATCGATCTCACTGAGCTCCTTCAGTTCAAAGCTGATTGTTGTCTCAGGGTTAAATGGATTAGGATAATTCTGAAAGAGTCTGTAACCATAGGGTACCCTTCCGTTCTCCTCGAGTATCGATGCGCCGCCACCAGAAGGATGTTCCTGGAAAAAAGTCCACATCAAATCGTTCGCGCATATCTTCTCCGAAGGCGGATCAGCCCAGGGAGTGCCTTTTTCTCCACCCGGCCACGAGTGACCACCGTCATAGGTGACATAGAGATGAAGATCTCCATCGTTGTCGCAGCTGGTCCACACCTTGAACAGGTACTCATCGATCTCATTGTACAGCGTGTCATTGTCATCCGTGCAGCCATTCACATCTGACCAGACGTTTAGTATCGAGTCTGTCGGAGGATAGTTGTAGTTGGAGAAACCATCGCCCTCCCCGCCTAGGAAAGGGACGCTTTCATCCAGAAAAGAATGGAAGTGAATTATCGGTACCGGCCGGGTGGGGGACCATGAGCCTTCCAGGACCATAGCGCTTGCTACCGGTGCGATGGCGGCAATCCTGTGTGACAGTTCGGCGGCCAGTCGATAACTCATCATGCCTCCGTTGGACATGCCGGTAACAAAAACCCGATCTTCATCGATCAGGTAGTTTGATAACAGGCTGTCGATCAGTGCGGAAATGAATCCCACGTCATCTATGTCGTTGTCTCGTGCATATCCACAGCAGCCGCCGGCGTTCCAGGTGCGGATACCGAAAGGGTTCCGGACACCCTCAGGGTAGACGACTATAAAAGGATTGCCGGTACTGTCTGCTTTCTCACTCAGCCGGGACTGGTTTTCGAGATTGGCGGCGCTGCCGAATCCACCATGCAGAGCAAGGATCAGGGGGAATAAACTATCCCGATCTGCTGGATATTGAGGAGGGAGGTGCACAAGGAAGGTACGCCATGTGTCCTGGTGGAAGAGCGAATCGTACTGAGCGCCGGCAGTGGCAACATGCAGAAACATCGGGAGGAGGAGGATCAGCAGTCTGCCGATCTTGAATATCCCGGTTGATGAGTGTGCTCTCCGGTGCTGCGTCTGGATCGGTTGCATTCTGAAACGTAGCCTCCATCCCCTGGTTCTAGTTTATACGGGAAGAGAGGAGAAGTCAACCTGTGTCCGATGCTGGGTCCGATCCTGCTCTTTACCCATCGGAAGAGAAATGCCACCCTCTGCGTTGTGAGCTTTCTTCGCATTGACAAAATGATTTGTGCGAGTTGGCACGATGTTTGAGGAGTATATCGATTGGATAGTGATATCTCAGGAATGATTTAAAGAAACCGGAAGCCATGCGGTGAATATGGCTCTCGTCCCTCGTGATTTATGTGAAGGAAATGGGATGATGATAATACAATTCATCCGTGTCGGGAAAAGAGACACGCAGGAGCACAAAAGTGGAGGTGTCCCATGAAATCAATCCTTTTTGCAGTTCTTCTCTGTAATGTCTTTATGGTCCCGCAGGCATTCGCTGAATATTTCTGGGAGCAGACTTCCGGTCCTGAGGGAGGAAATGTCATGGCACTTTCCTCTGATGGATCCGGAAGGCTCTATGCCGGAACCAGAGGCGTTTTTCGATCTGATGACAATGGGGAAAGCTGGGTCGAGCTAATGCACGATTCCGTTATTCGTTCATTCGCTTTCGGCCCCGGTAATGAGGTCTATGCCGGCAGTGAGTTTGGAGAAATTTTCTTCAGCAATGACAGGGGAGGAACCTGGGAGAATATTGAGCCTGCAATAAATACAAGAGTCATTTCACTACTTGTGACCGGAGCCGATACTCTTCTGGCCGGGACGGATGGTGAAGGGCTTTTCCGGACCACGGATAACGGCAGCAGCTGGACACTTATCTCGTCCGGCCTCCAGGGAATGAGCATAGAAGCGATTGTCAGAAACGAGACCACCCTCTTCCTCTTCGCTGCGAGTGACAGTGGTGTGTACCGCTCATCAGACAGTGGAGTGAGTTGGGCAGAAGTGTCTACAGGGCTGGGAGAGGCTGAATCTGCTGTAAACGACATTGCAGTAAACAACGGAGGGCATCTCTTCGCGGGAACGGAAACCGGAGAAATGTTCAGATC
>CAZZKG010000077.1:0-14039 GCA_964654825.1 uncultured Gemmatimonadota bacterium | reverse complement strand
CTGATGACCGGTATGTACCCTCCGGGCCACGGAGTGAGGAACAACGGGAACTATGCTCTCCCGGAAGAGATCTCCACTCTTGCCGAAATTCTTTCACAGGCCGGCTACTCGACTGCCGCTTTCATCGGTGCTTTCGTCCTGGATTCCCAGTTCGGTCTTTCGCAGGGATTCGATGTGTATGATGATACGTTCGGCCGGCCCGCTGAAGATCAGTCGGGGTATTTCGGCTATGAGGAAAGAGGTGGGAGTGAGCAGGTCGAGCTCGGACTCTCCTGGCTTGAGACCCGGGAGGAGCCGTTTTTTCTCTGGCTCCATTTCTTCGATCCCCACTATCCGTACGAACCTCCTGCTCCTTTCGACAGCCTGTATGAAAATCCGTATCTCGGTGAAATCGCCTTTACCGATTCCTGTGTCGGCAGAATCATCGACAAACTCGAAGAGGCCGGGGAGATCGACAGCACCCTGATCATCATCGCATCGGATCACGGAGAGTCGCTGGGTGAGCACGGGGAAATGTCGCACGGCCTGTTCCTGTATCGTGCGACCACGCACGTGGCCCTCCTCATGAGATATCCGGCAGAATTGCCCGCCGGCACAGAGATCGGATCACCGGTCTCGCTCGCGGATGTCCTGCCGACAGTCTGCGATCTCCTCGGTCTCGATATCCCCGGTAATGTCCAGGGACGAAGTCTCCTTCGCGATATCAGGGAAAACTTCTCTCCCGATGTCCCCATCTATATGGAAACAGTGTATCCGCTCGAGAATTACGGCTGGAGTGACATCAAGGGAGTCCTCTACCGTGACTGGGAATACTATTCGGTCACGGAGCCGGAATTGTACCGCATCAGTGAGGACCCTGGAGAGCTGCACAATCTTTACGGGGACAGTACCCGCGTGGTGACGATGATGAAGTCGATCCTCGACAGCCTCGAGGCCGAGCTCACGATTGCTTCGAGCGGGGTAGCCCGGGCGGATCTCGATGACGAAACCAGAGAAAAGCTGGAAAGCCTCGGATATGTCTGGGATGGATCAGCCGCGTCCCCGTCCGATGTCGATCCCAAGAGGATGGTTCAGGTCGTCAACCAGATCGATTACGGGCTCCTGCTCTTCACGAGAGGAGAACTGGAGGAAGCGGCGAAACTCTTCACCGATATCCTGGAGATGGATCCGAACAACCTCACCGCCCACAACATGCTCGGCATCTCGTTGATCAAGCTCGGGAGGGAAAACGAAGCGCTCTACCAATGGCGAAAGGTGGTCGAGCTCAAGCCGAATTCAATCGATGCCCGGCGTAACATCGCCAAAGTGCTGATGGGTCGCAGGCTCTACGGTGAAGCCATAGAACAGTTTGAGATGGTACTGACTCTGAATCCCAACGACACGAAAGCTCTTACCCAGCTCGGGATCATTGCACAGGAAACCGGTGACGTTGAGAAAGCGAAAGGGTACTTCAAAGAAGTCGTAAAGCTCGAGCCTGAGAACCCTCAAGCTTATCTGCTCCTCGGTAATATTTCCAGGGAGAGGGGCGCCTTCGAGGAAGCACACTCCTATTACCGTCTGGCTTTCGAGCGGGACTCGACGAATGTCGAGATCCGGGAGGGACTCGGGAAAGCCGCGAGGAAACTCGGGAGAGGAGAGGAAGCCGTCAGGAACTTCAGGTGGATAGCACAGGAGAAGCATGACGCCCCTTCCTACATCCGACTCGGAAACACTCTCGACAGGCAGGGAAACCTCGAGGAAGCTCTCGCCAGTTTCAGGGAGGCGATCGCCATCGATTCACTCTCCTTCACGGCCTACAACAGCATGGGCACGACTCTCCTCGCTCTCGAACGGTTCGACGAAGCGGAAGCGAGCTTCAAAGAGGCCATCTCGATTCGCGGGAATTACGCCGAACCTCATTTCAACCTCGGCAACCTCTACAAGCAGACGGGCAGGACCTCCGAAGCCCGTGAGAGTTACCGCACCTTTCTCTCTCTCTGGAAGGGAAGGGACGAGCAGCGTCAGAGGGCACAGGCCGCCCTCGAGAGCCTCCGGGAGAACTGAAAATAAATGGTGCCGAAGCGGGGAGTCGAACCCCGACTGGGTTGCCCCAACTGCGCCCTGAACGCAGCGTGTCTACCAGTTCCACCACTTCGGCACACTCGAATTCCATAATATACCAGAAGTCGATTCACTGTCAAGCGCCACATCAGCTTCCCGCAGGTTCCCCAGCTCGCTTCACAACGAGAATAGATTCTGTCGGCGCCGGGGGCTCACTCACAGTGTCCGGCCTTCGCCTCCTCATCCCTCAACGAAGTATCACCATCTTTCGACGATATGTCCTGCCATGCCACTTCAACTGGTACAGATAAACCCCGCTGGGCCTGTTTCCCATCTCGAATACCGCATCATGCACGCCGGCCTCGACTTCACCGTCTGCGAGCGTGGCCACAAAGCGACCGAGCATGTCATAGACCTTCAGGGAGACCGGTCCTCTCTCGGGGACCGCGTAACGGATAACCGTGTCTCCGTTGAACGGGTTGGGCACATTCTGCCCCAGGCGGGCGACCTTTGGCATGGGGGGCGGTGACTCGTCGAAACCTCCCAGTGCCGAACGGTAACCGACCATCCACTCACCTATACCCGGGAAGGACGCCTCGAGGACGAAGTCCGCCGGCATGTATGTTGTCGGTACGGGTGCGAACGATCCCTCTCCCTCCTCCGGGCGACGGTAGAGTGTTGCGTGTGAAGGGTCGGTTATCTCAGGCAACCTGTCTATATCCAGACGGATCGTCGCTTCGATCCCGGATGCCCCTCCTGCTGTCACCACCCAGCGTAGATCACAGACCGAATCGGGTTCGGTCCCCGAAGTAAAATCCTGCAGATGCGGAGCGTAATAGTGTTCAGAAACAGTAATGGTGCCCGTACCGGCGAGTTGCTGCACGTTCATCGAAACGCCCGTGGAGTTATCGGGTTCGTTGAAATCGTATACACCGGGGGTTGTGACATCGCGTGTTACGGCCGCCATGTTCACGATGAATTTGAAGGCCCGGTAGCTCACGATGTCTTCCGGGAACGACACCTCGAAAGTCTTGCTCCCGTCCGGGCGGACTTCCGTTGCGGCAAGATTGTGATCCATCTCCCCGCCCCAGCCGATCAGGGTGTTTCCGCTGGGGAGCCTCTGGGCGAAACCCATCTCCTGAGAGAAGACATCAGGGTCGTTCCTGTACTCCCAGACCTTCGTTGCGGTCATCTCAACCTCATCGAGCGAGTACTCCACGACGCGACTGAATGGGGGATCTTTCAGGTTACCGTTGTCGAAGAGAACGATGTGACCGTTTCCAAGCCTCCTGATGCCGTGCTGGTGAGAGAAACCCCAGAACAGTGTGTCACCGCTCTCCACGAGAAAATCGTTCGTAAAAACGAACTGATTGTTCCTGGATTTCTTCCCACCGAGTCGCCAGATCACCTCCCCGGTCCCTCGATCGATTTTCGTGATCTCATCGAGATGCCTGCTCGAAAGAAGTATGTTCCCGTCGGTGTCGACCTCGATGGCATTGCAGTGCACCCAGTCGATGAAGACCCCGGTCAGGTCGATGTCAGGTGTGGTATCCTCTATGTCGAAGTGATCAGCGGTATTCCATTGCCAGTACACGGTTCCCAAGGTGTCGACCTCCTGTATCAGGTAATCCTGAAGCAGCGCGTCGGAATGACCTCCGTAGGCCGTCATGTCCACCCTCCTGGTCGTCCATCCGAGGAGAAGTGCGTGCCCGTCGGGAAGGATGCGTATTTCATGCACATCCGTGACTATTCCGTTCCCTGCGGCGTAGGAGTAAAGCATGGTGAATTCTTTGTCGAGTACGGCGAATTCCCTCATATCGTTGTAGGAGAGATTACCGTCTTCGAGCTGTTTGAAGTCCAGGTTCATCGGCGTCTCGAGTCTCATCCAGTAGGCCGGATAGCCGGAATTGTCGAGCATCATCAGGAAACGGCCGTAATCCGACTGCTGGAAAAAGGGCCAGTCGCTGAGGAAGACGTACCCCGGAACGGGATCGTCCGAAACGCCGAGCGTTATCTCAGGGAAATCTGACGGGATCTGACCGAAAACTGGTCGCGTCACCCAAGAGAGAAGCGACAGGAATAAAAAGGCCGACTTTATCCATGAGAGTTTCATTGTGCCTCCTTACGGCCCGGGGCGCATCTTGACCGTTGTGAGACGGCGGATTCCGGAGGAAAGCGTTCCACGACGAAACCCGTCCCTGCACATGTTCTGAAAAACACTGCGTTTATTTACAGAGAGAAAAAAACGCAATTCGCGTGCCGCCGTGTCCCCGGGCCGGAGAGGTACCTCCACTCCCGGAAGTTCTTGCTCGTCCTGAAGCTTCCCCTTGCCTTTTGGTCCGGCAGAGAATAATATAAGTCGAAGAGGCTTTGTAAGTGGCCCAGGACCACCAGCCGGCAATCAGGAGGTTCGTTATCAAAGTGCTCAGCCGGAACAAAAAAGCCCGCCACGACTACCATATATTAGAGGTCTTCGAGGCGGGGCTCGTTTTACTCGGGTCGGAGATCAAATCTCTGAGACAGGGGAAGTGTAACTTCAAAGACTCGTACGCCTCCATTGAAGGAGGTGAAGCGTTTCTCCACAACTTTCGTATCTCACCCTATGAAAAGGGTGGTGTGTTCAATCACAATCCCGAGAGACCCAAAAAACTTCTCCTTCACAAGAAGGAAATCGCCCGTCTTTACGGGAAAATCCGGGAGCGGGGTTTGACGCTCGTTCCTCTCGAGGTGGGGCTCGTCGGAGGGTGGGCGAAAGTGTCCATCGCTCTTGCGAAGGGTAAAAGGCTTTTTGACAAACGGGAAGATCTGAAAAAACGTTCGGCTCAGAGGGAGATCGGTGAAGCCGAACACTTCGGGGGAAAACACAGGTGAGTATGAAGAGATGGCTGGTCGCGTTCGTCGTCCTGGGAGTCCTCTCCCGGGCGCAGATACTCAGCGGCGATCTTGAAGACATCTCTATATCCTTCCGGGGGAAGTCGGTTACGATTCCGACCAGAGTCTATCATGGCGACAGGGTGTTCGATCTCGAACGGCTCAGCCGGATACTGGGCGGTACCGTGAGCGTGAGTGAAGATGACCTGGCTGTCTCCTGGGATTTCGGCGGTGAGATTACCGAATTCACTCATGGATCACCCTACTACAGAACCGGCAGGAGGATTTACAGTCTTCCTTCGCCGCCCGCTTTCGATGGCGGGGTCTTTCTCATCCCACTCAGGTTTCTTACCTCGGATCTTACCGAACTCTTCCCCGATATCTTTACCTACGACAGGGAAGGCCGCGTGCTGAGGGATATCAGGGATTTCGCTTTTCTCAAGAGTTTCAAGGTGGAGATCGGGAGGACATCCACACACATTACACTCCTCACGACATCTCCGGTTAAGTTTGCACTCGACAACTCGAGGCCCGGGTCATTCCTCCTCAATCTGTTCCAGACAAGAATCAGCTCTGCCATCGAGGATTCCATCATGCAGAGCGGATATGTGGACTCGGTTCAGGTTCTCCCTTATTCCGATGGGGCGCAGCTCATGTTTTACCTGGATTGGCGGGCTGAACGATATCGGGTCGCCGAGATGACGCACCCGACCGGTCTGCGTATCACGTTCGCGGGCAAATCCGTGGGTGAGGGTGAGGTGCCCGTATCGGCCGGTATTCCCGAAGAGAGAGTGAAAACCAGGGATTTCAGCATCGGGTCGGTCATGATAGATCCCGGCCATGGTGGTAAGGATCCCGGGGCGGTCGCCGACGGGAGACTCATGGAGAAAAATATCAACCTCAAGGCGTCGAAGATGCTTGCGAAGATGCTGGAAGCAGAGGGTCTCGAAGTCAATCTGACGAGAAAGGATGATTCCTTCGTGCCGTTGTCCGTAAGGACCGACCACGCGAACGAGGACGGGGCCGATATCTTCGTGAGCATCCACTGCAACTCTTCAACGACGAAGAACCTCCGAGGTTTCGAGGTGTATTTCCTCTCCGAGGCGAAGACGGACGAAGAGCGTGCCGTCGCGCACCGGGAGAACATGAGTTTGAAATACGAGAGGCCCGATCTCGATCCGGCGACCCTCGGCGACATCCAGTTTATATTCTGGGACCTGGCTCAGAATGAGTTCCTCACCGAATCATACCAGTGTGCCCAGGTGATCGTCCGTGAAATCTCCGACGGACTGGCGGTCGAGAGGAGTCACGTGAAGCAGGCCGGGTTCTATGTCCTGAACGGGGTGTACATGCCGTCGATCCTGATAGAACTCGCATATATCTCAAACAGAAAAGACCGTTCGCAGATCACTGATGATGCATATCTCCGGAAAATGGTGAATCATATATTCCTGGGCCTGACGAAGTACATCGAATCTTACAACCACAAGGTAAATGGATGAAAAAGTCGAGCTGGCATACTGCACTCCGGGCTCTGGCGCTTTTCAGTATCGTGGTAACCTCGGAGTGTGTCTATTACAATACCTTTTTCAGTGCCAGGAAGCATTTCAACGAAGGTCTGGAAGTGAAGGAAAAATCAGACTCCGAAAAAGTTCCACCGAATGCAGTCAAGTCATTTGAGGAATCAATTCAGAAATGCCTCAAAGTTATCAGTGACTATCCCGGGAGCAAGCATGTGGACGATGCGATACTGCTCATGGGAAGAGCTCTGTATGAGAAAGGATCCTATTACGAAGCGGTGAAGACTCTCAACTCCCTGCTTACCAATTATCCGGAGAGCGAACTCAACCGGGAAGCGATCTACTACCTGGGCCTCTCCTACCTCGAAATGGACAATTACGATAACGCCACGAGCCAGTTTCAACAGCTAATCGAGGACTATCCCGGGTACTCGGAGGAGAAGGGTGTGCTCTTCAGGATGGCGGAGACACAGATGCTTCTCGAACGGTACGAAGACGCGGTCGAGAGCCTCACTCTCTTCCTCGAGAAAAAACGGAACCGTTCGATGATGGACAGGGCGATATTCCTGCTCGCGCAGTGCCAGTTTCACCTCGGCAGGTATGAGGAGGCTATGGCCAGTTTCACCGAGCTGGCCGAGGCGACCGGTTCTTTTGCAATGAGGACGGAGAGTTACTTCTGGCTCGCCTCCTCGCTCTCCAGGGCTGGTGATCACGCGCTCGCGATCGTCAAGCTGGAAGAACTGATCGAAACAGATCTCGAACCCGATGATCTGATGAAAGCGCGAGCGATGTTAGCCGAAGAGCTCGATGCGTCAGGGGATGTGGAGAGGGCACTTGAGGAATATAAAAAACTCGCCATCGGTTTTCCAGAGACCGAGACCGCTGCCGAAGCGTGGTACCACTGCGGTATGATCGAACTCGAAGAACGGTCGGACCTTTCGAGTGCGAAGAAGCATTTCACCTCATCATACAGAGAATCCAAAAACTCCGAGTACGGGAAAAAGGCACGTGAAATGTGTGTCGAACTCACCCGGTATGACAGGCTCGAAGACATCATCGCCAGAGGTGACGAGGAAAAGGAGCCCGATGCTCTGTTCCTCAAAGGAGAGTTCCTGTTTCTTCAGATGAAGGATTTCCCGGGGGCGCTCGACGCATACACCCGGCTGGTGAATCGTTACCCGGACAGTGAGTGGTCGCCAAGAGCTGCCTATGCAATTGCCCTGATACTGGACGAGAAGATGGCAGATTCACTTGCAGCCGAAGCGGCATTCAGGGAAGTTATCTCCAGGTACGATGGGACCCGCTATGCTGATTATGCGAGGATTTTCCTGGGCCTTGAAATCGAGCCGAAAGTAACCTCGTTTTATGAAGATGAGTTGCTGGATTATGAAATGATCCCGGAGTATTCGGTACGTGAGGATGACCTTTTCAGTTTCACCGATAGTGTTCTGGATACGACATCCGGAGCGGATTCTGATTCAACCTCCGGTGAAGGGGAAGGAGCGGAGGAAGAGGAAGGAGGAGAATGACGTGAAACCTTTTCTCATGGTTGAAGCACCCCTGACCCGAAAAGAGAAGGTTGGTGAGAACACATACATCCTCGGCGTTCGTGAGAGAAGTCTCGCGGCAAAAACGGCTGCGGGTCAGTTTTTTATGCTGCGCGGATGGGGAGCAACACCACCTCTGTGGAGCAGGCCGTTCAGTATCTGTGATATCCGGGATGATGAACTGAGCTTTATGATCAGGGCATTCGGTGAGGGGTCCGAGAAGCTCGTCTCCATGAATAACGGGGAGAAAATCGCCCTTTCTGGTCCGCTCGGGAATCCGGTGAGTTTACAAAGAGACAGGCCTTCATATATTCTCGTTGCCGGCGGGATAGGTCTCGCACCTTTTCCCATACTTACAAAGTTGATCAGGAAGGCGGGACCTTCATCCCGGATAACTCTTATCTATGGTGAAAAGACTGCATCGATGGTTGTCAATACCCATTCGCTGATAGACCCTGATGTCCGGCTCGTTCTAACAACAGATGACGGTTCACTTGGAAGACAGAGCACTACGGTCGATGCACTGGCCGAGATTCTGGGAAGAGGAGAGGGTGAGAGTGGACGAGACATCGTATTCGCGTGCGGCCCGAAACCGATGCTCAGGGCTATCCAGGTCAATCCCGGCTGCCGGCATGCGGAGATCCTGTTTTTTATGGAAGAACTGATGGCCTGTGGTTTCGGTACCTGCATGGGGTGTGTCGTGGGTATGACAGAGAACGGTGAAACACGATATGTCAGGGTATGCAGGGAAGGGCCGGTATTCGATGGAAAGAGAGTAGTCCTGTGAATGGTCTCTGTGTATCCGCTTTCGGTGTTGAGTTCCAGAACCCGGTCATGGTCGCATCGGGGACCTTCGGATACGGTGAAGAGCTCAACGACGTCATGCCGATTCGTGAGCTCGGTGCTCTTGTGGTGAAAACGGTTACCCCGGAGCCTCGGAAAGGGAATCCTCCTCCCCGCATCGCCGAAACCAGGTGGGGGATGCTCAATGCCATCGGACTCCAGAATGTGGGAGTCGACTGTTTTCTCGAAGACAAACTCCCTTGGATACTCGACAATCTGGGACCTGGCAGGTTGATCGTGAACATCGGGGGGAGGAATGCGGCCGATTTCGAGAGCGTGACCCGAAGACTTACGGATCAGCGGGGGGTTGACGCAATAGAGGTAAATGTGTCCTGCCCCAATGTCGAAGCCGGCGGAGCGGCTTTTTTTGCGGATACGAATGAACTGAGCAGAGTCGTGAGAGGAGTACGCAGAAGTACAGATCTCCCTGTCATCATTAAATTGAGCCCGAATGTGACAGATATCTCTCTCCATGCCAGGATTGCCCAGGATGAAGGAGCCGATGCCATCTCACTCATCAATACCGTGAACGGCATGCTGGTTGATGTGGAAAGGGGTGTCCCACTTCTGGGCACTGTCACGGGAGGTTACTCGGGTCCTGCTATTCTCCCCATAGGGCTGTACCACGTATTCCGGGCAAAGTCCTCCGTCTCCATCCCTCTCATCGGGATCGGTGGTATCGAGAGTGTCCATGATGCGCTCCAGTACATGATGGTCGGAGCAAGCCTCGTTCAGGTTGGAACAGCTAACTTTATCAACCCGGATGCTCCCAGAGAGATCATACATGGGCTCAATGATTTTCTCTCCAGGAAAGGGATCGAAAGGATCAGTGAGCTGGTCGGCAGCGTCAGGACCTGATTTCCCGGCGGTATGCGTGCTGGTCGTGCTCTGCCTGATGCTACAGGTGCAGTGCGCCTCGCGGCCGAAATACAGATCCGGCGCACCCGGTAGTCCCGGTGCCGAATCGACGCACAGTGTCACGAGTCCCGGGCAGGTGTACGCGAAGGGCATTGCATCTTATTATGGCAGGAAATTTCACGGCAGGGAGACGGCGTCGGGTGAGGTGTTCGATATGTACGGCATGACGGCCGCTCACCGCACGTTACCGTTTGGTACCATCGTGGAGGTGGAGAATCTGAAGAACGGGAGAAAGATATGGGTGAAGATAAATGACCGGGGTCCGTTCATCCCCGGCAGAATTCTCGATCTTTCCAGGGGTGCCGCTGAGAAACTCGGCATGCTTGCAGACGGCACTGCCGTAGTTACGCTCCGGGTCAAGAAGTGGGGGAATAATTAATAGATGAATCAAGACGCTGAGAACACATCAGAAGGGATGGGATTCAATGTCAAAATTCAATCGTATACCGAGAAGTGAAAGGGTGATCGTCGCACTCGACGAGAAATCCCTCGACGAGGCAAGGGAGATCGTCGTCGCACTCAATGGTACCATTGATTTCTTCAAAGTCGGGATTGGCCTGTTCACTCTCTGTGGTCCTGAAGTTATCAAACTCCTCAAAGTGAGGAAGAAGAAAATTTTCCTCGATCTCAAATTTCATGATATAGCAAATTCGGTGAGTCTTGCCGTGGAAGCTGCAATCTCTCGCAGTGTCGAGATGTTCAATCTTCACATTTCCGGGGGAGTTGAAATGATGAGGGACGCGGTAAAGGTCGCAGGGACACAGGAGAAGGCGGTGGGCTCAGCATTCCCGCTCGTGCTCGGAGTAACTCTCCTCACCAGTCTAGGCGAAGATGACCTCCGATTGATGTTCGGGGACAGAATCCCCAATATCGTGGAGGAGGTTCTCCATATGGCCGGTATCGCGAAGGAAGCCGGACTGGACGGTGTTATTGCTTCGGGCCATGAGATCGAACCGATTAAAAAACTGTACGGTGACGAATTTGTTGTCGTGACCCCGGGGATACGCCCTTCATGGGCCCGCAGGGATGAGCACAAGAGGGCACTCGGACCCCGGGAGGCATTCGAGCGGGGAGCTGATTATCTCGTCATCGGAAGACCGATCACGAATGCACCCCATCCCGGTGAAGCAGCGAAACGGATTATCGATGAAGTGGAATGACAGTGAGCGAATGTCGCTTTTAGTGGACGCGTCTGTACCCGGCAGCGGGAGGTCGGGGGATTTGCCTGCTCGGGATTGGAAAGCCGGCCGGGAAGGGTCGTGGATCGTTACATGTTGCAAATACAGGGGTTGAAAGCTTTCATGAATAAACTATACGGACAATGCTCCTCCTGGCCCGGCTCTTGCTTCTCCGTGTGGACGAAGAGGTGGATCTTCATGTGTCTGAGATCATATTCCCTCATGCTCTTTGTCTTCCTTCTTCTCAGCCAGTCACTACCGTCCGTTCTGTCGGGGAGAGAGATCTTTGCCCGGGCAGGTTTTCCTTCCGGTGATGAGGGACAGACGGCCGCGGGACAGCCGGCTGAGGAAAAAGCGAGCGGACTCCTCCAGCGGTTTCAGGATCACTGGGGGAGTGGTGATGTAGCCTCGCTCATGTCCCTTCTTTCGGAGAGGGCGCGGGTAATCATGAAGGTCGGGTTCCTCGGCCTGGATGGCGAGTACGGGAGGGGACAGGCCGACTACATCATGAAAGAATTCTTCAACAAGGCGGCGGGAAACCGGTTTTCGATTTCACGGTACCGTGAACTTTCCGGCGGAGTATCGGCCTATGCGGCGGGCAATATCGTATACCGGGAGCGGAAATCCGGTATAAACAGAGAACTTTTGATATTCATTTCTCTCGAAGAGAGAGGAGGAGCCTGGTCGATCGAGGAACTGAGGATCAGTGAAGACTAAGAAAAAGAACACGACCGGTAGCAATCCTGTCTGACATGACTCCTGCCATCCGTTGAAATAAAGACGCCTTCGAGCCGCACAGGCTATTGACAAGCCAGGTGTTGGTGTTATATTAAAAGGTTAATTGTATTGTGCTTGGGGTCTATCTCAGACCCTTCCCATCAGTTCGTAACCCTAGATCAACAATGAACAGATTCACTCACTTGCCCTGAGGGAAAAGTTGAACAGCAGGTTTATCCCCTGAGGGTTGAATGTCAGTATGCGCGGCCTGGAGGCTGTCGGGATAGGGGGTATCTCTGTCTCAGTGGAATGCTGGTAGACCGGTACACGAATTGAGGTAGTATGTCACTCCGGATATACAATACGCTGACGAGGCAGAAAGAGGAATTCGAACCGGGCGAGGATGGTACGGTGAGGATGTATACCTGCGGTCCAACGGTTTACGATTATGCCCACATCGGCAACTTCCGGACATACATGTTCGAGGACATCCTGAGACGCTATCTCGAGCTGAGCGGCTACCGCGTTATTCAGGTCATGAATATCACAGACGTGGATGATAAGACGATACAGGGTGCCCGGTCGAAAGGAGACTCACTCGATGCGTACACCGCACCATATATAGAAGCATTTTTCGAGGATCTCGATACACTCCGGATGGAGCGGGCACAGCATTACCCGAGAGCGACGGAGCATATAGGGGAGATGGTATCTCTCATCAGGAAACTCCTCGAATCGGGATACGCTTATAAAAAGGGTGACTCAATCTACTACCGCATCGAAAAGTTCCGGTCTTACGGTAAGCTCTCCGGTATCGACACGGGTGGGATGAGAAGTGGTGTGAGGGTAGAGGCGGATGAATATGAAAAAGAAGATGTGAGGGATTTTGCACTCTGGAAGGGGAAGAAAGAGGGTGAACCGTCCTGGGAAACCGAAATCGGTGAAGGGAGACCCGGATGGCACATCGAATGTTCGGCCATGAGCATGAAGTATCTTGGAGAATCTTTCGATATCCACTGTGGTGGAGTAGACAATATATTCCCCCACCATGAAAACGAAATAGCACAGAGCGAGGCTGCGACAGGCAAACAGTTCGTCCGGTACTGGATACACAGTGAACATCTCATCGTCGAAGGGCAGAAAATGAGCAAGTCTCTGGGTAATCACTTTACACTCAGGGATCTGCTTCGGGAAGGCGGCGACTCGAGAGCTATCCGCTATCTCCTCGCGTCGAGTCACTACCGCGGCCGGCTCAACTTTACGCGGGACGGCCTTCATCAGGCGAGAGAATCCGTCAAGAGGCTTAACGATTTTTACACCCGGGTGAAAGATACTGAGACCACCGATTATTCATCCGGTGGAATCACCGGAGAAGTCGAGGCGGTTTCACATGCTTTTCGGGCTGCGCTGGATGATGATCTCAACACCGCAAAAGCTCTCGGAGTGACATTTGATTTCGTTCGCTCAGTACATACGTTTCTCGATTCTTCCCCGATGACAGAAAAAGAAAAGCAGGCAGTACTCGAGGTGATGGCTGATTTCAACCGGGTATTCGATGTGATCGAGCTGGAGAGGGATGGGCTCGAGTCTGATATCCTGGCCCTCATCGGGGAGCGTGAAGAAGCCAGAAATACCGGGGATTTCGAAAAGGCCGACAATCTCCGTGAAACGCTTCTCGAGAGAGGTGTTATCTTGGAAGACACGCCCACGGGGACCCGATGGAAGAGAAAATAGAGAATCCGGTCGAGTCCGAAAGCCAAAAAGGGTGTCTGAAAATTGTTTGAACCGTGTGATGACGTGATGAATAATCTTTATCCGAGAATGGACCGATTTTTTAATCAAAAATCCATGAAAAACATTGACAATCATAAGATTAAGTTATATAATAACGGATTTACTGTCAAATTCGGGGTTTGCTGGCGTAGCTCAACGGTAGAGCAGCTGATTTGTAATCAGCAGGTTATGGGTTCAAATCCCTTCGCCAGCTGTTTATCGGATTTTTTTTGTTCTGGAGGGGTTCCCGAGTGGCCAAAGGGGGCAGACTGTAAATCTGTTGGCTCAGCCTTCGGAGGTTCAAATCCTCCCCCCTCCACATTGAATAGATTTGGGGGCTTGTGCGGGCGTAGTTCAGTGGTAGAACCTCAGCCTTCCAAGCTGATCACGTGGGTTCGATCCCCATCGCCCGCTCCATACAGATTTCAGGTAGAGAATCCGGAGAACAGATTCTGCCCACGTAGCTCAGTTGGTAGAGCGCGTCCTTGGTAAGGACGAGGTTCACCGGTTCGATCCCGGTCGTGGGCTTTTAATTTTGTGAATTGAGATTGGCTTCAGATTCCTTCAAAGAGGAGGAGAGCGATGTCGAAGCAAAAATTTGAGCGAACGAAGCCACACCTGAATGTGGGTAC
>CAZZKG010000076.1:0-14059 GCA_964654825.1 uncultured Gemmatimonadota bacterium | reverse complement strand
GTACCCACATTCAGGTGTGGCTTCGTTCGCTCAAATTTTTGCTTCGACATCGCTCCCTTCCTTCCTTCAATCAGTCTGAATCGGCCTTTTACAGACTCCTGGCAACGTATCCACCTTGTAATCCCATTGAGAGCTCTCTGGCTTTCTCACCGGAGACCTGTTCATAACGAGAGAATTGCATGGTATATATGGCCCTCCCCTGAGTGAGAGACCTGAGTTTCGTCGCATAACCGAACATTTGGTAAAGCGGAACTGTTGCGCCGACCACCTGTGCGTCTTTCCGTGGTACAATCCCACCGATTTTACCTCCCCGGGCGTTTAGATCGCCAAGAACGTCACCCAGGTATTCTTCCGGGAGGACTATCTCCACTTTCATGATTGGTTCGAGAATGACCGGCTTACATCTGGACACCGCATTCCGCAGAGCGAGAGCCCCCGCCAGCTTGAACGAGATCTCACTGGAATCGATCTCGTGATAACTCCCGTCGAGAAGTTCGACCCGAATATCTACCATCGGATACCCCGCGAGTACTCCCGTTTCGAGAGATTCTCTCACACCGGTTTCGATCGGTCCGATGAATTCCCTCGGGATAACGCCGCCTTTCGTTTTATCGATGAACGATACGCCCTGTTCCCTCTCTTCAGGATAGATCTTCAGAACCACGTGTCCGTACTGTCCCTTCCCCCCGGTCTGCTTGATGAATTTACCCTCTCCCTCTCCCGAGACAGTTATTGTTTCTCGATACGACACCTGTGGTTTACCGACATTTGCCGCAACGCTGAACTCTCGGAGCATTCTGTCAACGAGAATCTCGAGATGGAGTTCTCCCATCCCGGAAATGATCATTTGACCTGTCTCCTCGTCCTGCCGAACCCTGAAAGTCGGATCTTCACTCGACAGCCGTTCGAGTGCGAGAGATAAGCGGTCCTGATCAGCCTTGGTCTTCGGTTCGACGGCAACGGCAATCACCGGTTCAGGAAAATGGATCGTCTCGAGAACAATCGGGTGTGCCTTCTCACACAGGGTATCACCTGTCCTCGTCAGCTTTAATCCGACGACCGCTGCGATGTCACCGGCAAAAATGGCATTTCTTTCTTCCCTCTTATTCGAATGCATCTGGAGAAGTCTTCCGATTCTCTCTTTTTTCTCAAGATTTACGTTGTAAACCATAGATCCTGCTTTCAAGATACCGGAGTATACACGTATAAATGTCAGCTTCCCGACATATGAATCGTTCATGATCTTGAAAGCAAGGCCCGAAAACGGTTCGTCATCCACAGCCTTCCGATATTCTTTTTTATCGGTGCGAGGACAGTGCCCCTCGACAGGCGGGAGATCCACCGGGGATGGCAGATAACGAACGACGGCATCGAGCAGAGGCTGCACACCCAGGTTCCGGAAAGCCGCACCGCACAGTACCGGAACCACTGCGGTGTCCAGAACGGCTTTGCGGAGAGCGCTGTGGATCTGTTCGGTATCAATTTCCTCGCCGGCCAGATATTTTTCCAGAAGATCATCATCGTAGTTCGAGATCGCTTCGAGCAGATCATTCCGGAGAGTCGTCATATCTTGGATAAGAGAATCAGGGACATCTATCTCCTCAAATGTCGCACCCATAGATTCTTCGTGCCACACGATCGCCTTTCTTCCAATGATATCGACCACACCGGTGAAGAGCTCTTCTTCTCCCAGTGGTATTTGTACAGGAAGAGCGTTGGCACCGAGTCTTGTTTTCATCATATCCACTGCGGTCTGAAATGATGCCCCGGTCCTGTCCATCTTGTTGACAAAAGCTATCCTCGGTATCCGGTATTTATCCGCCTGTCTCCACACAGTTTCCGATTGAGGCTCAACACCACCGACAGCACAGAAGATGGCGACCGCGCCATCGAGCACTCTGAGAGACCTCTCCACTTCTACCGTGAAATCCACGTGACCCGGCGTATCGATAATATTTATCCGGTGCCTGTTCCAGAAACAGGTTGTCGCAGCGGAGGTGATTGTGATGCCGCGTTCTTTCTCCTGGATCATCCAGTCCATCGTCGCAGCTCCATCATCGACCTCCCCGATTCTGTGAACTCTTCCGGTATAGAAAAGAATCCGCTCGGTCGTCGTGGTCTTACCGGCATCTATGTGGGCCATGATACCGATGTTCCTTATGTTTTCGAGAGGTACTATCCTGCTCATGAACTCTCTACCACCTGTAGTGAGCAAACGCCTTGTTGGCTTCTGCCATTTTGTGTGTATCATCTTTTTTCTTGATAGTTGCGCCTTCGCTCTTCGCACAGGCCATGATCTCGGCCGCCAGTCTTTCCCTCATCGTCCTCTCACTGCGCGCCTTGGCAAAGGCGATGATCCACCGGAGAGCCAGAGCCAGCCTTCTCCCCGCTCTCACCTCGATTGGTACCTGGTATGTTGCACCACCGACGCGTCTCGATTTCACTTCCAGAATCGGCTTTGCGTTGTTAACCGCCTGCTCGAGTACCTGCAACGCAGGCTGACCCATCTTCTTTTCGATAATGTCCATTGAGCCATAAAAAGACTTCTCGGCGACACTCCTCTTGCCATCCATCATGAGGTAGTTGATGAACTTCGAGACGAGAATGCTGCCGTAACGACTGTCAGACTTCACATCCCTTTTTACGACTTCTCTTCTCCTTGGCATTACAGAACTCCCTGAACTGATGTTTATTTTTTCTCGCGCTTGGTCCCGTACTTGGATCTCCCCTGTTTTCTCCCGGTAACTCCCTGTGCATCCAGTTTTCCTCGAATGATATGATAACGGACGCCCGGAAGGTCTTTCACTCTACCTCCCCGGATGAGGACGATGGAGTGCTCCTGAAGATTGTGTCCCTCTCCAGGGATATACGCAGTAACTTCGAATCCACTCGTCAATCTCACCCTTGCTACTTTCCTCAGTGCAGAATTCGGTTTTTTCGGCGTTGTGGTGTACACCCTCGTGCACACCCCTCTCCTCTGAGGACATTTCGTCAGGGCAGGAGATGAAGTTTTCTTTGTTATCTTTTTTCTTCCATGTCTCACTAATTGATTGATAGTTGGCAAAACTACCCCCTTGGTGCGAAAAATCCTATACTACCTCCGGAGCTTTCTCCAATTCCTCCTGAGTATCCATTATATCCTGTTCACTCTCTTCACTCTCTGCCAGAGTATTCTTGAACGTAACATCCTCATACTTTATTTCACCCGTACCCGCAGGAATAAGATGACCGATGATGATGTTTTCTTTGAGTCCGAGGAGATCATCCCTGGCCCCTTTAATGGCGTGTTCGGTCAGGACTCTGGTCGTCTCCTGGAACGATGCCGCCGAAATAAAACTCGATGTCGTCAGTGATGCTTTTGTGATGCCGAGTAGGAGGGGTTCCCACTCGGCCGGCTGACCACCGGCCTTAGCGATCCTCTCGTTCTCGGTCTGACAGACCATACGGTCCACCTGTTCATCTTCCAGAAAATCGGTGTCACCGGGATTCTTGATCCTGACCTTGCGGAGCATCTGGCGCACGATCGTAGCGATGTGCTTGTCGTTTATCTTTACTCCCTGGAGCCGGTAGACCTCCTGGATCTCATTCAGCAGGTGTTCCTGCACCTTCATCGGACCTTTGATTCTCAGAATATCATGCGGATTGACGGGCCCTTCACACAATTTCTCGCCGGCTTCCACCCGGTCCCCATCGTGCACTCTCAAATGTTTTCCATAGGGGATGAGGTACTCTCTGGATTCATCTTCATCGAGTGTTACAATGATACGTTGATGGCCCCGCACGGCCGTTTCGAAAGAAACCAATCCATCGATCTCCGTGATGATTGCAAGATCTTTTGGTTTCCTCACCTCAAACAACTCGGCGACACGGGGCAGACCGCCGGTGATGTCACGCGTTTTGTAAATCTCTCTCGGTACCTTCGCAAGGAGATCACCCTCCCGGACCTGATCACCGTTACGGACGAGCAGGTGTGCTCCCGCCGGGATGGAGTATTCTTTGGGCTTCTTTCGTTTCGTGGAAAGGACCCCGATCCTGGGATGAAGTTTTTTCTCCCGGTCCTCTGTGATTACCCTCTGTCGGTGCCCTGTGGTCTCATCGAGTTCCTCACGCAGAGTGATCTCTTCCTCGATATCATAAAAAATAACCTCTCCCGCTCTGTCGGTGATAATAGGAGTAGAGTACGGATCCCATTCGAAGAGGAGATCGCCCGTTTTGACCTTCTGTTTGTCCTCCATCAGGAGATTTGCCCCATAGGGCACTATCATGCTTCCCCTCTTCCTCCCTTTCTGATCCTTCAGCAGAAGTTCCTTGTCACGGCTGATGACGATCTTCTGACCAACCCTGTTTTTAACCATCACGATATCCTTGAATTCCACAGAACCGTCGACCTTACTGTACTTTCTGGTCTGGACTTCGATTCTGCTCGCAGTACCGCCGATGTGGAATGTCCTGAGAGTCAGCTGAGTACCGGGTTCTCCGATCGACTGTGCCGCGATAATACCCACAGCCTCTCCCATGTCGACCAGCTTCATGGTGGCCATATTCCAGCCATAGCATTTTTTACAGATCCCTCTCTTCGACTCGCATCTGAGCACGGATCGGATGTTCACTTTTTCAATGCCGCTTTCCTCGATTTGAACTGATGTTTCTTCGTCGATTTCCTCACCTGCTGATATGATAACCTCGTTTGTTATAGGATCGGTAACGTCCTCATTGACCACCACTCCGACGATCCTGTCCCTTAGAGGTTCTATGATCTCCTCCCCTTCTTTGAGCGCGCCGATTTCGAATCCGTTGATGGTACCGCAGTCGTCCCCGGTGATGGTCACATCCTGGGCAACATCAACGAGCCTCCGGGTGAGATATCCGGCATCCGCCGTCTTTAGTGCAGTATCAGCCAAACCCTTCCGCGCGCCGTGCGTCGAGATGAAGTATTCGAGTACGGTAAGCCCCTCCCTGAAATTGGAAGTGATCGGGGATTCGATGATTTCACCGATCTGACCGGTAATCTTTTTCTGGGGTTTTGCCATGAGACCTCTCATGCCGGCAAGCTGCCTGATCTGCTCGCGGGAGCCTCTCGAGCCCGAATCGACCATCATCCAGATAGGATTGAATCCATCTTTGGATTCCTTGAGCGTCCTGAACATCTCCTGGGCGACATCGGTGCTCGTGTGAGTCCACGTGTCGATGACCTTGTTGTATCTCTCCCCGTCGGTGATGATCTGATCTTTGTAATGGGATTGTATTCTTTCGATTTCTTTCCATGTCTTGTCGAGGAATTGTATCTTCTTCTCAGGAATGATAATATCATCGACACCGATAGATAAGCCGCCCTCTGTGGCATACCGGAAACCCACTTCCTTCAGTTCATCCAGGAACTGTACAGTTCTTCGAGGGCCGCTCTTTCGATAAGACTGAAAGATTACTTTTTCGATGGAACCCTTGTTCATCACCTCATTAACGTAGCCCAGTTCATCGGGAATCGTCTGGTTGAATATGACTCTACCGACTGTCGTTTCGAGGAAACCGTCTCCCATTTTCAGCTTGAGCGGCTCGTGCAGTCCTATGACGCCGTTCTCGTGTGCCAGCATGATCTCTTCGGTATTACCGAAATACATCACCTCTCTACCTTCTTTTGGGCGTGGTTCGGTGGTGAGGTAATAGCAACCGAGGATCATATCCTGGGTCGGAGAAGTTACCGGTTTGCCATTTGCCGGGAGGAGGATATTATTGGTCGACATCATAAGGACCCTGGCTTCGAGCTGTGCCTCGAATGAAAGCGGAATGTGCACCGCCATCTGGTCACCGTCGAAGTCGGCATTGAACGCCGCACAGACGAGAGGATGTATCTTGATAGCTTTCCCCTCGACGAGAACGGGTTCGAACGCCTGAATACCGAGCCGGTGGAGTGTAGGTGCCCTGTTGAGAAAAACGGGATGTTCTTTGATGATCTCTTCGAGTATATCCCAGACCTCCGGCCTCTCTTTCTCGACCAGTTTTTTTGCGCTCTTCACGGTCTGAACGTATCCCTTCTCCTCGAGCTTGCGAATAATAAAGGGTTTGAAGAGCTCGAGGGCCATGATCTTCGGGAGACCACACTGGTGAAGCTTGAGCTCCGGTCCGACGACGATCACCGACCTCCCGGAGTAGTCGACCCTCTTCCCGAGGAGATTCTGGCGGAACCTGCCCTGTTTGCCCTTGAGCATGTCACTCAGTGATTTCAAGGGGCGCTTCCCTCTGCCCAGAACAGCCTTTGCCCTTCTGCCATTGTCGAACAGTGCATCAACAGCTTCCTGAAGCATCCTCTTTTCGTTACGAAGAATTACTTCCGGCGCCCTCATTTCTATCAGCTTCTTCAGCCTGTTATTCCGGTTGATCACCCTCCGGTACAGATCATTGAGGTCCGAAGTGGCAAACCTTCCACCTTCGAGAGGGACAAGTGGTCTCAGGTCGGGAGGGATGACCGGCACTACCCCCATAATCATCCACTCCGGTCTGTTGCCGGATTGCCTGAATGCCTCGACGACCTTCAGCCTCTTCTGCAGGTGTTTCTTTCTGTGTATCGAGGTTTCCACTTTCACGTGTGCTCTGAGCTCCCTGGACATGTCATCGATATCGATTTCCGAAAGCAGCTCCCTTACCGCCTCAGCGCCTATCTTGGCGAGGAATCCTTTCGGGTTGGTCTCTATGATCTCCTGGTATTCATCGATTGTGATGAGCTGTTTCTTGGTCAACTCTGTATCACCGGGATCGATGACTACGTAATGTGCGTAATACATGACCCGTTCCAGATCTTTCATCGTCATATCCAGGAGCGATCCTATCCTGCTGGGAAGGGTTTTGAAGAACCAGATGTGAGCAACCGGGACTGCGAGCTCGATATGCCCCATCCGCTCTCTTCTCACCTTCGACTGGATGACCTCCACTCCACACCTGTCGCACACGACACCCCTGAACCTGATCCTTTTATATTTGCCGCAGTGACATTCCCAATCTTTCACCGGCCCGAAGATCTTCTCGCAGAACAGACCTTCCTTCTCCGGTTTGAAAGACCGGTAGTTTATCGTCTCAGGTTTGGTGACCTCGCCATATGACAGTTCGCGGATCTCATCGGGGGAAGCAAGCCTGATCTGGATGTAGTCGATGTCAGCAGGTCTTGTTTCTCTCTTGTGCGTTCGAAAGTCTATCACAGCTTCTCCTCCTCTTCAGAGGATCCTGGACCTATCTATTCTTGCCATGGTCCACATACAGGCCGAGACTCTGAAGTTCCTTAACGAGAACATTGAAGGATTCAGGGAGACCCGGGTCCGGTAAATTGTCACCCTTCACGATGGCTTCGTATACTCCGGATCTGCCGGATACATCATCGGATTTTACTGTCAGCATCTCCTGAAGTGCATAAGCAGCACCGTAGGCTTCCAGCGCCCACACCTCCATCTCACCGAATCGCTGCCCGCCGAACTGAGCTTTGCCAGCAAGTGGCTGCTGCGTGACAAGCGAATATGGGCCGATGGATCGTGCATGGATCTTGTCATCAACGAGATGAGAGAGTTTGAGCATGTAAATGTAGCCGACGGTAATGGGATAGTCGAACGCTTTTCCCGTCTTACCGTCGAACAACTGGATCTTTCCATCCTCGGGCAGCTTCGCCCGGCGGAGGTAATCTTTGATTTCTTCTTCCCTCGCGCCATGGAAAACAGGTGTGACGGCCCGACAGCCAAGGATCTTCATTGCCCATCCCAGATGGGTCTCGAGAATCTGGCCGACGTTCATCCTGGAGGGTACGCCTAGAGGATTCAGGATGATTTCAACGGGTGTTCCGTCAGGAAGGAAAGGCATATCTTCTTCGGGGACGATCTTTGCCACGATCCCTTTGTTCCCGTGCCTTCCCGCCATCTTATCTCCAACAGAAACCTTCCGTTTCTGAGCGATGTAAACCTTGACCAGCTGGACGACACCCGGCGGGAGTTCATCGTGCTCTTTCACCTTCGCGATGTTGTTGTTTGCTTTTCTCCTGACATCCTCGATGAAGCATTCAGACCGGTGGAGAACATCCTGGATGGCGTCATTCTTATCCGGATTTGACACCGCCAGACGTTTCAGATCAACGTCCTCGAAATCCAGTCCGTCGATTATCTCTTTCGAGATTCTCGAACCTGATTTGACAATGGACCGATGCGTCTTCTTGTTTACGATGGAAATGATAGTCTGCCTCTGAAGCAGCTCACGGAGGAGCTCATCTCTCGCCGAGACCACCCTCTCCACCTCTGTCTTCTCATTGAACTTGATCTCATCGATCTTCAGTTTTTTCTCCGCCCCCGTGAGAGGATCATCGGCACTCCTCGAAAACACCTTTACATCGATAACAACACCTTCGAGTCCGGGAGGGGCTTTCAGTGACGAGTCCTTCACATCACCGGCCTTGTCACCGAAGATGGCTTTGAGCAGCCTCTCCTCGGGAGATAGCTCCGTTTCACCTTTCGGACTTACTTTCCCGACGAGGATGTCACCGGATTTGACGTAGGCACCGACATGGATGATACCGCGGTCGTCCAGGTTTGCAACCACCTCTTCACTCACATTGGGTATCTCTCTGGTTATTTCTTCCACACCGCGTTTCGTATCTCTCACCTGGAGATTGAGCTCCTGAATATGCACCGAGGTGAACTTGTCATCCTTAACGAGCTTTTCACTGAGAACGATGGCATCCTCGAAATTGTATCCGTACCATGGGAGGAATGCTACGAGGACATTGACACCGAGTGCAAGTTCTCCCTGACTGGTGGCAGTGCCATCGGCGATCACCTCACCTTCTTTCACTTTATCGCCGCTTTTAACGAGAGGGCGCTGGTTGATGCTCGTATCCTGGTTGGTCCTCTCAAATTTCTTCAGTTTGTATACATCTCTTCCACTGAATCCCTGGAAGGACGTATCTCCTGCACCCTTCTCCTCGACTTTCACCATGATCGTATCAGAGGACACAAAATCGACCACACCGGAGTGCTCGGATACCACAACCGCACCGGAGTCCACCGCCACTTTACTCTCTAAGCCGGTCCCGACCAAAGGTACTTCTGGTTTCAACAGGGGGACAGCCTGTCTCTGCATATTCGAGCCCATGAGTGCCCTGTTGGCATCATCGTGTTCGAGAAACGGGATGAGAGAGGCCGCTACGCTCGTGAGCTGCTCGGGGGCCACATCCATGAAGTGGATCTCTTTCGGGTGAAGAAGAGGGAAGTCACCCCTCTGACGGCAGAGAACCCTGGGTCTGATGAATTTACCATTTTTATCGAGCGGAGCGTTTGCCTGGGCGATCGTGAATCTGTCCTCTTCACCGGCACTCAGGTACTTGATCTTGTTGGTGACCACTCCTTTTTCTACCACACGGTAAGGAGTTTCGATAAATCCAAGATCGTTGATCCGGGCATAGGTAGTAAGAGAAGTGATAAGACCGATATTCGGTCCTTCAGGAGTCTCGATGGGACACATTCTGCCGTAGTGCGAGTAGTGGACATCCCTGACCTCGAATCCGGCCCGCTCCCGCGTGAGCCCCCCGGGTCCCAGTGCGCTCAATCTCCTCTTGTGCGTCATCTCGGCTAGAGGATTCGTCTGGTCCATGAACTGTGAGAGCTGACTGGACCCAAAAAAGGTGTTGATGACGGCCGATACGGTTCGGGCATTCACCAGGTCATCGAGTGTGATCTTGTCGGGATCGAGAACGGACATCCTGTCTTTGATAAGCCGGGTCATTCTTTGAAGCCCGACTGTCAGCTGATTCGCGATGAGCTCGCCAACAGTCCTCACCCGGCGGTTACCGAGATGATCGATATCATCGGTATATCCCTCCCCCTCTCTCAGCTTCAGGAGATACCCGATGATCTGAATGATATCTTCTTTCGTCAGAGTCACTTCGTCTCTGGGGATATCAAGTCCCAATCTCTCGTTGAGCTTGTATCGACCCACGCGCCCGAGGTCATAGCGCTTGGGATTGAAAAAGAGCCTCTGGATAAAAAGTCGAGCCGTTTCGATGTTGGGAGGCTCACTCGTTCTCATCAGACTGTAGATCTTTACCAGGGCATCCTCTTCATCGATCGAGAGGTCTTTTCTCAATGTTTTGAAGATCACCTGGGAATCTGATTTGAGACCAAGGGAGAAAACATCCAGTTTTGGGACCTTTCTTTTTTTCGCGTCTTTGATGAGATCAGGAGTGAGCTCAGTCCATTTTTCGTAGAGCACCTCACCCGATTTGGCATCAACGATATCACTGGTTAGGACGAATGTTTGAAGCTCTCTCACCCGGTACTTCAACAAATCAGGATATTTGGCGGCTCGGAAGGTCTTTTTGCTGTAGAAAAGACCGACGATTTCTTCAGAGCTCGAGTATCCGATGGCCCGTAGAAGCGTCGTAACATGAAATTTCTTCCGTTTATCGATGTAAATACTCATCACATCATTGATGTCGAGGGACAGCTCCACCCAGGACCCTTTAAACGGTATGATCCGGGCTGAGTAGAGTTTCTGACCGTTCGGGTGTATGTTCTCCTCGAAAACAACCCCCGGTGATCGATGGAGCTGACTGACGATAACCCGTTCGGCTCCGTTGATCACAAAAGTCCCCACATCGGTGATCTGCGGTAACTCACCCAGGTACAGCTCTTTCTCGAGGATGTCTTTTACCTTCTGAGTGCCATCCACGTTTTCCTTGATTATCAACCGCAGGACAGCCTTGAGAGGTACCGCATGCGTCATATCTTTTTCCCTGCACTCCTCAACAGAGAACTTCGGCTCACCAAGCCTGTATTCGACAAAATCCAGCTGGTAGTTGTCCTGTGAGTCCTTGATAGGAAACACATCTTCGAAAACCTGCTGGAGTCCTCTTTTCTTTCTTTTCGCAGGGGAGACACCATGCTGGAGAAAATCCCAGAACGCCTCTAGCTGCACATTAAGTAAATGCGGCATCTCCATAGGACGTCTCAGCTTAGCAAATGACAAGACCTTCCCGTTTTCGGATTTCACGATGCTCACTCTCCTCTAAAACAGGATGTTTTCAGAAGGTTTCACCTATTCGATTCCAGCCGTTGCACCGGCTCCTTCGAGTTTCGCTTTTACCTTTTCCGCCTCTTCCTTACTGATCCCTTCACTCACTTTGGCAGGAACACCCTCCACAAGATCCTTCGCCTCCTTCAAACCAAGACTCGTTACCTCGCGGACTGCTCTGATGACCTTGATCCTCTGATCGCCGATTTCCTTGAGGATGACGTCAAATTCGGTCTGCTCTTCCTCAGCTGCAGCGGCATCGGCTCCGGCAACGCCCGCAGCGGCCATACCAGGAGCGGCCTGGACCATCTGTGCCTGAGCTGAGACTCCGAACTTCTCTTCCATTTCCTTGACAAGCTCGGAGAGTTCGAGGACAGTCATACTGCCAATTGCTTCGATTACTTCTTCCTTCGTGATTTTTTTTGTGTCTGCCATCAGAAAGATCCTCCACTACTTCCTTGAGTGATTCTATTCACCCTTCTCCCTGGTTTCTTTTAGTGCTTCGAGGGTAAGAAGGAACTTCACCAATACGCCACGCATGAGGCTAACCGTCTGGACCAGGGGAGAATTGATACTGCCCATGACTCTGGCAATGAGAACCGGACGCGGCGGGAGAAATGCGATCTTCTTCACCTCCTCGGGTTCCATAATACTCCCCTCGATGAGCGCAAGCTTGATCTGCGGCCTGTTATCCTTTTTCGCAAAAGCGGTTATAACCTTCGCGCCACTTACTGCGTCATCGCTCATCACCAGCGCAGTCGGCCCGTCGAGAGACTGTACCAGATCTTCCATTGAAGATTTGTACGCCGCCCTGCGCAGGAGAGTGTTTTTTACTATCCTCAAGGTGGCCTCATTCTCTCTCAGGTTCCTCCGCAGCTCGGTGATTCCCTTGACATTTATCCCCGTAAAATCTGCAACTATGATCGAGGAATAATTCGAGATCTGTTTCGAGATCTCCTCGACGAGTGCTTCTTTCTGCTCTCTCTTCATCGCTACCTTCCGAAGATCATCGTATCCATCGGCACTGAAGGCCCCATCGTGCTCGATATGTGTGTACTGCGGAGATACAATCCCTTCGCAGCACTCGGTCGAGCACGAACAATGGATTCCATGAAAGTCTTGATGTTCTCTATGAGCTTTTCTTTTGTAAAGGATGCTTTCCCGACGGGCGAATGAATGTTCCCTGTCTTGTCCACCCTGTACTCGATCCTGCCTGATTTGAGTTCTTTCACCGCTTTCGATATTTCAAAGGTGACCGTACCGCTTTTCGGGTTCGGCATGAGGCCCCTGGGCCCGAGTATCTTACCAAGTTTTCCAACTTTCGGCATCATGTCAGGCACTGCAATTATGTTGTCCACCTCGAGCCAGCCGCCCTGGATTTTATCGATATAATCGTCTGCACCCACGAAATCAGCGCCTGCCTCCACCGCCTCTTTTGCCTTATCACCACCAGCCAGAACGAGGATGGTGACTTCCTTCCCGGTCCCATTGGGCAGGACGACAGTTCCACGAACAATCTGGTCAGCATGTTTGGGATCGACGCCGAGCCTCACTGAGATCTCTATCGTCTCATCGAAACCACCACTGGCATTTTCCTTGATGAGAGCAACGGCTTCTTCGAGTTCATACTTCCGACCCGGGTCTATTTTGGATAACTTCTCTCTGTATTTCTTTGAAAGCTTCATCTCGGCTCCCTCAATCTTCTACATCGATACCCATACTGCGTGCCGTTCCTTCGATGATCCTCATCGCTGCTTCGATGGTGTTGGCATTCAGGTCTTCCATTTTCTGCTTTGCAATCTCCTGAACCTGAGACCTGCTCACCTTTGCCACTTTGATTTTATTCGGTTCCGACGAAGCCTTGACGATCCCACAGGCCTTCTTGAGAAGTACTGCTGCGGGAGGTGTCTTCGTCACAAATGAGAACGTCCTGTCTGCATACACCGTGATTACGACCGGGATAATCGTGCCCGCCTGCTTCTGAGTCTTTGCATTGAACGTCTTGCAAAACTCCATGATATTGAGCTGATATTGCCCGAGAGCGGGACCTACCGGGGGAGCTGGATTCGCTGAGCCCCCGGGGACCTGCAATTTGATAAAACCGATAACCTTCTTGGCCATACTCTTCCGCCTCTTCTCAAAGTGCTTTCAATTGCATATAATCAAGCATGATCGGTGTCGGCCTCCCGAACAGACTGACAGTCACTTTTACTCTTCCTTTCTCAGGGAAGACGTCTTCCACAGTCCCGTTGAACCCGGTGAAAGGTCCATCCGTAACCTCGACCAGATCCCCGGGTCTGAAGGGTATCTCATCAGGCGGAGGTGCCACTTTTGTCTCTTCCATCTTTCCGAGGATTTTGTTGATTTCCGCTTTACTGATCGATTGTGGATGCAGTTCTGTCCCCAGGAATTTTATGACACCCTGTATGCCATTGATAATATGCAGCGTCTGATCATTCGAGAGCATTTCAACGAGAATATAACCGGGATACAGCCGTCTCGTAGACTTGACTTTCTTACCCTTCTTCAGTTCATACACATGTTCAGTGGGTATCAGTACCTGCCGGATGTTACCTCCGGCCTCACTCTCAGTATTCAGATCGATGATGCGCTGAAGCCTGGCATACACCTTGCTTTCATGACCGGAGTATGTTTGTATCGCATACCACTTGAAGTTGTCGTTTTCCTGTTCGTCACTCATCTCTTGCCTCGAGTACGCGGATGATCAGAAGAGTATGATGTCATTGATCATCGTAAGCAGTTTATCTACGAATCCGATGAAAAAACCGATCAAAATCACTACGATAATGACAACCAGTGTCGCTCCCTTCACCTCATCCAGGTTCGGCCATGTGACACGTTTGACTTCTAAAACCACCTCTCTCAGGAACTGAATCGATCGTTCCAGAAACGATGGAGATTTTTTTTCTTTTACCTCTTCCATGGCGCCATCCTTCACTAGACGTGGCAGGCCTGGAGGGATTCGAACCCCCAACATCCGGATTTGGAGTCCGGCGCTCTA
>CAZZKG010000075.1:0-14219 GCA_964654825.1 uncultured Gemmatimonadota bacterium | reverse complement strand
GAGCACACGTGGAGGATAGCTCCACGACCCTACGAGAAGGCCGCAGTGATCAAAGCTGCGGCCTTCGCCATTTATTATAAATACTTTCACTACTGCTCTCCTTCTTTCTACCAATTTGCACCAATTTCGATGGTTTTGAACCCTGTATGGACATCGTATGGACACTGAAGTCTTACCAACAGGTAGGATCCTCTCTCACATGAGAAGGAAAGGTGTCGATCCCAGGGCGGGACCTTTTGCTGACAGTGCGGCGTGAGGTTCCCTTTTCATCCCCCGTTGCTCATCATCCATATGCATCACAGGAATAAGTGTATGCTGCACGGGGGAATCCGGCTGGTGGGTACTTCCTGAGTAGCTGGCTATGAGTAGGATTGGCGGGAATTCAGCCGGGGGAAGGTGAGTTTTCGAAAGATCCCCGCCACTTGACAAACATACAAATTGGATGGTATAATCAACATGATCGGCATCCTTCGATAAATTCCCCTTACTCCGGGAGGTGTGTCATGCGTATTATCCTTCCTCTTCTCCTCGTGTTTCTGCTCATACTTCCTCCTGCCCTATCCGGTCAGGTGCAGGAAGCCTGGATTTCGCATTATGATGGACCTGCCGGTGACTTCGATGCTCCCACAGGGATGGCTGTCGACGGCGAAGACAATATCATCGTGACCGGATCGAGCCACGGGGATTACGCCACGGTGAAGTACGATCGCCATGGCAACCAACTCTGGGTCGCCGCTTACACGGGGCCATACGGAAGTGACGTTGCAAGAGACGTCACCGTGGACAGCGAAGACAACATCTATGTGACTGGATCGAGCAAGAATGCGCAGGGTATATACATGTACAACTATGTCACCATCAAGTATGATACGGATGGAAACGAGATCTGGATGAACTCGTACGATGGAACGGGGAGTGAACGCGACTATGCTGCAGCGATAGCCGTCGATGAGGATGGGAACTGCTACGTGACGGGTTCGAGCTGGAATGAGATGTCGAATTATCAAATCGTCACCATCAAGTACGATGCGGATGGTAATGAGGAGTGGGTCGCAATCTACGACGACATCGCAGGTGGCCACGATGTCGCGAATGACATCGCCGTGGATAGTAATGGTCAGGTCTGCGTGACCGGATCCAGCAGCGGTATCGGGACCGGTCCGGATTACATTACGCTCAAGTACACCACGGGCGGCTCGCGCTTGTGGGCCGCGAGGTACAACCGTTCGGGATCCTCCTTCATCGGGGATCAAGCGTTTGCGATTGCCGTGGATGGTGGTGGAAATGTCTACGTGACGGGTGTAAGTGACGATGAGAACACCGATATCGACTATTGCACGATCAAATACGGCATCGGCGGGATTGTGCTCTGGACGGCAAGATACAACAGGTTGGGCGGCAGCGACGATGCCGCCAATGACATCGCGGTCGATCCCGATGGGAACGTCTATGTGACGGGAGAGAGCTACGAGGATTATACAACCATCAAATACGATTCCGAAGGAAACGAAGTCTGGGTGTCGATTTACGACGGTCCGGACGGCGGCTACGACAGGGCCGATAAAATCGCTCTCGACGGCGAGGGGAATGTCTACGTCTTCGGAGAGAGCAGCCCCGGCTTCCTGAGTTTCGACTTCGCCACGGTGAAGTACGACCAGGAAGGTGACGAGGTATGGGCGACCAGGTACGAGCGGCCTGGATACGACCTGTTCTGCGGTGACATCGTCCTCGACTCGAGGGGAAATGTGATCGTGACCGGAGAGGAAGAGACTGATGATCTGGACTCGGAGTACACCACGATCATGTACCGTCAGAATCCGCTCATCCACCGGGAACCGGGAGAGTTGAGGTAACATCACACCACACCAGCCGGCTTTCGCAGGTAGCGAGACCTGTACCAGGGGAAGATGTCAATGTGTGTCCCCTCGGTATTATACTTCCTGGCGAATCCGGGGGAGGTTCGCATGAAGAAAATAGATCGTACTCGTTTTTCCTCATTGCTCATGATAGCGATTTTCGCCTTAATCATGAACTCAATAGATATCAGCGCATCTGAGATTGATGTGAATTTATTCGGGGATGCCATGTCATCGAGTGTACATCGCCAGGCTCGGCCGGAGGAGGCAGCTTCGAATCCGTTGCGGAGCACTCATTTCACGAATATGACTGATTCGGCGGGTCTTGCATACTACGGTATCGGGGAAGGTGTAGCCTGGGGTGATTGCGATGGTGATCTCGACCTCGATCTCTTTGTGAGTAACCTCGGGTCGGATCTCCTTTACGAGAACCAGGGAGACGGAAGTTTTATCGAGGTTGCCTACAGCAGAGGAGTTTCGGACGGTGGCTACGGAAGAGGCACGGCCTGGGCTGATTATGATAACGACGGAGACCTTGATAATTTTCTCCTCAGGGATTCGACGAATCGACTTTATGAGAATGATGGGCTGGGTTTTTTCACAGACGTTGCTGCCGATGCCGGAATTGTGGACAATGTGTTTCAGAGGGGGATGGCCTGGGGGGATTTCGATAATGATGGGCTCATCGACCTCTATCTCTCCAGTGTCGACGGATTAAACTATCTGTACAGAAACCTTGATGGCAACAATTTCGAGGATGTTGCAAGTGTCACGGGTGTCTCGAACGCAGATGGCACCGAGGGTACTGCCTGGGGGGATTTCGACAACGACGGCCTCATGGATCTCTACGTGACGAGCAAGTATGATTTAAACACTCTCTACCGCAACCTTGGAGACGGTACATTCGAGGATGTCACCGATCAAGCAGGGGCGAGGGGTTTCGGTGTCGCCTATGGTGTCGCCTGGGCCGACTACGACAACGATCTCGATCTCGACCTCTATGTGACCACCAAGGGGACAAGGAATTTCCTCTTCATGAACAACGGTGATGGGACGTTTACAGATGTCACAGAAAGCGCCGGGGTCGAGGAATCGAACCAGGCCACCGGTATCGCCTGGGGTGATTACGACAATGACTGTTACATTGACCTGTATGTCCTCGGTGATCCGGGTCCCAACATTCTCTATCACAACAATGGTAACGGCACTTTCAGTGACATAACTGAATAAGCGGGTGCGGGTGACCCCCTGAGTTCGGTTTCCGTAGGCCTGGCAGCAGGTGATTACGATAATGATGGATTCCTGGATCTCTACATAGCGAACGTCGCTTCTGATTACCTACTCTTGCGGAACGATGGGACCGGGCACAACTGGCTCAAACTGAGACTGACGGGAATAGTGAGCAACAGGGCTGCGATCGGTGCCCGAATTGTAGCTCAGTCAGGTGATCACCAGCAGATGCGAATTGTCGGTGCCGGGTGCGGGTTTCAATCCCAGAACAGCCTGGAAGTAGAATTCGGTTTTGGGACGAGTGAGACAGTTGACGTTTTACAGATATACTGGCCCAGCGGAGTGATAACAACGCTCGAGGACGTAGCAACAAATCAGACCTTACCCATTGTCGAATCCGTTGAATCCCCCGTATTCGTTGTTGTCGATCCGTTGGGGCAGGTGTTCTCCAGGGGTGACACACTCCTTTACCGGGCATCGGTGACCAATACGACTGGAGAGCTCCAGGTATTCGATGCGTGGACCGAGGTGACCACACCGTGGGGAATGTCCATCAGCCCGATGCTGGGTCCTGTCCTCGTTTATCTGTCGCCTTTTCATACGATATCGACTATCCTGGGTCAGATCATCCCCGGCAATGCTCCTTTCGGTGGGTATTACACCTATACACTCAAAGCAGGTTTGTTTCCGGATGAAACCTGGTCTGAAGATTCGTTCGAATTCTCAATTGTACCTTGAGCGAGGGTCAATACCGTGGGTGCATATGATACCAGGAGGGTCTGTTCCTGATCCTGGGATTTGAACTTTCCGGACCCTCGTCAGAAGGACGAAGCAATCGTGACAATCGCGAACAGCTCCTGCATGAGGAGTTCTCCCCTGATATCTTCCTCGAGCTGGCCCGGATACAGGTACAGCTCAGCGGCGAAATAGATCTCCTCCTTATTGAAAAGCTGCAGGAGTCGATCGTCTCCTTCCACCAGAATATCGAGGGTATAGCTGGTGTCGGGGGCGATGGTGATTTCCTGTTCCAGAATAGGGGGTGAGAGGAATGGATCGAGGCCGGCTTCGCAGGCAAAAATATGAAACTCCGCCTCCGCCTCCCCTGTCACGTTCGCAATGTCGATTCCGACTCTGAAAAACAGCTTCTCGATGGTTCCGTTCGAGCTGAGCTCTTCCGCAATGGGGACTGCCTGAATAGGGCTTTTGACACTCACCTCCGGCCCGAAACCCGGTATCACCGGATCCTCGCCGTATACGATAAGCTTGTCATCATCCTCGAAGAAACTCAGTATGTCCACATTGACTGAGACCGTTCCTTTTGAACACTGCAGGAGAGTGAGCATCAGAAGTATGGGTAAGAGTGGACTTCGTAGTATATTTCCCATCGGATCAATAGGCTCCGAATCTGAGTGATGATGCCATGTAGAGCCCCTTCTTACCGGACAGGGTCCGATTATGAGTGGCGAATCCCAGGTCGAGTGTGGCAAAATAGACGGGGATAGCGGTTCCGAAACTGACCTGCAATTTTCCGGTTTCCGTGAAAATACCCGTCCTCACAGGAAAGGAATGAACGTAGACTTCACTTCCCAGGTTGAGGTACACATCACCTCCCTGCAGATCGATGTTGGATGCGATGATGTACCCCTCTTCCTGCTTCGCTTCCTTCCTGAAGGGTGTGTTCACATAGGCAAGGGAAATCGTGTATGTCTGCGGGATCCTCTGCCTGTAATACTCGAAAGGGACGAGCGTTTTCTTCTTAATCTCGTTCGTCGTCTCATTGAGCTTCCACCGCTCCACTTCTGCTTCCCACGTGATGCGAGAGTAGACATCCTGGATACCAAAACCAACTCTCACCCTGTCCACTTCTGCGAGAAGTCCCATATCGAATCCGAACCCTGTTCCCGACGGTGAATAGGTCCCCCATTCCGGATGGGATGACCTGATGATGGAGGTGAATTCCAGATCCGGGGGCTCGTCCGTATCGAAAACGGGATCTCCCGTGATGATGGCGACTTCGGTTTTCGTATCGACGTATGCCCATCCCAGAAGATATTTCGCCGTGCCGCCCAGATAAATCGGGTTATCCTTCCCCAGCAGGTTGAACGGTAATCGCCTGCCGTGTGAGGCATTGATGGATGCCATGACTGCCATGTTCCCGTCGGCGAACACATCGTATCTCGAGTTCGCTTCGAAAGCCTCTGCTTCTGCCAGGGCACTGGTCAGGTTGTCAGACAGTGATACATTTCCCTCTCCGATCAGAAGCGGGGCGATGCTGAAACTCCAGTTCCCGAATCTTTTCCCCAGCCTCGGTGATCTGAAACTGAGAATGCCGGTTTCGACCGGTTCTGTGGGAATGTACGTTTGGAGATCACCGAGATCGATCAGGAGCAGATCCTCACTGATGTCGACTGTGACATTCGCCTCGGTCGTGGTGTACTCAGGGGTCAGCACCTGCAGGTGAAAGGGCGGGTTGAGAAGCAGGTTGGTGATGTAAATCGGATCGAAGTCCGGATCATCCGGGTTGAGGACCGGAAAGTTATTCCACAGCTGGAGAAGACCTAGTGGAAGTGGAAGACTGAGCGGGGTATCCGGCTGCGGCAGAGCCAGGTAGGCCGGATTACAGACGACCGCATCGCCGTCATGACAGAGAAATGCACCTCCCATACCCACTCTCCGGGCATTCATAATGAATCCGGAGAGATCCCCTGATGATACCATACCGAGAAAAAAGACGAGTACCGCAGTTCTGTATATGAAATGATTCCTGCTATGCATGAGCTTACCCTCCCGGTGTAAAGAAACATTATCAGAATAAATGGCAATTATTGTACCAGTTTGTATAATATCGTCCAGTTTCGGACACAGAAATTCCCTCTCCCCATCTCGTTCCGCCGGCGAAAAGCCGAGATCAGACCCATCTCCCCTGATTAATCCCTTCTGCGTCACTAACCCCACATTTCCTGTTTTTAGTGGTCCTATTCATAAATACGCCTGATTTCGGCCAGCAATACATCCCGATCCACCACGTTGCTCGTCGGTTGCATACGTGAACACAAGGAGTGGATTCGCCCTCCTCGCGCCTCAGCAACCTAGCTGACCTCGATACGTCACCGTATTGTTGAAAAGGGCCACTTAGCTTTGCCTCTCTGAGGGAGGTGTTCCTGGTTGAAATTTGATGTTGAAAATCACGGTGGGCTGAGTGCTGAAGAATTCTGAAAAAGTACTTCTGGTTCACTACGATGGGCTCATCCAGATGCCATTCGAAATTCCTATTCGAAACTCTATTCGAAATCTCTTGACTTTTTCGACTAAAAAAAATAATATATAAAGCTTAAATCGCCGCGAAAGGCGAGCATCGGTCAGGGGATAGTGTGTCATTTTCTGTCTCTCCGGTGTACATTCTGTGAAGAGGAGGTTTCATTTAATGCTTTCTGATATCTCAGAGCCAAAGGAGAGAGAAGGAGAAGAGTCTACGATCGAAGAAGTTGAATCTCAGGCAGAGACGCTTGAGAACACACCGGAAGATGTACAGGAACCCACGGCTCCACGGGACGAACCTGAACTCGAGAACCAGTTGCCGGTCGAAGATTTCCTCGATGACTCGGAGTACCCGCCCGAGGAATACGAACGTATGATGCAGATGTACGAGGAAACCCTCAAGCGGATGGAAGAGGGACAGGTCGTTACCGGGACCGTACTGAGTATGAAGGAGAACAGCGTCATCATCGATGTCGGATTCAAGGCAGAGGGGATCGTTTCTCTCGAGGAGTTCAAAGATGCCGAGACGATCAATGTTGGTGACCGCGTCGATGTATACCTCGAGAAGCTCGAGGACCAGGATGGTATGATGGTGTTCTCTAAGAAGAAGGCCGATTTCCTCATGGTGTGGGACACGATCAAAGATGCCTACGACGATGATCAAACAGTACAAGGGATTATAACACGGCGGATCAAGGGTGGTGTTGTTGTAGACCTGCTTGGGGTGGATGCTTTTCTTCCCGGTTCACAGATAGCATTACGAAAGGTTTCTAATCTCGACGAACTCATCGGGAAAGAATTTCCATTCAAGATTATAAAGCTCAACAAGCGGCGCCGGAACATCGTCGTCTCACGGCGCGTGATCCTCGAAAATGAACGGGATGCCCAGCGGAAGCAGCTGCTTGGAGAACTCGAGGTCGGTCAGGTACGTGAGGGCGTCGTGAAAAACATCACTGACTTTGGCGCCTTTATCGATCTCGGCGGTGTTGATGGTCTCCTCCACATCACCGACATGTCCTGGGGCAGGGTGAGCCATCCATCAGAAATGGTGAGGATCAGCGATACGATCAAGGTGAAGATCCTCGAGCTCGATATGGAAAAAGGCCGGATCAGTCTCGGTCTGAAACAGCTGACACCATACCCTTGGGAGGATATCGAGAAGAAGTATCCTGTCAATTCGAAGGTCAAGGGAAAGGTCGTGAGTCTTACCAACTACGGTGCTTTTGTTGAACTAGAAAAGGGTGTTGAAGGACTCATACACATATCGGAGATGTCCTGGACGCAACACATCAAGCACCCTTCCAAACTTCTAGCTATTGGCGACACCGTTGAGGCGATAGTACTGAATGTCAACCAGAAGGAAGAAAAAATATCCCTCGGTATGAAACAGATAGAAGAAGATCCCTGGCTGAGCCTGCCCGAGAAATATCCTCCCGGGACCAGGATGGAGGGGCGGGTCCGTAATCTCACTTCCTTCGGTGCATTCGTCGAGATAGAAGAAGGCATCGACGGCCTTGTTCACATCTCCGACATGTCCTGGACAAAGAGGATCATGCATCCCAGTGAAGTGGTGAAGAAGGGGGATAAAATCGAAGTTGTCATCATGAATATCGATGTTGATAACAAGAGGCTCTCCCTGGGACTCAAACAGGTGACCGAAGATCCCTGGGAACAGCTTTCCGTGACCTTTACATCAGGTGTGGAGACAGAAGGTGAGGTGGCAAAGGTTCTCGAAAAGGGATTGATCGTTGATCTGGGTGATGATGTGGAGGGTTTCGTCCCTATCTCTCAGATCGACATCCCCACTCAGAAGTCGCTCGCTCAGATATTCCAGACCGGCGACCGGCTGCAGCTCCGGGTACTGGAGTGTAATGCTGAAAACAGACGGATCGTTCTCCAGGCTATCTCCCCTCTTCCCGTGAGGGAGGAGGAGCCCGCCGATTCAACTGACGTACCAGCTGCTGCTGATGAGGTTTCAACCGGGACTCCGGAAGAATCCACTGAAACTGCAGATGAATCTTCCCCGACCGGAGAAGCATCAGCTGACACTTCAGAATCGCAGGTTGATGTCGTCGACGAACCTTCAGATGTGAGCGAAGACACTGCTGATGCGGCAGAAGCTCCACCGGAAGCGGAAGCCGGGGTTGAAGAAGTAACCAGTGAAGTTCCTGAAGATCAGGACTCCGGGGAAGAACCTGCAGCCGATACTGACGAAGACAAAGAGTCTGAGGGATAGAGCTGTGAGATTGTCTCACAGGTCTTTCCCCGGACATCGACTCGATACTTCACATCATCTTCAAAGCGCTCTTCGATGAAGAAACTCTCGTTTGCCGCGCTTCTTTTCTTTCTGGTTGTTTCTTTCCAATCCTGCGGTAAGGTCCAGCGGTACGGGAAAAAGGATGAGAGAAAGATCAATGAACCCACGGGAGAGGCTTCCCCGTCCTCCGGAAAGAGTGAGACCGAGATCCCGCGAAAAAACGGTCAGGATCTGGAAATGATCGATGAACCTCTCAGGGTAGGTATTATCCTTCCCCTGTCCGGTGATCTTTCGAGTTTCGGTCAGGCCGTGCTCGAAGGTATCCTGATCGCGAAGGACGAATTTCTGAACGATCGACATATCCGCATCGAATTCGAACTCATTGACAATGCGGAAAATTACAGGACCGGATCGATCAAATCGATCGAAATCGCACAGAGGCTGCGGGACAGACAGGTGAGTGCCGTGATCGGCCCGCTCACAACGCCCTCGGTGGTCTCGACTGCTCTGACACTGGCGGCCGATTCCATCCTGGTCCTGAGTCCGACTTCATCCGCCTATGACCTCCCCGGGGTGAGCGTTAACGCGTTCTCACTCAGCACGCCTTCACCTTCACTGTCCCGAAGGATCGCAAGCTTTGCGGTCAGGGATCTGGGCCTGTCGACCTTCGCGGTACTCTATCCCGATAATCTCAATGGACATATTATGGCCCGGGCTTTCATCGATGAGATCGAAGCACTGGGAGAGACCGTGGTTATAGCTGTTGCGTTTCCCACCACGGGGAAAACCTACGAGAACGAGATCAAGACAATCGCTCTGTATCATCCTGAGGCAGTCTACATACCTGCACGAAGTGAAGATGTAATTCAGATCGCTCCCCAGATACCTTATTACAGTATCTATGATGCCGTTCTGCTAGGCGCGGATGGCTGGAATTACGATGACATAACGAGGAAAGGCGGCACATACGTGGAGGGGGTTTATTTTTCAGATTCATACTTTCCCGAATCAGCCGAGCTCATACATGAGAAGTTCGCCGGGCCATACATAGAGATTCACAGGAAGGAGCCGAACCGTATCGCGGGATGGGGATATGATACCCTGGCCATGATCGTCCAGGCCTATGAACAGGGCGGCAGCAGGCCCGCGGAACTTCTCGAAGCGTTTCTGCAAACCAGTGATTTCAGGGGTGCGACAGCGATATACAGTATGGTTGATGGCAGACTGGAAAGAAAGGCTTTTCTCTTCACTATATCGGGAGGAGAAATCGTGACGCTCGAATCCGTTCCGGCCGACAGCATCAGTCCCGACTTGATCGAATCCCAGGGAGGGGTACATCATGACAATGGAGGATAAACTCGCCAGACTCAATGAACTCGTCGACGGAGCTATGGAGGGAGGGGGAGTTCACAGGATAGAGCAGCAGCATGAAAAAGGGAAACTCACCGCACGTGAACGGATAGATATGCTCCTCGATCCCGGGAGTTACAATGAACTGGATATGTTCGTGAGTCATCGGTGCACGGATTTCGGGATGGCGGAGAAAGTCGTCCCCGGGGATGGTGTCGTAACGGGCTGGGGGCGTATTGATGGGAGATTGGTGTATGTGTTCAGTCAGGATTTCACGGTGTTCGGGGGATCGCTCGCCGAGGCCCACGCAGCGAAGGTATGTAAAATCATGGACCTGGCTGTGAAAAACGGTGCACCGGTCATCGGGCTCAACGATTCGGGCGGGGCCAGGATACAGGAGGGTGTCCTCAGCCTCGGCGGTTATGCCGACATCTTCCTTCGTAACACGCTCTCGTCCGGTGTGATCCCTCAGATCTCCGCAATACTGGGTCCCTGTGCGGGTGGGGCGGTGTATTCACCTGCCATAACGGATTTCATATTCATGGTCAAGGATTTGAGCTACATGTTCGTCACTGGGCCGAATGTAGTGAAGACAGTCACCCACGAGGAAGTTACCTTCGAAGAACTCGGCGGGACGGAGACGCACAGCACCAAAAGCGGTGTCTGTCACTTTGCCTGTGAGGACGAGGAGGATTGTTTCCAGAAAATCAGACAGCTTGTGTCATACATACCGAGTAACAATCTCGAATCTCCTCCCTTCATCGATACCGGTGATGATCCCCTCCGGAAGGAGGAGGAACTCCTAAGGATCATCCCCGACAATCCCAACAAGCCGTATGATGTTAAAAGTGTCTTTCATCTCATCGTAGACCACGGTGAGTTTCTGGAGATACAACCGGGTTATGCGGCAAACATCGTTGTGGGGTTCGCGCGGCTCGGGGGCAACGCCGTCGGTATAGTTGCCAATCAGCCGTCGGTCACAGCCGGTGTCCTGGACATCAGCTCTTCGCTCAAGGGTGCACGGTTCATCCGGTTCTGTGATGCGTTCAATATTCCGCTCGTAACCTTCGAGGACGTACCCGGTTTCCTGCCCGGTACCGCCCAGGAGTTCGGCGGTATCATCAAACACGGCGCCAAGCTTCTCTATGCCTACTGTGAAGCCACGGTTCCGAAAATGACCGTGGTACTGCGGAAGGCTTACGGCGGAGCCTACGACGTCATGAACTCGAAACATGTGGGAGGTGATCTAAACTTCGCCTGGCCGAGCGCTGAGATCGCCGTCATGGGACCCAAGGGCGCTGCCGAGATCATCTTCAAGAAGGAGATCGAGGCGTCCGAAAACCCGGAAGAGACTCTCCAGAAGAAGGAAGAGGAGTTCCGGGATACTTTTGCCAATCCCTACATCGCGGCTGCCAGGGGATTCATCGATGCGGTCATCGACCCGCGTGAGACACGACAGTATCTGATCAAGGGGCTCGAGATGCTGACAAACAAGAGGGATTCGAACCCTGCCAAGAAACACGGCAACATCCCGCTGTAACTGCCGGGTACCGCTGATCCGGGAACAATTCTGCCGGCCCCGGGTCCTGTAAAACACGCGATCCGGATGGAGGAGGTACAAGAAGTGCCCCTGTTCGACAAAGTACTCGTTGCGAACAGAAGTGAAGTCGCTGTGAGGATCATGAGGACCCTTCGGGAGATGGGGATAAAATCAGTTGCCATTTACTCGGATGTGGACAGGGATTCTCCCCACGTGTGGGAATCCGATGAAGCTTACTATGTCGGTAGTCCGCCTTCGGAGGAAAGCTATCTCAATATGGGCAATGTCCTCAACATTGCGGCACAATCCGGGGTGCGGGCAATTCATCCCGGATACGGATTCCTTGCAGAGAATCCGACATTTGCCCGGATATGCGAGCAGAGCGGTTTCGTGTTCATCGGACCTCCGTCGAAGGCGATCGGCCTGATGGGGGATAAGTCCGAAGCGAGGCGAAAGATTTCTGAGAGCGGCGTCCCGGTAATACCCGGTTCGAAGGGAGGCGTGAAAACGGCCGGGGATGCTCTTTCCTGGGGCAGGAGGCTCGGATGGCCCGTCCTCATCAAACCGGTCGCCGGCGGCGGTGGGAAAGGCATGAGGATCGTCAACGATGACGGCGACATGAAATCGGCATTCCGCGCCTCTCAAAGTGAGGCAAAAAAATCTTTCGGTGACGACAGGATCTATATAGAGAAGTTCCTCGACAATCCGAGACACATAGAAGTTCAGGTTTTCGCCGACAATGAGGGGAACGTGATTCATCTATGCGAAAGAGAATGTTCGATTCAGCGGAGGCACCAGAAACTCATCGAAGAGTCACCCTCTCCCGTGATGACACCCGACCTCCGGGAGAAAATAGGAAATGCGGCACGGGATACGGCGCGTGCCGTTCAATACAAGAATGCCGGTACCGTCGAGTTTCTCCTCGATGGGACCGGGAAGTTTTATTTTCTCGAAATGAACACCAGACTCCAGGTGGAGCATCCTGTGACAGAATTCGTGACGGGTACCGATCTCGTATACTGGCAGATCGCTGTAGCGGCGGGAGAGCTTATTCCTGCCCGGTTCCGGTCTCTCAAACCCAGGGGCTGGTCGATCGAGTGCAGAGTATCGAGCGAAGATCCCTTCAACGACTTTCTCCCGTCTGCTGGACGGATAACCGCCTATGAGCTTCCCGGCGGACCGTGGGTGAGAGTGGATTCCGGGGTGACAATCGGGAGCGAGGTGACACTCTTTTACGATCCACTCATCGCGAAACTCATCGTCTGGGCACAGACCAGGGGAGAAGCGATCGAGAGGATGAAGAGAGCACTCTCGGAGTTTCGTATCACCGGTATCAGGACGACCATCCCCTTCCACCTTCTCGTGCTCCAGGACCCGGACTTTGTCGATGGTAATTATGACACCTCCTTTCTCGCCCGAAAAGGGGACCTCACACACCCGCCCGGGGAGAGTGAGAATGAACTCGCGGCCATGCTTGGAGCAGTCGTCGCCAAGGCTTCGGAAGGGAAGGCGTCACCGATCATACGGAGAGACGTTTCAGGTGGTCAGGTACCCTGGAGGAGAGCGTCCATCGAGGAAAGTACGCGACGTGAAGAACAGTGGCGTAAACTCAGGCGAGGGGTGGAGAGGAGGGATGATTGAAATACTATATAAGGACCGATGGGGACGAGGAAGTTTTCGATGTCGAATGGGGTGGTAGCACGGTCACGGTAAATCATGGCGGTGTGGAGTACAGGATAGACATTTCGAGCAATACATTCAAGCCATACATACATCTTCTCATAGACAACAAATCCTATCTGCTGAGTACCAGGACGAACGGTGACCTTGTCGAAGTTGAGACCCTGAAAAGAGGCTACAGGTTCGAGGTCATGAACGAGAAGAAAAAAGAGCTCGAACGGCTCGGACTCAGGAAGAAAAAGGAGATCCGGAAGAAGGACATCCATGCCCCCATGCCAGGCCTCGTCATCGAGATCGAGGTGGAGGTGGGGGAGAAGATCGCGAGGGGACAGGGTGTAATCATCGTCGAAGCAATGAAGATGGAAAACGAGCTCAAAGCAGCAGAGGGTGGGGTGGTCAGGGAGATTCTCGTCAGTAAGGGGCAGAAGGTGGACCAGAACGAACTGCTCATGGTGGTTGAATAGAAGCCGGTACCCTGAGGGGTACGGGAGATCAGGCCGGAGATGAAAAGCAAGAAAAAGAAGGAAGAGCTGAAGACGTCATCCGGAATTCCTGTCAGGAGGTGTTATGGCAAAGCCGACATGACTGGTATCGATGTGCCCGGACAGCTGGGAGAACCGGGGAACTTCCCTTTTACCCGGGGTATCCACGCTGACATGTACCGCCGTCGGCTCTGGACGATGAGGCAGTATGCCGGTTTCGGCACCGCGCGGGAGACGAACCAGCGGTACCGTTTTCTCCTCGAGAAGGGTCAGACGGGACTCTCCGTGGCGTTCGACCTGCCGACCCAGATGGGACTCGATTCCGATGATCCCAGGTCGGAAGGTGAGGTTGGGAAGGTCGGTGTTGCGATAGACACCCTCGATGACATGCGAACTCTCTTCGACGGGATACCGCTCGGTGAGGTCAGCACTTCCATGACCATTAATGCCACGGCACCGATTCTACTCGCCCTGTACCTGGTGCTTGCCGAGGAGCAGGGTGTCGAGTGGGGAAAGCTCCGGGGTACGGTGCAGAATGACATCCTCAAAGAGTACACGGCCAGGGG
>CAZZKG010000074.1:0-14601 GCA_964654825.1 uncultured Gemmatimonadota bacterium | reverse complement strand
TAATGAGGCGGCCCGATGCAATCGGAATCATTACCATCATAATTCAGGTCACCGTCATTATCGAGTCCTCTTCCATCAGAGGTCCAGTTCTCGGAACCGTCCCCGTTGCAGGGCTCCGTAATGTTAACGGTCGGCTTACCGTAATAAGGCGCCATAACCATTTCCTGCAATACCCCTGGATCATCGTGACAGGATCCGCAGATAGTAATTCCGGCGTTCTTGTGATGAAGCCTCAGGCCGACCGATCGGTATCCCGCAACAGGCCCATAGTATCTTCCATGACAACCCGAGCAACCCGCCCCCGGCAGGTTATCTGTGCCGTTGGATCGATCCAGGAAAGGGCTCCAGCCGTCACCAGTTGAGTGACACGCATCACAAACCATATCCACCATATCATTTAGATGGATGTTGTGTTTGCCACTCGGCCAGGTGTTGTTGGGTATTGCTGAAAAACTATTGGAAAAAGGTTCGTGGCAGTTTTTACATCCGTCGCTGTACCGTTGGTAGGCGAACGAAGAAGAGGCGAAGACAAGTGTCAGGAGAAAAACACGAAAGGTAAGAGCGGTATGTGAAAACCCGTTCACATAACACCTCCGATGAGAATGTGATAAATTGGCTTATGAAATGTATGGTAAAATTTAAAATCTCACTTTTTTCTCTATTTCGATTCTACTGACCTGCCCCTGCTTTTCTCCACTATAAAACTCATACTGCCAGTGCTGCTGATGAAGGTTTTATTGCTTCTGGAACTGTCGGTCGATATCCAAGAGCACTGCGTGATCTCACCTGATTATACTCCTTTCGCCAATTATCCACAAGTGCTTTCGTCTTCCACGGTGTGGTGAAGATCTCCCCGGTTCACCTTATTCAAGATCTCGATATCGAGGTCCTGCTCGGACATATAAACCTTCCCGGGCATAAGCTAACCCTCTTTCGATACTGTTGGAGTATAACTTTCAACGTGGATCAGTCTAGGGGATCAGGTCGTTGAGTGCTAAAATGCATTGAATCATTCCTGCCGTGTTCCCCTCCACGCTGCTTGACCCGGGAGGTTTTTTATGATAAAATGAAGAGATTTACCGAATGTGTAACGAGTTCACTCAATTTTGAGGAGGTACTGATGAGCAGGGCGATCCTGTTTTTGACTATTTTGTCGATGTTCTTTTTTCTGCCACTCGGACTGCATGCTGACCGGAATTGGGTTCCTGCCAATGGTGCATCAAGTTCCGATCAAACGAGTCTGCAAGTGCTTACGAGCGACATGAGTGAGCTCGTCTTCGAGGTGTCATTCGATGGGCTATCCGCCCGTGACATCGATACAAAAGGAGGCAGATTCCTCAGATTAGATATCCCGGGAGAAGGACACACCACTGTTATCGGCTCTCCCCGCCTGCCTGTTTTCAACAGGCTTTTCGAGATTCCATATGGTGCGGAAATGAATGTGTCGATCGTCGATATGGATGTAGTAGAATACAATCTCATTGAGCTGGGTGAGTCATCGAGGATCCTTCCGCTTCAGGAACCGCTTCCGAAGGTCGAAGGGGCTTCCGAAAATGCCCGATTCGTTATCGATAGATCGCTCTACCGACTGAATGAATTCCTGCCGGCAGCCGCTGTCGGAGTCGAAGATCATGGATACATGAGAAATCACCGGATCGGCCTCGTAAAGCTCAATGTTGTTTCGTACAACCCGGTTCAATCGAAGATCCGGTTCATCACAAGGGCAACTGTCCGTGTAAAAATGAACGGCGGCAGTTACGGAGTGACCTCACAGGCAGTCGACAGGGTCTATTCCCGGCCCTTCGAGAATATGCTCAGCAATGTTCTCATCAACTATCCATTGACCGAGCCGATGGCTCCGCTGACAGATCCGATAGGGTATCTCATTATTACCCATGACAATTTCACCAGCGGGCTCACTGCCCTCATCGATGTGAAGGTGGCCCGGGGTTTTGAGGTCACGGTGACCCCGCTGAGCGAGATCTCCCCTGCCACTCCTACCGGCATTCAGGCATATATACGGGATGCGTTCGACACCTGGCCGGTGCCGCCTGCCTACGTTCTCCTCGTTGGAGATGATGACTACATTCCCGGGTTTCAGGGGAGTGACAGTTACTCCATAACTGATCTCTACTACGCGCAGATGAATACGGGTGATTATCTCAGGGATCTGTCAGTCGGAAGATTGACGGTGAGAAACACCACTCAACTGGCAAACGTCATAGACAAGATCGTGTACTACGAGAACAATCCGCCACCTCCTCTCACATGGTACGACCAGGCGACCTTCCTGGCGTCACTCGATAACTACCAGATAAGCGAAGGAACCAACAACTACGTGATAGAGAATTACCTCGAGCCGGCAGGTATAACCTGTCACAAGATATATGCGAGGCTCGGCGGGGACACTCAGGATATTTTCGACAATCTGAACGAAGGCAGGAGGATCTGCAATTACTCGGGCCACGGCTCCCAGACGAGCTGGTACAACCCTGCTTTCAGTCAGTCGAACATCAATTCGCTCACGAATGAGGGCATGTACCCCTTCGTGATAAGTAACGCCTGTCTCACCGGGGATTTCGAGGTCACCGAATGCTTTGGAGAGACCTGGCTTCTGGCTGCGAACAAGGGTGCGATCGCTCACTGGGGAGCATCCGAATCTTCATACTGGGATGAGGATGACGTCCTCGAGAAGAAGCTCTGGAGAGTTGCCTTCGAAGACTCGGTTTTCGCCATCGGGCCGATGACCGACCAGGCGCTCCTCGAGCTCTATGAACACTATGGCGGCGGGGGAAGCTGCCGGTACTACTTCGAGATCTACAACGTCCTGGGCGACCCCTCTGTCGAGATCTACAGCACAGCTCCTCCTACGGGGATGCGGGTTGGTCCGGGCAGCGGTCTGATTTCAGAGGGACCGAACGGCGGGCCTTTCACACCGGACTCTCAGGAGTACACACTGACCAATTATGAAAACTATCCGATTGACTTCACAGTGAGCGAGGACGCTACATGGCTGGATCTAAGCACCGGTGGAGGCACTATTCCAGCTCTGGGCGAGGCCTATGTGACGGTGTCGATCAACCCGAGCGCGTCCAACCTGCCCAACGGTGAATACACAGCGGTAGTGGATTTCGTGAATACAACCAATCATGACGGGGACACAGGACGGACCTGCCAGCTGACGGTAGGAGTACCGACGATGCAGTATGAATGGAACATGAACAGCAATCCCGGCTGGTCGACCACAGGGCTGTGGGCATATGGTCAACCTGCCGGTGGCGGCGGTCAATACGGCAACCCGGATCCCAGCAGTGGTCACACGGGCAACAACGTGTACGGCTACAATCTGAACGGCGACTACGAGAACAATCTCTCGGAACGTCACCTGACGAGTGACGCCATTGACTGTTCCGATCTGACTGAGGTGAGCCTGAAGTTCTGGCGCTACCTGAACGTGGAGACCGATACGTACGATCACGCATATATCAGGGTGAGCACTAACGGCAGCAGCTGGACCACGGTATGGGAAAACAGCGGTTATGTAGAGGACTCTTCGTGGTCAGAGCTCGAGTATGACATCTCGTCGGTGGCCGACAACCAGTCGACCGTGTACGTGCGCTGGACGATGGGAACCACTGACGGAAGCTGGCAGTATTCGGGCTGGAACATCGACGACATCCAGATCTGGGGCCTGGCTCCGGAGGATACCGGTACGAGAAAACACGCGGTCGCGACCGAGCGGCCCTGAACGAAATTGTGCTCTCTACAGGGCTTTCTGAGATAGACTTTTTAAACCTGTACAGTGGTTTAGACCGTTAATTCATCTACCATTTTGGGACGGAAGGTGCGGGCGAAGTACACGCCCGGTTTATCAACAGGGTATTAGTATCTCTGATCCATAGGTTTGTAAAAGCAGGAAATTTAAAGAAATATGTAAATATAATTGCAAATAGTTCTACTATATGCAAGATACCAGGCAGATAGTACTGCCAATCCGGACGAGTGGTTTATCGGAATCACTCACAACCAGACTTACTGAGGGTTCGCTTGCCATTGCAATCGTGTTGCTTAAGGAGATTCAATGATGAGTCTGACCTTGAGAATACTACGCCACTTGTCGAGTTTGATGAACAAATCGGTACTACAATGGACAAGCCCATGCATGTAAGCACTTATTATCACAGAAGTTGTGATAGTTGATGATTTTTTCGTATACTCTCGCTTGACGCGAGACCCCCCGATCCTGTATAATAACAATAATCCACAGTACTGAATACGTACGAAAGCTGAATAGAGGAGGAACGATGAGAATCTTCCACCGGATACTTGTCCTGAGCCTCACTTGTCTTTTTTCTATGACTGTGGCAGCAATCGCACAGGATCCACCGAGCGAGTTCGATTTGCGGGATGTGGGAGGGGAGAACTACGTGACATCAGTCAAGAGCCAGACAGGAGGCACGTGCTGGACACACGGGGCCATGGCAGCAATCGAAGGCAACCTTCTGATGACCGGAAACTGGGCTGCTGCGGGTGAATCTGGAGAACCCAATCTGGCCGAATACCACCTGGACTGGTGGAACGGTTTCAATCAGCACAACAACGATGACCTGGATCCTCCGCAGGGCGCCGGGCTCGAGGTACACCAGGGCGGAGATTATATGGTTACCACCGCCTATCTTTCGCGGGGGGAGGGTGCGGTGCGTGATATTGATGGCCAATCCTACAGCACTCCACCGGATAGGTACAATCCCGATTATCACTATTATTACGTCCGGAATGTAGAGTGGTTCGTGGCCGAGACCGATCTCAGCAATATCAACACCATTAAGAACAAAATCATGACAGAAGGGGTGATGGGCACCTGCATGTGCTATGATAGTCAGTTTATATCGAACTACATACACTACCAGCCACCCAGCAGTACCCTGTTGCCCAACCACGCTATCGCCATCGTCGGATGGGATGACAACCTGGTCACTCAAGCGCCGGAGCCCGGGGCGTGGCTGTGCAAGAACAGCTGGGGGAGCAGCTGGGGCAACGATGGTTACTTCTGGATATCCTATTACGACAAGTACTGCTGCCAGGAACCCCAGATGGGTGCGGTGTCTTTGCAGAACGTCGAACCCATGGCTTACGATCGCATCTACTACCATGATTATCACGGCTGGCGGGACACGAAGACTGACTGTACTGAAGCATTCAATGCTTTTACCGCCACAGGTAGTATTTCCGGGATGGAAATTTTATCTGCAGTGAGTTTTTTCACCGCCGCTGACAGTGTCAACTTCACCGTAAAGATCTATGACGATTACACAGGCGGAGAGCTTCTTAACGAGTTGACCAGTCAATCGGGCTTCGCGGAGTACACCGGATTTCATACGATTGATCTTGATCAGCCCCTCACACTGACAGCTGGTGATGATTTTTACGTGTACCTGGACGTGTCTGAAGGAGGCCAGGCTTATGACAGGACTTCGGATGTCCCGGTGTTGCTGGGGGCACAGTATCGTGTTATCGTAGAGTCAGCATCAGAGCCGGGACAGAGCTATTATCATGATGGTTCCAACTGGGCTGATCTCTATGACTTCGATGAGACAGCTAATTTCTGTATCAAAGCTCTCACTGTTGACCTGCCCGCTCTGAATATTTCGTTCCCGGATGGTCTTCCCGAGGGGTATTACCCGCCGGGACCGGAAATGCAGATGACCGTCGAGATAACCTCCGGCTACGAAAATTACGTACCGGGTACAGGACTTCTCCACTACAGATTCGACTCGGGCGAGCCTTACAGCAGTATCGACCTCACGGTCCTCGGCGAGGATCTCTATCTTGCCACTCTTCCAGGTGCCGGAGCCGGTGACGAGCCTGAATTCTACTTCAGTGCCATGGGCGACAGCGGTACAGCTGTGTTCTCTCCTTACAATGCCCCGGACTCACTCTATACGTTTGAAATCTGTCTTGCAGAGACACTCGTTCATGATGATTTTGAAGAGGACCTTGGCTGGACGATCGAAAACGTTGACCTCCAGGATGGCCAATGGGATCGAGGTGTTCCGGTTGGACTCGGAGAACGCGGGGACCCTCCAACGGACTATGATGGTTCCGGCCAGTGTTACCTTACCGACAATGTCTACGGTGATTCAGATGTGGATGGAGGCCCGACTCACCTCATCTCCCCGGCCATTGATCTGTCCTCAGGGGATGCTGAGGTCGGTTACTACCGATGGCACTATAACGATGACAACGATGATCTCTTCACCGTCTCTATCTCGAACGATGACGGTAATACCTGGACGACAGTAGAGCAGGTTGGAGATGCTGCTGCATGGACCTACCACAGCTTCATGGTCTCGGATTACGTTACCCCGACGAGTCAGGTCAGGGTGCGCTTCAGTGCAGTGGACAATCCGAATAACTCGGTGACCGAGGCCGGTGTTGATGCATTTACGGTTGTGCGTCTCAATTACAATCCCAGTATCTGGGCGGGCGAATACAGCTTCTCCGCCGGCGCAGGGTGCACAATACCACTTTACATAAACGCCGGGTTGTCCTATGCGGGCCGCCAGTATGTAGTTGGCGGTAGCATCAGCGGAGCTTACCCCGGGACAGTTTTACCGGGCGGCCTCGTAATCCCGCTGAACAGGGACGCACTGACAGATTTCATCATCGACCATCTGAACGGCTTTGTGTTCCAGGATTTTATGGGATACGTGGGTGATGATGGCCGAGCTCTGGCGACGCTGAACATTCCGGGACCGATAGATCCTGGTCATGCGGGGAAGGTCATCACTTTTGCTTTCACGCTGCTCGACGGTTTTGACATGGTTTCAAATCCGGTGTTTATTTCAGTCAAGCCGTAAAACAGGCAGTAAAGTCCTCTACCTGGATTCGAGAATCATTACTGAAAGCCCTCCAATGCCACATCGGGGGGCTTTCTCTTCAGGAAATATCTCAGAGTTAGCATTGATCAGGTACGCGGAATTAATAAATACCTGACCTGATCAATGTCAGGCGTAAACAATCCCACTGGAAGAATTAAGCTGCTGGTATGTAAATGCGCCGTCGAACAGTCACGGGCAAGAAAATGAATCTTAACGTCAAAGGAACCCTCGGGTGAGCTACGCCATGATACAATTTAGAAAAAAAGAGGCCCGGCTTAAAATGCCGGGCCCGGTGGAATTGTGGATTATAACTTCACTACCCTTACGGCCTGATCGCCTTTCTGACCATTCTGAATCTCAAACTCGACTGCCTGACCTTCATTCAAAGTCTTATAGCCTTCGCCCTGAATTTCATTGTGGTGTACGAATACGTCACTGCCCTCTTCGGTGGTAATAAACCCATAACCTTTCTGGTCACTGAACCACTTGACTGTGCCTTTTGCCACTACAAATCACCTCCTTTCTTAAAGAATCTCATAGCAAATAATGACAATATAAAAAGCCGCAAGGTCAGCTCGTCTCAACCTCGCGGCATAAGATTTACATTCCCTTATCTACTACCGGCATAATATACTCATTATTTCGTTGTTTGTCAATGATGCTGGAATCCATGGTCCACAGTTCAAGTATCCTGCCCTTTGCTTTGCCGGAGTTCCCGAAGAGAAGCTCCCCCGGCATTGACAAACCGCCCTCCCCCGCGTATCATCATTCAAACCGTAGGATTTTCACACACGACCTGACCCGGACCCCTGCCCCATGACACTCGTCACAGATGACATATCCAACAGTCAGCTCGTCGAGGAATGTTCACATGGCAACCGCCGCGCCATCGAGATCTTCTACCACCGTTACAAAGATCTCATATACAGCGCCGTCCACCGGTGGATGGACCGATATGCACCCGATATGAGGAGGTCTGAGGAAATAAAGGAAGTGTTCCAGGAAGCGATCGTGGCACTGATGGAGAATAACTTCGCTAAGGTTAAACAGGCGAGGGACCCGGAACGAATCAGCGGTCTCATCTTCCTCATCGCCTTCCAGCGGACAGGCAGGTTCTTCGAGAGTAAGTGGCGGGAGGAGAGAAGGCGTGCTGAGCGAGAAGACCCCGTTTACAATCCGGAGGATGAGATCATCGACCGGCTCACTCACGAGGAGCGGATGCACCTGGCAGACGAGTTCGTCAAAACACTCAGGCCGATCGAACGGGAGGTCATCATCTGCTACTTCAAGGACGGCTGCAGGTACCGCGAGATAGCAGAGATCACGGGGCTCACGACGACCAACGTCGGCGTAATGATCAGCAGGATCAAGGACAGATTCCGTTTGTTTATAAAGGAAGCGTACGGAAGCGATTCTTCAACCTGATGTAAGAAAAGTCTCCCGGAAGCTCTCATTAGAAGAGGGGACAGGACATGAAAAGAAAAAAGGACAGGATCGAAGAACTCCTGAGAGAGTACTTCACGGGTCGGCGGAAGCCTCCGGAGGATGAAGAGGCCCAGGCAGGATTATTTCATCTGGCGGAACCCGGACCCTCACAGGCCGCCTACGATGCTGAAATGCCTGAGGAAGGTCCTCCGATCATTCGGGAAGTATCAGCCCCCCGGATTAGAAAGAAAAACTGCCCGTGCCTCGAGGACCTCGCAGCCTTCATCGAGGGGGTGATAGACAAAAAGATGGGGATGATCATCGAAGACCACCTCGCCCTCTGCCCGGATTGCTCGAATAAGTGCAAGAGCGGTTCGGACACCTTAGACCGGCACAGCCGGGGAAAAAGCAACAGGACCCCCGACGATCTCTCGGAAGAAACGTCCTCACTGCTCGATGAGCTCTACCACGAAAGCCGATCCCCTACAGAAGACGAAGACGACCTGTAATAAAATCGACCCCTCCGGTATCTATAAGGGCAAAAGAGAGAAGGAGGGGAACCATGAAAGCACAAATTCTCGATTTCCTGAAGCACGCCCGCATCGGCGGGCCGCAGAGCCACGAAAACCTGACGGTCTACCCGGTCCGGGTGAAAGGTTACTCGTCATTCAGCTACCAGATGCTGGACGAAGCCCTGAAGAAAGGTACCGTAACGGTGGGCGAAGTCGACGGGGCAGGCCATGTTCCGGAACTCCTGGTCACCAATGACTCCGACAGCAGAGTGTTCCTGATGGACGGGGAAGAGCTGATCGGTGCCAAACAGAACCGCATCGTCAATACGTCGATCATGATCGAGGCACACTCCGGCGTGAGGATCCCCGTGAGCTGCGTCGAGCATGGTCGGTGGCACTTCGAGGGCACAGGGATGAAGTCCGGGTGCGTGTCCCACCCGCACCTTCGCAAGGAGAAGGCCGCCCAGGTAGTCTACAGCCTCGAGACAGGCCGTTCGTTCGCTTCCGACCAGTGCGCCATCTGGGATGCCGTCGAGGACAAGCTGGACGAACTGAACGTCCGCTCGGACACATACGACATGGACACCGCGTTCCGGGAGAAGCGGTCGGATCTCGACTCATTTTTAGACAGGATCCGGTTCGTCGAAGGGGCTACCGGCGTCATCGCGACGATAAACGGCAGGCCGGTGTGCGCCGACCTGTTCGATTCGGCAGAGACCTGCTGTAAACTGTGGAAAAAGCTCATCTCGAGCTACGCGCTCGACGCTCTGGGAAATGACACGGTCGTGGACTATTCGAGCGGAATTGGGGTTGCTGATATCGACCGGTTCATCTCCCTGGTCGAATCCGCCAGCTTCGAATCGTTCGCCTCGCCCGGACTCGGGAACGACGTGCGGTTCGATGGTATCGGTTTCAGAGGGTCAGCCCTGGTCTGTGATGATCGTGTCATCCACTGTGCGGTATTCAGGACCGACGACAGTGACCGTGACAGGTGGACTCCACAACCACGTACTCATCGACACGGGTGAAATACAGTCCCGCTTCCTTCACCGTCTCACCGGTCACATCTTCCCACACGTCACGGTAGGCAAGGACCTGCCCCCGGTAATACTCGACGAGCCCCGGTATCGCCTCGGCAGGTGCGGCATCGGTCTTGTAGTCGATGATCACCCAACCGTCGGGCTCCCTGAAAACGAGATCGATCGCGCCGCGGATAATGAGAGGTAACGAACCGGGCCCCCCACTGCCCACTTCACCAGTATGTCTGCAGATCGTGAACGGCACTTCGACGAGGTGCCTCTCACTCGAGACGGCGCGCTGCCAGATCTCCGACTTCATGACCGATTCGACCGCTCGAAGAGCCCGTGACACGTACGACGCGTCGAGCTCCTGCTCGTTGACGGCGGCCCGGGCGATGTGCGAAAGATCGGCGTCGGGATCCCGCATCGCGGCTTCGAGCAGCGTGTGGATCACCGTCCCCCACTCGGTGCCGTGCTCCCCGGTCGTGACCCGCCCCGCACCTCCTGCTGAGGTCCCGTCAGGTCGGGAAACCGTCAGCTCTTTCACGGCGGCCCGTGCGTATGTCGGTCGTGTCACCGGCTTCCAGGCTTCGGCGATCGCCGCCGTCGCCCGGTCGATATCATGCCGTGTGACGGTGATCCGTGAACCGGCCGGGGCAGTCTGCGGCCCGGGATCGGGTAGATAGTCGGCACCCTCGAGGTAGGGGGAGAAGAAATTCCAGTAACTCCGGTTGTTCCCCTTCACCCTCTGTGTGATGACGAGCATGGACCCGGCCCGGGTCGCCGCCACGTAAAGGAGCCGGTCCTCTTCGGCCTTCCCGAAACGCTTCTCCTCCTCCTCGAACCCGTCCCAGCCGGGGGGAAGCGCCAGCACACGTTTTACGAATAATCCCCTCTCCTCGCTGACGGCCATGTACCCGTCGATCGACCCCCCGGACCGGTCGACGTGAAGACCGACGGGCGGATTCCACTTCCCGGTGGGATTCGCGAGAAAGACGATCGGTGCTTCGAGCCCCTTGACCCGGTGGAGGTTCATGAGCCGCACCACCGATGTCCCGTGCGGCCTCGCCGGGACACCGTCGAACTCAACGTTGTTCTCTATGAGCTCCGCCATGTACTGCGTCAAATCGGAAACCGAATGGAGGTCGGCACTCGCGGCCCGGAGCATCTGGAATACCTTGACAATACTCCCGGCCCGTACACTCCCTCCCTGGCGGGCGAGCGCTTGTACCAGCAGGCCGAGATCGCCGGCGATCCGCTCGATGGCCGGCACAGGCGGCATCCGCTTCAGCCACCTGTCGTAACGGATGAGACTGTCGTAGGCTTCCCGGAACAACCGGGCGGTCTCCCCGTCGAGCCCCTCCGGGCACGCAGAGCGGTAGGAAAACTCTCCACCGGCACGCCGGTACTCATAGAGTTCCCTATCACTCAGACCGAAGAGCCCTCCCCGCAGAACGGCTACGAGCGAGACAGGATTCTCAGGTTCGGTGACGGCTCTGAGGCAGTCGACGAGGAGTTTCACCTCGGTGACCTGTTGCAGGGAGCTACCACCGGATGTTTCGTGCGGAATACCGAGTTCCTGAAGCTTTCGGGCATAGATCGCCAGTTCCGCCTTCCTCCGGGTGATGATCATGAAATCCCCCGGCGTCACCTTGGGCCCTTTCCCGTACTCGAGATCCCGCCTGCTCCGCGGTACGGTCATCCCCTCATCGAGCGCGCGCCGGATCGTTCGGGCAATGAAGTCCGCTTCGTAGGGAATGACCTCTTCCTTTTTCCCGTAGTCAGGCGGCACTTCGATCACCCGCACACCACTCAACTCACCTTCGGTGCCTTCCTCCCGTCCGACTTCCATCGGACGAAAGGCCGGTGAGTAAGCGGTCGCGGTACCTGGAAATGTGTCGACGAAAACCCGGTTGTTCCACCCGATGAGCCCGCCGATCGTCCGAAAGTTGGCCGTGAGAGGGACCACACGGCCGCCGCATTCTTCTATGATCTTCCTGACCTGGTTGTAGGTCACGATGTCGGCCCGCCTGAACCGGTAGATGGACTGCTTGGGATCTCCAACCACGAAGAGGGATCCCGGCACCGGCGTACACTTCCGCCAGTCGGTCTCTCCGGAATCGGAGGCAGTGAGGAACATCATCACCTGTGCCTGTATGGGGTCGGTGTCCTGGAACTCATCAACGAGGAGATGAGTGAAGCGCGAACGGAAATACCGTCGGATCTGCGGTTTGTCACGGAGGAGCCGGGCGGCGGTCATCAGGAGATCCTGGAAGTTGAGGCGCCGGGTGCGGCCCCGGTAATCATTGTAGTACCGGATCGCTTCGTGAAACACGCGGATCACGAACTCATACCGTTTCTCCCTCCACCGGCGAAGGAGCGGGTGAGCGACCTCCCCGGCGAATCCGTCCCAGAGAGCCTTCTCCGAAAGCGCCTGGGTTTTCCCCCCGGGCCAGCACTTCTGCGTCACCTTCGGATTTTTCTCAAACATATCGAGAACCGCCATGAGATCTGAATCCCGGGCGAGGTCGCGGTTACGCACCATGCGGACGACCATCTCGTACGTCGGCATGAGCCTGTCGGTCCCGTAATCGGCAGGGAACGAGGGGACCAGGTCTTCCATGTGGCGGACATACCCGAGCAGTCTCTCCCTCGCCTCCCCCGCATCGACCGGCTCGATACCGCCGGTCGGCCACCGTTGGACATCGGGAAAGTCGGCGAAGCGGATGAAGCGACTGCGCAGCTGATCGATCTCGAGACCTAGCCCTCGAAACTCATCCAGGACGGGGCTGTCGTCCGCGTACAGGACCGCCGCGTATTCGTCCCACGCCAGTTCGCGGAGGCGGAAATCTTCATCCTCCTCCATCTCATCGAACGCGAGATCGACACCCGCCTCTATCGGCCGCTCGCGGAGCAGCCTGCCGCAGAACGAGTGGACCGTCCCGATGAAACAGCGTTCGATGTGACTCACAGCCCGGTCCAGCCGCGTTCCGGCTTCACCGGAGGCCTCCCTCGCCGAGCGTTCCAGCTCGATCTGGAAACGGGACCTGAGTTCAGCGGCGGCTTTCCTGGTGAAGGTGATGGCCGCCATTGTGTCGATGCCGCATTTTCCTTCCCGGATGAGTGCGACCATGCGGCCTACCATGCTCGTGGTCTTCCCGGTCCCCGCCGCGGCTTCGACCAGAATGGTGGAGTCGAGGTTCTCGAGGATGAGACGTCTCTCCTCGTGATCGGGGGGAAGCATCAAGCGTTTCTTCGATTCACCGGGCATCGTCGTCCCTCATTTCTTTCTCACCTAATGTGCCGGGGCTTTTGTCCGGCTCGATCCCCCGCAGTCGACGGAAAGGGATGAGTACGGTATTGCCGGGGTTTCCCAGCTTCCGTCTCGATGAGTCGGCCTCCGACACGAGATCGCCGCAGATCGGCCGGTAATCGCAGAATCGGCAGTCCCGGTCACTCTCGGTGGTGGCGATGAAGGCCCCGCCGGCTATCGCCTCGCAGAGCCGCACGAGTATCTCCCCACCGCCCGACAGTTCCCCGGGAGTCCAGACCAGCCGCTCACCGAATGCCCGCTCGCCGGGGAAGAAGAAACCGAAGGAGGCGACATCCACAGCCGGTGAGACCGACGTCTTCAGCCGGTCGGTCACGATCCGCATATAGAGATACGGCTGCACCTTTCTTCCCTGCATGAAGGGGTCAGTCTTCGAATATCCCCAGGAGCTCCCGGTCTTGTAGTCCCAGATGTAATACACCGGGGCCACATCGCCCCCCGCCCGATCGATCCGGTCGATGCGACCGCGGACCCTGATCGTCCTGCCGCCTGGCAGGCCGACCTCGACCGGATCAGGCGTGTCGAGCGACGTCTCGTGGAAACCCGGCCGCAGCCCGATAGACGCTTCGAGAAAAACCGGGACGCGACCGGTCCGGTCGAAGTAGCGATCTTCCTCCCGGAGAAAGATCCGTGCGCTGTGTGTCAGACGAGCGAGCTCGTTTCGAAAAACACTGTCGCTCGGGGGCGGGTAGGTGACGCGGTATTCTTCGACCTTCTCCTCTAAGAGCCGCATGATCTCATCGTGGTCCCTGTCGAAGTCGGGCTGCCGGCCCTCGCCGATCAGCCACCGCAGAAATCCTTCGAACAACTCGTGCAGGAGAGAGCCGCGGTTTAACGCATCGAGCCAGGTCCGGGGATCGAGGATGAGTTCCTCCGGCGGCTCGATCCCGAGCCCGTAGCTGAAGAAGAAGGCGCGCGGGCACCGGCCCATCATCTGGAAACCGCTGGCTGACATTACAGGGCCACCCGGAGCGGAGGGGTCCAGATCGCTTCCGGCCTCCGGCACCAGCCCGTCGTATTCGGTGAACCCGGCGCCGCCTCGCGAGAGGGCCGCTCTCCCGGCACGGCCCAGATGGGGGAAAACCTCGTGAACGAGCCCTGTCGGGTCCTCCAGCACACCGGGGCCGCTCAACCGGTGGAGCCACCACTCACCGGGATCGAGGCACCTTCCGGGTTCGAGAGGGGCTATGGATTCAGGCGGCGGCAGCCACCTGTATAAGCTCTCCTGGTCTCCCTGCCGGTCACCGGTGAGGAGGCGGTAGATCGGAAGAAGTACCGGGCTCGGGAACATGTCCCGGTCCTCGACCAGGTTCTTCGAGGTGAAACTCAGGATCACCTTCCCCTCGAGCCGGGCCAGGAGTCCGGCGAAACACACCATCTTCTCCTCGAGCCGCTGGGCCGCGGTCGGGATCTCGGGGCAGATTCTCTTTCGT
>CAZZKG010000073.1:0-15081 GCA_964654825.1 uncultured Gemmatimonadota bacterium | reverse complement strand
GTTCAGTTTTTCATATTGATTCTGTCTCGCTCATGTGTTAGTAATTAAGCAGATATCTTTCCCTCGAAGACCACTTCAGGATTCCAGCCGGATTTTAGGGGGTTACCTCGAGGATGGAACCTTGGGTCTCAATACCGGATTTCGAAAAGTATTAATGTGAGGTGGATATGACTCCTGAGAAAAACGTGAAGTCCTTCGAGCTGGGGAGTAAGACTTACCGGTATTTCCCAATCGGTACACAGGAAGAGGTCGGCCATCTCCCCTTTTCTATACGAATCCTCACTGAAAACGTGCTGAGAAATATCAATGGCACGACGATAACCCGGAAACACGCGGATTCGCTGCTCGGGTGGCCCAACGGGGTGGGGGAGATCGGGATTCCGTTTATGCCGTCCCGCGTCATCCTCCAGGATTTCACGGGGGTACCGGCCGTTGTGGATCTTGCCGCCATGCGCAGTGCGATTCAGAAAAGGGGCGTCACTTCACCACTGCTCAATCCAGTGATTCCGGTCGATCTGGTGATAGACCACTCCGTACAGGTTGACTATTTCGGGACGGCAGACGCGTATAAGAAGAATGTGATGAGGGAGTACGAACGCAACAGTGAGCGGTACTCGATTCTCAAATGGGCCCGGCAGAGTTTCGACGGGTTCAGGGTTGTCCCTCCCGGAACCGGCATCGTACACCAGGTGAATCTCGAATACCTCTCAAGTGTGGTGTCGGCATCAAAGGTCGATGGGAAACTCGTCGCACATCCCGACACTCTTCTGGGGACCGACTCCCACACCACGATGATCAACGGGATATCCGTTCTCGGATGGGGTGTCGGTGGTATAGAGGCGGAGGCGGTAATGCTCGGCCAGCCCTATCACATGCAGCTTCCCGATGTTGTCGGTCTCAGATTGTCCGGAACTCTGCCTGCAGGTGCAACGGCCACCGATCTCGTTCTCACCGTGACACAGATGCTGAGAGAACACGGAGTTGTCGGCAAGTTCATCGAGTTCACTGGTCCCGGGCTCGACTCGCTCTCCCTTCCGGATAAAGCCACCATCGCCAATATGTCTCCCGAATACGGGGCGACTGTGGGATTTTTCCCCGTGGATGAGGAGACCTTGCAGTACCTCGTCCGGACAGGACGAGAAGATCAAGTTGATCTGGTCCGCACATACACCAAGCTGCAGCATCTCTTCCGGTCGGAAACAACCCGGGAACCTGTGTTCAAGGACCTGCTCTCGCTCGATCTGGGTGATGTCGTACCCTGTGTCGCAGGACCGAATCGGCCTCAGGACAGGATCCCTCTCTCCGCGGTGCCTTCCTCGTTTGTGGAATCCCTTCCGGATCTCTCGAGAAAAGGAGAAGTGAGTAAGCATTCCGTCGATGAGAGTGTCATTGACATCGTCATTGATGATAACGTAGCGTCTGTCGGCCACGGCAGCGTAGTCATCGCCGCGATCACCAGCTGTACCAATACATCCAACCCTTCCGTACTGATCGGGGCCGGCCTTCTGGCGAAGAAGGCGGTCGAGATGGGGCTCACGGTCTCACCACACGTCAAGACCTCCCTCGCGCCCGGGTCTCGTGTCGTGACTGATTATCTCAGAGAAGCCGGCCTGCTTCACTATCTCGAGTTGCTACGATTCCATGTAGTGGGTTATGGATGTACAACCTGCATCGGAAACTCCGGACCACTATCGGAACCGGTAGCGAAAGCTGTCGAGGAAAACGAGCTTGTGGTTGCCGCCGTATTGTCCGGCAACAGGAATTTCGAAGCCCGTATTCACCCTCAGGTCAGAGCCAACTACCTCGCATCCCCGGTACTGGTCGTGGCATATGCTCTGGCCGGACGAATAGACATCGATTTCAGAAAAGAATCCCTGGGGTCAGGTTGTGACGGGGAGGAGGTCTACCTCGGGGACATATGGCCGACACAGGATGAGATACACACTCAGATAAACAGGTACCTGTCGGAGTCGATGTACAGAGAGAGATACAGAGAAGTGTTCCAGGGTGATGAATTCTGGAAGCGGATGGAGGTGCCCGGAGGTGATCTTTATAGCTGGGATTCAGATTCAACCTATATACAGGAACCACCCTTTTTCATCGACAATGCAGCCGATTCATTCGAGGTCGGGGATATCGAACAGGCGCGCGTTCTCGCTCTTCTCGGTGACACGGTGACTACCGACCACATCTCGCCGGCGGGAGCGATCTCTGCCGACAGCCCTGCCGGGAAGTACCTGCTCGAGAAGGGGGTTTCAATATCCGATTTCAACACATATGGCTCGAGGCGGGGTAATCACCATGTCATGGTGAGGGGGACATTCGCCAATGTTCGAATCAGAAACCTCCTCCTCGATGGTGTCGAAGGGGGCTACACGATCTACTATCCCACCGGGGAGACGGGGACCATCTACGAGATGAGCAGGGCTTATATGAGCGACGGGACTCCTCTCCTTGTAATCGCCGGATCAGAGTACGGGACCGGGTCATCACGCGACTGGGCTGCGAAAGGTACCCGTCTTCTCGGGGTACGGGCTGTAATCGCCCGGAGTTACGAGAGGATCCACAGATCCAATCTGTACGGTATGGGTGTCCTCCCCCTGGAGTTTCTCGATAGGGAGAGCTGTGAATCACTCGGGATCGCGGGTGATGAGGTGTTCTCGATTTCCGGTATCAAAGGCGATCTGTTTCCGCGAAAAATCCTCGATGTAACCGCGAGGAAGGATAACGGGGATCCGATCAGATTTCAGGTGCTCACCAGACTCGAATCGGAGTACGAAGTGGAAGTGTACCGAAGTGGCGGTATCCTGCCCATGGTACTATCACGGATACTGAAACCGGAGCAGTAGCTCCCCGGACCTGCGTTTCTCAGAAATCGATTTCGAGGAAGATCTCCTCACCTTCGACAATGAGTTCAAAACGTTCGACCGGTGCCACTGCCGGGTAAGTGAGGGCCTCGCCGGTTCTCACATCAAACGTACCGCCGTGGTGAGGGCACCGGACCGTGTAACCGTCTAGAGTCCCTTCCGAAAGACTCGATCCGGCATGGGAGCATGAATCCGATACCGCCAGGAACCTGCCGTCAACTCGAACGATGAGAATGGGTTCACCTTCGAGTGTGAAACACTTCATCCCGTTTTCCGGAACGTCACTCTTATTACACACCAGAAGTTTCATCCTTCGTCGATTCCTCTCCTGCTTCCTGAATATGCTTGATCAAACCCATTTTCACCGCCTTGTAGGCCAGGAGACCGCATTTGACACGAACCGGACCCAGCTCGATACCGAGAAGCTCCAGCATGTCATCCCTGCTCATATTGATTACGTCCCTGGCATCTTTCCCGATCAGGTCGGTGCACAGCATATCCGCAGCCGCCATAGAAATCGCACAGCCGTGACCGAGGAAACGGCAGTCCTCGATAGATCCTGCCGAATTGATCATGATCTCCATCGTGATGTCGTCCCCGCAGAGAGGATTCGAATCACGCTGTGTAACGGTCGGTGAGTCGAGTTTGCCCCTGTGAGAAGGGTGTTGAAAGTGATCCAGTATGTATTCCCGGTAAATCGCTTCCACGTTTATGTCCTTGCCATGACGTATAGGACTTTTTGCAGATGGCTGTTGAAAAGATCGAGATCCGATCGGTTGTTGTAAATGCCAAGGCTGATACGGGCAGAAGCGGGAATGTTCAGAAATTCGTGCAGAGGTTGGGCACAATGATGACCTGCGCGAATGCAGATGTCGGCGCTGCCCAGGAGCCCCGCGATATCATGCGGGTGAATACCTGATATGTTGAACGAGATGACTCCGGTCCGTTCTCCAGGCGGTGGACCGTAGATGGAAATACCGGGAATCGAGTTAAGGATTTTATACGCATATTTCGTGTCTTCATCCTCGTGATTCATTATGGTCTCCCATCCCACCGAGTTTACATATTCGATCGCTCTCGCCAGGCCTATCGCCTCGGTTATGGGTGGGGTGCCGGCTTCGAACTTATATGGAATCTCGTTAAAATGGGTGTGGTCTAAGTGGACCTCACTGACCATCTCCCCACCGAAGAGAAACGGCGGCATGGACTCGAGGAGAGCCTGCTTTCCGTAAAGGACGCCTATTCCGGTGGGACCGTACAGCTTGTGTCCCGAAAAAGCGAAAAAGTCCACATCCAGATCTTTCACATCAACCGGCATATGAGCGACAGCCTGCGCGCCGTCCACGATCAAAACGGCACCGTACAGGTGTGTCAGTTCCGCGATCGCCCGTATGGGATTGATGGTCCCGAGGACGTTTGAAACCATGGTACAGGCTACGATCCTGGCCCCTTTTCTGAGCTCCGCTTCGAGTTTGCCCAGATCGAGTCTGCCGGAGGCGTCGATGCCTGTTACACGAAAACGGGAAATCTTTTCACCGGCGATCTGCTGCCACGGGACGAAGTTGGAGTGATGTTCCATGATGGTCACGATTGCCGCGTCGCCGGGCTGCAGATTACTCCTCCCCCAGCTGTACGCTACAAGGTTGATCGCCTCCGTGGTACTCCTGACGAAAATCACTTCCTCGGTGTTTGCGTTGATGAATCGTGCGACCGTATCTCGAGCTGATTCATACTGGCTTGTCGCTTCTTCGGAGAGCGGATAAATACCTCGGTGCACATTCGAGTACGACCTGGAACAGAAATCACATATGGTGTCGAGTACGATTGACGGTTTGTGAGTGGATGAAGCACTGTCCAGATAGATGAGCTTCCTGTTTTTGAATATGGGAAAATCTTCTCGTCTCACTTCATTACCCCATCAGTTCTGAGAGTTCGGTAAAACGTTGATAAAGCGGAGCAAGAAATCCGTCGACGTACATCTGCTCAGCTTCTTCGGCGGGGATGCCCCGGGACATGAGATAGTAGATTGCTTCCTGATCGACATCGCTCAATGTGTGACCGTGACCGGCTTTCACATCATCGGTCTCGATTTCGAGCTTCGGGATGCCGTCGGCGCGGCCTGTATGCGTGAGCAGGAGGTGTCCGGATTTGAAGTACGTGTCCGCTCCCCGTGCCTGCTCGGCCACCTTTATGAGCCCGTGATGAAGGCTGTATGCCCGGTCGCGGACTACACCCCTGGCATCGATTCGGGAAAAAGTGCGGGGAGCGAGGTGCCTCATGTCAAAAGTGACGTCCACGTGGGATCTTCCCGATGCCAGGTCCACGAAAAGCTCATTATAGCGGGCACCTGTCCCCGAGAGCTCGGCTGTCTGCTCCAGCTTGCTCACTTTATTTCCCGTGTTGAGCGTAACGATTTCCAGTGTTGCGTCCCGCTCGAGAGTGAAAAGAGTGTGGCTGTATACATCCCGCCGCCACTGCCAGAGCCTCTTGTAGATGAGTTTTGATCCTTCTCCGAGTCTTACTCTCGTGGATGCGAGCAGCTGTGAACCTCCCGGATCATGGATCGATTCGATCAGCGTCACCGAAGCGCCGGGGGCGACGTGGATCGAGTTCAGGATCGTGGAGCTGTCCCCGGGAGTGAGGTCGACAAAAGCCTGCAGCGGAGTCTCGATCCTGACTGAGGGCTCCACGATGAGGCGGTAGCCGTCAAGCGCATTCAAGGTGGCGAAACGTGAAAGATCGTTTGAGTTCAGGGCCCCGGGGGTACTCAAAGGCAGATCCTCGGAACCTGACAGCCCCTTGTGCAGGGTCAACGCGTGTGAACCGGGCCGGACTCCATTTACCGAGTGAAGATGTGCCACCGAAGGGGAGGGGGGACGAGCCGGAAAACTGAATGTCTCTGGCCGGGTCCTCCTCCAGAGTTCGTCGGTCTGCAGCGGCAGTTTATAGTTCATCCCACTGATCCCTCCATCTGAAGCTGTATTAACCGGTTCATCTCGACGGCGTATTCCATGGGAAGCTCTCTGACAATGGATTCTATAAAACCCGAAACGATCATGGCACGTGCCTGATCCTCATCGACACCTCGTGAGGCGAGATAGTAGAGCTGATCCTCGGAGACTCTGCTCACACTGGCTTCGTGTTCTATACGAGCTCCCCTGTTCTCTATCTCCATGTACGGATATGTGTCGGATGAGCTCCGCCCGTCCATGATGAGGGCGTCGCATTTGATGCTGGATTTTGCTCGTTCCGCATTCCGGTGGACTTTCACGAGGCCCCGATATGATGTTCTTCCGCCATTCACGCTGACCGATTTTGAGGTTATGGTGGAATTGGTATCCGGGGCCGCATGGATGGCTTTCCCTCCTGTGTCCTGATGCTGCCCCTCGGCTGCCATCGCCAGTGAGAGGATGTCCGCCTTCGCTCCTCTCCCCGTGAGGTAGACCGAGGGGTATTTCATGGTTTTTTTACTGCCCAGGTTTCCGTCGACCCATATCATCGCCGAATCTTCCTCCGCGATCGCTCGTTTTGTCACGAGGTTGTACACGTTACCGGACCAGTTCTGGATCGTTGTGTACTGAACCTTCGCCCCCTTCTTTACGATGATTTCAACGACTGCCGAGTGAAGTGAATCACGGGCATAGATCGGAGCTGTGCACCCCTCGACATAGTGAACGTTCGATCCCTCATCCCCGATGATCAGAGTCCTTTCGAACTGACCCATTGCTTCGGCGTTGATTCGGAAGTACGCCTGGAGAGGAATCTCTATTGAGACGCCGGGTGGAACATATATAAATGAGCCTCCACTCCAGACTGCCGAGTTAAGTGCCGCAAATTTGTTGTCTTCAGGCGGGATAACCGTCCCGAAGTATTGTCTGAAGAGGTCCGGGTACTCCTTCAGTGCCGAATCGGTATCCAGGAACACAACTCCGAGTTTCTCCCATTCTTCCTTGAGATTGTGATAGATGACTTCGGACTCGTATTGTGCACCAACGCCGGCCAGGAACTTCCGCTCGGCTTCCGGAATGCCCAGGCGATCGAATGTGTTTTTTATCTCTTCCGGTACTTCTTCCCATGTGCTCTCTGCCCGATCGGTTGGTTTAATGTAATAGTGGAGCGACTCGAAATCTATCTCTCCCAGTTCGACCCCCCATCCCGGCATCGGTTTGGATTCATAGATTTCATATGCGTGAAGACGAAACTCCCGCATCCAGTCCGGTTCACCCTTCAAAAAAGATATTTCCTCTATCCTGCGGCGGGAGAGCCCGGGTTTCGCTTTGAACTCGTATTTCTCGGGGACGTGGAAGCCGTACCTGTACTGATCGTTCACCAGAATTTCATTTCTGTTCATGACGCCACCCCCAGATCCGTGTCGGTGTATGCGTACCCTTCTTTCTCGAGTTCGAGCGCCAGATCTGCGTCACCCGAGTGTATAATACGCCCTGCCGTCATAACATGAACCCTGTCCGGTTCGATATATGACAGGATACGGTTGTAATGGGTAATGATGAGGAAAGACCTCTCCCCGTTTCGAAGAGAATTGATGACGCTCGACACACCCTTGAGTGCATCGATGTCGAGCCCCGAGTCGATCTCATCCAGTAAAATCATCCTGGAGCCGATCATCCCCATCTGAATAATCTCAGATTTCTTTTTCTCGCCGCCTGAGAATCCGTCATTCACCGACCGGGAAAGCATCTCCTCCGGGATACCGGCCACTCTGCTGGCTTCTTCCATCGACCGGGTGAACTGTTTCGCGGTTGGATAACGAATCGCACCCGGGAGAAGTGACGTCGATTTCTTGATCAGCTGAAGCAGTGACACGCCGGGAAGTGCGACGGGATACTGGAAGCTGAGGAAAATACCGAGGCGTGCACGTTCATCCGCAGGAAGCCCGTTCAGGACAGTTCCTTCAAAGAGTATCTCACCCTTATTCACCGTATAGTCGGGATGTCCCATGATAGTGTTTGCCAGTGTGCTCTTCCCGGAACCGTTGGGGCCCATGACGGCGTGAACCTCTCCTTTCGGAATCGTGAGATCGACACCATTCAGAATCTCTTTTTCGCCGATCTGGACATGAAGGTCGTCTATCTTCAGATAATCACTCATCGATTTTCTCCCAGGTCCTGTAGAGTTGTGGTTCTCAGAGATTCTTCGATGTCTCTGCTCAATGTCTCCCAGAATGATCTGACGTTACATCGGTGATCTCTGACGCAGGGGCTGTTAGTGTCGACCTGCGTGTGTATACAGTCTACCAGATTAACGCGGCCTTCGAAGACCTCGACCACTTCGCCTATGGTGAGACTGCCCGGGTTCTTTCCCAGCGTCACTCCGCCTCCCGACCCTTTTGCCGTGGTAATGATACCATGCCGGGCCAGCTGATGGGTGATGTTGGCAAGGAACCGACGTGAAATGTTGAGACTTTCTGATGCTTCCCTCACATTCCACTTTCTTTCGGGTTGCCGCGCAAGATTCGTCAGGAATAGAAGAGCGTAATCTGTTGCTTTGGATACCTGCAGCATGGCTCTTTTCGCCTCCAGGGGAGATTTTATCTATAACACTATAGAATTAATGATAATTTTACCAGAAAAATCAAGGGGGTACCCCATAAAATGGGGAAAGGAAGATACAGGACACCACATCGTGTGTGACGGGATGCCTGGAAGTTAACGGACCTCCTCCTACTTACTCACGAACTGCAGAGCGAAGTACTTCGCAGTCAGCGGCTCCCCGGTTGCCGACTCGATGAAATCATCCCACCGTCTGGTAGCACCCGGCTTGAAAATCTTCTCGATGAGGTAGCTCCCCACTTCGGGATTTCCGGCAAACGAAACATCCTTGTCCAGGGGAACATGAAGAATGTCCCGAGCGATTCGAGACTGTATCTGCGAAGCGAAGAGCTCGCCGAGCATATAGTTGTGATAGTAAACCGGGTAGGACGCTATGTGGATCTTCGCTGCCCAGTCGGGGGCATCCCTTCCTTCGGGTTTTTCCAGACCCTGATATTGTTCCACAAGATTCCACCAGAGGGTATTCAGATCCTGGTCAGGATCGGTATACAAGCCCTGCTCGAATCTGACCATCACCTGGCACCACCGGGAGAAAACCAGTTCGAATGCGGTGAGGAGTTCTGTCACTCCATCCTGAATCTGTTCTTTTTCTTCCTCGGTAATGCCGATCATCGTCTTCAGCCATTCGGGGTTCTTAACCTGACGTCCCATGAGCATGGCTACACCCTCGGTGGTGAACATGTGTGCCGTCTGGCGGAGAAGGAAGGGAAGAGATGGATCGATGTTGTTATCATAGACCGCGTGGCCGAGTTCGTGTAAAGTCGTCTCGGTCCAGTTGGCGTTTTCCTTGATATTGACGAGAATGCGGACGTCACTCTCTCGATCGATATCGGTACAGAAGGCGTGCTGATCTTTCCCCTCTCGCTCGTACAGGTCACTTCTGGCTAGAATGTCATTCACTTCCAGCCCTAACCCCTCGTAAAATCTCGTCGCAATTTTCACCACGTCTTTTCCCTCGAAGAATGAGTCGAGGTCGAGTGTCAGGTAGGAGGGGGCCTCCTGGAAAAAGGGATCATGGTAGTGCCACGGTTTCATCGCCCCCGGATCAATCCCGTATCGGACAGCCAGTGAGCTGTCGATGCGTGCCTTCAGCTCGAAGAAAGAATCGCGGGTCATCGAATCGAGCTCATCGAAGATTCGGAATAGTTCTTCCTCGCTCAACTCGGAGAGTGCGAGCTGCATCTGGAAGAAATTGCTGAAACCGAGTGAGATTGCTGCCTCGTTTCTCTTCTTCGCAAGTACTCTGATTTCATCAGCCACAACCTCCCCGATCTGCTTGCTCCCTTCCCATGCCTTCTTCCTTATTTCGGAGTCGGTCTCATCTTTCAATATGGTCATTATCTCGTTGTTCGTCACTTTCCTGCCGTCGATCTCTGCTCTGAACGTGTTGAACTGTTCGCCGATGGAAGTACCGGCCCGGACAATTTCTTTCATGAGTGTGGTGTCAATCTGATTTTCGAGAAAGTCGTTGTAAAGTATGTCGAGCTGCCGCGAAAGCAGCGGGTCCTTGATCTTGTCGTTCTCTTTGACTTCTTTGAGGAGCTTGAAATCATCACTGTCTGAGTAGATTTTCCTTATCTCTATCTGGAGCTCTGAGTACCGCTCGTATTCCTCACTCGCCCCGGTCGTCGCGGCGTTCCAGTATGCCAGATTTTCATTTTTCATCAATGGTTTGATCCTGACGACATGCTGATCGATGAAAAGTCTCAGTCTCTGTTCGTCGGGACTCTTCACGGTACACGATAAGAAGCAGAACATGAACAGGAGAACGAACAGCCGGGTCAGACTCATGATGCCTCCAGTACGTACATGAGGTGATACATCAGAATGATATGGCTTCTTTCAGCTCATAAGTTATATGGAACTGGGTTTCATTTCAAGCGGTTCCTGCGTACCTGTGCATCACACGGGCAGTGGAGACTTTCTCACTTTGAGGAAGATCAGGGCACACCAGAGAAGGAGCGTTCCGAACGTGATCACCCCGCACGCCTCCAGTACGTCGGAAATATGCATGCCTATGAATCCTTCGGCACTCAACGTGTTCAGAATCACAGACAGTACCACCATCATGATAATAGTGTTGTTTCTCCTCCTGATGATGTCGGCAAGGAGGACGACATGAGGAAGGAGGAGAGATGAAAAGTGCGCTTTACTCGACTGCGGTGAGAGGAGGAGCATGAGGCAGAAGATAATGGACAGGTCAACAGGAATATCGATCGTCATGTCTCTGGTTTTGAACATGACCAAACCTGAAACAGCAACGAGCGAAAAAGACAGAGTGTAGGCCACTATCTTTGCAGTCTGTGGATCTGTCCTGAAGAGGTTTACCAGAATCCGGCCATCGTGCAAAACAACTGGATCGGACACCAGAAATCGGTAGACTGTTGCTGATAGAGACTGATTCAGTCTGCTGGAGGCTGCCCAGATACCTCCTCCCTGGGTCCATGGTGTACCTCCCGTCCACGGTGCGATTTTACTCAACACGAAATCGTACCAGCTCATCGTGAGCGGGACACCTGAATCAGCCGGAAACAGAATCTCAGGGATGATGAAGAATATCAATGTGAACAGAAGAGTGTACACCGCGGTCCGGTATGATTTACGGAGTAGAAAATATGGTATAAAGAGGAGGGGAGTGAGTTTTATCGATATTGCAGCAGCCAGGAAGATACCGGAGGTGAGGTACTTTTTATCTCCGAATGCAGCCAGGCTCATGAGAGAAAAGGCAAGGAGGATGAGGTCGGTCTGCTGGTTGTCTATTGCTGACAGGAAAAATCTGAATGTCAGGAGGATGGCGACCAGGTTGATGGTTGAGGCGTTCGATCTGATTTTCCGATACGGGCCGATGACCATCTGCAGAGCCTGGAACGACAGAAAAATGAACAGGAGGTCTGTGATGTACAGTACGCCCCGGGCGGTGTGTATGTCCAGCTCGGCGAAGGGTATCATCAGAAAGGCCGCGAAAGGTGGATATACGAACGCGCCTGCTTCGTTACGATAGATCTCCGATCCGGAGATGAGGTGGAGGGACGCTTCTCTGTATGTGATCAGGTCGCCTTCCTTGTGATACATCTTATACCCGTAAGTGATCACGAGGAGGGCTATGATGACAGAGAGAAATCCTTTCTTTAATTTCAAACGGTGGTCACTCAACCGGTCCTAAACCCGTTTTACGAGCTCTGAGAATCAGGTCCACGTTTTTCCCGAAGGTGCTCACAGCCCATTCCAGGTATCGGTCTGTTTTATCCGGATCAACGGTAGGCCCGGCCTCGAAGGTCCGGCGGGGCTTGTTAAGACCGGGATCGAGGTTGTCGACCGATGGTGGCAACGGCAGGGGAGACAAGTCTCCGGAGCTCTGCACCCAGCTCGAAAAAATCGCGTCGTTTCCGGGACCTGTTTTTCCGGTATCTTGAAACCAGGCCCTTGATGGTTGTATTACCTCGAGATCGAACGAATCCCGGTCGACTATGGTCATGCCGTTGTCCCCGACAGTGACGAAGAAATTGTAGGTACCCGCAGGAGTGTAGTCCGGGATTTTTTTCGTGAGGTGCGGCGAAATGGATCCGCCTCCCTGCAGTGTGAGATCATCGACGTGAAGCAGTGGGATGGTAGAACCCCATGGTGTAGACACCTCGACCCAGACGTCCATCGTCTGGGGATTCACCGTAGTGTTAGTGAGCCCGACTGTCGCCCCGATCCTCTGACCTGCATACACAACGGTGGTGTCGGGTACGACCCATATGTCCATCCACGGTCCCTGGCTGTCACCCTCTATACAGTAGACTTTCCCTCCGTTACCGCTAATCATCTGGGTACCTCCGATTACATCCGGGAGACCGTCTCCGTTGACATCCGGGATCGATCGTACCGTGTACAGCCTGTTACCGGTCGTGAAGAGCCAGACGTCATCACCATAGGCACCGCTAAGACAGTAGATTTTCGTGTCGAAGGAGCCCGCGATGACATCCCAGATCCCGTCACCGTCGATGTCCGGAATCGGATAGATCGTCCATACGTCCCCGCCGTTGAGCGATCCGGTCGGTGTGTTCCATATCCAGCCTCCGTTCGCTCCGTCGAGACAGATTATCGCATTGTCCCATGAACCGACCAGGACATCATCGATACCGTCCGAGTTGACATCGGGGATCGCCTCGACCTTCATGATGACGGTACCGATGTTTCTCTGCCAGATTATTTCTCCCGTGACAGAGCTTCCCCCCTCGATACACCTGACGGTGTAGTCCCAGCCGCCGGCGAGAACATCATTGACACCGCTCGCGTTCACGTCGGTGATGGGGGAGACATCCTGAAGACCGCTTCCCGTTTCATATTCCCAGATCTCCTGAGCGGGATCGCCGATCGAACTCCCATCGATCATTACTACCCGGGTGTCGTAGAAGTTACCGCCGCAGCCGGCAACCGCATCGGCGAATCCGTCCCCGTTCACATCACCCATTGAACAGATGGACATGACACCATCATTATCGGCATTCCACTTCCAGATGACCGTCGCGTCACCGCTGCTCGAGCCGTCGAGGCAGAATGCGGCCCTCGTTTCGTTGCCGAACGCGGCGAGCACTTCGTCGCTTCCGTCATCGGTGAGGTCTTCGATCGGGTTGACAGAGTAACACCAACCGGAGGGTGGATGATCGTAGGAATCGTGATAAAAAAGAATATCACCGCTGTCCCCGTCTATGCTGAAGGCCGTCCTGCCACCCCAGGCCGTGCCGAGGAGGATGTCGCTGAGCCCGTCTCCGCTCAGGTCGCTCACTGTCGAGAGACATTGATCACCGTACCCGCCTCCACCGGAAAGCCCGCCGTATGGTTTCGACGACCAGATGATATCCCCGTAGTCCTGACTGTTCCCCCTGATAACGTAGAGATCATCCTCCTGGGGTGCACCGACATCGTATGTCATGACAACGGCCTCGGGACGCCCGTCGCCGTCCTGGTCTTCGATCGAGGCGACCGACTCGACATTTTCGATCCCCTGGAACCACCAGAAGAGATGACCATTCGCCTGAGCGAGAGCTATTCCGGGAACCAGTATTGACAGAAACAGCGTGAACTTCGTGTAGCGGTAGATACCCTGGTTTCTCATAATTTTGTTCCTCCTCCTTACCCTCGGATCTATTATATCCGATTTCCCTATTCTTTTCAACCAAAATCTCGCATCGAAAGATGGCATAGCTCAATCACATGCACGGTACGCAACGCACCGAGGCCGCCTGTGCTCCCGACTCGCTGTGTCGTTCGCACCTCTTTCGCGAGGTTGAGATGAAAGAGGGCATTTCTCTGCTGGAGTGACGACCTGGGGAAGGGGATACAAAAAGGCCCTCCGGAGAGGGCCCTTCTGGTCGAGAAAAGGAGGAGAATCTACTTCAATACTACCATTTTCCGCGTTTGAGAAAAGTTATCACTGTTGAGGCGATAGAAGTATACACCGCTCGACACTCTCACCCCGTACTCGTTTCTGCCGTTCCAGGTGATCGAGTGCTGGCCGGCTTCCATAGGTCCGTTCACGAGAGTGCGCACCTTCCTGCCGTGCATGTCGTAGATGACGAGATTCACGGGAGCGCTGTTCGGTACGTCGAAGGTGAGGGTCGTGCTCGGGTTGAACGGGTTCGGATAGTTCTGGCTGAGGGCGAATGTTCTCGGGATTAGAGATCCGCCGGTTTCATCACCCTCGATACCCTGGGGTGTGGTATCCCACCACAGGCCGCCGATTCCATAATAGACCTTCAGGGTGTCGGCGAGGGCTATATCCGTCGCCTCCGTCCAATCCGTAAGCGTCGCGTCGACGATGCCGAAATCCGGAACATTCGTGTTGCTCGGGTTCCGGTGGCAGCTTATCGCACAGCTGTTGGGCATCTCGTGGTCGATCGTGTCATCCGGTGGGATCGGGTGGAACGTGTGGGAGTGGATGTCGTACTCGATCGCCGATTTCGCCACCTTCGGATTGTGGCACTTCGAGCATCTGCTGGCGCCGCCGGTCGAGTTGCCGTTCTCCGGGTCCCAGCTGTGATGCGTGTGCGCCGACACGACCGTCGAGATTGAGTCGATGTTTGTGTCATACTCGGCGATCATCGCCTTGGTGAGAGCTTCGAAATCGCCGTGGGTCGCGTGGCAGGCGAGGCAGAGGGTGTTGTTGTCATTCTCTGTGGCGATTGTCAGAGTATCCGTGTCCTCGATTTCCACGATCTCCTCAACGATGTCGTGTCCGTTCGCTGATCCGTGCGGGTCGTGGCACTCCCAGCACCTGACCTCGTGGAATTCGAAGGTCGGTTTGGGACTGTTGTAGAAATCCATGAACTGCTGGTGGTGTCTCTTCGACTGGAAGTGATCGGGCCAGAAAGATGAGCTGAGAGAGTCATCCATTACGTAGAAGAGAGAGAGATCATCCTGCGGCCTGAATCCACCGGCGTCACTCCACGGGAATCCCATGGTCATACCGCCCAGCTCGGCGACGCTGTGGCCCCTGCTGTGGCACTGGCCGCATATTTCGTTGGCCCTTCTCGTGTCCTCGATATCGGCGGGGTTCATCCCGTGACCGCTCCCGCCGCTGTACGGGCCGTGAGACAATTCGCAAAGCACTTCCATCTTTCTGTTGTCATCTGTTCACGCTCCTGTCCCCTCACTGACGC
>CAZZKG010000072.1:0-15609 GCA_964654825.1 uncultured Gemmatimonadota bacterium | reverse complement strand
AATGAACAATGAGACAACAATCCTCGATGCCGTGAAACAGCATCTAGATAGTAGCGGGGTCAAGATCGTGATCGTTACAGAAGACGCCGAGACTCTCAGGGAGAATCTCCTTTCGAACAAACCGTCTCCCATGGTATACGAGAGCGGGACGACACCTCCCGACGTGCTCGAAGAGGACCGACAGATCGAAAAGTACGAGCTCGACATCCATCCCGAGAATGTGAGGATCATCAACGCCGGTGATCTGTTCGAGAAATGAAACTATTCGAGGTATGTCGCCAGCCAGTCGTGGATGGTGTTCCACCAGAGTTCCCTGTTCCTGGGTGCCGAAATGAAATGGTACTCATCCGGGAAGTAGAGCAGGCGGGAAGGGACATGCTGTCGCTTGAGAGCGGTGAAGAGTCCGAACCCCTGGGTGACCGGGACTCTGAAATCCTGCTGACCGTGGATTACAAGGCACGGAGTCTTGAAATTCGCTGCGTACGTTGATGGAGACAGTGTGTCGTAGAGTTCAGGATTGTCCCAGTACGGCCCGTCGAATTCCCATTCGGGGAACCACAGCTCCTCTGTCGCACCATACATACTCCTCAGGTCATAGACACCGGCATGAGATATGAGACACCTGAACCTGTCCGTGTGGCCTTCTATCCAGTCGATCATGTATCCGCCGTATGAAGCCCCTGCTGCAGCGATCCTCTCGCTGTCGATGAATGAGTAGGCGCTGGTGACGTGATCGACGCACTTCATGATGTCCCAGTACGGCTTCCCTCCCCAGTCCTGTCCGATCTGGTCGGTGAAGTACTGGCCGTAACCTGTACTCCCCCTGAAGTTCGGCATGATGACCACGTATCCCGGTGAGGCGAACATCTGCGCATTCCAGCGGTAGTGGAACTCGTTGGTGAACGCCCCCTGGGGTCCCCCGTGGATGAGAAAAACGACCGGGTATTTTTTTCGAGATCGAAACCCCGGTGGTTTCACCATCCAGGTCTGAACAGTGTCACCCTTCGCACCCTCGTACCAGAAGGATTCGCCGGGATTCATTTCGAGTTCGGAGACGATCGGATCGTTGAAACCGGTCAGCTTGTGTACTTCCGCCGCCGGTTCGAGCCCGTGGTCTCCGTCGATAAGATCGACCGTGTATATCTCAGCCGGCCGGTTGAACCACTCTCTGAGAAATATCAGTCTGTTTGACCGAGGAGAGATGCTGGTACTGTACGTGTCGCCGTCGAAGGAGATCCGTTTCCAGCTCCCGTCTTCGGTGAATACCTGGAAAATAGTCTTCTTCCCGTTGTCGTCGGTGCTGAAAAAGAGACTCTTCTCATCCGGTGCCCAGCAGAGATCGCTGCCGACCGAACGGTCGAGATCGTTCGCAATCTCACGCGTTTTTCCTGTCCTGCCGTCCCGTATCACGATCGTGTATTTGTCCGACTCGTAACCGGCCCGGGACATCGCTCTGTAGGCGAGGTATGTACCCGACGGCGAGAAGACGGGCGTGTTGTCATCGGCCGGGTTTTCGGTGAGTTTTTCGTACTCTCCCCCCTCGGTGCCGACTTTGAACATATCGATGTTCGTGCTCGCGGCAGGAAGCTCGTCCATGTTAGCCGGGAACAGGAGAGCACTCCCATCGGGTGTGAAGGCGGCAAAGACAGTACCCCACAGGGACACGGGGGGAACATCGATCTTTCCCGGCGTGAGATCTTTTGCTTCACCTCCCGAGGCACTCACGACGAAGAGATGATCCCACTTCCCCTCCCTCCATTCATTCCAGTGCCGGTAGAGAAGATCGTCGATGACCTGTGCTTCGACGCCGGATTCTTTTTTTTCATTCTCTCGTACCTTGTTACAGTCATCATCACCGCAGTCGGGGTAGACCTTCGAAGTGAAAGCAATCAGTGTACCCTCCGGTGACCATGTAACTCTTCCGACTCCTGTCGAAATATCGGTGAGCTGTATCGCCTCACCTCCATCAAGTTCAATCGTCCATATCTGATTCTCCCCACTTCGATCCGAAAGAAACGCGAGTTTCTTACCGTCCGGGGACCAGGCCGGAGACATGTCCGAGCCGTCACCGCGGGTGAGCTGTTTCGAAACACCGCTCTCCAGGGATGTTATCCAGATGGAGCTTGTCGTCGAATTCTCTTCCAGGTGGAAGTCGTGAACCGAGTACGCGATGTGCTTCCCGTCCTGCGAAGGGACCACTCCCCGGATGCGTTTCATCTTCATGAGGTCGGTGAATCCCATCGGGTGTTCGCCGGCAAACATGACACTTGAAATGCAAACGATGGCGGCAAGCAAAAAGACACATGCCTTTCTCATTGGAAACCTCCTCAACAGAGAAATACTGATTGCATTGCGGTTCTCTATGACTGAGTGATCGATTGAAATCCATTAATTACATATACCGGGAGAGTCGATGATGCAAGTCTTTCCGGGATCGGGTGAATTTACCATTGACATTATTGAGGCATTATCCTATCATGATGCAGAGTTTCAGGGTCACACTCGCGCGACCCAGGCAAGTCCTGGCCCGACAAGAACACCTGCGTGGAGGTTTGATATGGAGCAGAAGAGGGAAGGAGTGAATCTTCCATCGAACGCATACACCCCTCTTGAGGAGGGAGAGCGATATCTCTCCTTCATCCCCTCTTCGGAGCACCCGGCCGAGGTGACGACCCGATCGGTCTTCTGGGGCCTGGTGATGTCAGCCATCTTCACCGCAGCCGCAGCGTACCTGGGGCTCAAGATCGGCCAGGTGTTCGAGGCTGCCATCCCTATAGCGATCCTCGCCGTCGGGCTGGCCGGTGTGTACGCCAGGAAGAGCACTATTCTCGAAAACGTCATCATCCAGTCGATCGGTGCCGCGTCCGGAGTGGTAGTGGCAGGCGCCATTTTCACCATACCGGCACTCTACATTCTCGAGCTCGATGCGAATTTTCTCAAGATATTTCTTGCTTCACTTTTCGGGGGTTTTCTCGGGATTCTCTTCCTCATACCCCTGAGAAGGTATTTCTGTAAAGAGCAGCACGGCCTGCTCCCGTTTCCCGAGGCGACCGCCACGACAGAGGTGCTTGTCACCGGTGAAGGGCGCACCGAGCAGGCCAAGGTCCTCCTCGTCGCGGCCGGTGTCGGGGGATTGTACGATTTTGCTATCGCGACATTCGGTCTCTGGCAGGAAGTGATTTCCACCAGAGTGGTGGGTTTCGGAACCATGCTTGCCGAGAAGGCGAGACTCGTTGTCAAGGTAAATGCGGGTGCGGCCGTCCTCGGACTCGGCTACATCGTCGGTCTCAAGTATGCAGCCATAATCTGCGCTGGCAGCTTCGTTTCCTGGCTGGTCCTCATCCCCACCGTCTGGTACTTCGGGCAGCATGTCGACATCTCACTCCTGCCGAGTCAGATACCGCTCAGCCAGATGGATGCCGAAGCGATCTTTTCAAGTTATGTGCGGCACATAGGTATCGGTGCCATTGCCGCCGCCGGTCTCATCGGAGTAGTGAAGAATATCAAGATCATCGTTAAGGCCTTCAGCCTCGGAGTCAGGGAGATCTTCAGCAAAAAAGTTATGGGAGCAGCCAGGACCGAACGGACCGACACGGACATTCCCATGTCCCTCACGGTAACGATGATTGTAGTCTGCCTGGTCGGTGTGCTCCTGTTCTTCCGCGGCGCCGTGGTGGAAAACTGGAAGTTTGCAATAGTTGGTCTGCTCCTCACAGCCGTGATATCATTTCTTTTCACTACAGTCGCCGCCCGCGCGATCGCGATCGTGGGGATCAACCCGGTATCCGGTATGACCCTTATGACTCTCATCCTGTCGAGCGTTATCCTCGTCAAGGTGGGACTCGCGGGGCCCAGCGGAATGGTGAGCGCACTCATCATCGGCACGGTTGTGTGCACCGCCCTGTCGATGTCCGGTGGATTCGTTACCGATCTCAAGATCGGTTACTGGATCGGGTCCTCACCCTTTTATCAGGAACGGTTCAAGTTCCTCGGGACGTTAGTCGCCGCCTTGACCGTGGGTGGAGTTATCCTCCTCCTTTACACAGTGTACGGTTTTGTCCAGACGCCTGAGCACCCTACACCTCTGGCAGCGCCACAGGCCAACGCCATGGCCGCTGTACTCAACGTTCTGTTCCAGACATCTCACGTTCCATGGGGGCTCTACGGTGCCGGGATCTGCATGGCGATCCTGGTCGAAATGATCGGTATTTCTCCGCTTGCGTTCGCACTCGGTATGTACCTGCCTATCGAGCTGAACACCCCTATATTAATCGGTGGTGCGATAGCCCACTTCGCTTCGACACGGTCCGATGATGCGGAGGTCAATAACCGCCGGAGGGAAAAAGGTACCCTCGTCGCTTCGGGATTCATTGCCGGAGGAGCGATAATGGGTGTCGTCAGTGCCTTCATTGCACTTCTGCTCGGTGACCGTCTGAACCTCGGTATCGCGGAAGGCGATTATGGCGAAGTGATAAGCCTATTACTGTACGTGTGTCTGTGTTATTACCTCTATAGATTCGCAAAGAGTGCTTCAGATTAAGCTTGCATGAGTTTGCCTTGATTTTAATAATATAGGTACACCATGTTCTGATCGCGTCGTATAGCGGTTGCGTTTCAGAGTTGGGAAAGTTTCGATCATGAGTGATTACAACAGTTCAGAGCCGGCGGATCACATCGAGGATGAGGCACTCGTCGCGTGCCGGGTGCGGCAGCGGCGATCCGGTGTCTGTACTGCCGCTCCTTCCTGTTTCTCCGGTATCGGTCTCGCTGATAAACCCCTCATAGAACGTGTGCTCCGGCAGAGGAGCGGGAGGCCTTCCGAACTCACCTTCACAAATCTTTTTATCTGGCAGCAACACTTCAATTACTCGTACTGTCTGCGGGATGATGTCCTCCTCATCCGTGGCGAAGATCAGGGGAAACCCTTTCTGCTCGAACCGCTTGGATCAGGTGTGACATCAGATGTGGTGTCTACGATTCTCAAAACTCACACTGGTGTGGCGATCGAGAGAGCATCCGAGACTTTCTGCACGAAGTATCTGAACAATGATGAAAGGTTCGAGATCCGGGATATGAGGGATCACTGGGATTATATTTACGCCAGAGACGATCTCGCTCATCTCAAGGGGCGACGGTATCACCGGAAGCGCAACCACGTCAGCAAGTTTGTGCAGAATTACCGGTTCGAGTATCACCGGATCGATGAAACAAAAATCGATGACTGCCGGGCTGTGATGGATGAGTGGTGCCGGGACAAACACTGTGAACATGATCCCGGTCTCTGCGCCGAGAAAGAAGCCGCTACTGTACTTCTCGATCATTACACGGAACTCGAACTTATCGGGGGACTGCTCGAAGTTTCAGGGAAGCCGGTTGCTTTTGCGATTGCAGAATCTATCGATGGTCACACAGCCCTCATCCACGTAGAAAAAGCGGTTCGGGGTCTTGTCGGATTGTACCAGGCCGTCAACAAGTTCTTTTGCGAGAACAGCCTGAAAGGTTTCTCCTTCGTCAACAGGGAACAGGATCTCGGCATAGAGGGGCTAAGGAAGGCGAAAGAGAGCTACTTCCCGCTCCGGATGCTTAAAAAGTTCAGGGTGACGATTCTATAAAGGCTTGGAGCAGAGCTCCTCTAAAATGTTCCCCACCGGATTATCACTCTGTACGAATGGGTTTGTCTCTATGGTGATTATTCATTTAGGCGGGCGGAGGAAATAAAACAAACCTCGAATTACAGAGGATTACGATTCTTCTGGACAACAGCCAGGTAGGAGTTTTCATCTGTTTGAAGATAACCGAACCTCGAATGAGGGAGGGAAAAGAGTATATCCAATTGGTATTAAAGAGATGAGGAAACAGTATCATGGCGTGGAAATAGACCGATTCACCGAGCTCGGCTCATCGCTCTGAAGAATTGGATATCGAATCGACTAGCGGAGAGGGATAAAGCGAGGTATCAGCCGGACTCGCAGGCGGAGAGGAGGATCTTCTCGCATCGCACGAACTGGTCGGCGAACTCCGACGCGGTGGCGTAGAAGGGGGGGGGATCGGCGTCGAGGACCCTTCTGAAGAAAGTCGAGACCCAGGGGTCGATGTAGTTCTTGAAAAACCGCTTCTGGATCTTTCTGGACTCCTCGTATCTCCCGCAGTAACCGCTAGCGGCGGCTGGGATCCCCGCCTCGATGACCTTCTCCATGAATTCGAAGATTATCGAGATGTGATCGGGTATCGTTCCCTCGCCCGCTGTCTCGATGCCGTAGAAGGACATGAAGCGCTTCACCTCGCCCGTGAGTTTCCCCCAGGTCTGGCCGAAGAAGGGATCGTCTTCACGGTAGAACGTGGCATAGGGGGGAGCCGCGGGATTAGGCCCGATGAAGAGCCGTGTGAATTCGGCCCCGAGTTCGTCTAGGTCGAGAAAACCGATTCTCCTGTTATCCTGGCCGGTCTTTCCTCCGAGCATGACAGTGAGAAAGTGCGATCGCTCGAGCTCGGCGGCAAGAGACGGGGTGATTGCCTCGTAGAAGATCCGGGCGATCACCCCGTAGAGGTTCGCTCTCTGACCGTCGTCCCTGAATCCCAGGTGCCCGTCCATACGATGGCCGATGTTCGAATCGTTCGTCGCAGGGGATCGGCTCAGGCTTTTCGGATCGAAACGACGGTGTCCATCCATCGCTGCATGCCTCCAATGGGATCACCCTTGTTCGGGATGATCCAGTTTGGGTGGACTCCCTTGTCTGTCCACCAGATATGGTGGATGTCCGGATCCAGCCTGTCTGCTTCACTGTCGGCCATTGGGTTTTTCACCTGTCCCGCCGTCGCGAACCTTCCCCACTGCCAGTGGCCGCAGTGGTTGCTGATCGCCACGACGCCGGGGACAATTCCCTCCGTGAGCCTCACAGTGGTCTCGATCTCCCCGACCGACGATCGCAGGGCGACCCTGTCACCGTCGGCGATCCCCAGGCGACCGGCGGTCGCGGGGTGGAGGATGGCCGGGTTGTCGTGGAAGATCTCGGAGAGATACTTGCATCCCTGTGTCCTCGAATGAGTCTGGACACTCACCTTGTAGGTGGTGAGGATGAGTTCATCATCCTTCAGGTTTTCGTGTTCCGGGATCGGCACATAGTCGGGGATGGCCGGGAATCCGGCGTCGGCCAGAAACGTTGATTTCAGTTCGAAGAGACCGCTTTTCGCGACCTTGTCCGGTTTGAACCCCTCGTAATATTCTCCGTCGACCTCCTGGCAGACATACGCCTTGTAGTCCTTCCAGGATCCGCCGCCGGCCCCGTAATTCCCGTTTTTCGTCTTCGAAGGATCATAGACGGTCCCGAGAGCCGTCTTCGCCCATTTTCCGGAGGCGATGGCCTCCTCGACCTTCTTCCTGTCGAGTTTCCTGCGGTGCTTGAGGTAGTGCTGTTTCTCTTTCACGTCGACCCAGGCGCCGTGTTCCTTCATGTAACCGAGTCCGCCCGCTTCCCTGACACCCGGCGTGTTCTCACAGGCGTCCTTCACGAACTCCTCTGCGCTCTCGAAGGGGACGGCCTCTGCGACTTCGCCCCCGAGCCTTTTCGCTATGTCGCACACGACGTCCACGAAGTTCCTCGCCTCTCCAAGCGGTTCGATGAGGGGCTGGCGGATGTAGTACTCGTGGATCATGTCGTAGGAGACCATGTCTTCCCAGTCCCATCGCTCAAGGTACGTCGCGTCCGGGAGGATGATGTCGGCCAGAGAGGCGGTCTCGGAGTAGGCAACGTCCACCACGACGAGGAACGGGATTATCGATTCGTCCGACAGGATCCTGATGTTCTCCCTGCAGTCGCCGTTGACGTAGACGGGATTGTAGCAGTAGACCATGTACATCTCGGGTCTGTCGGAAGGGTCACATTCGCGGATGCAGCCGAGCACCTGGTGACAGCTGTGATGCGTGGAATAGGCGTAGGCCCCCTCCGGATGGAACACCTTCGACAGCTTGGCCGGATGGGCCGTGGGTTTCGGGAAGCTGTTCTTCCATTTCGCGCCGACGGCGCGGCAGGTACCCCCGGGAACGTCGATATAGCCGCAGATCGCATCGAGCATCTTGCAGGCCCTCTCGTTCTGGACGCCATTGTAGTGGGTGACGACTCCCCTGTAGGAGACGAGGGTTCCCGGTTTGGCAGAAGCGTATTCGCGCGCGATCCTCTCGATGTCGGCGGCCGGCACTCCCGATATCTTCTCAGCCCATTTCGGAGTCTTCGATTCCAGGTGATTCGCGAGTTCCCCGACTGCCGTGTTCGTCCATTTCTCGATGAACTCGCGGTCATACAGGCCATCGCGCATGATGATGTGGCACATCGCCAGGACCACGGCCCCGTCTGTGCCGGGACGGATCGGATGCCACTCATCGGACTTGGCCGCCGTGTTGGACAGTCTGACGTCGAAGGTGACGATCTTGACGCCACGATCGATCTTCGAGCTTATTGCACGCTGGGCCAGGGGGATATGGGATGTGTGGCTCTCGAAGAAGTTGCAGCCGAAGTTGAGGATGTAGTTCGTCCGGCTCACATCATTGACGTCGTAGTGCTTGCCCCAGGTGAGTTCCTGGGCGGTCCATTTGGCACTCTCGCAGATGGCTGTGTGACCGTCCACCGTCGCGGTCCCGTAAGCCGGCAGGAAATATTTCTTGATGATCGTCGACGAGGAGCCTTTCATTCTGCCATAGTGGAACATGAATTTCTCGGGAACACCCCTGTCTTTGAGGCCCTTCAGCTTCCCCCCGATCTCATCAAGAGCCTCGTCCCAGCTGATGCGTCTCCACTTGCCCTCGCCGCGCTTGCCGGCCCGCCTCATCGGGAACAGGATCCTGTCGGGGTTGTAGACCTGTCCCGTCCCAGCCTGCCCCTTGGCGCAGAGTTTTCCCGAGGTACGGGGAAGCTCCGGGTTCCCCTCGAGGTGCATCACCCTGCCGTCTTCCACGTATCCGATGATCCCGTCCCTCGCGACGCACTGCCAGCAGGCGGAGGGCACGCGCTTCCTCTCGATGCCCGTTTCGGGCGAGAAGTCCCGTCCTCCATTGAGGAGGACGTTTCCCTTGAGATTGGACCCCAGGACACTTCTCTCGGGAAAAACGCCGTCGGTCAGCACACCTGCGCCCGAAAGCCCCAAGAGCTTAAGGAAATCTCTCCGTCCCTTGTTCATTTCGTATCCCTCCCTTTCTCGTACGTGAGCGGGTTCAACGAAACGTACCGGCACTGGGGATCGGTCCCCTTCGTGGGGAGCAGCACGTTTATTCGTTTCTTCTTCGCCCTGATGATTTTATTGATCTCGCTCTCGGGATCCTCGAGGTCTCCCACGACTCTCGCCCTCGACGGACATGTGTTAACGCAGGATGGAACGATGCCGGCGTCCAGCCGGTGGACGCACAAGTCGCACTTCTCGGCCGGATTGTCGCCGACGGCGTCCGGCGACACCGTCTTCCTGGCCGGGTTGAGGAACCTGACCCTGTAAGGACACGCCTCCACGCAGGCTCCGCATCCGACACACCTGTCCTGGTCCACGAGGACGATCCCGTCCGGGCGCTGGTAGGTGGCCCGTTTCCGGTACTTCTCGACCGTCCCGTCCGGCCAGGTGAATTCGGCGTCAGTCTCATCGACAGGACAGTCTTCGAGACAGACCGGCTTCCTGCAGTGATTGCACAGCCACGGCAGGAAGCTCCTCGTCGCTTTCGGGAGTTTTCCGGTCTCGAATTCCTTCACACTCGAACGAAAGACGCCGAGTGGCACATTGAATTCGGTCTTGCAGGCGACGGCGCATGATTTGCACCCCGTACACCTGTCGAGATCGATCAGGAAACCCCACCGCCTCCGGCCGCGGCCACCCATGGACAGAGCGGGTGAGAACATTCCCGAGACGAGCACGGCTCCGGTGGGAGCGGCGCACGCCTTGAGGAATTCCCTCCTGCTTTCCCTGTTTTTCTTTTCCATGATACCTCCCGGGCCCCGGAGAGAGTGCCTCGCGGCGCTCCCGGCTGGAGCACCGTATCGTTCAAGACTCTATCCCGGGGTCTCTGACGTTCTTCCGGAAGACGTGCTCCCGGTCAGAAATGAACCTCAGTCGTAACCTGTATCCTCGAGTCGTCGCCGATCGATGAATTCTCGTACATCACGCGGTCGTAATCCACGAGAATCTTGTTGTGTCCTGCGAGGTGATAGACGAATCCCATGATCATCCTGTCGCGCCTGTCGTTTTCGACCATCGTGTCGAAGTCGAAGCTGTCCCACCGGCCGATCAGGCTGATGTCACGCTCGGGGACCTTGAGTTCCCCGAAGATCGAGTAGCCTTTCTTCTCCTTGGGATGTCCCTGGGCATCGACTTCTCCGCCCTGGGTTCCCTTCCCCGTGTAGTACTGGCCGGCCACGACGAACCGCCTCACGTCGTAACTCAGGTAGATGTTATTGACCCTCCAGTCGGGCGACTCCACGGTGTTCCCCTTGCCGAAGACGCCGAAATAACTGACCTGGAGACCCGGCGCCACCTCGGGCAGGGGCCGAATGGTGAACCTCACCTCGGGGACCTTCGTGTTGTTGTTTTCCCTGGCGTGATACCCGCCGCCGTTGTAGACTCCGACGGCGAGGCTTCCGTATTTGCCGGGATATTTCTTGTTGACCTCCTCCTGGTATTTCTCATCGACCTCGCCTCCCAGAAGGGCGAAGAAAGTGAAACCGAGGTCGGCCGAGTTGAAGAGGCCGTTTCTCTCCATGAACATGGTGTCCTGCAGCCGGAAGTAGTTTATGTGCTCTTCGAAGTCGAGCCATGGAGTGTGACCGAGCCCCCATTCGACGTGGGGCTTGGTGAGGAAACCCATCTCGGGAATCTTGAAATCAGCGTAGGCGTACTTGAGCCGGATCTTGTAGTCTCCGTTACTCTCCTGGTGGGTGTCGGGGGTGATGCGGCCTGACATCCAGGGTGTGATTTCCTTCTTGATATTGATGTAGCCTCTCTTCACCCTGAACAGGTTATAGTCGGAACTCCCCGTGACACTCGTCTGATAGGACAGGTACCACAGACCTCCGATCGAAACTCCCTTCAAGCCTTTGGGGAGTTCGGGGCCTGAGCCTGAGCCCGCCAGGAGCGACCCGGTCGACATCATGAGGGTAAGTGAGATCGAGAACACGAGTGGACGAAAAAATCTGGTCAAAGTGACCTCCTTCCGATTCGGTCGTCATTGGAGTGAAATAGACATGTGTCCGGTGCGATGCCCCGGCTCCAAGCAAAAAGGGTGCCCGATCACACTTTCGCCGTAAGTTTAAGAATTACTGATGGTTACGTGAGAGAGGGGGGGAAGTGGCGAGGGAGAAATGTGCGAGAAGTCGCGTTTTAGTGCGAGATTTCGCACTTTTCTCTTCTTTCACGGGGATGGATCGCCTGTCCCCCTCCCTCCCGGTGCCGCTCACTCGATGGTGTACTTCTTGATCTTGCTGCGGAGCGTCGAATAGGGAATTCCGAGGTGCTCGGATGCCCTCTTCCTGTTCCCCCCGCATCGCCGGAGTGCCTCCTCAATGAGACGGTGTTCGTACTCATTGACCAGCTCGTCGAGGTTGCCCCCCTCCTCGGTGGGATGCGGTGGGATCTCGTTCCAGGAGGCCGGCAGGCATTCGAGCGTAACGGGATCGCACCTGCAGAGGAGGGAGAGCCTCTCCATGATGTTCTCGAGCTCCCGGACGTTTCCTTCCCAGGGGATGGAGAGGAACTTCTCGATCACCTCCTCCGAGAAACGGAGCGGTCTCTCCGGCGTGAACTTCCGGCTGAAGTGGTGCATGAGTGCCGGGATATCCTCCTTCCTTTCTCTGAGAGGAGGGATCTCGATGGGCACGACGTTGAGTCTGTAGTAGAGGTCACGCCGGAACCGCCCCTCGGTGATACGCCGGTGGAGATCGACCTTCGTGGCGGCGATGATCCTCACATCAAGCTGTCTCGTCCGGGTCGAGCCGACGCGTTCGATCTCCTTCTCCTGGATGAAGCGGAGCAGCTTGACCTGGAGGTCGAGCGGAATGTCATCCACCTCATCGAGGAAAATAGTACCCCCGTTGGCCATCTCGAACCTCCCCGGCTTGTCCGACGTCGCCCCCGTGAAAGCCCCCTTCACGTGGCCGAAGAGCTCGCTCTCGAGGAGCTCACGGCTTAAAGCCGCGCAGCTCACTTTCACGAGAGGCCTGTCACGTCGGGGACTCAGGGTGTGGATGGCCTCCGCAATGATCTCCTTGCCTGTTCCCGTCTCTCCGGTGATGAGGATACTCGTGTCGGAGGGGGCGATCTCCTTCACGAGATCGAGAATCTTACCGATGGCAGGGCTCTTTCCGATGATGACCGGGAAACGCCTGCTCGCCGCCACCTCGGCCTTGAGCCGGACGTTCTCTTCGACCAGCGTTTTCCGTTCTTCGAGGCGACGCAGGAGCAGGTGGATCTCCTCGATCCGGAAGGGTTTCGTGATGTAATCGAAGGCGCCTGCCTTGAGAGCTTCGACGGCCGACTCGACGGTGCCGAAGGCGGTAATCACGAGGAAGCTGCAATGCGGCCTGATCTTGGTGGCTCTCTTCATGAGAGTGATCCCGTCCATGCCGGGCATCTTGAGATCGGTGATGACGAGATCGTATTCTCCTTTCTCGAAGAGACGGAGAGCCGCAAATGGATTCTTCTCGTCGTCCACCCGATACCCAAGATCCCTGAGGTCGTCCGCGAGCGTCATCCGCACGAGGTCCTCGTCATCGACGATGAGAATGTTCAGCGTTCCTCCTTCTCCGCCTTTCGATTGTCCGTGCCGTCGCTCGATGCCGGCAGCGTGACGGTGAACGTCGTCCCCTCGCCGGGGGACGATTTGACCGACATGTCGCCGCCGTGGGTCTTCACGATCCGGTAGGAGACCGAGAGACCGAGGCCGGTGCCTTCCCCGGCCCGCTTTGTTGTGAAGAAGGGGTCGAAGACCCTCCCCAGGTCCTTCGGATCGATTCCCCTGCCGGTGTCCGTGACTCTGATCAGGCAGTCACTATCCCGGCAACCTGTCTCTATGGTGAGATCCCCTCCGTCGGGCATGGCGTCGGCCGCGTTGAGGAGGAGGTTCATCATGACCTGCTGCAGGTGCTGCGGATTGCCAGGAACGAGGGGGAGGTTCGGCGGCCTGTTGTGCCTCACCCTGATCCCGTTGTCCTTCAACCTGTGTGCGACGAGGAGGAACGCTTTCTCGATGACTTCCCCGAGGTCGATGGGCTCCACGACATCTTCGCGTTCCCGGGCGAACCAAAGGAGGTTCTCGACGACCTTCTCGATGTGGTCGAGGGATGTGTTGATGAGGGGCCTGTAACGGTCCACCTGCTTCTCATCCTCCGGCGCCTGGAGGATCCGGCGGATGCCACCCTTGACGCCGGCGAGCGGGTTGTTGATCTCATGGGCGATGCCGGCGGCCATGACGCCGAGGGCCGCCATCTTGTCTGCCTGGATCAATTTCTGCTGAGATCGTCTCAGCTCCTCGTAGAGACGGTTGAGCCTGGCCGTCATCCGATTGAACGTGACGGTCAGATATCCGATCTCGTCTCTAGACCTCGGTTCTAAACGGACAGGTCTTGACTTCGGATCGAAGCGCTCCGCGGCGTCGATAATGGCATCGATGGGTTTCGTGATCAGTCCGGCGGCGACGAACGCGCCGGCAATCCCGATGGCGAGGAAGAGCATCACCATACCGATGAACACTCTCATGATGTCACGGACGTGAGTCATGACGTCGTGCTGCCTCAGTCCGATCCTGACAGTCCCGAGGGAACCCGAGAGGATCGGCGAGGCGATGTCCCTGTAAACCTCCTCTCCGGAGTCGACGAGAATCGTGTGCGAGAGTTCTCCCGCCTTCAGGGAGTTGACGTGGCCCAACCCCTCCGGGAATCCCCGATTGAAGCTGTGGACGACAACTTTTTCCTCCGGATCGAGAATGAAGCAATAACCAATATCCTGATCGATCCGGGTGACGTTGTCCACCAGTTTCTGCAGCCTGATGTGGTCCCGGTAGAGCAGGGGCGTGACACAATCCTCGGCGAGCTCGTCTCCCATGAAATCGAGCCTCTGCCGCAGTTCGTCCTCGATCGCCCGGCCCACACTGTGGTAGATGAGGAAGATGTTGATCCCGCCGAAGGTGATGACGATGGATACGATCGCCAGGACAAACTTCGTTCGTAGTCGTAGCTTGATGAATTTCACGGCGTCTTCACCATGGATGCGGTCGCCCGGTAGACTTCCCGCACGTTGTCGTACAGGGAATCGCCGGCCGGAACGAACCTGTCGATCGCTAGTTCTTCCAGGATCTTCGACCCGTCAGGGTCACGGTGCATCCCGAAAAGGACGTTTCTGACCTTCTCGTCCAGGCCGGGATGGACCCCGGCCGGGGAGACGATAGGAGGCATTCCGAACCCCGTTGAACGGTGGATGACCCTGAGATTCCGGGTGAGCTCGGGTTCGCGCTTCTTCATGTATTCGAAAACGAGATCCTCGACGCCGGCGGCATCGGCGATACCGTGCTCGACCGCTAGAATCGAGTTGTCGTGTCCGTAGGTGAAGAAGAAGCTCTCGAAGAATTTGTCAGGTGTCGTGTTCAGTTTCTCGAGGAGAGAGAGGGGATAACGGTATCCGGTGTGAGAGAGCGGATCGGTGAATGCGAAGCGGACTCCCGCCAGGTCTTCCGGTCCCTCTGTTTCCATGTCCTTCCGGACGATGATGATGCCGTGGTAGCAGGTGTCCCCGTGGATCACCGGGACGGCCACGAGGTTCAGGTCGATTCCGGCGTTCTCGGCCACGGCGTAGGCTCCCGAGCAAATGAATGCATAATCGAGGGCGCGCCTTGCCAGGAGTTCGTTCACTTCGAAGTAGGTCTTTTTCTGGATGAGGTTAACCTTCATGTCGAGCGACTTGCCGAGAAAATCGATCAGGTCCTCGTACTGCGCGATTGTCCTTCGTGGTGATGTCATCGCCGAGACGGCCACGTCGAGCACGTCACCGCCCGCCTCGATTCTGCTCGTGTCCCGATTCCGTTTATCGAAATCGACTAAAACGGTGTCCTCGTAGTCTGATCCAGAACAGCCGAGTAAGATCAGGATGAGAAACGCACAAAAGATCGATCCTCTCATCACGCCGACTCTCCGGTCCGTAGCTGTGGAGGTTGTTCATGGGGGATGACCCACTACGATTCAGGTATCATTATACCAGTTCGACCACGTCCAGTCAACCTCAATCGAGGGGCCTGCACCCGAACGGCCGCCCCGGGGATCCCGTGCCTCCCGAAAAGTCCATTCCCCTTGCATCACTTAGACTTACACCAAATATTCCAGATACTGTCTGACCCCTAAACAAGCATCATTTTCCCAGTGTCCGAGGCCATAATGACAATTTTCAACGTTATTGCCTGGTTCCCTAAGGCCATACTTACCGACAAAGCACAATTAGGAGCCGAGAACATAGCCCTGCGTCAGCAGATTGTCGTTTTCAAGCGCCATGCCAAACGGCCCAGGCTCCAGAAATCGGATCGTTTGTTCTGGATCTGGCTGTCCACGGTTGAGAAGTACATGGTCCGCAGTAATAGGCCACCGCCCCAGAACTGGC
>CAZZKG010000071.1:0-16048 GCA_964654825.1 uncultured Gemmatimonadota bacterium | reverse complement strand
ATCTGTGAGGCTGTGGATGAGGGGGGCTGATCAGTTAAAGCCATGATATCACAAGTAAGGCTGTTTGTCAAGGTGCCATTGGTTTCTTGAATTTCCCCAGTTTTTTGCGTGTCATTCCGGCTTGTCCGGAATCGGCCTAATTGTGCGATGGGATTCCCGACAAGCGGGAATGACATGTGAAGCGGGAATGACATGCAGAGTAGGAATGACATGTGAGGCGCCTTTACTTATGAAGCGGAAAATAATCAACCGGGGAGCCTTCAATGTGCGCACCGTTTTCCGCTTCTTCTGATCGTCATCTGTGCCACCATAAGAGACTTATGAAGATTTGACCAGATTTTCCGGGGAAGCTCCTGGTCACCGGTCAGGTTGTCAGTAGCAGGGCCGCGTCCCCCGGCGACTCAATGCCTTGTCTCAAGGAAGCGCATCAATTCCCTGATCCTGACTCGTCCGGGACCTATCGGGGCCATGCCAAGCCCAGTCCTGAGCTCTTCTCCCGCGCGCTTGTCATCTGACATGCCAATGTACGCCATGGCCATCTGGTAGTGTATCCTCCAACCCTGATCGCCACTGTCGTCGAGACCAGCGAGTAGTTGCAGGCACTCCTTGAATTTTGCGTCCGAGACGAGCCGCTCGGCGAGTACAAGCCTCTCCAGAACAGTCTCTTGCCTCCCCTGCGCTTCAATCATATCCTTCGGGTCTGGAAGAGAGGAGTCGAACATCTCCTCGTATCCTGTCGATACCTTCTTCGGGGCGCCGATGTAGCCCAATGCCCTCAGCCTTTCGACGTAGTCGGCGTCCTGGCCTTGCGCGTCGCCCATAGACATCTCTCGGCCGGCTGTCCCCCCGGCGAAGAGAGGAGCCTCGGCGATGATCTCTTCCATGGCGCTTCTCAGGGAGTCCGCAACGCGGGGCGTCTGATCGATGAGGTTGTTTTCCTCCCCCGGATCGTTGAGGAGATCATAGAGCTCCTTTCTGGGTGCCTCTATATATTTCCATGAGGCGGTGCGCACCCCTCTCAAGGCGGACCAGCCGAAAACGACAAAACTGGTGGCACCTTCAAAATAAGAATAATCGGTGGCCCGGTAATCGTCGAACGGGTAGAGACTCCTGCCGTTCAGACTGTTGAGCCCCCCGCGGTCAACGCCGAGAATATCGAGTATCGTGGGGACCACATCGATATGGCTCGCAAGACCCGTGATGCGTTTTCCCTCCGGTATTCTTCCCGGCATCGAGAATATGAGTGGTATGTGGAGTGTCCCTTCGTAAGTCAGGTAGCCGTGCGACTTCTCACCGTGCTCGCCCAGACCTTCGCCATGATCGGCGGTCAGTACTACGAGGGAGTTCTTGATCAGGCCCTTTTGCTCCAGGTCGTCGAGCAATCTCCCGATCTGTGCGTCGGTGCAAGCAATCTCTCCGTCGTACCTGCTGATGACGATCTCCGGCGAACCCTCCTCCGATGCCAGACCGCGGCTTGAAAATGGAGGTGGGGGGTCATATGGCGAGTGGGGGTCGAAATAGTGGAGAAACATGAAGAATGGGCCTTCCTTCGACATGGTGGCCGCCATATCTATACCAAGGTCCGTTACTTCCCCGGCTCTTCTCTGCGTGTGGTTCAACTGTGATTCCAATAGCTTGACGTGTGGAAGATAGGTATTGAAAGCACCGAAGTCGTCATCGTAGCGGGAAAATCCCTGGGAGATGCCGTTGATCGAGTCGAGAACGACAGCCCCGGCCACCGCGCCGGTCAGATAGCCTTCTTCACTCAGAATCTCGGCCAGCGTCAAGGCCGACGCATCGAGACGGAAGCCCTCGTTGTAGTGTACACCGGTAGTCGGGGGAAGCGTGGACGTCATTATGGAGGAGATGGAAGGAAGTGTGAGGGGGGCGTGCGTTACGGCGTTCTCAAAGAGTACGCCGCCCGCGGCAAGCTTGTCGATGTCAGGCGTCTCGATCTTATTGTAGCCGTAGCAGCCGAGATGGTCTGCCCGCAGCGTGTCGACGATGATCAGGATGAGATTCGGTGTACTGGATCGCTCTCTTCCGCAGGAGGTTATGGCCGATGCGGACACGATACAACAGAGCGCGGCAGCGATGATAGACTTTCGTACGGATCGCCTCTGTCCCTGTCCTCGCTTTCGTTGTAGCCCTTCTCCTGACGCATTACACATTCTTGCCGCCACCCTGCACTTTCATTCCGCGGCTGACACTTCCATGCGGGAAGGATGACACCTCACACTCCCGCTTCCGTTGACCATCGCGCGCAGTAGGGATGATACCATTGTCCCAAGGGTTCTGTCAAGTGGGTCTGGTCTCGTGGAGTTTCCCCGATTTGTCTTATGCATTGGGGCGTCAAGTTTCCCCCTCGCTCCAGGGACGTCTTTTTGACCCATTTTAGCTCCCGGGTTCACTCGCTGAGCAAGACAGGGATCTGTGGTCTCAAACAGATACCGCTATGGATACCTGAGGAATAATCCCCGGCAGGAAAACCAGTCTTGCAATTTTGTCCGTTACGACTTAGCTTGTGCAAATGGGCTGTCTCGACCCTGAAGCGGTTTTCCTCTATCTCCTTGCCGTCATCTTTCTGGTCCGGAGGAAGTGGAAGCTTGCGTTCGCGGCGTTCGGTTTTATTCTTATGGCGAGCTTATTTGACTGGCTCCTGAAAAACAGGTTCGGGACAGAAAGTCAGGTGGCGGAACTTACCATATCGATTTTTCTGATCATCGGTTGCGTCTGGCTCGCGATCTCCGGGCTGGTGGGGTTTCTCGGCGAAGGGAGAGGAGAACCCCGATCCTGATGCCGGCTTTTTGAAGAGCAGGGGCAGGCCGGATACTTGTACGGCATTGACGATGGATAACGATAAGCAGTATCAGGTTCTACTGGAGATTATCGACGGACTCGAGTCCGTCATCGTCGGTTTCTCGGGAGGAGTGGACAGTACGTTTCTGCTCTCCTGCAGCATCGAGGCCCTCGGGGTGGATAATGTCCTGGCGGCTACCGCCGTCTCTGAGACATACCCCGGCGGGCAACTTGAAGAGGCGAGAGAGATAGCCAGCGCACTCGGTGTTGAGCATCATATCTTTCACACGCTCGAGCTCGAGATTGATGGTTTCAGAGAGAACCCGCCGGACAGATGTTATTACTGCAAGACGGAACTCTATTCATTCCTCAAGGGGTTGGCCGAAGAGAGGGGCTTCAAGCACGTCATAGACGGAACGAACAGGGATGATGAAAGCGACCACAGGCCCGGCCGGAAAGCACTTGAAGAGCTGGGGATCAGGAGTCCCCTGATGGAAGCCGGGATGGGGAAGGTGGACATCAGGCGATACTCGAAGAAGATGTCGCTCTCGACGTGGAATAAGCCTTCCTTCGCGTGTCTTTCCTCCCGATTTCCTTATGGGGACGAAATCACACCGGAGAAGCTGGAGATGGTGGGCCGGGCAGAGGAATTTATCAGGGAACTCGGATTCCGACAGCTTCGTGTCAGGCACCACGGCCACACGGCCAGGATAGAGGTCGAGCCGGATGATGTTGGGAGGCTGGCTTCCAGCGGGATAAGGGAGAAGGTCGTCTCAAGGCTCAAGTCACTGGGATACAGGTATGTTTCCGTAGACATGCAGGGCTATCGCACCGGGAGCATGAACGAAGTAATTGATCCGGATCAAGGAGACGAGGATTAACAGGACCGTCATCGTTCCGACAATAGATGCATCACGGACGTTCTCCGGCGAGAAAAAAACTCCCCGGACGGCGAGCCATACAGTGAATACAAAAGGCGCGACCCTTGAGTGGCGCGCTCACCCCGCGAGAGAGAGAATCGGTGCGGCAGTCGTCGCATCCCTGGCTATTCTGGCCATATCAGGCACTGTGTTTCTCTCTTCACGCAGCGTGCCGTGGAGCGTCGTCTCCACGTTGCTGCTTCTGTTCTCCCTCAATCGGTTCTATTTCCCGAGCAGGTTTACAATTGATTCGCAACGCATCACCGCTACCTACCTGTTCCGTCGTCAGAGTTGCGCGTGGGGAAAGATAATTCGCTTCAGGCATGATGCGAACGGAGCGTACCTTTCGACCCGCGGCAGGCCCTCGAGGCTCGACCCCTTTCGAGGAATACACATCCTGTTTGGCAGTGAGAAGGAGAAGGTGATTCCTCGAATCACCAGTTTCATGAGGGAGGCCGGCACAAGATGACCTGGATAAAGAATGCCTTCGCGGTCGACCCTCCGGGCCCCGCCATTCCGACAGAACCGCAACGGAAGGTTGTAGATCGTGTCTGTCTGGAGATCGTGAGGCGTCACATGTCCACACCCGGCCTGATATTTCTCGAGACGTTCCGACCCCTCAGTTACGTCGGCTCACAGGTGCTGCACTTCTTTCAGCCGATAGTGTCCGCAGTTCTGAGAGGCGAGGGATATCAACACTTCACGGATTTCCTCGAACAGCGGGGCAGTATCGATTATCTGTGTGAACGCATTGAGAAACTGGAGGCGGATTGTCTCGTAAGGGAGAAAAAACAGATTCAAGGGAATGAAGAAGACAGATCCTGACAAAATAAATGTGATCCTCGCCACCGATTGTGGCAGCACCACGACGAAGGCTATACTTATCCAGAAGATCGACGGTCAGTATCGGCAGACTCACCGGGGTGAGGCGCCGTCAACCGTGGAAGAGCCTTTCGCCGATGTAACCGTCGGCGTGGCCAACTCGGTGACAGAGGTGGCCGAACTTGCCGGCAGGCGTCTACTCGATGAAAACCGCCGGATAATACAGCCGGCCTCCGGAGACGAAGGGTGCGATATTTATATATCCACATCGAGCGCGGGCGGTGGACTTCAAATGATGGTCGCGGGCGTGATCCGCGAGATGACGGCCGCCAGTGCCAAGAGGGCCGCTCTGGGAGCGGGGGCGATAGTGATGGATGTCATAGCCTCAAACGACCGGCGAAAGCCACATGAGCAGATCCAGCGTATCCGGGAATTGCGTCCCGACATGATGCTGGTCTCCGGCGGAACGGATGGCGGGACGACCAGTCACGTAGTCAAGATAGCAGAGTTGATCGCCCCGGCGAAACCCCAGCCTCGTTTTGGGGCGCAGTACCTGCTACCGATAATCTACGCGGGAAACAGGGATGCCGTCCCGAATATCGAGCGACTATTCAAGGAGGGGTTCGAGCTGTCGATAGTTGAAAACCTTCGTCCCGTCCTCGAACAGGAGAATCTTGGTCCGGCCCGCGACGCCATTCACGACCTCTTCCTGGAGCACGTCATGGCTCACGCTCCGGGGTATAACACGCTCATGGAATGGACGGATGCCCCTATAATGCCGACTCCAGGCGCGGTTGGAGATATCCTTCAGACAATAGCCAGAACCCAGAACATTAATGTTGTGGGCGTGGACATCGGTGGCGCGACGACAGACATCTTCAGTGTATTCAACGGCACGTTCAACAGGACGGTCAGCGCCAACCTCGGTATGAGCTACTCGATATCGAATGTCTGCGCGGAGGCTTCTCTGCCGAATGTCATGAGGTGGGTCCATATCGACATGGACGAGCGGGAAGTGAGGAATCGAGTGAAGAACAAGATGATCCGCCCCACGACGATTCCTCAGTCTATCGAGGCGCTGGTTTTTGAGCAGGCGGTCGCTCGCGAGGCTCTCAGGCTTGCATATGATCAGCACAAGGACTTTGCCACCACGCTCAAAGGGATCCAGCAGCAGCGCTCCGTGGGAGATACGTTCAGCCAGAAAACGGGTGGTCAGTCGATCATCGATAACATGAAATTGAACCTGCTCGTAGCCTCGGGTGGCGTCTTATCGCATGCCCCCAGGATGAACCAGACGGCGATGCTCCTGATCGATGCCTTCCAGCCCGAAGGTGTTACGACGCTGGCAAAGGACAGTATCTTCATGATGCCTCACCTCGGTGTGCTTGCCCAGGTGCATGAGAAAGCAGCGATGGAGGTGTTTGAGAAGGACTGCCTCATATACCTTGGAACGGTGGTGGCTCCCGCGGGCCGGGGAAAGACAGGCAAGACATGTTTCGGCTATTCGGTAAAGGGAAAGACCATCGACAAGTCGGGCGCAATCGACTTCGGAGAGATGAAACTGCTGGCGCTGGGCCTTGGCGAGACCGCCGAGATGTCAATCGAGCCGGCGAAGAACGTTGACGTCGGGCAGGGTATGGGCAGAAAAGTTACATGTGAAGTCCGAGGCGGCACCGTGGGGCTGATCCTGGATGGGCGAGGGAGGCCGCTTGAGATCCCTGACGACCACGCCGCTTTCAAGAACACTATGAGAAGCTGGGTGAAAGCGATGTCCCTTTATTCTCAGGGACAGAATGAAGCAGGGTGTAAGCCTGGTTCTTACCAACAAGACGGATCGGGACATAAATGAGCGAGAAAGCCTCAGGAAATGAATCGCAGAAGGCGCATGCCTATACACCGGGGCTGGAAGTCAGCCAGCGGACCATCATCCGTCGAAGGCGCATACTTCCGATCCCGGGCAGAGTCCTGGTAAAAGCGGGTGACCGGGTGAGCGCCCGGCAGGTGGTAGCAGAGACCTTCATGCCGGGTGACGTAATCCCGATCAACCTGGCGAATCGCCTGTCGGTACCGCCGGGTGACGTCCCGGAATGCTGTGTTATAAAGGAGAACGACGAGGTGGAGGTCGGGGATGTCCTCGCACGAACAAAGGGTTTTTTCGGACATTTCAGGAACGAGTGCCGCTCAGAAGAGAGCGGGACAGTGGAGACGATCTCCGAAATAACCGGTCAGGTGATCCTGCGCGGACCGCCTCATCCCGTCAATGTCGTGGCGTTCCTTCCCGGTCAGATAGTGGAAGTGATCGCAGATCAGGGGGTCGTGATAGAATCGGAGGTTACCTTCGTGCAGGGGATCTTTGGAATCGGCGGTGAGACCTTTGGAAAAGTAATCCTGGCGTCCGACTCCCCCGACAGGCCTCTCGGTGTTGAGATGATAAGAGAGGAGATGAAGGGAGCTGTTGTCGTCGGGGGTTCCCGCATGACCGCGGACGCGATCCGAAAGGCGGTTGAGGTCGGCGTCGCGGGGCTTGTGTCGGGAGGCATAGACGACAAGGACCTCAAGGAGTTTCTTGGCTATGATCTTGGAGTGGCCATCACCGGGTCTGAAAAGTTTGGCATCACCCTCATAATAACGGAGGGTTTTGGTGATATCGCGATGGCGGGACGGACCTTTACGCTCCTGAAGTCCCGTGCCGGCGCGGAGGCCTCAATAAATGGGGCGACACAGATTCGCGCCGGTGTAATAAGACCCGAAATCGTAATACCCGTGGATGAGTCGGTCCCGGAGGCCGACAAGACGGACCAGGCCTCGGGGGTTCTCGGGATAGGGTATCCGGTGCGAGTGATACGTGACCCTTACTTTGGTCGAATTGGTAAGGTACACGGACTGCCAGCCGAACCGATGCTGCTCGATTCCGGCTCCAGGGCCCGCGTGCTGGAAGTCCTGTTCGATTCCGGTGAAGTGGTCACAATACCGCGCGCGAACGTGGAACTCATCGAGTGAAAGGATGGGCTATGAAATCTGCCTTCATATCTCTAGTGATAGCGGGACTCCTCGTGCCGGGGGCATTTCGTCTCCGGGCTCAGGAAAGTATCGCGCCGGCGCCGCCGGGGTCGTTGCGGGCGCAGGATCATCCATGGGATCATGGCAATAGGATCGATCTGGCATGGGATCTTTCAATAGACGACCCGGTGCGCGTGACGGCGTATGAGGTTTACAACTCAACCAGCGCCGGGGGGCCTTTCAATCTGATTGGTCGCGTCGAAAACGGAACTGCAGCGTTCTCCGCTGAGAAACTGGAGAGGGGCACAGGATACTATTTCCAGGTAATCTCCATAAGTTCTGAAGGCGAGCAGTCAGTGCCGTCGCGAACTACGGCGGCTGTGGTTCCAACACGCCAGTGGTTCGATGGAGGGCGGTTCTGGCTCTTTATAATCGTCCTGACCTTCTGCGGTTCCGTGATATTCTGGATTAACCATGCCAGAAAGGGAAGACCACTGAAAATCAGAAAGATAGCCGGCCTGGAGGCGGTCGATGAGGCAGTGGGAAGGGCGACGGAAATGGGTCGTTCGTGCCTCTTTATCCCGGGGATTCAGGACATGAACGACATCCAGACGATTGCCGGCCTTACCGTCCTGTCACACGTATCGAGGGTGGCGGCGGAGTTCGACGCGAAGGTCGAGGTGCCAACCACGCGATCGCTCGTTATGACGGCTGCCCGGGAGACCGTGCAGGCATCGTATCTTGCTGCCGGACGTCCTGATGCGTATAACAAGGACTCCATTTACTACGTCACGGACGAACAGTTCGGCTACGTTGCCTACCTGCAGGGCATGATGGTGAGGGAAAAGCCCGCGGCCTGTTTTTATATGGGCGCTTTCTTCGCCGAATCACTCATCCTGGCGGAGACCGGTAACACCATAGGCGCCATCCAGGTGGCCGGCACGGCAATGCCCGCCCAGTTGCCCTTCTTCGTGGCCGCCTGTGACTATACGTTGATCGGAGAAGAGTTCTTTGCCGCTTCGGCCTACCTCTCCGGTGAGCCCGATCAACTCGGGAGCCTGAAGGGACAGGATGTCGGCAAGGCGATCGTTGCGGCATGCATAATAGTGGGAGTGCTGATGTCTACGGCAGCGGCAATCGCCGGGGCGGGCTCCCCGCTGGGAAGCTGGTTGTCCGGAGCAGCGCATTATTTGAGAGAAGTCATCCTAATGTAAGGAGCCGTCGCAGATGAAACGCACCGTACCACTGATAATAACCGCTCTGGGAGGGTTCGTGCTGATCGTTGCCTACTTCATCCCGGCGACAGAGGGGTGGGGTGAAGTCGCAGCTATCTGGTTTGACATACTCGCAGCCATAGCCTTCGTCCTCGGGGGGGGCAATCTGCTGAAGATCCACTTGAAGAAGGTCTCGGACAGGAGAGCGGGTTGGGCGTATTCAGCCATCACTGTCCTCGCCTTTCTGCTGACCCTTATCGTCGGTCTGGGAAAGATCGGTGTCAATCCAAATCCGATGTACCCGGAGTTCCTGAATGCGGGAAACTACAGGGAACTCGGCAGTCCTTTCTGGTGGCTGTACGAATACGCGTTCAAGCCGCTGACCGCTACGATGTTTGCAATGCTCGCCTTCTATATCGCCTCGGCAGCGTTTCGCGCCTTTCGGGCGAAGAACATAGAGGCTATTCTGCTGCTCGGCACGGCCTTTATCATCCTTCTCGGCAGGACCTTTGCCGGAGTGTTTCTCACGAGCTGGCTTCCCGACTCCCTGAATGGACTCAGGATCGAGAACCTCACCATCACCATCATGAGCGTTTTCAACACCGCCGGAAACAGGGCCATTATGATAGGTATCGCACTCGGCATTGCGTCCACGTCGTTGAAGGTTCTGCTGGGTGTTGATCGGTCCTATCTCGGGTCAGGGGAGGAGTGAGCCATGTTTGATTTCTTGAAGAATCTGGACAAGCGATGGATATTCCTGCTCATGTTCCTCTCTGTGACCATACCGATCTACATAATCGGAAAGACCGGTAAGACCTTCCCCGAGGTCCCGACCATACTCTCCATGAATGTCTTTAATGAGATCGAGGCACTCAATCAGGGAGATCCAATTCTCCTCTCCTTCGACTTCGATCCGGCCAGCGAAGGCGAGCTGGGTCCGATGGCCACCGCGTTCGTCCGGCATTGCTGTGAGAAAAAGCTCAAGATCTATTTTATGGCACTCTGGCCCGTAGGTCCACAGATGATTGACGACGCGATCGCGAGAGTGATCAGCTCGGATTTCCCGTGGATGAAGTACGGCACAGACTACATGAGCCTCGGCTTCAAGCCCGGTAACGAGGGGGTCATAAAGGTAATAGTGACCGACCTGCGTGAGCTCTACACGACGGACGACAGGGGGACGAGCGTCGACGATATACCTATGATGGCCGGCATTGAGAGCGTTCAGGACTTCAAGCTGACTGTAAATGTCAGTGCCGGTTATGCCGGAACCAAAGAGTGGGTGCAATATGCGGCCACTCCCTATCCCGACAAGATAAGGATCGTAGCCGGGTGCACCGGTGTCCAGGCGCCGCTCCTCTACCCTTATATCCCGGAGCAGTTGCCGGGTCTCCTGGGCGCCATCAAGGGTGCCGCCGAGTACGAGAAACTGGTCATTGACAAGTATGGCGGCGATTCTCCTGATCCTAAGTATCTGGAGGCAAGGCGTCGTATGGGTCCTCAGCTCGTGGCTCATATCCTGATCATACTGTTGATTGTTATGGCGAACATTATCTATTTCGTAGAGAAGAAACGGGAGGGCCGGTCATGAAAAACGGATCATTGATCTGGACAGCGCTATTTGTCCTGGGAGGATTATTTCTGATCGGTCGGTCGGTCTTCACCGAGGATGGGATGGGCAAGGCCTATGTCAGAGCGGTGGAGGTAAATGCAGACGACCCGAATCCGGACCATCGCTGGATGACCTATGCAAACGCGGACCCCCGCGATTATTACGAGGCCACCGCTGCGAATCCAGACCAGAATGAATACCAGCTCAGCTTCTGGAGGACGGTTGGTCTCTGGGTCGCCGCGTTCTTCACGCTCTTTATCATGTCTTTCCTCTATAAGGACAACGTCTTTTACAAGATCGCCGAAGCTGTTGTCGTCGGAGTCTCGGCCGCATACTGGATGGTCGTCGGGTTCTGGACGACTATCGTTCCGAACCTCCTCGGCAAGCTGTTTCCCGATTGGATAAAGAGTTGGGCAATGCCGGGGCTCGATGTCAAGGCGGAGGTCCTCTACGCGATCCCGCTTATCCTGGGTGTCATGCTCATCTGGAGGCTCTCTCCCAGGGGTTCCTGGATAAGCCGCTGGCCCCTCGCGTTCATCATCGGAACCACTGCGGGAATCCGACTTATGGGATTCATGCACGCGGACTTCCTCAGTCAGATACGAAACTCGATTGTGACCATCTGGGCGACGGATGCGGGAGGCGCCTTCATTTTCTGGGATTCCGTGAAGAACCTGATTCTGATCGTGGGAGTTCTCTCCTCGCTCGTATATTTCTTCTTCTCTATCGAGCATAAGGGTTTCGTGGGCAAGACAGCAAAGCTGGGGATATGGTTCCTTATGGTTACATTCGGGGCGGCGTTCGGCTACACGGTGATGGGTAGAATAGCGCTTCTCGCGATACGCTTAGAGTTTCTCCTGGACGACTGGCTGTGGCTGATCGACCCTGCCTTGAAAAGACACGGATTGTAGGGAAAGACTCGACTGGCAGACCTGGAACGTTATTCCTTTCTTCTCTGCACGGAAGGCGCGAGTTCCCTGTTGTAGGGGTCGAGCTGGTAAGCCCAGTCGAAGATCATATATTCGTCGACCACATTTGTGACACGCACCTGCGCGTAATTTCCTTCTTCGGTCTGGAGAACGAATGTGTGATTCACGACGAGGGATACTGGGCCGTTCATGACCCATCCCGGGTCACTTGTTTCGGGGGCGTAATCGACGTCACTGAGTCCGGACGTGGTGCCCATGTCGATGATCCATGTATTCCTCGATCCCGTGTTCCCCCCATATAGAAGCCTTGAACCATTCCCGGAATCTATCTGAAAGAAAAAATCTGTCTTCGGATCGCCGCTTGCCGTAACCCCGCTGCCGGTATCGGTGGCAAGAAGGAAACTGAACGCGCTGTGGGATGGATCGGTCGCGTTGCTGATCAACTGCGCGTCATAACCGGTCGGTCTCGGCGTGTCGTAGACAGACTCCATGGTGAGAGAGCTTTCGTTCCCACTGACATCAAAGGCAGTGACGGCATAGAAGTACGTCTCCCCGTTTCGGACATCCATGTCCACGTAGTTGTTGTCGGCAGTGGTAGCCGTCAGTAGAAACTCGACGTCGTCGAAACTATAGTAGACGTTGTACGCATCAAGATCCGACTCCTGGTTGTGGTCCCAGGAAAGAGTGACGAAGCCATCTCCCGTCGTGCTGTGGAACCCCGTCGGGGCGGATGGTGCTGTCGTGTCAACGGAGGCTGCCTGAGGGACATCGTTATCATCACTGCAGCCGGAAGCCAGAACAACGAATATGAAAAAGAGCAGGAGCAGAGCAGGCAGGAGTGCGTCTCTATTTCTCATTTGTCGATCCTCCATCATCATTGTCCATAACCACGCCTTACACCGCCGGAGCAGACATCCAGATTCCTGTGTGACACGCGGTTTTCGCATCTCATGTGATTGAATAGAAAGCAACACCCGTGCCAGAGGCGCGGCGGACATCGCGTAGAACTGGCAATGATATAACTTGCATGGTATCAATTTGTAATGGTGGTAATATAAAGTGGTATATTATGTGTTGTCAGCTTCAATTCCGGGCTCATGCGACCCACTTCTCGAACATGGTGACGCTTTTTGAGGACATCATAATTCCGATTGCATGCGAGACTCAGTGGCCTGGCCGGAAGGAAAACCACGCGCTGAATGCTTGATTTTTTTCGTCTGGCATGTTAGTATAAGCTGTCACGATTCGAGGAGAGAACTTCCCTGCAGACCGCAAATCCGTGGTCCGGGTTGTTCCTCCAGAGTTGTATCCACGAGGCTGGAAAAAGGTCTTTACTGGAGGATCTGCTATGTCGAATCGGTCTGAAGGAAGGCGTGAGAATGAGCGAAAGCTCCGGTTCCTCAAACTGAGGATCAGAGAGCTGGAACATCACGCCCTCACTATCGAATGGTCATTCTATCGCATGGGCTTCTTCATGCTGAGCCTCTCTGAGGAATATCCATATCTCGGCCAGAGAATGGTCGCGAGTCTCAAGAGAGTCCTCCTGGAAGAGGCTGAGCTGGTCAACGAGATTTACAGGAAGCAGATCAGGCGACTCGAATCGATAAATGCCCCCGAAGGCCTTATCCAGATGCTTCACGACAAGAAGAAACAGGCCGAGTCGAGGGTTGATGAACTCTTCGACCTCTCTTCCGAATGCGCGTTCAAGGACGTTGAAACGAAGCTGAGAGCCCACTTCCGAAAGTTCCTCGAAGACAAGACGAACTCTTTTGTACTGCACGAGCTGTCGATGATGGGGGACGCGGATGACGAGGAGGAGTTGAACCGGGAGCTGGAATTTCTCGAGGAGCTGGAGGACGAGGAGAACTGGGGAAACTTTTACTCCGGTCTGGATGATTGGGAGCGACCTCTGGACTTATAATGTATAGCTGATGAATACCGAGAACTGGATGACGATTGTCGCAGAATGCCGGGGTAACCCGGTTTTTTGTTTTCAACGGCTGAATCGGATATTCTGTCGGAGGGACGGCCCTGAAGAACGAGCTGGTGAACCGCTGGACTGACGCCGCGGTCCGACCTCTACTGGCAGCACAGGTTGATATGCTCGGAGATGTACACCGGGACGAAAGGACCTGCCATGACACCGACGATGAAAAGGGGTCCGTGTGGTTTACCGGGTTCTTCGACAACACAATTACCAGGTTTGTACCGGGTCGCCGCGAGATCTTCGGCTGCACGTCGCTCGACTCACTCGATCAGAATCCATGCATGGATGAAGATGTTATTGCAATCACGGAGAGCTCGGAGACGGATGTGGTGAACCTCGCCTTCGCCCTGTTTCATGTTGCCGCATCGATGTATTCCCGCCTGCCAGCCCGCACTGTGGCTGCTTCATGGCGCACTCAAGCGCATCTCGCCTGTCTGGAGATCAACAGCAACGCTTGACATTGTTGCCTCAGATTTGTATAATCACCCTCAATACAGATGTCACTTGTGTCCCTGTTTCACACCTGGATAGTGATCTCCAGCTCTTCGCTGTTGTCCTATCACGATAGAAGAAGGGACTGAACCCTTTACAGGACTTATATGGAATAGCGTATGAAAAAACTACTTCTGACCAGCATATGCCGACCGCTGGGCGAGCGTTACGGCGATGGTCCCAGTGTCGGCTATGAACTCCTCCATGGCCAGATCACCCGGGCACAGGGGCTCTTTGGCCCGCGCGCCAACCACATTCAGTTCTCGCTCGAATACATAGCAGAGAACCTCGAAACACCCACGACAGTCCTGCAGTATCCATCGAAAAGGGAACTGGTCCGCGAACTGAAGAAGGGCTATGACTATGTCGGGTTGCCGTTCGTAATGGCCACCTTTCACCGTATGAAAGAGGTCGTGGCAATAGTTCGTGAGCACTCCCCTTCATCGAAGGTGATCCTGGGTGGTTATGGCTCGGTGCTGTCGGATGAGATTCTCGAACCGTACTCGGACTACATATGCCGCGGAGAAGGCGTGGCTTTTATGAGGCATCTGCTCGGTGAGCCTGAGATATCGATGCCTTATCGCCATCCGACTATCATAAGCCGCCTTAAGGTGTTCAGTCGGGAGGTGTCGAGGACCGGCATGGTCTTCGCGGGGCTTGGATGCCCGAACGGATGCGACTTCTGCTGCACATCACACTTCTTCAAGCGCAAACATATAAAGCTCCTGCCCACCGGAAGGGACATCTATCGAGTCATCGAGAGATATGATGACATAGAACCCGGGATGTCCATTACCATTCTGGATGAAGACTTCCTGCTCAACAGGAAGAGGGCGCTGGAATTCAGGGACTGCGTGCAGGAGGGGGGACGGCCCCTCTCTATCTTTGCTTTCGCGAGTGTACGTGCGCTGAGCCGCTACACTGTTAATGAGATCCTGGAGATGGGTATTGACGGCTTCTGGATTGGTTATGAGGGAACACGCTCCGGATTTGGGAAGCAGAAAGGGAGGCCGGTCGGTGAACTGTTCAGAGAGCTGCGTGAACATGGCATAAGCATTCTCGCGTCGATGATCGTGGGATTTCCTTACCAGACCCCCGAAATAATAGAAGAGGAACTCTCGGGATTGCTGGCGCTGCGGCCCTCATATACACAGTTCCTGATCTATGGACCCATGTTCGGCACTCCTTTTTACGATCGAGTTATGGATGAAAAGCTGATGCACCGGGATCTGGCCGATGATCGCGAGCATTATTTCCGAAACTGCACGGGGTTTACGTCGATGGTAAAGCACCCGGTGATGAGCCGCGAGCAGATCGAGGCCGCGCAGGAGTACTGCTTTCAGGAAGACTTTAAGCGTCTCGGCCCATCCATATTCAGATCAATAGAGACCTGGTACCTCGGATATCTCAAGTTGAAAGACGATCCAAACCCGTACTTCCGCAAAAAGGCCGACTATTTCGCGAGGAAGATAAAGGAGGTCTATCCGGTTTTCCTGTCGGGGAAACTGTTTGGACCCAACGCAGAGGCACGACAATGGATGTCTTCGCTCGAGGACCAGATCCACCAGAGCCTTGGTAAGCCGTCGTTGCGTCAGAGGGCCGAGTCGCTTGGAGCGCTTGGACTGGCGTCATGGACCGGGCTGGCCTTGAAATTCGGTCTCTTTCAGCATCCAGGGCTCACCAGGCATACCTATCGGTTAGCAGAGGAATCATTACCCGCCCGTGCGTGGCGTTGTCTGAAGAGCGTGGACTCTGCTGATCTCAAGATATCGGTAGAATTGCGGCCTGAGTCGATTGTCTGGGTCCGAGTTGAAGGAGAGTTGCTGCTGGAAGACATCGGCAAACTGCTGGATGATCTGCGGACGGCTCTCAAGGACACAGAGGATAAGGTCGTCCTTGATCTTGCCCATCTGGTAAAAGTCGAAAAAGAGTTGGTAGATCGGTTCGGCGCTGAACTCAAGGAGTTCTACGATCGCATCCACGTCGTCCTTCCCCGAACAGGGGAACTTTCCTCTCTGGGTGGCATGCTCGCCACCTACAGCTGATCTCTCCATGGCCTGGCACGAGATTCGCCTCTCCTACATCCGCTAATCAAGGAGTTCTCCGCAGAGAAGAACCATCGTACGCTGTAGGCGGCGCATGCGAGACTGTGATATAGTCGGTACGAATCTTTGTATCCGCCCCGTAGCTGTTTGAGACATCGAGTGTGACTGTGTAAGTTCCAGTGTTGCTGTATGTGTGACTGGGGTTCTGCAGTGTGGATGTGTTGCCGT
>CAZZKG010000070.1:8328-16065 GCA_964654825.1 uncultured Gemmatimonadota bacterium | reverse complement strand
GTGCCTCCCATGTCCGCGACCAGGCAGCTGTCGTGACCTGATTGCTCGGTAAAACTCAGTGCGGCACGAGGTCCCGCGGCCGGCCCGGAGAGCAGAGTCGCCGCCGGGCGCTCCAGCATCGACTCGGGGAGCCCGACACCCCCGTTGGACTGCATGATCAGGAGAACCCCCTCGAAACCGATTTTCTTCAGCCTGGTTTCGAGGTGACCGAGGTAAGCACGGAGCACCGGCCCGACGTAAGCATTGAGGACCGTCGTCGAGACCCGGTTGTAGAATCGGATCGTCGGCAGCGTTTCGCTGGAGACGCTGAGGTACACCTCGGGAAGCTCGTAGCGCACGACTTCGGCCACGTTCCGTTCGTGGTCCGGGTTCGCGAATGAATTCATGAAACAGACGGCGACGGCTTCGATCCCCTCCTCATGCATCAGCCCGCATGCGCCGCGTACTTCCTCCGGATCGAGAGGTTCGATCTCCTCTCCACGGTAGTCGATACGCCCACCGACGGTTCTCCTCAGATACCGTGGTACGAGCGGCACAACGTTTTGATATCGGTTGTCGTATTGTTCCTCGCGGATGCCCCTGCGCATCTCCAGGGCGTCGCGGACACCTCTGGTGGTGATTAGGCCGACCCTCGCTCCGCGGCGCGTGAGTACTGCGTTGGTAGTGACGGTGGTTCCGTGAACGATCGTATCTATACGCCGCGCCAGCTGTCCGATGTCGATTTCATTGCTTTCGGCTATCCTCTCGAGCCCGTCGATCACACCGATCGACGAGTCATGGGGAGTGGATAGCACTTTAAAGGTTCCCACCCTCCCGGTCGATGACCAGACGAAGAGATCGGTGAATGTCCCCCCGACATCTATGCCTACTTTGAAGCGTTCCGTCATGGGATATCGGTTTTTCTCTTCATCACTCACAGGTCCTGCCTCACTGATGCTATGTCTGTGATACTCGATCGTCCGAGAGCATAAGCCTTTCGGTTCGCCTCCAGGTAGCGGAGGTTACAGCGACGGGCGATGGCTGGCCAGAGAGTCGAATCATCGAACGGGAGTAGCCCCAGCCCCGCCAGTGCCCCGAGTATAAAAACGTTGAGAGACCTCTGGAGACCTGTCTTCCGCGAGGCACCCGGTCCATCGATCAGAATGATTTCTTTTGCCACCCGGCGGATTTTGGAAAGAATATCCTCGAGCGGCGGATACGGTTTTCTCTCCCGGACCAGGGTCGGCAGAACGAACTTCCCCCGGTTCATGAGGACCGTCGTTTCGGGACCCATCCGGTTCAATGCCCGCAGTGTTTCGAGCGGTTCGAAACCGGCAACGACATCAGCACGCGACAGGTAGGAACTCAGGCCGGGCCCGAACAGGACCGAGCACTCGACACTCCCGCCCCGTTGCGACATGCCGTGAAGCTGGCCCACCACCACCTGCTTCCCGGCGGCGTGGGCCGCGTCACCCAGAATCTGGGCCGCTGTCAGAAGGCCCTGTCCGCCTACTCCGACGAGTAACATCGAGAACCGCTCATCAGTCATGATCCACACTCCGGATCGCCCCGTTGGGGCACAGGACGGCACAAACACCGCAACCCGTGCAGAGCAGAGAATCGATTGTGATCACACCTGCTTCATCCTCCCCGATCGCGGGGCAGCCGAAGAGATCGATACAGGCCCGGCAGTTTCCGCACAAACCGCACATCAGGCATCGTGAGGCTTCAACACGGGCCTGTTCCTCGCCGAGTGTCTTAACGACCTCCTCGAAGCCCTCCGTTCGTGTCTCGGGCGGTAGTCCCTCCGGTACCATCCGATCGGCCAGGGACCAGTCCGGAACAGAAAACGTGACCCGCTCTTTTTCGGGAGAGGGCACCGAATGCGGTGGAGGTCTGCGATCGGCGAACGATCGGCCCAGGAGAACCGTGTCTATACCCCACGCCGCGCGAAGGCCTCCGGCAATGGCGCCTGTCACTGTCTGTCCGCCTTCGACGAGATCGCCCCCCGCGAAGATTCGCGGGTGCGAGGTGGCGCCCGTTTCGGGATCCACCCGCAGCCAGCCGTCGGGAGTCCGGTCAAGCTGGACAATTTCCGCCGACAGGTTCTCGAGATCGGCTTTCTGGCCGACGGCGAGTATGATCTGGTCGGCTTCGATCTCGATGCCGGGATCGTCGTTCTTTCCGACAGGTGCGAAAAGCATCTTCCCTGACCGGAAGCGCTCCGGCCTGTACCCCGGGAACAGCTCGACACCTTCTCTCCGGGAGGCCGTGATCTCATCCCGGATGGCCGGCATCTCGTCGTAGTACTCGATGCAGACGACACTCACCCGCTCCGCGCCAAGCCGGAGTGCGGTGCGGGCGGCATCTATCGCTGCATTACCGCCGCCTACCACGACCACCCTGCGGCCTGTTTCGGCGTCAGCCCCCCGGGCGACGCTGCAGAGGTAATCGAGTGCCGTCACAACTCTCGTCTTGTCCGGGCTCTCCGTACCCGGCAGGTCCAGTGACACGGCCTGCCAGGCGCCTGTCCCGAGGTAGATGGCGTCGAAATCACCATCCAGAAGCTCATGCAGGTGGATGTCGGATCCAAGACGCGTGTTTCCCCTAAAGCTGATCCCGAGATCGAGAATGCGTGCTATATCCCTTTCCAGCATTTCATGGGGCAGGCGGTAGGTTGGGATGCCGTAGGCCAGGAGACCCCCCGGACGTTCGGCGGCATCGAACAGTGTCACCGTGTATCCCCGTAAGCGAAGAGAGTAGGCCGCGGCGAGCCCCGAGGGGCCGGCGCCGATCACGGCCACGGTTTTCCCGTTGTCCGCTTCACGTTCCGGCCGGTATACTTCATCCTTCTGCCGGGCTGCCCATTCGATGACGAACCGTTTCAGGGCATTGACCGCCACCGGAGCATCCGAGTCTCCGCGAACGCAGGCGTCTTCGCACGGGGCGTGACACACCCTGCATACGGTTTCGGGAAGCGGTATGCGACTCATGATGTGGCCGAAGGCTTCGGCATATTCGCCCGCGGCTATGTGGCCGGCGTAGCCCTGGATGCAGAGTGAAAGCGGACACATTTCGCTACAGGGCGCCACCGCCGGACCCCGGTACTCCGTCCGATTCACCCGGCCCCTCGCCAGCTGACGCTCGTACCCCCGTGTCGTCGATTGTGTGCACTGAAGGCCCGTGTGCTCGCGGCCACACGTGTGACATCGGGAGGGATCGACCTCGAACAGTCCGGGCTTCTCCGACCGAGCGCTCTGCCGTGCCTCGTGGGCGGGACAGGCATGCTCGATGATAATGACGCTGACTCCCCGACCCTCCCGGGATCTGCGGAATGCTGCAACGGTCGCAGCATTGTCGAACGGATCCACCTTCTCGACATGCTCCGCTCCCAGCGATCGTACCACATCCTCGATGGACACGGGATGATCTGGCTTGCGGCCTGCGCACTCCTGGAACCCGGTCATGGCCGTCACCCTGTTGTCCAGGATGACCGCGACCATGTTGACGCCTTCCTTGATTGCGTTAAGGAGCGGAGGCACCCCGGAGTGGAAAAATGTCGAGTCGCCCACGAACCCGACTGTGCGCTGTCCCGTCATCCGGCTCACGCCTGCGGCCAGAGTGAACCCGGCTCCCATGCACAGCAGCGCGTCAGCGGTTTCGAGTGGTGGACCGTAGCCGAGGGTGTAGCACCCGATGTCATTGAAGAAGAGCTGGTCTTCATCGAATGCCGACTTCGCGGCGATGAAGGCGGCTCGATGGGGGCAACCCGGGCAGAGTGCGGGAGGTCGTGGAGACACCGGCAGCGACTCGCTCTTCTCTTCAACTGCCGGCGGCCCCAGTCCGAGCCCCCGGTGGATCGCCTGATAGATGATTTCAGGAGTGTAATTGAACACCATCGGAAGGTGTCCGGTGTGTTTCCCGATGATCTCGGTCCCGAGGCCGTTCCGGGCAGAGAGAAGCTGAACGGCATCTTCGAGGAACGGCGATAGCTCTTCGACCACGAGTATCCGCTCCACACCCTGCAGCCGTTCTACCAGTTCTGCTTCCGGGAGTGGGTGGATGGTGCCGATAGTCCACAGCGCTACCTCGTGCTCGAGATTGTGTTGATCCAGTACGTCGGAGCAGGTGGCCGCCGGAGCTCCTGCCGAAAGAATTACCGCCGGTCCGCTGCCCTGACATCGGAAAAAACCCGACCGGGCCATCATCTTACGGGCACGCTCGATCCGATCCATCAGGTCGAGCCGCATTCGGCGTGCATTCACGGGGATAGGGACGTACCGTCGGGGATCACGCGTAAAACCCGTCACCCGTGGCTCCGCCAGCGGTCCGTATTCAACCGCAGCCCGTGTGTGACAAACGTGAGTCGTGGGACGAAGCAGAACAGGAAGACGGCACTCCTCGGACAACGCGAAAGCGAAGAACGTCATGTCATGGGCTTCCTGTGGTGTACTTGGATCGAGAACCGGGATGTGGAGCAGCGGTCCCAGCAGACGCTGATCCTGCTCGTTGGGACTGGTCCCGCAGCCTGGATCGCCGGCGCTCACGATCACCATGCCTGCTCTGACGCCGATGTACGGGATGGTCGAGAGCGGATCCCCACCGACCATGAGCCCCAGATGCTTCATTGAGCAAATCGATCGTGCGCCGGCGAGGGAGGCCGCGAAGGCCGTCTCGAGAGCGACTTTCTCATTTACAGAGTACTCGAAGGTGATACCCCGGGATGCTGCGAGACGAGCGAAGGTGTCGGTGATTTCTGATGATGGAGTGCCGGGATACCCGCTGGCGAAAGCGACGCCGGCCTCGAGGGCGCCACGCACGATTGCCTCGTTTCCTAGAAGACACTCGGAGTGGTCGTTGCGTGCGGTCAGTAAGGGGTCTTCACAGCTGGTTTCCGGTTTCACGTGCATGCAAGCTCCGCGATGGCCCCCTACACTCACTTACCACGAAAGTCGCGAAAAGGTCCGCGTTCCGGGAGCCGGATGACACCCCGAAACGATGCGGGCAAAAACTCATTCCGCCGTGTGGAGTCTCCGGGGTCCCGACAAAGTTCCCATCTCTCTCAAGACGAATAATCATAAGGATGGCAGGTTTTGTCAAGCAGTTTGGAAGGGTTCACTGATGGATGTTAACGGGCGGGGAAACGTGTGTCGGGCCGGCGGGTGTACCGGCCTCATTCTGCATGATTTTCAAGCAGCCTGCTCTTTCGCGACGTACCTTCGTCCGGGCCCCGATCCTCACGCCCATCCCGTAGTCAAGTGATCAGAAGGATGGCAGTCAAAAATCGGAGCCCGGCATTTGAAGTCAATAGTTCCCGCACACCTTGCTTGTCTTTGTGTGGACAGACGGTCTGTGGGTTCAGGCCGCACCTATCGCGGCAGCTTGTTTTGTCACACCTTTCAGGTACGTCTCAGCCTTCAACGCCCTGAACATCCTGGACGCTTTGCCGAAGTACTCGAGAGTCTTCTTTTTGTCACCTCGTTCTTTGTACATCATCGCCATCTCTCTGAAACACTCAGCCTTCCCGAGCAGGTTGTTCAGCTTCTCGCTGATCACCGAGCTCTCGGCGAACTGCTTTTCCGCGAGGGCGAGTTTTTTCTCGCGCGTGTAGATCATTCCATAGAGCATCATGGCCTCGGCTATGGGTGCGACTTCACCCATGGGCATGAGGATCTCGAGGGCCTCATCGACCTTTTTCCGTGCTGCCGTGAATCTTGAGAGCTCGATGAGCACCTGCACGTAATTCAAGGTACTGTTGGCCCGGAGTGAATGATCATCACACTGCCCGGAAAGCTTTGTGCACTTTTGGTAATGCTCGGCAGCCTTCTTCCAGTCACCTCTGTCCCGGTACATCAGACCGAGATTGTTATAAACCCTGGCAAGGCCCCTGGTATCCTCGAGCTTCCGGTAGAGCCGCTCGGCTTTCCTGAATGAGGACAGGGCCTCATCCAGCCTGCCCCTGAGGTTGGATACGGCACCCATGTTGTTACAGAGGTGCGCGGTCAGCTTCCGGTCGCCGGATCTCTCCGCGGCTTTCAGGGCACGGGTGAAATGATTCTTCACCTTGCTCCACTTTCCGGTATCGAAGCAGATGGCTCCCATACAGTTGTAGGCTTGCGCCACTCCTGTGAGATCTCCTGCAGATTTCGAAACCGAGAGGCCTTTTTCGAGATAATCCATCGCTTTCCGGAGCTCACCCTTCCTCCAGCACAGGCTTCCGAGACTTCTCAATGCCCTGGCTTTTGTCACGCTGTCCCGCCTGCGTGTGAGACGCAGTGCTTTTTTGTACAGCAAGATGGCTTCGTCGATACTTCCCTTCAGGCTCGTCTGCTCCGCTTTGCGAAACAGATCGGCTGATCGGGTATCAACCTTTTTCTTCAGTTGTACTTTCGCCATCTCAAAGTCCTTTTCGATAGAAAGAGTTGTTCAGTTCCGGTACCAGGTGAGGACCTGATGGTTCGTCGCACGCCACTCACGAAGCGCGACGTTTTCCACCCGCGATATCTTCGCAGGCACCGGCTGGATCGGGCATACGTATACGTGCCGGATCAACTCAATCAGTCGCAAGGGCATACCTTGAGAAGTGTTCCAGATCTACTTCGAACGCAGACTCATCTTCATCGTACGCAGCATTCTGGGGGATCCACCCGGACGAGGCTTCCCAGTAGATATCCATGCCGGAGTCCGACCATCCGTCATCATCAGCCGATTCAGAGTCGGCGTTTTCTGTAAACACCGTCAGCTGGACCGGAACGGCAAATTCGTACCCGTGGGGTTCCAGCTCCCATGAGAATTCATCGGGATGGGGGATGGTGATCTTGACTTTCTTCTTTTTTGCCATCGCCCCCGCCGGGATGACGATCCGGACATAGCCGGGGATCTCCACTGTTCCGCCGTCGGGCCCGATCTTCTCCTGGGCCTTCAGGCCTCCCTGCAGAGTGAGATCCTGTCCCCCATTCAGACCGACAATGTTGATGTCACCGGTGGAAGAACTCATATCCGGCGCAGTCGACGGTGTCTTCCCGCATGAGGTCAGGAGGAAGATCGCCAGGATCGTGAAGACGGTCAGTATTTTTTCAGCCGTGATCAGTGAAAAATTTTTCATTCATTAACCTTCCATTACAGGTTCATTTCGCAACAGGGGATTCGTTTTTTTGCTCGCACCTCCTTCCTGTTCCAGGTCAGGCTCTCCTGCACCGGATCAGGGACGGTTTTGCCCTGGGCCGGTGCTGACCCCTTCTTTCCGGGAGCCTGACCGAAACGCTTGAATTTCAGTTATCTCTATCGTTTATTGGAACTTAGCCTCTCTGAACACAAAGTTCGGAAGGACTTTCTCTCACAAGCGGCCATGTGGATGGAGGGGGATGGACCCGATTTCGGATCCATTTGAGTAATATTGTAACATAAATATAACATATAACCAGATTTTTGTCAATATATGAAATATCTGGTCGATCTCACCCCGTTCTCCCGGGCCGGGGAGGCCCCGGGCAGGGGGGAGGGGACTCGATGAGATCAGGAAGATCAGACCTCTGAAAGGGGAGGTCCCTGGTTGGAAGAAAAGAACGGGAGGGCTTCGACATCTTCGGGTCGATCGATATCGATATAGTTGTGACTGTCCCCGATCCCGACACGGACGATATCTTCAGGGTACCTCTCGAGCACCTTCGTCCCCTTCTCATCATCCTCAAGCTCGAGAAAATCGGGGAAGGTCCAGGCCGGCAATATCCTCGGGTGATACTGCCTGCCCTCGCACTC
>CAZZKG010000070.1:0-8228 GCA_964654825.1 uncultured Gemmatimonadota bacterium | reverse complement strand
AGCCTCGAATCGACGCAGTTTCCGAGTCCGTAGGTAAAAAGCGGCCTGCCGCCAACTTCGAGAAGCAGCTTGTGTGTCCCGAACCGGCGGCTCTGACCTGCAGCAAGATATATCCCGGTGATCATCGATCCTTCCTGTCCGAGGGTACGGGATGTCAGTGAAGAAGTCCTTCACCCTCATCACGGTATCCTTCTGAGTATACCTGATCGGGATCTGGTTTTCAACAGGGATGATGAATTCCCGTCTTGACATTTCCCTGCGGGTGAAGTAGAATCGAACTTGCCCGAAGTAGTGAAATCTCAGGTTATTGAATCATATCCAAACAGGATTCCGACGAATGCGATGGAGCGATTTCTTCTATTGAACCGGCACCCGGTAGGTACAATGCTCACCGGTAGGTCGGGGTCGTGTCGGAGGAACCTGTCTATCTGGAGTGGTCGGGGGTGAAACTCAATCAGCTGGAAATATTCTGCAAGATAGTTGAACTCGGAAGCTTTTCGAAAGCAGCCGAGGCCCTCAGATTGTCTCAACCCACACTTTCCGGACATATTCGATCACTGGAGGAACAATTAGGAATTATACTCCTCGATCGACTTGGAAGAAAAATCCTTCCCACCCGGGCGGGTGAGATGCTCTATCTCGATGCCCGCAAGATCCTGCGTTTGAGAGGAGAGGCTGAACAGAAAATGCTCGGTCTCAGAGGTGAACTCAAAGGTGACCTCCTTGTCGGGGCGAGTACAATACCAGGAGAATATATAATTCCTTCTCTGATCAAAGAGTTCAGGGATACCTATCCCGATATTCTGATCCGTTTGAACATCTATGATACGAAAAAGGTTATCGAAAATGTTCTCCATCATGAAATCGAACTCGGTGTCGCGGGCGCCAGAGTGGACGATCCAAAACTGGAATACAGGAGATTTGTCAAAGATGAACTGGTGCTCATCACGAGATCGAATACCCCCTGGGGGAAACAGAGATCGATTACATTCGAGAAATTGAAGGAGATCCCATTCATCAGTCGGGAGGAGGGCAGCGGGACTCGAATGATAATGGAAAAAACCTTGAAGGATCAAGGGTTCGATGTTACTCAATTAAAGACGGTGATGACAGTGGGCAGTACAACTGCAGTAATTCAGGCCGTAAAGAGCGGGGCGGGGTGTTCTATTGTGTCACACAGGTCGGTCAGGGAGGATATCGACAGACGGATCCTGAAACATCTCCCCATCAAAAACATCAATTTTATCAGGGATTTCTACCTGATTACCCGCCGGGGAAAAACACCGTCTTCGCTGTGTAGGGTATTCTTCGATTACCTCCTGAAGAAACCGAAGATTACAGACTGCTCTCCTGATTGAATCCTTTCCCGCCCTCGTTTCTGTATGCTCCCGGAGACAATTTTCCTATGGGGAAAACAGATACGATCCGACTGTGCTATTGATATAATCTATTTGACATATAGGAATATTTAATATATAATGTTCCCGTTGAGCAGTGGCATATAATAAACACGTCACTGGTGGCGAATTGGCGGAATCGCAGCTATGCAGGGAGAGGGTTAAGATGAAGAAACACCATGGCCTTTCACTCACCGCACTCATTCTCACACTTGTCTTCGTATCAGCAGGGAAATCATACGCAGGGGTAGGCTGAACAGGTTCCTGCGCGGTTCTGCAGGTAGCAGAGCGTCATAAAGTACCGCTGGGAATGTTTCTGGTGGACATCAGTTACAGCCACAAGAACGCCGCCGGAAGGGTTGAGGGGAGGGAGAGGACACCGAACCCCTATGCCGTGGTCAATACGTATTCGACACATGTGATAGGGATTGAATATGGTTTTACGGATGTCATGGACCTGATCGTAACCGTTCCCTGGTCGAACAATTATCGCGAATTCACGATACCGGACACCGGTGATTTTTATCGATATCGTTCGGACGGTCTGGGTGATATATCCGTTGTTGGTAAAGCATTCCTACCCTGGAGGGACCTGGTTGGCTTTGCAGAATTCGGTCTTTCTCTGCCGACCGGAAGATCGGACCAACGAAACGAATTCGGTTATATCCCATCGTTCATCCAGGCGGGTTCCGGGCTCTATGTGCCGATAATCGGCCTGGGAGCCAACTGGTCAAAAAGCAGATGGTACAATTTTACCAGCGTGCGATTAATCATGGCCGGCGCGATGGGTACAAATGCTGCCGGCTATAAGTTCCAGAACCAGACCAGGTGGTCGGTCGGCACCCTGTTAACAGCAACCACAAAATTTTCTTTCGGGCTGAAGCTGGATGGTCTGGCGATCAACGGATGGGATACCCGCGATGGGGTGAAAGTTGAAAATACCGGTGGACAGTGGGTATCTCTGACACCGTCGATATCTTTTCTGCCCATCGGGGAATATTCTTTCACACTGAGCTACATGAAACCGGTATACTGGAACACACACAGCAACCAGGCGATGGAAGACCACGAAGTGAGACTGTCCGTATCTCTGGTGTACTAATCATACATACCGAATCTTCGTTCCGTTTCACCATATCCCCTCGAGGAATCATGTGATACTAGCTCCGCGTTCGGAATATCATAGCGAATGACCGCGTGGAGTAGAAGTGATCGGGATAATTCCAGGACAGAGAGAATGATTCAGGAAAGACCCCGGATGAAAATCCCCCATCAGAAATCCAGACTGCCCTGATGTTGAACCGTCTCGGTATATCACCCCTTTCATTGCAAAAACTATCCGTTGTTTTAATGTATATTGTACAGATGTCGTTTCCTTGACCTGCTGAAGTGAGGAATGGCCGAATTTTTGCGAAGAAGTATCACATCGGGGTGAGGAACTGTTATAACCTGTTTCTTTCGCTAACCGGATTGATGCGTTCTGTTGTCATGTGATTTTCACTGTGAGGTCATCATGGACGGATTTGTCCGCTGGATAGTCATCCTCGTCCTTGCAACCCAGGCGAAGGCCCAGACCCTGGTTTTCGAAGCTAATGAGGTACTGACCGCATCCGAAGATGCACCCCTGAATTACCGGCCGCGAGTGATTTTCACTGGCGATGGAGCGTCCCACATCGTATGGATGATGGGGGATCTCTCGAATCGTGGTGTTTTCGTGGTTTCGGCCGCACCCGGAGACACATACGGCAGCGCGGTGATGCTGTCCCGGTACATGGACGTGGGAGGAGCGGGGCCGTCTCTGCGAGTGAAGGGGAATTTTATGGTGGTCGGCTGGGAGGATGTCTATCTGGATAACCGGGGCATCTGGGCAGCTTCCTCTGACGACATGGGTTCTACGTGGGAAACGGCAATACGCGTCGATCCGCAAACTGAGGAGAACCGAACCTGTCAGGCCGCCGGCATCTTCCCCGACGGCCGTCTGTCCCAGCTGTGGATGTCCTACAATTCCGAATGGCTCTATCCGGACATCAAATGGACGGTACAGGACACCATGGGATCATTTACTGATCCGATGGATGTGACAGCCGGATTCGCCTGGGAGATCTGTGAATGCTGCGCCCCCGATCAGATAATTCTTGAGGATGGCCGGACCGTCCTTGTCGCCTTCCGAAATAACGATGACAACGTGCGCGAGATACACGTCGCACGTTCCGGCGACGGCGGTGTGACATTTCCGGAAGAGACGAGAGTCGATGTTTCAGGATGGACCTTAGAAGGTTGCCCCGCGACCGGACCAGGCCTGGCCGCTGATGGGAACAGCCTCCTCTGCAGCTGGATGTCGGTAAATGCCGACGGTGCACACATCTGGCTGGGGCGCAGTCCCGACGGGGGGTTGAACTGGGAGCACATGAGACAGGTCGACGATACGGGTGGGGACTCCAATCCCAATCATCCCCGGGTCGCAATACGCGACAACCTCGCCGTCGTCGTCTGGCAGGGGACCGGAACCGATGGGATGCCCGGGATATTCGCCAGCGCTTCCGTGGACACAGGCCGGATCTGGGGTGAGCCCGTCCTCGTCAGCGATGACTCGAGCTCGGCTGTACAGAGCGACCCATCGGTCGCGATTTCACCTAACCTGGAGGTCGAAGTTGCCTGGAGTGATTCCCGTCTGGGGCCCGGTCGGATATACCGTGCCAGGGGACAGGCGGCTCCACTGGAAATCACCGAAGACAGTCCTGGTCTTCTTCCCCGGTCATTTCTGTTGAAACAGAATTATCCCAATCCATTCAACCCGTCCACCACCATTACCTGTCACGTTCCCGGAAGAGACGAAATGGTATCTGTATCGCTCGAGGTATACAGCCTCAGAGGTCACCTGATAAAAACGCTCCTGGACAGAGAGGACAAACCACCCGGCAGCTATTCAGTCCAGTGGGATGGGAAAGACGATCAGCAGCAAGAGGTCCCTTCAGGTATATACTTCTATCGTTTTGTAGCAGGGAATCGTGGAGAGACGCGGCGGATGGTGGTCTGTAAATAATTCCATGACTCTTGAGTTCCGGAGTCCTCGTTATTATCCTATCTGAGCGAATGGATTAAACCCCCCCATTATGCAGATCTACTGATTGACCACGGGATAGAAGGTGAGGTCCGTGTTTTCGATGTCATAGTTCTTATCTCCTGCCCATGGATTATCAGAAGGGCCCTTAAACTGAAAGAAATAAGAAATGGAAAGAGCCGAGCATAAACGCCTCGCCGAAGCAGCTGGTTTGCAAAAAGACTGGAAAATGTGGGGGCCCTATCTCACCGAGCGGCAGTGGGGAACAATCCGGGAGGATTACAGTCCCTCCGGCACCGCCTGGGAGTACATCTCCCATGACGCGGCCCGGAGCCGGTCTTACCGCTGGGGTGAGGAAGGGATAGGCGGCATCAGCGACAATCGTCAGCTGCTCTGTTTCGCCCCTGCGTTCTACAACGGCAGAGATCCTGTTCTCAAAGAGCGTCTGTTCGGACTGAGCGGTAACGAAGGCAACCACGGTGAAGATGTTAAGGAATATTATTATTACCTCGACAACACTCCCACCCATTCCTACATGAAAATGCTCTATAAATATCCGCACCGTGAATTTCCTTACACCCGGCTGGTAGAGGAGAATCAGCGGCGCGGCAGGGGCGATCCCGAATTCGAGCTCATCGACACCGGTGTGTTCCACGATGACCTGTATTTCGACATTTTCATCGAATATGCCAAAGCCACGCCGGAAGACATATTGATTCGAATAACAGTTCATAATCGAGGACGGGAACCGGCGGATATCAATGTGATTCCGCAGATCCTGTTTCGAAATACCTGGGCGTGGGATTCGAAGAATACGAAACCGAGTTTGAGCGGCAGTGACGATCACTCGATCCTGATCGACCACGGCAGTTTTCCCCGATTCAGGCTCTATTTCGAAGGCGGCCCGGAGCAGCTGTTTTGTGACAACGAGACCAATATGCATCGGTTGTTCGGCGCAGCAAGTGTTTCGAGTTACTTCAAGGATGGCATCAACGACTATCTCGTCCAGGGGAGGACTGATGCGGTAAATCCTGAGAAGGTCGGCACGAAAGCGGGGTTTCATTATCCTTTGACCCTCCTCGCCCGTAAGTCCAGGACGGTGAAACTGCGGCTCTCTCGAGAGACGCTAAAAAATCCCTTCCAGGGGTTTAATCAACTGTTTGAAAAACGAATTCAGGAAGCGGATGAGTTTTACGCCGAAATTCAATCTGAGATAACCGATGATGATGCCCGCAACGTCCAGCGGCAGGCCTTAGCCGGCATGTTGTGGACGAAACAGTTCTATCATTACGACGTCCAGCGGTGGCTGGAAGGCGATCCAGGCCAGCCAGAACCGCCGCGGAGTCGGCTGCACGGTCGCAATCACGAGTGGATCCATCTCAACAACGCGGACATCATCTCCATGCCCGACAAGTGGGAATATCCCTGGTTTGCGGCGTGGGACCTGGCGTTTCACTGTATCCCGCTGGCCCTCGTGGACCCGGAATTCGCCAAGGAGCAGCTTGTGCTCCTGACCCGTGAGTGGTACATGCATCCCAACGGCCAGCTGCCGGCGTACGAGTGGGCGTTCGGTGATGTGAACCCACCGGTGCAAGCCTGGGCGGCCTGGCGGGTGTTCCAGATCGATCGAAAAATGAATCAGGGCAGAGGCGATGTGGCTTTCCTCGAGCGGGTGTTTCATAAACTGCTGCTCAATTTCACCTGGTGGGTCAACCGCAAGGATGAGCACGGCCACAATATCTTCCAGGGCGGTTTTCTCGGGCTGGACAATGTCGGCGTGTTCGATCGCAGCAGCGAACTGCCGACCGGTGGCCACCTGGAACAGGCCGACGGTACCAGCTGGATGGCCATGTACTGTTTGAACATGATGCGCATCGCACTCGAGCTGGCGCTGCAGAATCCGGTCTACCAGGATCTCGCGACCAAATTCTTCGAGCATTTTCTCTACATCGCCGGCGCGATGAAAAACATCGGCGGTGAAGGGATCGATCTGTGGGACGAAGGCGATGGATTTTATTATGATGTGCTGCACTGTCCCGGGGGAGAATTTATTCCGCTGAAACTGCATTCCATCGTCGGTCTAATCCCCCTGTTCGCGGTGGAATCCCTGGAGCAGGAAACGCTTGATAAGGTGCCGGAATTCAAACATCGACTGGAATGGTTTCTGAACTATCGGCAGGACCTCGCCGGTCTCGTCTCCCGCTGGTATGAGCCCGGCAGCGGTGAGCGCCGCCTGCTCTCCCTGCTGCGCGGTCATCGCATGAAAATGCTTCTCAAGCGGATGCTGGATGAAACTGAATTTCTCTCGGATTACGGTGTTCGCTCGTTGTCGCGATTTCACCGTGATCATCCGTATGTTTTCAATACCGCCGGCATGGAATTTACAGTGACATACAACCCCGCCGAATCGGACACCGGCCTGTTCGGCGGTAATTCCAACTGGCGTGGGCCCATCTGGTTTCCGATCAATTATCTGATCATCGAGTCCCTGCAGAAATTCCATCACTACTACGGGGATGATTTCAAGATCGAATGTCCCACCGGCTCGGGAAATTTTCTGACCATCCTGGATGTTGCCGATGAGCTCACCAGGCGGCTCACTCGGATTTTTCTTAAAGGTACAGACGGCCGTCGTCCCGTGTTCGGATACAACGAGAGATTCCAGACCGATCCCCATTTTCGGGACTACGTCCTGTTCCATGAATATTTCCATGGCGACACCGGCTGGGGTGTGGGTGCCTCGCATCAGACCGGTTGGACGGGACTGATGGCCAAGCTGCTCATGCCCCGAAAATAAGACTTCGAACCATAGAGGGCTCGGATAACTCAGATTCGTTAAAATTTCCGCGGACATCTGTGTCATCCGGGTCGGGTGGAAATTTTGAAAGGACGTCTGATCAGAGAAGGAGTGATAGGATGGGTGATCGTAAGAGTGAAAAACGACTTCCCGAAGTCATCATGCCGGCATGCCCAGTGCACCGGGTCCTGGAGGGGCAAAAGGCCCTCGTCACCGGTGCCAGCTCCGGTATAGGGAAGGGGATAGCCACAGCCCTCGGGAAGGCCGGCGCCGATGTGATCGTAAATTATGTCTCAGGCGGTGAAGCCGCCAGGGAAGTAGTCGATCAGATCAAAAGTGACGGCGGTAATGCCTGCGAGTACCGGGCCGATGTCTCGAGGGAAGATCAGGTCCGGGACATGTTCCGGTGGATGTTCGAAGAATTCGGCACGATCGACATCCTGGTCAACAACGCCGGTATTCAACGGGATGCGCCTATTGCTGAAATGACGCTGGACCAGTGGAACCTGGTGCTGAGTGTAAATCTGACCGGTCAATTCCTCTGCGCCCGGGAGGCGATCAGAGAGTTCAGACGCCGCGGCGTGGTACCGGAAGTCTCCTGCGCGGCGGGTAAGATCATCTGCATCAGTTCGGTTCACGAAATCATCCCCTGGGCGGGACACGCCAATTACGCTGCATCGAAGGGTGGTGTGATGCTCCTGATGAAAAGTATCGCCCAGGAAGTCGCTCCATTTCGGATCCGGGTCAACAGCATCGCTCCGGGAGCGATTCGCACGCCGATCAATACCGGAGCCTGGGATACACCGGAAGCCTATGACCGCCTGATGGACCTGGTGCCATACAATCGCATCGGTGAAGTGGACGACATCGGCAATGCCGCCGTCTGGCTGGCATCGGATCACTCCGATTACGTGACCGGGACGAGTCTGATCATAGACGGCGGTATGACGTTGTATCCCGGTTTCGCGACAGG
>CAZZKG010000069.1:9701-16071 GCA_964654825.1 uncultured Gemmatimonadota bacterium | reverse complement strand
GCTCTCCGGCGGATGTGAGAGAGAGTGACAAAATGATGAGGAGCACAACGTACGGTATCGTTCTGTCGATGTATATGTGTGAACGGTTGAGAATCTTACTCATCTGCCTCTCTACCTCCGGTTTCGGCACCAGTTCCCTTGAAGATATCGCAAATGAACCCGTTTTTCAACCGTTCAAAGTCACTCGAGAAATATCCCATCGGTCTTACAACCCTGAAGTCGAGTGAAAGAGACACTCTGCCCGCCGGCTTATAAGTGAAGAAACATGATGAGGATAACCCCTGGACCTTCCTGTCCGCTCTTGCATGTGCTCAGTTTTTACGATAGATTGAACACAACTATGGATGAACTGCTTGAATTCACGATAGACACGGCACAAAGAGCCGGATCGCTCTTGCGGAAGCGGCTCGGGTCGGCCCTCACCATCGAGCACAAGGGGGCGATCAACCTGGTCACCGACGCGGACCGTGAGTCGGAGGAGCTCATCGTGAGCTCGATCGAGCGGGCGTACCCGGGGCACACGATCGTGGCGGAAGAGCGGCCGCAGGGAGGCAAGAGCCCGATCTACAAGTGGTACATCGATCCGCTCGACGGGACGACCAACTTCTCTCACGGCTACCCTATCTTCGCCGTCTCCATCGCCCACGAGGTGAAAAACAGGCTTGTACTGGGTGTCGTGTATGACCCGACGAGGGACGAGCTGTTCCGGGCGGTGAGAGGACGAGGGGCATATCTGAACGACGATCAGATCACCGTGTCGACGGTCGACGAACTCGACAAGGGTCTGATCTCGACCGGTTTCCCGTACGACCTGCGAACAAATCCCGACAAACCGATCAGGGAGTTCAACAGATTCCTTATGGTTTCGCAGGCGGTGAGGAGGGACGGCTCGGCTGCGCTCGACATGTGCTACCTCGCCTGCGGCAGGTACGACGGATTCTACGAGCGCAACCTCGGTCCCTGGGATACGGCAGCGGGCTGCGTGATCATCGAGGAAGCGGGTGGTGTCATCACAGACTTCAGGGGAAAACCGTTCAGGCCCGGCGGGAAGACCATTCTCGCCAGCAACAGCCTCATCCACATGCAGATGATGGAAGTGCTCGAGCAATCGCGGAAGTGATCAGATATACGGCCGGAAGGCCATCGGTTTGAGTACGATCTCCTCCTCCACAACACGGTCCGGATGCGACAAGAGCCGCACGATCACACGCGCGACATCAATCGGTTTCAGCATCTTCTCCCGCGGGATGTGTTTCGGGACGTTATTCATAAACGGGGTGTCGACGCTGCTCGGACAGACGGTGAAGACCCGGATACCCGCGGGCATCAGCTCCTCGCGGAGGCTCTTCGAAAGACCGATGAGGGCCGCTTTCGACGCGCTGTAGGCGCTGCATGAAGGATAGCCGTAAACACCAGCGATCGATGCGATGTTGACAATCGCCCCGCTCCCCCGCCCCGCCATTTCCGGGACAAAGTTCCGAACGAGCGCAAACGGCGCTGCGACGTTGACTACGAGCATCTTGGCCAGGTCATCAGGCACGAGTTCCGTGATCTTTCCGAACTTCCCGACACCGGCGGCGTTCACTAAAAAATCCGGCGTGCCGGCCTCATCCGCTGCCCACCGGGAGAGCGAGTCGATCTCATCCACACTCCGGAGGTCACAGGGATGAATGGCAGCGGGCGGTTCATACCCATGGAGTTCTTTCAGCAGCCGGGACAGCTCGCCCTTCCCCCGTGACGTGAGAAGCAGCCTCACGCCGGAAGCCGCCAGAAGCCTGGCGGTCTCAGCCCCGATGCCGCCGCATGCGCCGGTGATGAGACACGACTTACCGTGCAGGTTCTCATACAGATTATCGGTCAACTATCTTCCTTTGGTGAAAAACTTCGGGTCCCGCCTTCACTCACCGTGGCGGCTGTGGATGCACCCGCAGTAGTTCTGGCGGTAGAGCCCTTCCTCTCTGCTGATCTCCACGCTCCTGCGATATCCGTCCTTTTTCTTGAAATCCGCGGTGAAGAAAGCAACCCCCTTCTCTTCACCGATACGTGAACCGAGCTCGTTGATCCGCCTCGCATCCTTGTGAGGGCTGATCGAGAGTACCGTTGTGAAGATGTCGAAACCACCGAGACAGGCGGTCTCGGCGGTTTTCTCGAGCCGCATCTCGTAACAGATAGTGCAGCGTTCGCCGCGTTCCGGATCATCCTCGTGCCCCCTGACGAGCTCGTGCCAGCGGTCTTCGTCATACTCCTCCTCGATCATCGGGATCCCCTTCTTCTCATAGAAGGTCCTCGTCTCGTCCAGCCTCATGCGATACTCATCCCGGGGGTGGATGTTGGGATTGTAGAAGTACCCCGTGATGTCGAACTCATCGGCGAGGCGCTCAAGCACGCTGGTGGAGCATGGTGCGCAGCAGGTGTGCAGCAGGAGTTTTTTCTTCGCGATGTTCACGGACATTTCTCTCAACATGCAGAATCAGTAACCGTACTCGACCTCCCAGACTTCGTACACGACCTCGGGGAGCTCCTGGATGAACCGGGAAGGTTTCTGGATCAGGTGCTCCTGCCGCCGGCTCCGGGTGATCAGCGGATAACACACATACAGCTCGTCTTTCGTCCTGGTGATGGCGACGTAGAAAAGCCGACGCTCTTCCTCGAGCCCGCCTTCCTCCCTCAGTGATCGGGACGAGGGAAATGCGGTGTCGGCGGCCCAGATGACGAACACGATCTGCCACTCGAGCCCCTTCGCCTGGTGAACGGTGCTCAACACAAGCCGCTCGTCTTCGTACCCTCCGTAGGCCACGTCCTCACCCGAGACCGAGGTGAGCAGGGAGAGCTCGGACAGGAAACCGGCGGTCGAGTCGAACATGGTCGAGAAGTTCGACAGTTGACTGAGGTCCTCCTGCCGGGACTGTGAATTGGGAAAATTCGCCGCGAGGTAGTCGGTGTACCCTGACTCCATCACAAGGTCGATGAGCTCGGACGGACGGCCCCCTTCGAACCGATCGGTGAGGTCCCCCATCAGGCGGACGAAGTGTTTCCAGTCATCCTTCGCGCGCGACGGGATCAGCCTGTCGAATCGTTCATCGGCCAGATCACGGGGGGTGCCGCCGTTACCGGTCATGGCGGTCCAGAGTTTTTCGATCGTTTTCGCACCGATACCGGGAAGGAGGTTCCACACCCGGTGCCAGGCGAGCTCGTCCCGGGGATTGACAAGGATGCGGAGATAGCTCGTCACATCCTTGATGTGCCGCTGTTCGAAGAACCGCAGACCCGAGCGAGGTGAAAAAGGGATACCCCGCCTCGTGAGCTCCATCTGGAGTTCCATGGAGTTGAAGTGCGACCGGTAGAGTACCGCCATGTCATTGAGAGAAACACCTTCATCCCGGAGCTCGAGGATCCGCTGGGCGACGAACTCCGCCTGCTGAAGCTCGTCCTGGAGCGGTACGATTCTCGGTTTCCTGCCGGTGCCCCTGATCGCGAAGAGGTTCTTGTGAAACTGCCGCTGGTTGTTCAGTATGCTCTCGTTCGCGAGTTCGAGGACGCTCTGGGTACTGCGGTAGTTCGTCTCGAGCTTGAATATCAGAGCGTCGGGGTATCGCTCGGGAAACCGGATGATGTTCTCGAAGTCGGCTCCTCGAAACGAGTATATGCTCTGTGAGTCATCACCCACCACGGTGAGGTTTCTGTGGACGGATGCGAGGAGATCGACGATCTCCCCCTGAATCGTGTTAATGTCCTGGTACTCATCGACGAGTGTGTGGAGAAACCTTTCCGCATACTGCTGTCTCACATCGTTGTGATCGCGCATGAGGTCACGCCAGTTGATCAACAGGTCGTCGAAATCCATCGAGCTCATCCGCCTCTTCTTCTCGTGAAACCTGCGGCTGACGGTCTCCATTCGATCGAGGAGGCCGTGGAAGAAAGGCGACCGTTCGAGCACCACCTCCTCGAGCGTCTTCGAGGTGTTGCGCTGCAGGCTTATGAGGTTACCGAGGACGTTACTCTTCGGAAACCTCACGTTCTTATCATCTCCCACCACGTCCGCGATGCAGGACTGGAGGAGCACACGCACATCTTCCCTGTCCAGGATGCTGAAGTTGCGGTCATATCCCAGGAGGTGGCCGTGTTTTCTCAGGATGACGTTCGCCACGTGGTGAAACGTGCCTCCGAGGATGCTGCGCACACTACCTCCGAGGAGAAGTTCGACCCGGTGGAGCATCTCCCTCGCCGCTTTGTTGGTGAAGGTCACAAGGAGGATCCGCTCCGGCGGTACTCCTGACTCGACGAGGTAAGCGACGCGGTAGGTCAGGGTGCGGGTCTTGCCGCTGCCGGCGCCGGCGATGATGAGTATCGGACCACCCTTCGCCTGGACGGCTCTCTGCTGCTCCTCGTTGAGTTCTCCTTCGTAGTTCACCCGGTACGACCCGGACTGTTCACCTGGTTTTATCACGTATTTAGCCACCCGGACACCCCCCCTCTAATCGATCTTCTGTAACGCTTCCAGGTCGTCGTCCTTCCCCATGAGCACCATCGTGTCCGAATCCTTGAGCACGAAATCAGGTTCGGGGAGGAAGGCGATCCTCTCCGGGATGAGCTCTTTCACCGCCAGCACTTCGACATGATGGTGACGACGTATCCCGAGATCTCTGATACTCTTCCCCAGGAAGGAGTCGGGCGGAGCCATCTCGATGATGCTGAAGCCCGGTCCGAACGGGAGGTAATCCACCACGTTCGGGGACATGAGCTGGTGGGCCAGCCGCATTGCGGAGTCCCGCTCAGGATGGATGACATCTGTCACGCCCATCATTTCGAGCACTTTTCCGTGTTCCACAGTCACCGCCTTCGCGTATATCCGGGGGACTTTGAGCTCCTTGACGTGCAGCGTCACCAGGATGGACGTGTCCATTTCCTCACCGAGGCTGATGATGACGACGTCGACATCTCTCACTCCGAGATCGATGAGGATTTCCTTCTGGGTTGCATCGGCCTTCACGGCCTTGGTTGTAAAATCCATAATCCTGTGGACGACATCTTCGTTGTTGTCTATAGCGATGACATTGTTTCCTCCCTGAAACAGCGCCTTCGCCAGCGCGAAACCGAAGTTGCCGAGCCCGATAACCGCGTAACTGGACATAGTTCTCCCCTATCCAACCATGACTTCTTCAACCGCGTAACTGTATTCGAGCCTCCTGCGCTTCTGGCCAACCGCCAGGGCCACGGTGAGCGGCCCCACCCTGCCGATGAACATGAGCAGGGAGACGAGGATCTTCGAGACAGGTGTCAGCGACCCGGTCATCCCTGCCGACAGACCAACCGTTCCGTATGCGGAGACAGATTCGAAAAGGACACTCAGGAAACGGGTCTCCGGGTGGATCACACTCAGAGTGAAGGTAAACAGAACGATGACGATGATCGAAACGAAAAACACGGTAACGGATTTGCTCACGACTTCACTGGGGAGCGTCCTCCCGAACAGATGCACCTGTGAATACCCCTTGAGCCTCGCCCGGGCAATGAGCAGCAGCACCCCGAAACAGGTAGTTTTGATACCACCGCCGGTGGACCCCGGAGAGGCACCGATGAACATAAGCATAATCAGGAAAAACAGTGTCGAATCCTGGAGTGTTTCGATGTTGACGGTGTTGAATCCCGCAGTCCTCGGCGTGACTGCTTGAAAAAGAGAGATCAGGCCCTTCTCTCCGGGGGTGGCACTTTGAAGCACGTTCGCGTGTTCGAGCAGGAAGAAACCGAGTGCGCCGACGATTATCAGCATCGCGGAAGTGAGCAGGACGAGCTTACTGTGGAGAGTGAGTCTTTTCCTGTTGACGATCTTTCTTTTACAATCGATGACGACGAGAAAACCGATACCTCCTATGATGATCAGGCTGATGTGAACGATGTTCGTCAAAACGTCACCCTGGAACCCGATCAGGCTGTCAGAAAAAAGTGCGAATCCGGCGTTGCAGTATGCCGACACCGCATGGAACATAGCCCGGTATGCCGCATCGAGGCTGCCGAATATGTCCTTCCACCGCAGCCACAGGAGAAGTGTCCCCACGCCTTCACAGATAAAGGTGAGCAGCACGATGTCCCTGAGTATTTTCATGAGATCTTCTCTCGCCAGCGGGATCACGGTCGTCCTGAGAAGGTCACGCTCTCGGAACGAGAGCTTCTTCCCTATCAGGAGTATGAACACCGTCGAGAAGGTGATTATCCCGAAGGCCCCGCACTGCATCAGCGCGAGGATGACAAACTGGCCGGCTCGGGTGAAATCAGTTCCGGTATCCAGTACGACCAGACCAGTCACGCACGATGCTGACGTCGATGTGAATATCGCGTCGGAGAGATCCAGACTTCTGCCCCCACTCAAGCC
>CAZZKG010000069.1:0-9601 GCA_964654825.1 uncultured Gemmatimonadota bacterium | reverse complement strand
CCTTCCGTGCCGAGGACGACGCTTTTCACCCGATGCGAGTCGATGATGGCCGAATCGGTCAGGACCTGAAAACTCTGCTTCACGATCTGGTACCCGACGAAGATGATGAGTATCACGATAAAGAGAGCGCACAAGGGATCGAGAACGGGGAACCCGAGCCGTATCGCGACGAGCGCGAGCAGCACGGAGATCGAAGCCCAGATGTCGCTCTTCGTGTGGGCGGCATCGGCCAGGAGGATCTGTGAGCCAAGCTCATTTCCGACACGGATCTGGTACCGGGCCACCACGAAGTTGACGGCGACCGTCAGGAGGATGATGACGAAAGAGGCGGCGCTCGCCAGCGGCACTTCATCAGAGGAGAAACGTAGATAGGCTTCGCTCGACACCTTATAAGCGGTGTAGAAGAGCAGCAGGGAGATGCCCATGGTGGTGATGTATTCAAACTTACCGTGTCCATACGGGTGACGTCTGTCTGGCGGTTTCCGGGCCACGGCGACTCCGACGAGGCCGATGAGACTCGAGGCCCCGTCAAGGAGCGAGTGGTACCCGTCGGCTTTCATACTCACAAGTGAAGCGTAGTATCCGTAGCCGAGTTTTATCGCAGCGATCAGGATCTGTGAGACGAGCGCGATAATTAGTGCCCGGTTTTCTCTCGTTATGTCGTTTTTCATGTTCAAAAAGGAATCCCTACAACCCATCTCCAGAATCCAAACAGCATCAATAGCAAAAGGCTCGCGGCCGCGCTCATGACGACGGAAGCAATCGAGGTCGATCTGTCCAGGAGGTGCACCTGCTGAGTACCGAGAACCATCAGGTAGAGGCCGAAGAAAAATGCGAATATGTAGAGTATCGGGATCCACATGATGAGAAACACTACTCCGGCGTATGCCATCACACGATACGTGGCTTCATAGGTACCTTTTCCGGCGAAGAGGCGCCCCGAGAGCATGTAGAGGATGACGGAGCACAGGAGTATGCTGATGAGTCCCAGTACCGGCACCCGGAGGAGTGGCCACATTGTGGATCTGAGGATAGTCGAGAGGAATCCGCAGATCAGGAGACACCCCAGGAGAAACAGGGTCGGGTTAAGAAAACCGCCATCGATCGGCATACCGCGGAAGAATGCGGCGGGGTGCTTCACCATCGACTGGACGATGTCCCTGAACGTGTCGAAAGCGTTCTGTGGGTCGAATTCGCAGTGCGTGGGACTCGTCGGGGCCAGATCCTCCTCATCCATCCAGGGCATCGGTTCCTCCTCATCAGGTGAGGTGCATCAAAAATACGGTTTGTGTTGCAGGGTTACTCAGACTTTTAATAATATATAGCGGGTGCCCTGTCAATGTAATATTCACAATCAGAAAAGTCCCTCATCGATTCAGCGCGAATCTTTCGATAAATCACGTCAGGTTTCATCGGTCCATCCTCACGATTTGACCGCTGCCTGATCGACATAACCTGGAAAACGGTTCTTCATCAAAACAGACTCTAAAATCGATTCCTCTTGACACGCGAGACCACCTCGAGTACTTTATTGAAAATGAGTGTGACCATCCTGGTGTCGCCGTGAGCGATTAAAAGGGAAAGCGGTGAGAGTCCGCTACAGGTCCGCTACTGTGTTCGGTTACCACGGGGACTGTTTCGAGCCACTGTCCGGATCCTCCGGATGGGAAGGCGGGTTCCAGTGGGTCTGAAACCGTAAGTCAGGAGACCTGCCAGGACGGTCGGGGCTGTCGCCCCTCGGCTCGTCAACCTCCGCGACAAGGTTCGGGTGCTTTTTTTACCTTCGATACCGAGGTCATCAAAAGCCCTGCCCTCTGTGAGGTGGCAGGGTTTTTTGCTGATCATCCTCCTGGGCGCTCTGCCGCTCGTCTGCCCGCAGCGGGCAGCCGGTGGGGATACTGTTTCTGTTCCTGCCGATCCCGACACGGCAGGACCGGTGACACCTGACTCCATCCGGTACCGGTACCCTCCGACCGTGGTCGAAGCGCCGAGATGGAACGATCTCGAAACGCACTCCGAGCACTTTCTCACCGTCCTCGGGCCCGAGCGGCTTTCCTCCACGGCGGCACTGGACATAGGCGAGGTCGTGGGCCGCAGCACCGGTGTGGTTCTCCGGAAGACCGGCGGCCCGGGCAGCCAGGAACTCGTCTCTATACGGGGGTCCACTTCCCAGCAGGTACTCGTACTTCTCAACGGCCGGAGGCTCAACACCGCCCAGGGCGGAGGTGTCGACCTGTCGCAGTTCTACCCGGGAGATGTGACACAGGTGGAAATCTACCCGGAAGGGAACGACGCGCGGTGGGGTTCGTCATCGATGGGCGGTATCCTAAACATCGTCACCACCGGCGCCGCACGGAACGGGCTGCACCTGAGGACACTCGGAGGCTCCTACGGGACCAGGTCTGTGGCGCTGGGCTCTGCCGGCGGCACCACCACCAGGCTGAAGGTGTCCGGCTCTTATGATCAGGGTGAGAACAACTTCGATTTCACTGACCCGAGGAGGGACAACACCCGCCGCAGAGTAAACGCAGACTTCCGGAGTCTATCGTTTCTCGGGACGCTGTCAGGGGCGGCGGGGAGAGAGGGTGCATTCGAGTTCTCCCTGTCCGCTTCGAAGGACGACCGGGGCGCCCCCGGACCGATCGAGTTCCCCACTCCCGATGCCCGTCTCGAGGATGAGCGGGTGTACCTCCATGGCGGTCTGACGGGTCCCGCTGCAGGATTCGACGTCACACTCGGAGGCGGGCTGCACCGGCTCCGCAGGTACTACAGGAACCCCGATCCGATCCTCTGGGCTGATGACCGTCACTACAACACGACACTGTCAGCCGACCTCGACGCGGAGAGAGGGTTCATCGGAAGCACGGTCCTCAGGACCGGCGCAGCGGTCGAACGGGACATTCTCAGGAGTACGACCGACGGGTCACAGGGAAGAAACTCGTTTTCCCTTTACACACAGACGTCGGTCGGACTGTTCGGCACCGGCCGGGGGGATGATCCGGCACCCGTAAGCGTCACACCGGGTGTACGGTTCGAAAAGGCAGGCAGCTTCGATCCGGAAGTCCTCCCCTCCCTCTCGGTGCGGGCACAGCTTGTTGAGGATCTGCTCGTCGTGAGGGGTTCGGCCGGGAGGAAGTACCGCCCTCCTTCATTCGATGAGCTCTTCTGGCCGATCAGTTCGGGGGCACAGGGGAACCCGGACCTTCTGCCCGAGCGCTCGACCTCGACCGAGCTGTCGGTGACGTCGTACCTCGCCGGCAGACGGGTGAGGATGCGTGGGGCCGCCTACCGGCGAAACCTCACCGACCTCATAGAGTGGACACCGGGTGCCGGAGGGATCTGGAGACCGCACAACGTGGGAGAGGCGAGGGAAGAAGGGATCGAGTTCGAAGGGGCCTACCGCGGGAGGATATTTGCAGGGCTCCCGCCGGTCTCAGCTCTGGCAAGCCACTCGATCATCGAAGCGACCGTGCGGGGCGATGATCCGCTCACCCGGGGCAGACAACTGGTCCGGCGTCCTGTCTCGGTGTCATCCCTCGTTCTGGACGTGTTCCCGACAAACGGTCTCACGGTCGGGATCGCCTGGTCTTTGACCGGGAGGCGGTACCTCACGCAGGCGAACACGAAGTGGCTGGATGCCTACACTGTCATCGATTTCAACGTGAAACAGGAGTTCCGGTACGGTGTGACCCTCCTCTTCAGTGTTAAAAATCTCGGTGGGGAGCACTATTACGACGTAGATGACTTCCCCGTCCCGGGACGAACCTTTATTGCAGCGTTCGATTTTCGGATCTCACCCACAGGGAACGAAGACTCACAAGCTACTGGAAAAAACCGGGAGGGAATGCTTCATGGACAACTTTAAAGGAAATTCGTAAATGAATAATATAAAAGGTGATACTTATAGTAAGAAGCATTCGGCCGGGCCTGGGAATGCGACCATATTTCCACCTGTTTCCGGTCGGTTTCTACGTCCGCGACGACCGGTCAACGCCACCGGGGTCAGTGGATGTGTGGTTTTAAGACGAATGCTCTCATGGTCGACGCGGTACCGGAAAGGATGTGCGGCGACTGCCGTTGTGACATGTTGCGCGTATCTTATTTCCGGGTCCCTCATTTTCTCCCACCTGTATGCCCAGAGCCCCGGGGCCGATTCGGTTCTCTCGTACGTCCAGGGGACAAACGGCGGGTTCGGCGCCGACTCCCTCCCCGGGATCGTCCTCGGCGTCCCCCGAGGGGCGGGTGACCTGGAAGGGTCGCTCGATGTCGTGAGCCTCGGGTCCTCAGGAGAGATCACCGTCGTCTTCGAGGATGACATCATCGTCGACGGACCGGGCCCCGACTTCACCGTGTTCGAGAATCCGTTTTTCGTCTCGGGTGATTCACTCGACCGCTACATCGAGACGGCGATCATCGAGGTCAGCACGGACGGGGTCGAGTACGTCCGGTTCCCGTTCGACATAAACCCGGAGATCACACCTCCGGGGAACCCGCACCGCTACACCGGCCTGGCCGGCATCGACCCGGTGATGAGTAACAACGGAGTGCCTGACCCGACAGACCCGACCCTCTCCGGCGGGGACCAGTTCGACCTGGAGACGGTGGGCCTGGCGAATGCGCGGTTCGTGAGGATCATCGACACCGGCACGGACACCTATGACGGGGACGGGGATCTTGTAACCGACACCGGTCTCAACCTGCCGCCGCAGGCGGGGTTCGACCTTGACGCGGTGTGCCACATCAACTGGACCTCCGCCGCGTCACCCTTCTCGGTACTCTCGGCCGTGATCATCGAGGCCGATGTGATTCGAGTAGGGTTCTCATCGACACTCGACACGGGCCAGGAGATACCCGTATCCTTCTTCTCCCTCGATGGCGTCCCGCTCACCGAGGAGGACCAGGTCGTCCGCTCGGGCGAGACGACGATCGAGCTGCACCTCAGGTCGCCCCTCTATTACACCGGGCCGCCGCCGGTCCTCTCCGTGAGCCAGTACATCAGGAGTAGGGCGGGGGAGAACCTGCTCGATCCGTATGATAAGGAGCTCACGATACCGGCAGGTATAGCCGATGAAGAGTTAAAGGGTGTGAGGCAAAAACCCGTTCCCCTGCCCTGCTACCCGAACCCGTTCAACGGGAGCACCACCGTCTCCTTCGAGATACCCTGGGAAGGTGAAACTGACGTTACCGTCCAGGCGTTCGACCTGAGGGGGAGGCTCGTCAAAGTCCTCCTGGAAGAAACAGTGTCGAAAGGGGTGCACAGCGTCGCCTGGGACGGGAGAGATGAGCGCGGTGAGCTGTGCTCGTCGGGGATCTATTTTCTCAACATCACCGCGGGTTTGAGCTCATCCCGCCTGAAGATAACCCATCAGAAGTGAGTGCCGTGATGGTAAAGAGGTTTATTATCCTGATTACGATCTTTATCACCGCCGGCTGCGGCCGAAACCCGCAGGGTGTCGAGGGGACCCGGTTTCCCGCGGGCGGGAAGGTCGTCTATGTCGTCAACGGGCTCTCGGAGACGCTCTCGGCGATCAGCCTCACCGATCGAAGTGTTTCGACGAATGTGCTGGGACTCGGCAGGTGGCCGAACGGGATCGCGGGAGTGGAGGAGAAAGCCAGGATCTACGTAGTCGATTCCGGCGACAACGACGTGATGGAGATCGAAACGAAAAGCGAAACGGTGATGAAGCGGCTCGATGTCGGTATCGGGAAAAACCCCTGGGAGTGCGCGGTGACAGGCAGGACACTCTGGGTCACGAGTTTTCTCACAGGCGAACTCGCCGTGTTCGACCTGGAGGCGGGCGGTGGAACACCTGAGTATATACACGTCGGGACGACGCTTCAGGCGGTTCTGGTACACGCTGATGCGGTGTATGTGACGGACACCGCCTACCGGTACGGTACCTTCGGCAGGGGAAGAGTTGTGCGGGTCGATTCGGGTACCGGGGCCGTCGGGGGTGAGGCGTACGTGGGAAAAAATCCGCAGGATCTGCTCGTCGACAATGCGGGCCTCTTGCACGTGCTCTGCACCGGCACCTACACCGGGGACGATGGGGCCGCGGAGGGAGAGGTACACATCATCGACCCGGTGGGTATGGCTCCCATCGACACTCTGGTCCTGGGAGGCCGGCCGTCCGCTCTCTGCGAGGGCGAGGGCGGTGTCGTCTACGCGGCGGGGTACTGGGGAGGTGTGACGGCATACGATGCGACAGAACGTGAGGTGCTCTTCGACTCATCTTCTCCGCTTTTCGAAGGAGACGGGTTCATGGACATCACGTACGATTTCAGTACCGGATTGCTCTATATTGCCGAGTTCGACGACGACCGGGTTGTGGAGCTCGATCCGAAGACAGGCGTGGCCAGTGCACACTTCGGTGTCGGAGACGGGCCGGTTCGGATTCTTCTGCTCGAATCACGGTGAAATACTCAATATACAGGGGGTTCTCATGAAAAGTAGAAAATGGATTCTGTGCGGCGCTGCAATTCTTTCGATCACTCTCGGCGGCACTTCTCTCCACGCAGGGAGGACGCTTTACGTGGTCAACGGTTTCTCAAGCACGCTCTCGAAGGTCGACCTGGAAAACGGAGTCGTCTCAGACCACATCGTCGCCCTCGGTGATCTTCCCAACGACATTGTGATAATGAGTGATGTGGCTTACGTCGTCAACTCCGGTTCGGCGGACCTCACCGTGATAGACCTCACAACCGATTCAGTCACCGATGTCATCGATCTCGGCACGGGTAACAATCCCTGGTCAGCGGCTTTTTACGGGGACGGTCTGCTGTATGTCACCAACTTCGAGACGGGCAGCGTCTCAGCGGTCGATCTTGACTCTGGATCGGTCGTCGGATCGATCGGTGTCGGTACGGCGCCGGAAGGGCTCCTGGCCGTGGGCGACCGGCTGTACGTGGCAAACAGCGGCTACACCAGCGGCGGTTACGAGCCGGGGACGGTGTCGGTCATCGACCTCGGAGCGGACACCCTGGTCGCGACGGTGTCGGTTGGGATCAATCCCCAGGACCTCGTCGTGGACCCGCAGGGTGAGATCAATGTCGTGTGTACCGGCGATTACTGGAGCACCTGGGGCTCGGTCTACTGCATCGACCCGCTGACGCTCACGGTCACCGACAGCATATCCACCGGCGGCACTCCCGGACGGGCCGCGATTTCGAACACCGGCCTCATCTACACGGCAGCGGGAGGATGGGTCGATGCGGGCGAGGTGTACCTCACAAACAGCCTGACGAATGTTGTGATGCATGATTCAGGGGATCCGCTCACGACCGGGACCGGGGCGACGGATATCGTCATTGACGGTGAGGGATACGTGTACGTCGCCTGCCTCACCGCCAACACCGTATCGGTGTTCGACCTGCCGGATGAACCCGTGGAGGAAATCACGGTGGGATCGGGCCCGACGGCGATGGCGGTGTACGAGGATCCCTGGATCGAGGTCACCGCGACGCCTGAAAAACGGCTGGTGCACAGGGGAGAGACACTCGACTACTCGGTAGACATCGAGCACGTCGGTGCCGAGCCCGCATCGGTGATCGCTTCATCCTACCTCATCCTCCCCGGAGGGGTCCCGTTCGCCGGGAACCCGATCCACGGCCCGTTTTCACTCTCACTCGACCCGGGAGAGCTTTTGAGTATCGATCTCACAGGTGTGATCCCCGACCCCGCTCCCGAGGGGAGGTACGTCTTCTTCACGTCGGTCAGGGACGCGGACAGCAGGAAGAGGACGGTCGGGAGTTTCTGGTTTCAGGTGATTCCCTGAAACCTGTACGTTCAGACAATCAGGTACATCCGGTGCGTGGATATCGATCCACCCGGATATTATCGCGCTCCCCTTCTCCTCGACCGGTGTCCCCGAATCCGGCTCTTGTAAAACCGGGTCGGGATTATTATTCTGAAGAGAGCATTATACGGAAACCTTCTATAATAAGGATACCATGAGATACGAAGGAAATGTGTTCAGGCCGCCGTCGGAGGCCGGCTCATACCTGCTCCAGGTGACGATGGGCTGCTCGCACAACAAGTGCACCTTCTGCGGCTGTTACCCGGACAAGCGGTTCCGGGTGAGGGACATCGAGGAGGTGCTCGAGGACATCGAGATGGCGAAGGGTCACTACGGCCCCGACGTGCGTCGCGTCTTTCTGTGTGACGGCAACGCGCTGATCCTCCCGACACCCCGACTGCTACAGATACTCGAAGCACTCAGAACCGCTTTCCCGCATCTTCAGCGCGTCGGAGTCTACGCCAACGCCAGGGACATCCTGAGAAAATCAGACGAAGAGCTCCGCGAGCTGGCATCAAACAGGCTCACGATCTTCTACCTGGGTCTCGAGTCGGGATCGGACCGGGTCCTCGAGTGGGTCAACAAGGGCTCGACCGCCCGGGAGATGATCGACGCGGTCACGAAAGCGATGGGTGCGGGCTTTAAATCCTCTGTTATCTACCTGCTCGGCCTCGGCGGCAGGAAGTACTGGGAAGAGCACGCGAGAGAGTCGGCCCGGGCCGTCTCCGAGATGAACCCGAACTTCCTCTCCTCGCTGACGGTGACGGTGATCCCCGGCACGCCGCTGGCCGACAAGCTCGCATCGGGCGAATACGAGCTGCCGGGCCCGGAGGAGTTCGCCCGGGAGCTTCACCTGTTCCTCGAGAACGTCGATGTGAAAGCGACCGTCTTCCGGTCGAACCACGCATCGAACTACGTCCCGCTGGCAGGCAGACTGCCCCGGGACAGGGAGCGGCTGCTCGCCAAACTCGAAGATGCTATCGCAAACCACGACTTCCGACCCGAGTTCCTCCGGGGTCTGTGATAATAGCATCACCAGTATATCCCCTTGACAGTGGCCTGGGGCCGTCATAATTATGCGTGACACACAGTACGGAAGCTTTCTCCAAGGGGGACAATGTGTTTACCACGCAGAAGAGAAAATGGATACTTCCCGCGGTACTCCTCACAGCCATATCCCTCCTCCCCTTCCCTCTTCGGGCAGATTCTACCCGGGACCTCCTCGGACAGATCACGACCGAAGACTACCCGGACGCGCCCTCGGTCACGGTGTATGACAGCACCCGGACAGAGATCGAACCGAGCGGGCTCAGCCACGTGACCAGGCATGTCCTGGTGAAGCTCCTGACCGAGAAAGGCGCAAGCGATCACGCCTCGATGCGCTTCGACTACGACCCGGCATCTAACACGATCGAGGTGAAGGACCTGGTGATCCACCGCAGGGACGGGCAGACCGAAAGGATACGTGACGAGGCGATCAGGGACCTCCCGCAGCCCCAGCGGATGATTTACTGGGGCGCGAGGATGAAACTCGCAGCACTCTCCGGGCTCGAACCGGGTGACGCGATCGAGTACCGCGTCTACACGAAAGGCTTCATGATCGCATACCTCCGCGATGACACCCCCGGGGAGGAAGAGGATTCAAAATACATCCCGCCGATGCGGGGGCACTTCTATGACGTCGTGATGTTCGAGTCCACCATCCCCATCATCGAGAAAGTCTACACGCTGCTGCTCCCCCGGGACAAGCCGATCCAGTCGAAGGTGTACAATGGAGAGGTGAGCTCGAGCACATCATTCGACGG
>CAZZKG010000068.1:0-16918 GCA_964654825.1 uncultured Gemmatimonadota bacterium | reverse complement strand
CAGGCGGATGGTAATACGCAGCCCCGATGGCGTGGCGCGAAGCGTCCGCGCCATCTACGGCTTATATGGTTTCCCGATAACAGCTTTTAGTCCGCACTCTTTCCTGACAACACTCAATTGATGATACCAGGAACAAACTTGAATGTCAAAGGTTTTCCTGGTTCTTGTTCCTCTCACGGAGTCTTATGCTGTTTCCAGATAACATCATAATTCCAAGGCTAAATCGAATCCATCGGGCTCCTAGCTCCTTTTCCCCCTCAGTTCAGGACAAGAGTGTAAATCATCGTTGTCCTTACATCCCTGTACCCCAGGAGCTCCTGAACAGTTCGTATGTCTTACCCGTCTTCAAGAAGAGGATGAAACCCGGTTTCCCTTACCACCGCAAGGCCATGTACATAGTCAGTTTCATCGTTCGGGCCATTGACGTGGCGAACCACATCGAAATGGAGTTATATACTCATTCAATTGGTCAGGATCTATACTGAAAGGGGTAGTTTTAATTTGATGAAATTAGGATATGAGTGTGTTGTGGGATGGCCAAAGGAAACTATTCACTCTTTCGGAGGAGTTCTAAGCACACACTTCCATCATCATTCTCCACTCTCCTGGTGGGAATACTCTTCCCTGATCCCTCAGGGTAGTATCTCTCGTCAGGTTGCTGAAATCGAGCCAGTGACATCGGGGAAAAGAAGCCATTTCCATACAGGTAGTATGGATATTCTCAAGCCATTTCTCTGCCGCTCCTCTTCCTGTGAATAGGTGAGTATGGATCCTGCCGTAAGATTAAGAACCCGACATGCTTCGATGAGCCCATCAAATTCACGCTTCTCGGTGCGTTCGTTCAGCTCCCAGCATACCTGTATGGCGTGGGTTATTCGTCTGTCCTTCTTGACGACAAAATCGCATTCATGCCTCCCCTTGAAATAATACAATTCAGCTTCACGTCGGATTAAATCTGTCGCAACGACGTTCTCGAGAATTCTGCCACGGTTTTCTGTAAAGGGGCGTCCAACAGCAGCAAAACCGGAATCTGACAGGTAAATCTTCTTGGGATTCATGATCCGGCGACGTGGTGAGTAGGAGAATTTCTCATTGACAAAGACAAAAAACGCCTCTTCAAGGTAATGGAGGTAGTTGGAGATAGTGCGTTTGCTGCCCGGTATGCCATTACTTTTGAGTTGCTTCTCAAACCGCGTTATCGAGAAAATGCTGGAATAGTTCTCGAGAACATCATTCATGAGAGAATCAAGTAGATACCGAGCCTTAATATTGTAACGATCGATTATGTCATGGTAGGAAATGATCCTGTAATAACTCTGCAAAAGTCTACGCCGTTCGATCTCAATCTCCGTCATCACGACCTCGGGAAAGCCTCCGTGTCTCATATAATCATCAAAAGCCGCCATTACGTTGCCACGGACTGCGGTGCGAAGTGCGGCAGGAGTCCATGAGATTCCCCTGTACGTGAGATATTCCATGAATGAAAAGGGCAACATGATGACACTGTCATACCGACCACGGAGTTCTGCTGTGACCTCCTTGCCAAGCAGCTTCGAATTACTTCCTGAGATTATTATCTTAAAACGGCGACGGTTGTGGAGTGTGCGGAGGACGCGTTGCCAGTCGGAAAGATGCTGAACCTCATCGAAGAAAAGGAATCGTGGATACCGTCCCACGATCTGGTGGAAGGCCGCGAAAAGATCGTCGATGTTATCTGCGGTAAATCCGACAAGTCGATAATCCTCGAAGTCTACAAATAGTATGTCCTCTCTTGAAAACCTGCCAGTTTGCAGCACTGACTGGATGATCTGGTACATATAATATGTTTTACCAGCCCGTCTGGGGCCGATGATTGCGAGTATACGCTTGAGTTTTTCCAGATCCAATGTGGGTTGATGCCGGTGGACGATGTCGGGTGCTTCCCACTCTTCCAACCATTCGGCGACGATGTTTTGTAATACAGCCACTGTTGGATTGTTTCTCATAGTAAACAATATAAATATTAATTGTTTACTTGTAAACTCCAGTTTATTCTCAATTCCTCAACTTTTATTAAATATTTACATGATGCTCCTGTTTTCAATCCTCCCGCAGGGCACTTTTCCCTTCCCCTTCCCCGATAGTAACTTACCTTTCACACGTTCAGCCGACAGTCAGGTATCAGGAGCATGTCTGTCATGAACATGTCTCAGGAACGTGTCGATACAGCGCAAAACCATTTTCTATGGAAAACAGAAGCTTTACATGTCTGTTGACCGGATCGGCTGAGATCATATCTTATAGCTATGCAGGAACGGAAAAAACGAAGATTACCTCCGTGGTTCAAAGTAAAAGCCCCCGGTGGAGAAGTCTACAGAGAGGTGAAGAGCCTCGTCGATGAGCTCGATCTCCACACCGTGTGTCAGAGTGCGATCTGCCCCAACATCGGATCATGCTGGGACAGGAGAACTGCCACTTTTTTAATACTCGGAAAGACATGTACGAGGGCATGCCGCTTCTGCGGTATCCCCGGCGGTAAACCGGAAAAATATGATCCCGGTGAAGCCGAACGCGTCGCGGAAGCAGTGGCGAGGATGGGTCTCTCCTACGCAGTTGTCACCTCAGTCACCAGGGACGATCTCCCAGACGGCGGATCCCTCCTGTTCGCACGGGCGATTCTGTGTATCAGGGAGAGAGCCCCCGGCTGCAGGGTCGAGGTCCTAGTACCCGACTTCAGGGGTGACGAAGCCGCTCTCGTCCGGGTTCTGGAAGCCGAACCGGATGTGTTCGCTCACAACGTGGAGACGGTGCCCCGGCTGTATCATAAAGTGCGTCCGGGAGCACGTTACGGGAGATCGGTCAGTTTGCTGAGAGACGCCGGTCGGATGAAGCGGTCGGTACTGACCAAGTCCGGCATCATGCTCGGAGTCGGAGAGAGCGAGCAGGAAGTAATCACGGTCATGAAGGACCTCGTCGCTGCCGGTGTCGATCTCTTCACTATCGGACAGTATCTGAGACCCACCAGAGAATCCCTCCCGGTCGAACGGTTCGTCCATCCCGATGAATTCGAGGAATTGAAGCGTATCGGCCTCTCCCTCGGCTTCTCGAGTGTTTCCTCAGGTCCACTCGTCAGAAGCTCATACCTCGCCGAAGAACAGGCAGGTGATCTGTTCACCCGCATCAGGTAAACAGCTCCTTCAGTTTTTTCTCATCAGGAGGCGGGGTGAGGTAGCTCACGATTACCAGCGTAGCTACAGATATAATCAAAGAAGGATAGATGATCGGAATCCCCCACGGATCGCCGTCCGGCACCAGCCCGGCCGGGAGGACGTAAGTTAGCACTTTGAGCACGATACAGATGATCGACCCGGAAATGATCGATGACAGCCCACCAGCCTTTGTCGCTCTCTTCCAGGCGAGGGCGGCGATCAGGGCCGGAGTGATCGCCACTCCGTAAATCGTGTAGGCAAAGTAGCTCATCTCCAGGACCGACTGCAGGTTCATGGCGAGGAGGAATGCGACAAGGCCGAGAACGACTACCATGATTTTCTGCAGGGCGACCATCCTGCTCTGTGGTGCGTCGGGGTTGATGAACCGCTGGTATATGTCACGCATGATGTTCGTCGTCGGTGAAAGCAGGTAGTTCATCCCGGTCGAGATCACCACCGCGCACGCGGCCGCCAGGAGGAGGACACCCACCAGGGGCGGGACGGAGAATCTGGCGGCCATGATGACGAGTTTACCGCCGGATTTGGGGATGGACAGGTCGATCTTGTCGTAGAATATGCTGTAGGCGAACACCGCGATGGCTACCACGACAACCTCCACCACTATAGTCCCGATGATCCAGAGGACTACCGCGTTCTTCGCTTCCTTCGGACTCTTTGCGCTGTAGAATTTCTGGTACATGCTCTGCACGCCCATCAGAAGAAGCATCGTCGCGAGAAAATATCCTCCGGCTTTGAGCATCGGGTGCTGCCCGAACTGATCGTTGATGATGGTGAAGTGAGAGGCCGGCAGGACCTGTTCTGCACCCGCGAATCCGCCGGCCTTCAGATACACGAAGGGGAGGCTCACGACACAGGCCAGTAGAATGATGATGCCGTTCGGGAGATCGGTGTAAGCCACGGCGACCATGCCCGCGGCCGCCGTGAAGGCGATGACGAAGACAGCAGCGATGATGATGCCGGTGTTGTCGGAGATGGCACCGTCGGTAGCAACGTTCAGAATAAAACCGCCAGCTACGAACTGGTAGCTGACGATCGCGACGAATGATATGATCAGCGCTACCGCGCCCCACACTCTCGCAGTAGGGCCGTACCGCACCTCGAGGATATCACCGATCGTGTACTGTCCGAACGTACGGATCTTGCTTGCAAGGAAGTAGATGAAAATAATTCCCACCCAGGCCCCGGCGGGCAGCCAGAGGCTCGAGAAGCCTGCCTGAGCAGCGTATTCGGCCCCCGCGATGAATGTGCCCGAGCCGATCCAGGTGCAGATGAGGGTGAACACCATGACGGTGAGGGATAACTGCCTCCCGGCGACCATGAAATCTTCCTGGCTCTTTACCTGTCTCGATCGGTAGAAGTTGAAACCCATGAGAATGAGGAGATATGCCAGGACGATGTAAAGATAATACGACATGGTCACCTCCGGACCGATTCGGATTGGTTAACGCTCTTAGTCGAACACTGAAGATATACACCTGGACAGCGTTCTGCAACAGAGAAATTTTAACAGGTTTTCTAAAAGAAGCGGCCCGGAGTGGATTCCCCCGGGCCCGCTGCTGATTCTGGAAGGACTTCAGTCGAGGAGATGACACCCGGTTGCGAAATCACGGGATGAGAATCAGATCAGTCTGCTTGCGACCTGCGACAATTACCCGGTTGTCTTCCCTGATGAAGACGTTTATCTCGGTTCTCACTCCCATCTCCCCCTCGATGTAGATGCCGGGTTCGACGGAGAAGCATATCCCCGGGACGAGTTTTCTTTCGTCCTTCGTCTCGAGGTTGTCGATGTTGACTCCGTTACCGTGGACGGCCTCCCCGATGGAGTGCCCGGTGCGGTGGATGAAGTAATCTCCGTACCCGGCTTTCTCGACAACACCGCGGCAGGCGTCATCCACCTCCCACCCGTACGTCGGTACATCATTTGCAAACCGCTCTGTGACGAAATCGACAGCGGCATCACGTGCACTGACGACGACATCGAAGATCTCGATATATTTTGCCGGGGGTTTGTCACCGATGAACCCGCACCACGTGATGTCGTAGAAAATAGAGCCCGGCTCCTTGAATTTCGCCCAGAGATCGATGAGTACCATATCTTCCTTCCGGATCACGGAAGAGCCCTCCGGAGTCGGTTCGAAGTGCGGATCGGCGGCATGCTCGTTGACCCCGACTATCGGGTACTCACCCTCGCAGGTCATGCCTTCTTCCTCGAACCTGCTCACGATGAACTGCTGGATGTCGTATTCGGTAAACTCTTCCCCGCTTCGAATCTTCCTCCCGATCTCCTCGAACGCCTCATCCTTTATCTTCTGGATCCTGTCGCCCGCTCCGAGGTGACTCTCGTATCCCTTCGCGTCGATAACCGCTTCGAAGGTCTGGACGAGATCGGCCGATGACATGATTTCATGACCGAATGATTTCACCAGTTCGATCGTACCGCCGTCCACAATTGAAACATAGGGGATGTTATTGAGTGGAGAATACTGCATCGCAATTTTCTTCGGCTCCCCGAGGATCTCCCTGAGTCTTCTGTGGAGGTCGACCCACCTGAAGTAGATTACCCTTTCACCGGGGAGCGAGTCGAGCTTGCCTTTTTCCACGTTGTGGGCAAGCTTGACGGGACTCCCGTCCTTCGGGACGAAATAGAACCATCTCCTCGTCGTCATCTTATCCGGGTCGAGCCCAAGAATACTGTAGGCCAGCTTGTCCCTGTTCTGAAAATCGCAGAAGAGCCACCCGTCGAAACCCGCCTCACCAAGGGCAGCCTGTATACGTTGCAGTTCCATCCGTACCTCCTTACCCTGCTATATCCTTCTTCAAAACATTCCATGCCCCGATGACTTTTCTTGTCACATCCTTCGGGTTTTTTCCGAGTACCCGTACCATTGCTTCTTTCCCCACAGCACCTTTATCGTATATGACGTCAGGGACTTTTCCCATGCGTTTGATGACTAGTGAGGTCCCCCATTCGAGCGAGGCTCCCTCGGCAGCGCTGACTTTCTTCGGCTCCCTCTTCCGATCGAATTCGGCGACTTTGAATCCCTTCTTCCTGAAGGCAGTGATGAGGTTCGGAATGTAGGCCAGGTTGATACCGCTTCTCACCGATCTGTCCTTCTTCATGGCGGTCAGTACGACTCTCGCCATGTGGCTGGACCCGCCGGGGAAGGGGAGTGATACGCTGATGATGTCATCACCCATCGGAAAGATCCTCCCGGGGAAACCGAGCACGTCCTCCGGGCACACCGCCATCTCGAGCGCGGCGACGAAGTTGGAGCGGACTTCAGGCAGGAGAAATCCTATATTCGCATTCTTGAGACGATTCAGCGCGTCAACGAGATCTTTCTGCAGCTCGGCTATCTCCCTGGTTCGGGTCCGCTCGAACAGATGGTTTGCCGGGCCTGTGCCGGAGCCGATTTTTACCCCGTGTGCGATTGCCCTCGTGACGAACTCCTTCGCCCTCTCGATGGCTGACGGGAGATCCATCCCCAGTGCGAGGCAGGACGCGATGGCTGATGCGAACGTGCAGCCGGTGCCGTGGGTGTGCTTCGCGGGCAACCTCTCCTGAGAGAAGGAACGGTAGTTTTTCCCGTCGTAGAATATGTCGATCGCCTTCCCTTTGAGGTGACCACCTTTCACGATTACGTTTCTGGCACCCATCCGATGTATGATCCGCGCGGCTTTTTTCATGCCGTCTTCATTTTTTATCTTGATACCGGATATCAGCTGTGCCTCGGGGATGTTCGGAGTAATGACATAGGCGCTCGGAACGAGCTTGCTCTTGAGTGTTTCACGCGCCTCGGGCTGGAGCAGAAAGTGTTTGCTCTTCGATATCATGACCGGGTCGACGACATTTTTTCTGAGTCCCCTGTCCTTCAGACGCTCAGCGGTCATCTCGACGATCGATGTGTTCGACAGCATCCCCGTCTTGATGACATCCGCACCGATGTCTTTGAGAACCGAGCAGAGCTGCAGTTCGACAAATTCCACCGGCAGGTCGTAGATCCCCTCGACACCGGTAGTGTTCTGAGCTGTTACCGACGTGATGACGCTCATGCCGTAGACCCCGAAAACAGAGAATGTCTTGAGGTCTGCCTGTATTCCAGCCCCGCCGCCGGAATCGGAGCCGGCGATGGTCAATGCGATCTTCATGACACATTCCTCCCCTCGAGTAAATTTATTATCACGCACGCGTACGGTGTGCCTTCATGGTAAATATACGTATTTCTGTCCGGGTGACAACTGAAAAAAGAAAAACCTCTCCCGCATCGGGTGCACGGGTGACCTCGTTGCTTCATCGTATTAATTAGCAGGACCACTTAGATTTGTCTTGACACCTCTGCTCCGTTCCTGTTATACATAGTCAATCGCCTGTCCGGGATCCGGTAGTTCGTATTACCTGTCAAATCCGTCATTCGTCTGCAGGACAGATTGGAGTTTCAGGTAATCTCATGAAACAGAAGAGGCAACCGAGAGAACAGTGGGCCACCAGGATGGGGCTCATCCTCGCCATGGCAGGCAACGCTATCGGGCTCGGGAATTTCCTCCGTTTTCCGGTCCAGGCGACACAGAACGGAGGCGGCGCTTTCATGATCCCCTACTTTGCCGCGTTTCTCCTGCTCGGGATACCGCTCATGTGGATGGAGTGGGCGATGGGCAGGTACGGCGGCTCGCGGGGTGTCGGTTCCGCTCCCGGCATATTCAAGTCGATCTGGCCCAGGGCTATCGCTTCCTATCTCGGGATACTCGGCGTACTCCTGCCGCTCATCATCGTCATATATTACACCTACATCGAATCGTGGACCCTCGCATTTTCCTATTTCTCCATCACCGGTAAATACTTCGGTGCTAGCACCAGGGCCGCGATGGGGAGTTTCCTGTCCAGCTACCAGGGTGTCGGCGAGAGCAGCTACTTCCAGAATCTCGCCCCGGCGTATACGTTCTTCCTCATCACGCTCTCTATAAACCTGGTCATACTCTGGCGTGGCATCACGCGCGGGATCGAATCACTTGCGCGGATTGCCATGCCCGTTCTTTTCCTGTTTGCCATAATCCTGGTGGTGCGGGTTCTGACACTCGGGTCTCCGGTACCCGAACACCCGGAGTGGTCGACGACAGGCGGGCTGGCTTTCATCTGGAATCCCAACTTGGCAATGCTCACAGATGGCTCCATCTGGCTCGCCGCAGCAGGCCAGATGTTCTTTACCCTCAGCGTGGGGACCGGGTCGATTCTCGCATATGCGAGTTACCTGCGGAAAAAGCAGGACGTCGCTCTGACAGGCCTCACGACCGCGGTCACGAATGAATTCTCCGAGGTCATCCTCGGGGGGACAATCGCCATCCCTGCGGCTTTCGCGTTTTTCGGCGCGACCGAAACCCTTGCCATCGCCCGGGGCGGGGCTTTCGACCTCGGTTTCCAGTCACTCCCCGTCATTTTCCAGAAGATTCCGATCGGCAGCGTCTTCGGGTGCATCTGGTTTCTCCTCCTGTTCTTCGCTGGCGTGACCTCATCGGTGGCGCAGTCTCAGCCGGCACTCGCGTTTCTGCAGGACGAACTGGGAATGTCGAGAAGAAGGTCCGTCGCGGTGCTCGGTGCCCTTGTCTTCCTGTGCGCACAGCCGGTCATCTTTTTCCTCGGCCACGGTTTTCTCGATGAGATGGATTACTGGGCGGGAACGTTCGGACTCGTTCTCCTTGCCACGGTGGAGACGATACTGTTCGCCTGGGTGTTCAGAATGGAAAAGGCATGGAAGGAGATTCACGAAGGCGCCCTGATCCGGATACCGAGGGTGTTTTACTACATCATGAAATACGTGACACCTTCCTACCTGATCGTGCTCCTGGTCGCGTGGTTCTACCAGAACGGCATAGATGTGCTATTGATGAGAAACGTTGCTCCCGGGGATGAAGCTTATCGCTGGGGAGCCCGGATCCTCATCCTCGGCCTGGCAGCCATCATCACGCTATCGGTGAGGCTGTCGATGCGGATGACACGGGAAAAGACTGGGTGACGGATGTCTTGAAGGCCCGGCTTCGATGACTAGATTTGTCAGTGTGGAGGATGCATGAGTCGAAAAGGGAAAGAGAGGGAACAGGGTCCCGGCAGGGAGAGCTGGAATTCGAGGGTGGGATTGATCCTGGCGATGGCCGGCAACGCTGTTGGCCTCGGCAACTTCCTCCGTTTCCCCGTGCAGGCGACACAGAACGGCGGTGGTGCGTTCATGATCCCCTACTTCGTCGCCTTTCTCCTGCTCGGCATCCCGCTTATGTGGATGGAGTGGAGTATCGGACGTTACGGCGGGTCGCTCGGCCACGGGTCCGCGCCAGGGATGTTCCAGGCGCTCTGGAAGAATCCCGTCGGCAAGTACCTGGGTGTCCTCGGGATATTCCTGCCGCTCACGATCGTCATCTATTACACCTATATCGAATCCTGGACGCTCGCCTTCGGTTTCTACTCCGCAACGGGCAAGTACTTTGGTGTGGAGACGAGGGAAGCCATGGGCGCTTTTCTGGGCGGTTTCCAGGGGCTCGAGAGCAACCAGTTTTTCGCGAGCATCTGGCCCGCCTATATCTTTTTTCTCCTGACCCTCCTGGTAAACCTGTACATTCTGTCGAGGGGCATAGTCGGAGGGATAGAAAAACTTGCGAAAGTCGCCATGCCGCTCCTCTTTGTCTTCGCTATCATCCTGGTCATCAGGGTTCTCACGCTCGGGACACCCGATCCGGCACACCCCGACTGGAACGTAACGAACGGGCTGGCTTTCATCTGGAACCCCGACTTCTCGCAACTCACCAGGGGCTCGATATGGCTCGCCGCTTCGGGTCAGATTTTTTTTACGATGAGCCTCGGTATGGGGGCAATACACTGTTACGCGAGTTATCTCAGAAAGAAGGATGACATCGTCCTTACCGGACTCACCACATCGATGACGAACGAGTTCTGCGAGATCGTCCTCGGCGGGACAATCGCCATACCGGTTGCCTTCGCTTTTTTTGGTGCCACCGAAACCCTTGCCATCGCCAACGGGGGGGCATTCGATCTTGCTTTCCAGTCACTTCCGGTGATCTTCCAGAAGATACCGCTGGGGTCGATCTTCGGTGCTCTCTGGTTTCTCCTCCTCTTTTTCGCCGGTATCACGTCCTCTGTCGCCCTTTCCCAGCCGGCGATGGCCTTCCTCCAGGACGAACTGTGTCTCAGGCGTGATCAGGCCGTCAAAGTGCTTGCAGTTGTTCTTTTCCTCGCCGCCCAGCCGGTCATATTTCTGCTCGGACACGGTTTTCTGGATGAGATGGACTACTGGGCCGGTACCTTCGGGCTCGTTGTGCTGGCGATGATCGAGTCGGTGCTCTTCATCTGGGTGTTCCGTATGGACAGGGCATGGAAGGAAATCCACGAAGGGGCGGATCTTCGGATACCACGTTTTTTCTACTATATAATGAAATATGTGACCCCGATGTTTCTCATCATCATGCTGGTCGCCTGGTTCATTCAGAGCGGGGTGGATACCCTCACCATGTCGGGAGTCGCCGGCGAGGATGTCCCATATCGCTGGGCTTCACGGCTTTTGATGGTTGGACTTTTCGTACTGATAGCGTATGGTGTTCGAATTGCCTGGAGAAAGAAAGGTGGTGAGAAGGGATGAATGGAGGGCAGGAACTCACGATACTCGGATGGGCCCTGCTCATCGGCTCGTGGTCTACGATTACTGTGGCGGTTTGTTACTGTTTCTACAGAGTGCTCAGCAGTGAGGCGGGGATGGGTGATGAGGACGACTGATGTGATAGATTGACAGCACAACACTCCCACTATTACACGGGGTGGGGAGATGAGAGTCGCCATCATCGGCGGAGGTCCGGCAGGTTCCTTCTGTGCCATACAAATCATCAAGTTGTCGGGGTCCGTAAAGCATGAAGTAACGATTTACGACAGCAAGCTCTTCTCGACATTTGGTCCGCCTGGATGTAATCTCGGTGCCGGTGTCATCTCCCGGAGCATGATCGAAGATCTCGAGCGGCACGACATACACATCCCCCCGCACATCAGGCAGCACAAAATAAGCGGTTTCTCCTTCTATGCCGAAGGCGGTGAGCGTCATTTCGAGATTCCCGAGGAAAGTACATTCTATTCCGTGTTCCGCGGTGGAGGACCAAAGGACAGGCTGGCGGGAGAAGAGGAAAGTTTCGACAAAGCGGTACTCGATCACGCGATTTCCCTGGGAGCGGGACTGGTTGATGTGAGTATCAGGGATGTCGATTTTCCCCGGAGCCCGGCCGATGAGTTCAAACTCACCGATTCCGTCGGTTGTGTCTATACTGCGGATGTACTCGTCGGGGCATTCGGGGTGAACAGCGCTCTTGGAAAGTACTTCGCGAGAAAGGAGATCGGTTACAGACCACCGGGAAGCATCACTGCCTTCCAGGCTGAATTACCTGTTGACGCGGAATTCATTTCGAGTTCTTTCCGGAATCGGATAAAGGTGCTGTGCTATTCTCTACCGGGTATAAATTTTGTAGCCCTCACCCCGAAAAAGGGATACGTGACTATGACCGTCATCGGACGGCATGCCACCCGTGTAGACATGGAGTGGGTTTTGAAGGACAGACGGATCCTCAGGCACTTTCCGGAAGGATTTGTTCTTCCCGGAAGTTATTGCTGCTGCCAGCCCAGGATGCCCATCACTCCCGCGAAGAACCCTTACGGGGACAGGTTCGTCATTGTCGGGGATGCCCACGTGTCGCGGTATTACAAAAACGGGATAGGGTCGGCGTTTTTAACGGCAACATTCGCAGCCGAAAACATCGCGGCAGGTAAGGTCAACAGGAAGGATTTTCGAGATCATTACTACCGGAAGTGCGTTGATATATATTATCGGGATAATACATACGGCAAGCTGGTGTTCCTGCTGAATGAGTATCTGTCGAAATCCTCATTCCTGTCATCCGTCCACCTGAGTGTCGCGGAGGCAGAGTCTATGAAAAGCGCTCGAGGGGAGAACATTTTCGATACCGTTCTCATCGACCTGTTCACAGGTGAATCACCCTACACAGATATCTTCTTCAAACTGCTCAGCCCCGGTCTCCAGCTCGCATTTCTCAAGCACACGTTTGTTAAATTGAAGGAGAGGATTGTTGGCTGACGTGAACAGGCACATGGGACCGTTGAGTGATGAGGGGACGGTCGCCATCATAGGAGGCGGTCCCGGCGGTACGAGCTGCGCGATCTCACTGCTGCAGGAATCTGCGCGTCTCGGCCGGAAGATAAATGTCGTCATTTTCGAACCGAAGTTCTTCGGCGCACATTACAATCAGTGTATCGGAGTGCTCTCACCTCCTTTTGTCGATTTGCTGAAGCGATGGCTCGATATCGAGCTCCCCTCCGAGATTTTTCTCAGGAAAATCATCGGGTACGTCCTGTACTCAGGTCGTGAACGAGTAGATCTCGTGAAAAGTGACGAGAAAGATTTTTCGTGGGCTGTGAGACGTGTCGAGCTGGACAGATTTCTGCTCGATACTGCGGAGCAGATGGGTGCTACAGTGATAAAGAGCCGGGTCACCAATCTCGAGTTTCATCCGGAAGATGTGGTCATCTATCACGAGAGCGGATGTCTTTCGTCGGATGTTCTGGTTGGGGCGTTCGGACTCGACAGCACGCTGAGGTCCGTTCTGAGGAAAATCACTTCCTACAGGCCTCCGAATTACCTCGAAGCCGTGGTCACCAGGCTTCATCCCGAAGAGCTGTCCTTTGTCGATGCCTTAGAAGGCAGGATTCACGCATTCCTGCCTGACATTCACGAGATTGAATTTGCTGCACTTGTTCCCAAAGGGAATCACATCAGTATCGTCGTTGCCGGAAAGAAGGCGAATATCAAGGTTCTGAAACGGTTCCTCGCCAGGCCCGAGGTGAGTTCGCTGATCCCTTTCGATTACGAGATAACCCACGTTTTCAAAGGAGCCTTCCCCAACGGAACGGGAAGGGGTATTTTCGGTGATCGTTATGTGATTATCGGGGACAGTGCCGGTCTTGTCCGTCCCTTCAAGGGGAAAGGGATCAATTCCGCGATCATTACCGGGCACCTTGCCGCTCGTACGATTCTTCACGAAGGGATCTCACGGAAGGCGTTTGTGAGCTTCTACGAAGCATGCCGATTTCTTACCCAGGATCTCTGGTACGGAAGGTTTGTCCGAACGTTCGTCAATTTCTTTTCAAACCACCTTGATCTCGAACCCATCCTGCGGGCAGCGAAGCACGATGCAGTCGTGCGGGAGGCTCTGTACAATTCGGTTTCAGGAGAAGACACCTACAGAAACATCGTCAGGAGTTGTCTGAAGCCGGGCAGAATCCTGAGCATCCTCGGCGGATATTTTCGTCAGGGAGCCGACACGTCACGGTAGGAGTTCTTTTTTTAGTCATCCCTGTTCCTGATCGCGAGAGGTTTTTGCCTCTCGATCCGGAAAAATTTACTCTGAAACTCATCCAGATCTGAAAATCCGAGCTTCCGGGCGATCGAATCAAGGGGAAGGTCGGAAGCTTCTATGAGCCTGCGCGCCTCGAGGATCTTCAGACAATCGAGAATAGAGATGTCACCATTCATGAACAAACTCCATGATTTAGAAACAGTAATACTTGATTTACCCGGCTCTATCACTATATATATTTGACGAAGTGCACAAATCTTTCACGCGATTGGAATTTTTTTCAGGAAAATCACGAAAATGAGTAGAAACACCCCGTTTTTTGGCGAATCGATCCTCCTGACGGCATCGATTATGCCAAAAGTCCTGATCTGTGTACTGAGTTTTTTCCTCGTACCCCGGTTGATATCCCCTGTTCTATCCGGGCAGAATTCTTCTCCTCCCGACACGATTTCGGCTGAAAAGGCGACCCGGGCCCTGCTGGATGAATTTACCCGACACTCGCCCGGGAGAGAGGAGATGATCTCGATTATCGACAGTCTGCAGACCCGGACCGTTCTGGACTGGTTTACCGGAGACTACGGGAGTGCATCGAGAAATGATACGCTCCAGTACGAGCTCGGGAATCGATTCTTCGAAGAGACCGGTGACAGCACTTTTCTCGATCTGGCCGGGGCGGGCAGGCTGAGACTGCGGACCGTGGATCTCCATGCCATGGCACCGGGAAGTGGAGTTTTCATCGAGGCATCTCTGTTCGAGCCGCTTCAGCAGGTCGTTGAAACCTACGTGAAATATGGTCTGATCAAACAGGAGATCATCACCAACCTGATGATCGCAGAATTCGAACAGGCAGCCGGAAGAAGAGATTACCCGAAATACCTGTCACTCCTGTTCGAATCACTCACCCTCGCGAGGGAGAACGGCTTCTCCACCTGGGAGGCCCACGTTCTCCTTGGCATCGCCCGCCTCTTCGCCGGGATCTCCCGCTTCGAGATCGCGCAGCAATACTACGAAGAAGCTCAAAACGTAGCACGGGAGATACAGGACCCCATCGCCGCACACCGTGCGGCGGTCGGACTGGCACGGACAGAGCTCGAGATCGGCGACCCTTCCGCCGCTTTCCAGCAATACAGCGAGCTTATCGAGCAGTCGATGCGCCGGCGAGAAAGAGAACAATCATTCCTCTACCGGCACCGGGGCATGGCGAGGCTCAAACTGAAGGATCCGGAGGGCGCACTGAAAGACTTTCTCGTTGCGAGGGCCTGGGCCGAGAGGGAAGGCTGGCTGCCCGCCCTCCAGAGTACTTCGATCAGTATTGCAAGAGTCCACGAGGAACTCGGACACCTCAATGAGGCCAGAGAGATGTATCTCGACCTTCTCAGCCAGGATGAATCTCCCTGTCGCAATCCAGCGATGTGGCTGGCCTCGTATCGGCTGGGATTGATGGCGGAAGCCCGGGGCGATTCCAGCAGTGCCTTGGAATTCTACCTTTATTCGACATCATGCATAGAACACAGCAGGAAGGATCTCGAGATCACCGAACTGAAAATGTCCTTCTTCGAGGACAAGATGGCGCCGTATGAGAGGCTCGTGGGGCTCCTGTACGATATGAGAGGAGGAAAGAGCGGTGGAACCGGTATCGAGGAGACGATGGCTCTCGAATACTGTGAGCAATCGAGGATGAGGAGCTTTCTCGACATCGTGGAGGGGGCTTCCCCGGTCCGTGGAAGTCAGGAACGTGATGAGCAGAACGTGAGGGAGCACGAGATCCTCAGAGAGTTCAACAGGCTCAGGCTGATGCTCCTCGCAGAAAGTCTGTCGGAAGACGAGAGACACCGAATCCTCGAAAATCTCGATGAGCTGAAGTTGGATCTCCTGGAAGCGAAAGTTCACAGCGAGGTCGCCGCCGGAGATACATCCGGAGAAGGATACGTGGATCCCAATCTGCTCGATGTTGTGAGGGAGAATGTCCTGGATGAGAAAACCTGTATCATCGAATATTTCGTCGGCAGTGAATCCTCGTATGCCTGGTTCATCACGAAGAACGGGCTCGAGATGAGGAAACTCCCCCACCTGAAATCCGGTTATGAGCCGGTGACGATCTTCATCGATTTGCTCACCCAGGAAAGAGAGGAGTATCCTGTTGCGATCGGCAGACGCTTGTACAGGGACCTCATCGGTCCGTTCGAGGATCAGCTCGATGGATTCGAGTCGGTGATATTTGTTACCGATGACGTGTTGAACTACCTTCCGTTCGAGAGTCTGCCGGTCGGAAGTCACGGGGATGGGCGACAGAGCCTCCGGTTTCTCATTCAGGATTACTGTATTTCCTATGCGCCTTCCCTTTCTACGCTGGAGCACGTCTCGGTTGGACACCGGGACAGAACTCCGGAAAGCGGCACCCTGCTCGCCGTCGGGGATCCGGTCGGTGGTGATGAAGTGGGAGTCATCGACAAATTCGTCAAACTGTTTACCGGGGAACGTCCTCAACACGAGAACGTGTCAGTGCCCGATCTCGCGTCGGAGCATTTTCCACGCCTGAAGGAGTCGGGTGACGAGGTGCGAAGAATCGCGTCGTTTTTCCCGCATGGGAAATGCAGTCTGCTCCTTCAGGGAGAGGCCAATGAAACGGCTTTCAAGGCCCAGCCACTTCGCAGGTATCAGGTCGTCCACTTCGCCACGCATGGAATTTATGATGACCAGAGCCCCGAATTATCGGGGCTCGTGCTCTCCCGCTCACCGGAAGAAGACGGATTCCTCGTCGTGGACGAGATCATGCACATGAACCTCAACTGCTCTCTTGTGGTCCTCTCGGGCTGTAAGACCGGGATGGGACGATACGTGAGGGGGGAGGGGATTGTCGGGCTCTCCCGGGCATTTCTGGCCGCCGGCGCTTCGACCGTTCTGGTGAGCCTCTGGGAAATCGGCGATTCATCAACAGCGGATTTTATGGAGGAGTTCTACCGGATCTACCGGAGTGGTATGAACAAGGGCGAGGCATTGACATTGGCGAAGAGGAACATGATCCAGCAGGGAAGAAAATACACGGTCTGGGCACCATTTGTGCTGATAGGCAATCCTTAGTGGCCCTATTCATAAATACACTGGCATTCGGTCAGCGATACATCCCGATCCACCGCGTTGCTCGTCGGTTAAATACCCTCCGGGTATTCGCCCTCCTCGCGCCTTGTGGCTCGGGCGCACAGCCGGCCTCGGTGCGTCACTGTATTAATGAACAGGACCACTTAGTGGCCCTATTCATAAATACACTGGCATTCGGTCAGCGATACATCCCGATC
>CAZZKG010000067.1:0-17105 GCA_964654825.1 uncultured Gemmatimonadota bacterium | reverse complement strand
AATGACGCTGAGCAAGTGAGTGTCAAGTGACCTCGCAATAGATTAAGAGGGGCTGCCTAACAAGCGGCCGCAGACGGACGCGACTTCGCCGCGCCGGTGAGCCACACCGTTATATGCATACGAGTAGATGGGGCGGATGGGCTGTAGCCTTTCCGTCCTGTGTTTTGTCTGGTAACGCGTTGCAACGCCAGGCAGCTTTCGACATCACCTGCCCTGAGCAAAGAGAGAGCTACAGGGGCACGATTCCTGTATGCGACACCCCATCAAGGGAATAAATCGATGCCACGGCCTGAAAAAGACCTGTTTTCCTGCGATTCTGATGATCTTTTCGGGGAGCATTGTCAAGATTCGACCGACCCTTCTCCCCACGTCAATAGGCGGGTCCGGGTGGAGCAACGGCAAGGATGGAGGGCACTCGATACCGGGGATGGAATCGGGAGAGGTTCATATCGACCACCCTGCAAAGTGATTCCATCGGCAGGGAGACTTCGTGAAAGGAGGCGGCATGGGGATCGATGTGGCCGTATATACCCCGCACGGCACATTATATGCGCTACTTATGGGGTAAAATGGCCACACATGCGCTTACCGGGGATTTTGAGCGATGAATCGGTATCACCGTCACAAATTGACTCCTCCATTTCGTTGCGCCTGTAACATTTTAGTACCCCACCTGTTGCTCCTTCTGGTCTTGTTCATCCCATACGGTCTGCTGGCCGGAGAATATCACTCCTACCGGAACGGGACACTCTATTGCGATGAATGCCATACGACGTCTCCTCCCGAGAATGGCGACCCTGGCGGCAGTGACAGGTGGCGACCGGCGGGCGCTGACACCGGATCGTTTCCCCACATGCTGAAAAGGGAGGGAAACCGGGTCTGCACCCATTGCCATGACGACAATATGGATGTATCCGATGTTGTGGGGGTCAACAGGGGCAGTAATCCCCAGTTCATCAGAGAAGCCGGGGCTCTCAACGTGATCGGTGGGGACTATCCCTATCGGGAGGAATATGGCCATACGCTTGGCCTGGCGGCGCCCGCACCCGGCAGTCGACCGACCTGGATACCGACGGACGGGCTGATGTGTATCGACTGTCACGACCCTCATGGCGATAATCCGAACGGCAACGCCTATCGAAACCTGACCGCTTTCCCCGGCAACACGCTCAATCCGGGTGTCGTCGTTACCTATTCAGTATGGTTCAACGACGCTTCCCGAGACGTATTCATCCGCAGCAACTCGGATTATGACGTGACGAGCGTCGATTTCAACGAGCCCGTACCGAATTATTCGGCCATGGCCGATTTTTGCCGGGGATGTCACAACGAATTCCACGGTCTGAAAGGAGGGAGTGAGGTGGGAGGGATGATGGGCACTGGCTGGGTTCGGCATCCTTCGAGCGATGCGGATATTGGCGCGGTCGGCGGTCGCCATTCGAGCCGCCAGGTGTTCGCGGGTGAGTTGACGGAAAAGGACAATTACCTCAAGGTCATGACGAACAGCGGGAACTGGACGCCCCGATCGGGGCAGGAAGTCACGGATCACTCACCCACCTGTGTGACATGTCATAAGGCCCACGGTAACATGAACCCGTTCGGACTCATATTCATGGGCGATACCGGTCCCATGACCGAGGAAGGGACTTCTGACGGCAGATACACCGATCTCTGTCGGCAGTGTCACGTCCAGTCGATTACAACCGGTTACCTGACCCGCCATTCGTTTGGCTCAACCCACCCCCGGAGGTGAATTGCCCCCTTTCCTCCCCTACTCGTCCACCTGCGCCATGTAATGGCACTGGTCGCATCCGACCCAGTTTACCTGGTCACCAACAGGGAACGTGATCGAGAATGGTTCGTCCGATCCGTGCGCCTTGTGACATGAAAGGCAGAAAACACCGTTCGTCGAGGCATCGACGGGCAGCCCTTCCGCATATTCATCGGCGCCATCGACGACAAACCGGACTCGATCGGTCCCGATAAAGCCTGAGCCGGTACCGTCCTCCCAGTGATCCGGATTGCTCGAACCTCGGACTTCTCCATCATCGATGTGGTTCGGGTCACTGCGTTCGCTGTCGTAGGTCGGATGTCTGGAGTGAATATCATCCCCATCGGGATCGGTGTAGGTCTCACCCGAAAAAATGTGATGACAGTCGAGACAGACATTGGAGACCTCGCGTAGCGACTCGGAGTTCAGCGTCCCGTAGCTGATGTGTTCGCTTTCGTATTTGTCCATCCCCGTTGCGCCCGGATCGACGAGGAGCCCCAGTGCGGGGGTCAGATCGGGGTCAGAGATCCACTGGAGGTTTCTCGGATTTCCGTTCCCGTGGGGGTTATGGCAGTCGATACATGTCACCTTTTCGTCACCTGGCGCTCCCCAGTGACAACGCATGCAGTATCCCCAACCGGAACCGCCGGGCAAATCCCTTCCCAGGTCATGACCGTGAGTGTTTTCAACTTCCGGTTGACCGAAGAATCCCCCGGACCGTTCGGCAAGGCCGTTCACGTCCGCCTCCACGACATCCGGGATTCCAGCGGTATTGTCATGACAAATCAGACATAAATCGAGCGGGTCGGGTGCCAGCAGCAGTTTCGGGTTGGGTGTCCCTTCCCAGGGAAAACCGTCAATCGCTCCCTCGCTGCCATAACCTCCGGAGTGATTGTGCTGCATGCTGGCGTGCATCACGTGACAATCCGTGCAGAGGAGCGTCTCTCCCGAATGGTAGGGATTGTAGCCGCCCACCATGGGTGTGTTCCCGTCACCCGGCCCTCTCTCGACACCCCCCTTGTGGATTTGAAACCCCCGAATCTTGTCGGGAGGTGGAACCTGGGCGTTCATATCCCAGGCACCCAGAAGGATCGAGGCAAGCAGAAGTGAGAGTGTTATTGTACATGTCGCTGCGTTTCTGCCCATTGGTATTTCCCCTCTTTTTAATTTTCCAACGCGGTGTTGACCTGCACCAGCCGTCTTAATTATGAAAACATTCACTAATCATTTCGATAAGAAAAATTACATTGCAAAACAGGTCATATATGCACGGCATAACCTGTTTATTCTCAATATGTTTTTTCCTTTTTCATCGGACCTTAAATCCAGATGATTTTGCTGCAAGTCGATTGAAATAGAGACTCTTTTACATAACATATTGCCAAATCCCGGTTATTCGATTACCTGAAGTCGAGTCCCACTCGATGACACTGGACGCATAGGTCTCGTCTCATGTCATGGGTCAGCATGCTCGAGAAATTGCTGGAGTGTGGATCGTGACAGGAGATACACGCGAGGGACTTTCCGGTCCGGGGATCGATCGCATCCGTTCCAACGGGGTGTGTATGTTGCAGTTCGACGACATCCTTGTGGCACCGATAACAGAACTCGTCGACCTCCTGCTGCAAAAGATGCTCGAAGTCTGAACCGTGGGGGTCATGACATTTCGAGCAACCCTCGCTGACGGGTTTGTGCAATGTCTTTCCTCCGAGAATGCGGTTCCGATCGTGGCATGTGAAACAGACCGCATCGCCTTCCTTCAACAATAGGTTCTTGCTGTAGCCGAAATGGGGATTGTGACAACCCGTGCACTCGCTCTTTTCGGCAAGAGCCTTGTGCAGATGGGGCCTTTCGAGCTTCTCCCGGGAATCTTCATGACAGTCGAGACAGAGCTCGGAGCCCTCAGATGTTGTTTCGAAGCCGGAACGGGAGATATGACAGGCGAGGCACCCCCCCTCCAACGCCTTATGCTTTACGGGATAAAGGAGTTTCTCGCTCCCCCTGGGTACGGAATGGGGATCATGGCAGAGATTGCAGCGTCCCTTTTCGACAGGAAAGCCGCCGTGGCTCGATTTGAATGTCGCGTTATCGGTATCGTGACAGTCCAGGCAGAGCGCGGGAGTGGCTTCTACCAGGAGTTGGTCGTTCCGTGAGGTATGCGGGTCATGACAACGGTCGCACTCTCCCTTTTTGTAAGGTTCATGGAGCAGGTTCTTTTCAAATCCCTTCTTTTGATCCTCGTGGCAGTCGAAACAGAGCGATGGCAGGGAATCGACAAGGAGGTTCTTCCTGTCCCCGGAATGGGGTGTGTGACAGCTCAGACATTCGCCCTCCGCCACCGGCGCGTGGCTCGTCTTCAGCCTCGCGATTCCTCTCATATCGTTGTGGCACCGGTAACAGAGCTTTTCGCGCGAAGAACGGAGCAGGTTCTCATAGGGAGAGGAATGCGGGCTGTGACAATCGACACACGCGTCGCGTGAAACGGGATCGTGAACGACCTTGCCCCCCGTATATTGATCGTCATGACACTGAAAACAGAGGGAACTCCCCTCCTTGACCAGCCTGACCGGCTCTCCCGTTCGCGTCGGTTCGAGGTGACAGAGATCACATGAACCTTCTTCGAAGGGAGCATGGAGATTTTTCCCGAGAAGCGAGGCGTTTTCGGAATTATGAGGATCGTGGCAATCGATACAGTTGGCCTCCTCGATCGAGAATCCCAGATGGACCTCCTGGATATCTGAACCTTCCGTATCGTGACATGTCCTGCACAACGTCATCGCGTTATCGACCAGGTTTCCCTCATTGTCTGAGGCATGGGGATCGTGGCACGTCAGGCAACCCCCTTCGGCGGTTAACGGCTGGTGAACGTTGCCCGTAAAGAAATCATCCCGGTTGTGGCACTTCAGACACATCTCGGATCCACTGGTCTCGAGCAGGTTCGATCCTTCGGTTCCGTGAGGCTCGTGACACCCGTTGCAATTCCCGTTGGCTACGGGAGTATGCACGGACGGTTTTTCCAGGAGTTCCTCGATCTCGGTATGGCACGACATGCACAGTTCACCCTGTGGGGATCGGAGAAAACCTGCCTGGTTTCCCGCGTGTGGATTGTGACAGTCGGTGCATGCCCCATCGGCAACCGCCGGGTGCGCGCCTTCCAGAGCGATCTTCTGTTTGATATCTTCGTGACAGGTCGTGCAGAGTTCGTTGTCCTCGGCCTTCAGAAGGACCTGGCGCGTTGAAGAATGGGGAGAGTGGCACGAAGAGCACATGCCGACCTCGAACGGATCGTGCTGGTCAACAGCCGTCAGGCCTTCCGTCAGCTCACCATGGCAATCAAGGCAGAGAACCTTCTGGTAACTCTTCAGCAGGTAAGCGAAGCGCGAACTGTGCGCTTCATGACAGGTAAAGCATCCCGGATCGATGGCCGGGGGATGTGTGTCGGGGTCCTGATCGATCTTCGCGACAAGTTCTTTATGGCACGATTGGCACAGGTCGTCTTTCGCCGTTTTCAGGAGAGGCTTGAAGCCGGATCCATGCGGATTGTGACAACCGGTACACTCCCCCTTGATGACCGGATCGTGAACCGTACGTCGTGAAACGTCACCTTCCTGGTCCGGGTGACAGGTCAGGCAGAGGTCCTTCTGCGGTTCTTTCAGAAGCGCATCCCGACCGGAGACATGGGGGTCGTGACAGCTCAGGCACTCCCCCTCGACCGCCGGGGGATGAGCGGAATCCATCTTAATCGCCTCCTCGATGTCGGAATGACAGGTAAAACATATATCCTCGACTCCCCCCTCGAATTGAACACCGGCTTCACCAACCGGTACGTCATGGCATATCGTGCAATCTCCCTCGAGCATGGGGGGATGGGCGTTTTCGCGCTGCACGTGTTCAAGATTCGAGGCGTGAGGGTCATGGCAATTGATGCAGTCCATTTCATCGACATCGAAATCTTCGTGCCCCTTCATCTCGACGACCTTCTCTTTATCGTGACAGTTCAGGCAAAGGAGATTCCCCTCCTCAACGAGCAGGTTCTTGAAGGGAGACGAGTGAGTGGCATGGCAGGCCTGACAATTTTCCTCGGCAAATGGTTTATGCTGATAAGTCTTATCGAATTCCCGGGCAAGTTCTGAATGGCACGAAGTACAGATGAGTTTGCCGTCGCTCAATTTCAGCAGGTAGCTATTGTCGGAGGAATGCGGGTCGTGGCATGCGCTGCAGTTTCCCTCACGGAAGGGCTGGTGAACGTTCCCGTTATCCATGTCTCCCCGGACCTCCTCGTGGCACTCGAGACAGAGTTCGGGACCCTTCCGATTCAGCACGAGTTTCTGCTTGAAACCGTGACGGGCGTGGCAGGCATCACAGGACCCCTGTTTGACGGGATCATGGACATTCTTCCTGGAGTTGAATTCTTTCCTGGCATCCTTGTGGCAGTCGTAACACGTTTTCCTCTCCGCCAGAAGTGGCGAAACCAGAAGGAGGTTCAGCAGCAATACCAGAAAAATCATATTTTCATTACCCTTCATTGATTCGTCTCTCCTGGTGAGGGGGCCGTCGTGGAATCCGTTCCTGTGTCAACCCCGGTCTCTGCCGGTATCTCCGTTCCGGGAGCCCCTTTACCGCTGTCCGGTGGAGACACTGAAAATCCCTTGAAATCCATCAACTGGAAGGCGAGAAGCGAATCGCGATAGTAATGTGGAGCTCCTCCCCCTTTGAATGCCCAGACCTCGTCGACTTTTTCATCGTTCCGGTAGACGATGATCCGCACCGCCGGATTGTTCGGTTCGTCGGAGCGGGAGATGACCTCTTTCGTGTCCGCATTGATCGCGAAATCCGGATAAAACTCGGTGGCCTCGGCCGAGTATTCGGAATCGGATAGTTGCAATCTCTCTCCCAGTTTCACCGAGTGAATCTCGTGGAAGTCCTTGTATATCCGGTGAGTGACGGACAATGTCACCTCCTCGACGGAGAATGTCTCCGCCCGCGAGAATTGAAGGTCTGCCAGGAGCAGACAAAGTACCAACATGAATAGACGCATCAGAATTCCATCCCCCAGTCCTGAATATCTGCGATCGATTTGATCATTTCCCGTGCCATGGTCTCGGACAATCGATTCAGGGAGGTGATCCTCCCGAAGCCGAATACCTTTTCCGTGTCATTCCCGTTTCGCGAATAGGTCGACGCCCAGAGGATGTCTCCGCTCAACGAATCGATAATCTTCACGACGATAGTAAGATATGGAACTTCCGCGATCTGAAAGCCCTGGACCTGTCTCATCCCGTACTCGAGGACAGTCCCCTGGACCAGCAGCGAGGCATGCAGTTCAGATCCGATCTGTCGAATCTGCTCGCGCGAAAGTTCCGATGTGAACCGAATCCTCCGGAGGGAGAGCACCCTCTCCACCTCGCCCCGGTCGACGACGGCAAATCGTCTCAAGCCGAGAAACTCGACCAGAAAGACATCATAGAGCTGCCTCGACGCGCCCTCGGTGCCGGTCAGGTTGTCGAACGGCAAAATGGCCACCTTCGTCTGGTCATACAGGGTCAGTTCCGAACTCGTGTAGACTCGTGGCTCGGGGGCGCAACCCATCATAATACCGACGCCCAGCAGGAAAAAGAGCAGGATGTTCGGTAACGGTATTTTTCTCATACGATCCGAACCGGTTCGGTGGAAGCTCGCCGCGGAAAACCGCGTGGGATCTTCCAGGCGTGCTGTCTGGTTCCTAATTTCCATCTTCAGACGTTCCTCGGATGTCAGTCTCCGATCTTTCCGACGACATCATGACAGACTTCCTGGGCCATTTCACCCAGTGTATAAGTCTCCCCCAGGCTGATTACCGGGAGGTTGGGACCTCCCTTCTTCGTGTGACTGACCATCCATACCACCCTGCCGGTCTCGGCATCGATCAGTTCCACATCGATCGTCACGAGAGGGTACTGGGTCTGACCGATCCGGATCATTTCATACTCCCGGACCGTGCCGGTGATGATTCCCTGAACACCGGCCGTTGTGCCGAGTCGCGCGATATTCTCGGCCTTCCATTCACCGGATTCCAGGCTGCCGGTCAGTATATCCCTGGCCGTCCTGCGAAACTGACCGGGTTCGACGACTTCAAACCGTTTTATCATGAGAAGCTCGGTGATAAATATCCCCGTGATCTTCTCTCCGGCAAGGCGATCGTTTGTCAGGTTTCTGAACGGCAGCACCCCGAGCGTCTCGTAGTACGAAATGTCGACATCCGGGTGGATGAATGTCCTCGGGCCACCACAGCCCGCTGTAAAGATCAATATACAGATGGCTGTGACAAAACACCCGCCCACTTTTCTCAGACTTCGATCTCTTATTGGTCTCGCCTCCTCTCGGTGTTCAATATCTGACCGAACAATCGACACCGGGGAATCATCAGAACCATTTGACGAAGCTTATCCCGATAATTTCCATTCGCTTGCTGTCGGGCAATTCTCTGGTGTCCAAGCTGATATTTAGATTGGCCCGGTTCCTGAGCTTCATGGTTAACTGGACGAGAAACCCCTGTTGGGCGCCCGTAAACGATGTCGTGCCTCCCGTGGTCCCCCCCGTGTCATCGTCTTTATCCTCTTTTCCCCCACCTCTGCTGTTATAGAGGAATGACAGGTTCGTCCCGCTTCGAAGCTGATAGTTCAAGGTCCCTGTGAATATGAAATCTTTCCGGCTGTTCCTGATATAATCTGCCTTGCGGGCGAAAGTGAAAATCGTCGTCAACCGGGAGGACGGTTGATAGTTCACGTCGAACTCGAGCGTATAGCTCTGGGTGTCGAACCAGGGGAGATCCTTACCGAACGAAAATGTCTGCACCGAGGTGTTCATCGTGACCCGGCTGGTCGGAATCATCCGGAGATCGAGGACCCGTCTGATCTGGAATTGGCCGCCGGGCCGGTCGGGATTCTTGGACTGGATGACGTTGATGTCCGAATCGAAAATAACACCCGGATACAGCAACCCGTTCAGGTTGAACAGGAAGCCCTGAGACGGGAAGCTCCCTGCGACACTTCTCAGGACAAACGTCCGTGAAAAGATCGCCCTCCCTTCCACGCGTTCGCGTACCCTGCCCCGGACCACCGCCCGGGCACGGAAAAAATCCGAAATCGAGTGCCTGCCCTCTTCCCTGATCCGGCGGTAGTCCCTTGAACCCGAGAATCGAAGAAATCCCACCGGCGTGACATCGACCCCGGATACGATTTCAGAGAGGGAGGAGTTGTCGTTCGTTTCACCTGTCCGATCGACATAATTTCCGAGAAACGATACGTACCCATGAAGCCACGTGGTGGGTCTCACCGAGGTCTGAGTGCTCACGTTGTTGACCATCGTCTCGGCCTCGGTCTGTGGCCCCCCTTTGTCATCCGTAAACAGGAAGTCGTAATCCACGGACGTCCTGACCTTGCGCGGGAGGGGGATATTCGCCCCGACCCCGGCATTGACGTTGCGTATTCTCCTGTCCTGTCCGAGCTCCACTTTGCTCCTCGTCCTGCTCTCTCGAAAGAGGGCTCGATAGTTCATGAACTTGTATGCATACGTTGTGCTGGCCAGACGATCGATGTTGACGATATTCACTTCACCGCTCCCTTCACCACCCACCCGTTCGCTCCGATCATAGGACAGGTTGGCGACCGGGAGTTTTGGCGGAGACATGGTCAGAGTGAACCGCTTCCCCTTGCCATGCTGTGTTTCCGGACCCGACGTCCCTCGAAGTCGATACCGGGGCAGATATTCACCGGTAAAGGTATAGTGGTTGCCAAGAACGGTCGCCCTCCATCGCTGTCTGATCACGTCACCATCCAGTTGAGTCCCCGCAAACCTCTCAAGAAAATAACCGAGGGTCAGGACATTCTTCTGAAAGAGATTGTCGGTGGCTGACAATTCCAGTGTCTGATTGAATTGACGGTCCAACACGTCCCGAATATCCGTTCTGGCGTAATCCAGATCTATCCTTCCGCGGACATCGACCTGGGCACACAAGGTGTGCATCAGGCCGGAGAGCAGGAGGACAAGCGCGGAAGCCAATATGGGTGATCCAATGTCCACGTTACCATACTTTCTGGTTAATCCCCCTCCGCATGACTTTTCCTTCGCCTTCCGAGGGATGGTGCACGTTGTACCCGGTCGGTGACGAATAATCCCTGCCATGGCATTCATAGCAGGATAACGAACCACTCGACCGATGTTCCGGTCCTTCGTCCGGGATCGTGTTCATGACGATCCCTTCGACGGATCTGGATCCCGGCATCCCATCCGAAGGAATATGACAACCGAGGCAGAAGCGCCGGGTCTGTTCCGGGTCGTTCAACGTATCGGTCAGGTTGTTCCAATCGGGTCGTTGATCGCTGATCAGGAAACCGTTCGGCTGGACGCCGTCGTTTCCCGCCGACCCGTGTGGATTATGACAGTCATAGCAGGGGAGTTTATCCCCTTTCTGGATATGGCCCGGCCATGACAGGGCGACGTCATCAGAGAGGCGGATCTGGTGACCCGCAGATTCGTCGTTATTGACCCGGTTGTCATAGAAATCCGCGATTCTGCGGTTGTCTTCATCCATCCCGACCGGCCCATCCGGCTCATGGCACTGAAAACACAATTCGTAATTTACCGGCGGTCCCACCTCTCCGGCCCCACCGATCTCCCGGTAAGTCCCTTTCAACATATCGAACGGATTGTCCGTCCCGTGCGGGCTGTGACAGTTGACACAGAGTCCATTTCCGTCCGGATCCCGAACCGGCATGTCGGGATCATTCCGGTGGGGTGAATAATAGTTCCCATTTCCAAACATTCTCTGGTCGGTGTAGGCAACCATTCCCGGCCACCGCTTCCGGTTGTTGACACCGCCGATTTTGACACCGCCGCTGCCGTACTCAAAATAACCGGCATGCGATGATCCCTCGGGTATGCGATCGGTCTCCTGCGCGGGGTAACCGAAGGGGGCATCCTGATGACATCCGCTCCGGCTGGTCGGGTCGAAACAGAGCCCGTTCCGGTTGTCTGCATAGAGATTGAACACGTTGGGACCTCCCGTCGGTTCCCCGTTCGAGCTGGCATGCATATAGTGGCACTGCGAGCATTCGCCGACGGTAACCGGATCGGTTATCACGCGCTCGACCCCTCCCTCGTCATCCCCGTGGGGACTGGAGAGATAATTGGACCCGATGTGACATTCGGTGCAGGTCTCTACCATCCGAGTACCGTCTCCCGTTCCTGATGTCCCATCCCGATCGAAAATCAACATATCAGGATGACTCGAACCATGCGCCTTATGGCACGCGCCGCAGAAGACCTCGTTGTCGCTGTTGTTCTCCGACCCGGGGATATCCGACGGCGAGACGACCGGTACGCGTGAAGCCAGCTGCTGGAACCAGTTGTCGGTCCCCAGGCGATCGTTCGACGACGCCTCTGACATCGTGACGTCCCGGGTGGGATGGCGGAGCCACTCGTGGCCTGTTCCAACATCTCCACCCGGACCGCCACCCATGTTCGGACTACCCCCGGACCCGTGAAAGTCGCCGTGACATCCTCCACACCACTCCGAAAGTCCATACTGGTCATCTCCCGCCTCCGACCGGCGATAACGGATATTGTCCTCCGAATATTGGGAAGAAACCGGCTCGACCACGATCTCCTGAATCGCGGCGATTCCATCGTAGACCGTCCCCGACATCGAGGTCACCCGGACGGTCTTACCCCCACCCGGATTTTCGACGAGATTCCGGTAATCCTCGTTTTCGTGGGGTTCGTGGCAGGACGTGCATGTCAGGACCTCTGACCAGGTCCCACCCGTATAACCCGGAGGCTCATCGCTCGATCCGAGCGAATGCCGGTTTCCCTCGACCACGATACCGCCGGGAGAGAAATAACCGCCGGCGGGCTTGTATCCCACGGCGTCCTCGACGTCCGGTGCGTCCGGATCGCTTCCATCGTGACAGCTCAAGCAGAGCTGGTTGGTCGTCTGGGTCAGGAGAAGTTCGACGAACGGACCGCCCGGCACGGCGCCGGGGGGAGCCGTCCCGCGCACGGAATAATGCATGGTATGACAGTCCGAGCAGAGGAGTTGAGCGTGACCGGGTTCCGTTTCTGCCATTGAATCTTGATGAGATATGACCATCATAAACAGGCACAATAGCGTCCGTGTTGTGCATCGGATCCAGATCCTCCACAAGGACGTCTCCCTGATATCAACGATCGTCATCATCTACTTCCGTTCCCAACCGGGTGTAAGAGTTGAAAGGCCTGGAACCGGGGAACCCCCTTCTCCAGCACGAAAAACCTGCTTCCCTTGCCGAAGGCGATATCGATCGGAAAAAAGAATTTTCCATCGTCCGTTCCCATTTCGCCGAACTCCCCGCAAAAGGATCCATCCTGACGAAAGACCTTGATCGAGTGTTGAAACGAATCAACGATCCAGATGGCACCCTTCGGTCCGAGCGCAGCGGCCGTGGGGAATGAAACGTTCTCCGCCCTGGAACCGTGCTCTCCAAAGCGTTTCACTATCTCCCCCCTCTCGTCGAGGATGTAGACCGCCCGACCTTTCGATGACAGGCCGATGACCCCACGATCGGGCGTCGCGATCACATCCTGAAATTCGATCCCCTTCGGCGCGGTCCCGGCGGCGACCGGGAAGAATCGCTCGACACTCCCCGTTTTCCGGTTGACCCGGATGACCCGGGTGCCGAAACGCTCGACGAGGAAGATCTCGTCATCCGATCTTACCGATATCCCCCCGGAGAGAATATCGGTCGAGCCGTCCAGCTTCAAATCGATCTTCGCGGGCCGGTTTCCGCCCATCTCCAGGAACGCGAGAACCGGGAAAGTTTTTTCGCCGACGACCAGCGTCCCCGAAGGAGTAACCGCGAGACATGAGGGTATCTGGATTCCGGATTGCCCGCCGATCTTCTGGAGAAACCGGCCCTCCTCATCGTAAATGAGGATCTCTTTTCTCATGCGATCCGAGACGTAGACTTCCCCCCTCAGCGTATCCACGGCGATCGAGGCAGGCCTCTCCAGGCCTTCATCCCGGGCGGCCTCCCGTACGGTGAAAAGGTGTTTGATCGACAAGGCTTCACCTCTTGCCGTACCCGACCCGACGAAAAACGTACCGACCAGTAGAATTGCCCTGACGAGCGGTCCTCCGGCATGTCCGATCTGCATAACCCCCATAATTCAATTGCTCTCAATAGTGTTGGGAGAATACCCGGAGTCGACCGGCCCCCTGCTCCAGGACCAGGAGGTTGTCGAATCCATCGAAATCGATATCGACCGGGAGGAACAGACCGCCGGGGATATCTCCCTCCTCGATGGTCTGGACATGTTCACTCGCCGGTCCGTAAATTGATATGCTTTCCCTCGTTCCGTCGAGAACCCATAGGTGGTTTCGACTGTCTGCCGCGATCCCGACGGGATGGATGACCTCCTCCATGTCGGCCCGCGGGTCGCTCACCGATTGGACGAATTGTCCCCTCTTGTCGAACTCGTTCAGGGGATCCAACCCTCGACTCGCCGAGTACACAATTCCCCTGGAATCACAGGCGAGGTCAATGAGAGAATGAAACGCCTTTCCATCCTTGCCCTTGCGGCCCATTCGATACAGGAAATTTCGTTCGGAGTCGAACACGAATATCCAGCCATTTTTCTCTTCGACCACAAAGATCGTCCCCGCGGAACCGATGGTGACCTTGCCGGGTGAGACCGCCTCGTCGGCATCGACCGGAAGGACCAACTCGGTAAATGTCCCCGCCACTCGCCCCGGTTCACGCTCGAAGATCTTGATCTTCGGGGCATTTCGTTCGGAGATATAGATCGCTCCCTTTCCGTCGACGGCTACGCCGACGGGTTCCCGGAGTTCCCCTCCTCTTCCCAGGATGTTGGTGAACTCTCCACGGCGATCCAGGGCATAAACCCTATCGGCACCCGAGTCGACGATCACGATTTCGTTCCTCGACCGGTCGTACGCGACGCTCGTCAGCCGCTGGAAAGATCGTCCCTCGGGCCCCCTCTCGATCACCATCTCTTCCACGAGGCTCACCTCCCCGACCCAGGCATGAGAACCCGGCGCCAGAAAAAGGATTAGAGCCGGCAGCATCATCGCCAGGACTTGAATTCGGTATAATGCCGACATTAGCATGTTCGATACTTTTTCTGTATTCTGCTGGCTGTCTTACGAGCGGACCCGCTCCGCGAAGTCCACAAGGATGAGAGGGCATCGCTTGAAAATACGATGCCCCCTCCAAACGTTACACCAACGATCAGCCTTGCACGTGGCATTGCTTGCACAGATCGACATACTGACCCGATGCGGTGCCTTCCTCTGTAACCGTTCCCGTCGGTTCCATAAAAACCAAACCGAAGGCGTTCTGGTTACCATGCGCCTTGTGACAGGTAAAGCAGGATGGTGTATGGTCCGTGACGTTGGCCGGATCGGACGGCTCCCAGTTTTCTGTCGCCGTCATGACCTTGACCCAGTTCGTCTTCGTGCTGTCTCCAGCGAAGACGCCCGCACTGGAATGACCGCCACCGAGTATGCCAATGTCGGCATCGGCCTGCGGGTGTCGGACCCACTCTTCACCGGTCGCCCCACCGACCTCGGGACCGCCCTTGGCGCCATGGAAGTCCGTGTGACACGACTTGCACCACGTCGCGTATCCGGAGTTGGTCTGGTCCGGTTCGTTGAACCAGACGTTATCGACGCTGTATCCGGCGGCGCTGATCTCATATACATCCGCCGACGAATCGTTCGTCGCGACCGAGTAGGTCACGGAAGCGTGGAATCCACCTCCGGAGGACGGGCTCAGGTTGCGGTACGGATTGTCCGTGGGACCTCCGTAACCGTGCGGCTGGTGACAGTCAACACAGATCAAGCCCTCCGTCGCGTCAGGCGACCATGATCCGTCGTTTCCGGGCGGATCATCCGTCGCTCCGAGCGTATGGCCGTACTCATCGTGATACGGCGCAACGTCATCCCGGTTTAGTGCTCCCGCCTGCCGGACGACACTTCCCGTCTGAGAAGCCAGCACGTCCGGTGGCGAGATGTTGCCGTTATGACATGTCAAGCACAGGTCGTTCACTGCATTCCTGAGCAGATATTCGTACGGACCATCCGGTCCCAGGGCCGTGAAAGAACCACCGTTGTAGTCGTGAGACTGGCTATAGTGCATGACGTGGCACTCGGAGCAGTTCAGGGTCGCACCTGTGTGGTAGTCGCCGGCGCAAAGAGATCCGGCAAAGACGAACACGGATGCAAGAACCACTGAGGTTAATCTCTTCATCAATATCACCTCCTTTCTTTTTAGCGTTGTTTTCAATGTATCTTGATAAAGACAATCTGTTTTCCCGGATGTTTCAGTCGACGATATTTGCATATCCATACCTCACTCGACAGGTTAGATTCCGCTCCCGGATCAATGGATCTGGCCCTCCTGATCGTCCGGAGCCGTTCCGGTCAGAAAATACTGGTAGCGGGAACCGACGCGTTCCAGCACGAAGAGTTTCCCCGATCCGTCGCCTGCGATCCCGTTCGGATAGAGGAGATCGCCGGCATTCACGCCGAACCCCCCCAGCATATCGATATATCGACCATTGTGATCAAAATGTTTGACCACCTGGCGGATCGAATCAACGACCCAGATATCTCCGTTCGCGGTCGTCGCGATACCGTGCGGATGGGAGAAGTTCTCGTCCCCGATATCCTTGTCACCGAATCCGAAGAGGTACGTCCCCTTCCGATCGAAGACCTGGACACACGGGACCTCGTGCGCGTCGGTCACGTAGATCCTGCCGTCCTCATCGACCCAGACACCCGTCAGGAAGCTAAAGCCCTCACCCACTCCCCCAATTCGCCGGATAATGTCCCGGTCCCTGTCGAGAACGACGACCTCATGAATGTCGCCGGTCGTCGTCGCGAAGAGATTGCCGAGGGAATCGATATGGAGGTATTCGGGGATGATCTTCCCTTCAGTTAAATCCATCTTTTTCGAGAGATCGATCTTTCCGACCGATTCGCCGCGCATATCCCGAACGTGGATCACGCCGGAAATGATATCGGTGACGTAGATCGTCCCGTCTTGATCGACGGCGATGTCTCTCGGCTCGGTCGTCACCACCTTTCCGCTGCGCGGGTCGGTGACTCGATAGGGAATGGAAAAGACATGGCGACCCGACAGATCGAAGACCGATATGCTGTGATTCCCGCTATCCGCCACGTAGATCTCCCCTCGGGTCCTGTCGAACGCGATTCCCTGAGGATTCCTGAACAGGGCCCCCCGGCTGGGCCCGAACACGGCGTGCTGGAACCGCAGGGTCATTTCCCCCGATTGCGCCACCAACCCGACGGCCATGCTCAGATAGAGTACAATGGGGATAACACTCCGTCTCAATAAAGCGCTTCGTCTATCCATGATGATTGTGAAGTACGACCATGTTCGAGTTTCCCTTTTGCTGAAAGAGGTCAGCCGTTTCCGATTGTCAAGAGGGGTGCCGTTTGCGTCTGCTGAGAGGGTCGAGTCTTTGATCTTTTTGAGAGGTTAACTTTTAGAACGAGGGGTCGTTTCTGAAAAGGTACTTGTGGGGATTTCAAAAAGGGGTCCCATTACGTCCTGCCAGGGGGGTCTGGCGCCCATAAAGGCAAGATCCATGCCGGTCGATTCGTGCTCTCTTTACAGTAAACCTCGCCTACAGCGGAGTTTGGAGGATGATCCCTTTCAACGTATTGGCTCTCTGGACATTAGCCCATGATCGAGCAACCGGATAAATCCGGATAAGTCGAAGGGCCTGTGGCGCGAGGAAATTGCTGGGGACGACTATTCGGGGAATATTCCCCGTTTAAATGTGGGGGATATTCCCCCCTTTAAGTGTACGGTTGTCGGGAGAGAGCGCGATAAATGGGGCAACGTGTCGAACCGTCGGCAGGGACCTGATAAATCTCACTCGCGGCGTTCACGTTCTTGTACAGATTCTTGATGACGGCTATGACATCAGAACCGTACAGGAACTCCTTGGCCACAAAGATGTCAGGACTACCATGATTTACACCCACGTGCTGAATCGCGGGGGAAAAGGAGTCCGGAGTCCAATTGACAAATTGTGAGTATTTCAGGTAACGGAGGTATGTGGAAACCGGATAACTCGCTCGACCGACCTTTAGAAAACGACGTAACATCTTGCCAAGATTGGAGTTGTCCTACACACATATCAACGGGTTGATCGGTCTATGTTGCAGAGTGATGTATAAAGCTTTATTATCAGGAAACGGTATATATACTAGTTAGGGCACAAAAGGGAACGGAGTGACAATGGGCCTTTTTGGAAAGAAGAAGCT
>CAZZKG010000066.1:4541-17234 GCA_964654825.1 uncultured Gemmatimonadota bacterium | reverse complement strand
TGTTTCACTTTCCCAGAGGGCTTTAATTGTTATCACACTAAGGAGACACCATGAACATTCTCCTCGTATATCCGGAGTATCCCGATACATTCTGGAGTTTCAAGCATGCCTTAAAATTCATCTCCAAGAAGGCCAGTTCTCCGCCTCTGGGACTCCTCACCGTAGCAGCGATGCTTCCTGAAGACTGGGAGAAGAAGCTCGTCGACTTGAATATATCTTCTCTGACGGAGAAGGATCTCGGATGGGCCGATTACGCATTCATCAGTGCAATGTCGATCCAGAAAGAATCAGTCAAGAGGGTGATTGCGAGCTGCAAAGAAGCAGGCACCAGGATCGTCGCTGGCGGCCCTTACTTCACGACTGCCTACGATGAATTCAATGAGATCAATCACATGGTGCTGGGTGAAGCAGAGATAACACTCCCTCGTTTTCTGAAAGATCTGAAAGAAGGACACCCGGAGCACATCTACCGGGCTGATGGGTGGGCGGACCTGCAGGACACTCCCATGCCGATGTGGGAGCTCCTCGACATGAAAAAATACGCCTCGATGAACATTCAGTATTCCCGGGGATGTCCATACAGCTGTGAGTTCTGTGATATCACCCAGCTGCTGGGCCGCACGCCACGGACTAAAAGCAGAGACCAGATGGTTGCCGAGCTCGAGAGTCTCTATCAGCACGGGTGGAGAAGCGGGGTCTTTTTTGTAGACGACAACTTCATCGGCAACAGGAAAAAACTGAAAAAAGAGATCCTGCCCGCGACCATCGAGTGGATGGAACGACGAAAGCATCCGTATACATTCATCACAGAACTGTCCATCAATATCTCCGATGATGAAGAGCTTATGAAGATGATGGTCGACGCCGGATTCGATTCAGTGTTTGTCGGTATCGAGACTCCAAACGAAGAAAGTCTTGCTGAGTGCAATAAGTTTCAGAACAAAAACCGTGACCTGGTAGCGTGTGTGAAGAAGATCCACCAGTCCGGCCTTCAGGTACAGGGCGGATTCATAGTCGGTTTCGACAATGACCCTCCGTCTATTTTCGAACGCCTCATTTCCTTCATTCAGGAAAGTGGAATCGTTGTCGCAATGGTGGGCCTGTTGAACGCCCCGCGCGGTACCAAACTCTACCAGCGGCTCACGAAGGAGAGAAGACTTCTGAAGGATATTTCAGGCAACAATACCGATCTTTCGATGAACTTCATACCCAAAATGAATTACGAAACTCTAATCCGTGACTATAAAAAGATTATCAACACGATCTATTCTCCCAAGCATTACTACAAACGAGTCAAGACTTTCCTGCGGGAGTACCGGCCCGTTCAGAAGAAAGCGTTCAGGCTGCGGTACAGTGATTTCAAACCGCTCGTGAAATCCATCATATACCTCGGAATCATCGGGAAAGAAAGGTACCACTACTGGAAACTCATTATCTGGACCATGATCAGGCGTCCCCGTCTTGTCCCACTCGCGATCACATTCGCGATATACGGATTTCACTTCCGCAAAGTGTTCGAGAACTATTGACAGATCTTCCCTGTCAATCCACGAAATAATTCCCCGCGGTCCGTCACGTACGCGTGTGTAAATACATGATTTTATCCATGACAGTATACGGAAATTATTTCTACAGCTTATCCAGTTATTATCTTACAAAGACGCTGAAGACAATTGTGTTCAAATAAAGGTCCTGGAGAGGAGATGCCAGGGAGAACGGAAGAACTTTTCTCCCTGGCATGAATCTCATAGTGGAGAAAGAAAATCAGAACATGAACTGCGTTTCGACGTCGAAACTGTTGTTCCTCTCGCCGAAGTCCCCGGCCGTATCATCGGAGATATCGATGGTGTAGGACGCCGTGAACTTGAGGTTCTGTCTCGGGGCGTAGACGAAAGCCGGAGTGACCGCGCTCGTTTTCGTGTCACCGGAAGTCTTCGCACCGTCGTCGAAGGTGTCGTATCTCACGATCCCCATGCAGCCCGGCATGATTTCGATATCGCCTTCGATCGAGAGCCCCTTGTCGTTACTCATCTTGTTTCCTAAATTCCGGTTGTTGTCCCAGACATACGCGCCGAAGACATCCAGCCGGCCCATGCGCAGGTTGCCCGAAATGTCGAACACGGTGTACTCTCCGTCACTGCCAGTGGTACTGTCAGTGGGAGCCCCGTTGTTGGCATGGTAGGTGAGGAACGAAACGGAACTGCCGGCGGCCTGGCCTTCGGGGACTTCGCCTCTCACCACGAAATAGACGTCTTTGTAAGTGTTTGCCGCATGATCAGCGTGATAATCACCGCCCATCTTATCGGCTACTCCCACTGCCCAGAAGCCCGGACCTTTGTAACCGTAGTATTCGATAGCGGTTGTGGTACGGAGATTGTAGGGTTTGTTCCCGGTCTTTGAAAATTTGCCCGGCCGGAAGGCACCCGGGTGGGAAACGGGACCGTCGAGAGCACGTTTCTGGTCGGAAAATGAAGTCCATTCGGTGGGAGTAAAACCGCCGACCCGGAAGTTCGCCAGGCTCGAGCCGTTGACATTGGTCCAGCCAACGAAGTAGTTGTGGAGCTCGGTTTCGCCATTGCCCGTGTTGGTCTCGAATTCCAGCCAGAACGGCATATTCTTTGCGATGGTGCCGGAGGCGAAGAAAGCACCGAAAATGGTGCTGCCCAGGGTTGATGGAGCATTTTCCTGATCTTCGAAAATCCTGATCTTACCACGAACACCAACATAGTTTCCAAGCTTGTCATCCAGAGAGAGATCATCGGAGACAGCCTTTTTACCGATACTTGAACCGTCCTGCGTGTCCGGAAGCTGGAAACCGTTCCTCATGAATTTTTCCCCATAGTGGTTGAGTCGGGGAAAACTCGTGCTGTGGCATGTGTTGCAGGAAAGACCATATTTCCGAGCAAAACCCGAAGTGGCCTGAGCTTCGCTTTGAAAAAAAATGTAACCGAAGGTGAAGACAACCAGAGTGATCACCGATCTCTTGAAAAAATGTTTCATGACTTCCCTCCTTCAGGTTTCTGTCGGATGAGTATCCCCGCATCATCCGACCGCAATCAGACCGAACTCGTTTCCACCTCCTTTCGAATCTGAAAGGTTTGAGGAACTCCTCGATTGTTCAGATCCCGATCGATACTGTCGCGAGTGGGACGATTGGGAATCTCCCGATTAGTTGCAGTTGAGGCTGGAGTAATAACTTGCAAGGTTTTCAATGTCTTCATCGGACCAAGATTTCATCAAAGGCGTCATCATAGGATTGTCACGCGTACCGTCACGGTAACCTTTGAGGGCACTGATAAGATACTGCTCTTTTTGCCCCGCAAGATTGGGAGATGTTGACATCGTTGAGACACCAGCCTTGCCATGACAGGCCACGCAGGTGGATGCTTTTGCTTTTCCCGCCTGGGCATCTCCTGCCTTGCCGGCTGACGTAACCATGAGAAAAAATACACAAAACAGACTAACACAAAGAAACCATTTCATCGCAGCACTCCCATTGTTTAAATTCGTTTAGACCGATTGACAGTATATTAAAGTTCCAGGATTCGGAACAGGATCGATGTAAAGTGTCCCCACCTCTCACGAATACATCTCAAAGCCGATGATTCGAGATGGAAAAGACCTTCCAATCATTTTCAATTTCTGATAAACCTATTTCAGAAACAGGGATTTGTCAAGATTATCGAAGCGAAAAGATGACAATTGTTATTCGGTTCTCATTCTCAATATTTTATGTCTCCACCCCGGTTCCTTCTCTCACTCTGAGTCATGACGCCCGGGGTCCACTGTCCTATGGATAGAATTACTGACAACCGTCGAGGAAGGACAGGTCTGTCCCCAGTTATCACCATTTTTCGCCCCCCTTTTCCTGACCTGATATTCTGACAAAAATCGCCAACAATTCCACTAAAACTCCCTAAACTCACTTGACATCATCAGGATTCTCTGGTATAATCGATCTCAGCAAGAGGGCAGTATTCCTTAACCCCCCATCAAGGAATAGACGGCAAAGGTGGTTTTTCTTCTTTTGTTATGCATTCATTACCCCTGCCTTACTTCAGGGTGAGACACGACTTCGCTACTGTTCAAAGAAATTGAATGAAGTTGGGTGTAACTTCTGTTGTGATCTGTACAGAACCTTCAACTGGAGGGAGTGAGGATCATGTACAAATTTACGATGAGGTCAAAGCAGTCTTCTTCGTTCGTCCTGATATTCACATTACTGGCGGTCTCCATTGCGGCAGGAAGTATTGAGGAGGCCGACAAAGTCGAGATCAACCTGCCGGGCACGGTGTTCATCTATCACGCAAACGGTAGACGGCCCGTCCCTTCCCCTGCCGTCGATCCTTCTGATGCAGAAATCCCTGACTTACAGGGGGACATTCTCCCCTCCCGCAGCTTCTTCAGCCGGAGGCATCAGGTCCCCGCTAAGACATCAGTAAAACAGCTTGGACAGAGTGTAGGCTCGGAGAGGGTCAAGGTTCTTGGCAGGGCGCTCGATGAGGGCGGAATGGCGAATGACGTTCTCTCCAACGGAAATTACTGCAATGTGGGGACCACCGGAAGCCTCATCGTCTTCGATGTTACAGATCCGCTGACCCCTGTGCAGGTACATGAGATCGAAGAACCCGCATTCTATCTGGGCATGGAGGGATCGCTGATGACCGTCACCATGGGACGGGGCGCGGATCTGGTCCTGTTCGATGTTTCTGATCCGACCAGCCCCGGAGAGATCTCCCGGGTGTCTCCCCCGAATGGCTTCTTCTACGACGTCAATTCCATCAGTGATTCCCTGGTGGTTGTCGTGGGTTCCGGAACCCTGGAGGGCTTCGGATATTCTGGTTTGATGCAGGTGATCGATATCTCAGATCCTCATTCTCCCCAGGTGAAGAGCAGCCTGATCGGCGTAAACGACTATTTCAGATGTGTTAAAGTAGTGCAGGACCTGGTGTTCCTCACAACGTATGGAGAAGGTCTGACTATTTTCGATGTCTCCAACCCGGAGAATATCATACAGGTCGGTTTCATCACCGTCCATGATGCCGTGGACGACATGGTGTACCTGGACGGGCTACTCTATCTTGCCGGTAACGGGATGGAGATCGTGGATGTCTCGGATCCTGGCGATCCCACCATGGTTTCACAGTGGGGCGGGGCCTACACGGCAGGGATCGTGGTCTCCGGTGGATATGCTTACATCACTGATGACGACGACATGTCCATACACGTCGTAGATGTCAGCGATCCGGTGAATCCACAGAAAGTGGGTGAACTCCCTGCTTACGGCAGGGTCTACAACATCGACATCGGCGGGAATTCGATCTATCTGCCAGACAGGGTCTACGGCCTGCTGGTGGTGGATGTGAGCAATCCCGAAGACCCCTCACTCCTTTCCATGACCTCCACGGGATATCTCGCCCGTGCCGTCGATGTGGAAGGCGGCCTGGCTGCGGTCAACATCAACATGGCCTCTGTTCACACGCTGGATGTCTCAGACCCCTTCGCACCCGAGGCGCTGGGATCTGTCACACCCGAACCTGACTCCATTCCCGGCAATACTCTCTGGCAGCAGGGAATCGATCTCGCGGACAGCATTGCGGTCACAAGCGACAATAACCGCGGCATTCGCATCTACGATGTAAGCGTTCCCACAGCTCCCGAGTTCAAGGGTAAATTGAACCTCGGAGGCGGTGGCAGCTATTATCCCTCGGCTCGCCTGGGGAACCTGGTCTACACGGGCAGAACACAGATCGTCGTCATTGACATCACCGATCTGGAGAATCCGGTACAGGTCGGGACGGGGCCGAGCTTTTCGACAAACCTCTCGGACATCCAGATCGTGGGAGATACCGGGTACGCAAGCAGCTACGACGAGGTCGTGATCTTCGACCTCACGGATCCACTCAACCCGACGGAGCTGAGCAGGATCTCAGAGCTTGAGTTTGCCGTCGACGTTGCAGTCATCGGGGATGTTCTCGGAATTGCGAGGATCATTTTAGAGGGGGGAAATTACGTTGGCTTGCTGGATCTATATGACGTGTCGGATCTTTTTGCTCCTCTGCTGATCACCTCATTCCAGGATCCTGATATGACTCCACCCAGCAGAGAGGATATATCCCTGGCAGCCGAGGACGGTCATTTTTACTTGTGTGGAGCTGAGCAGCTGATGGTGATCGATGCAACCGACCCGGCAAACGCCTCCCTGGCAGCCGTGTATCCGGAACCACTCGGGACCTGGTGGGTCGGATGGGTAACTTTCGAAGGGGTCACCGTTTCCGACGGCCTCATCTATCTGGCCGGTTATCAGGGGGTGGAAATATTACGATTCCTCGACGTGGGTGTCTTTCTCGATCCGGCCAGTGATCCGTTGGTCGTCCCCCAGGGCGGGAACTTCTCCTATGAAGTCAGATTAGAGAACTTCACAGAGACACAGCAGACCTTCGACGCGTGGATAGACGTCATTCTTCCCGGTGGCGGGACTTTCGGTCCTGTGGCCGGCCCCGTGGCAGTGACGCTGAACGCGGGACAGAGTGTGACGGCGACACTGGAGCACCAGGTCCCTCTGGTGACCCCTCCCGGCACATATCTACTGTATTCCCACGTGGGCACATATCCCGGGACGGATCTTGACAACGATCGTTTTTCTGTGGAGGTGGTTGCGAAATAAGCCGGTAGACAATAGCCACATCCCACACTTGACAAAAGAATCCTTCACGTGTTACACTCAATCGAGTATGACGGTAGTGGATTAGTTGTTATTTATCCTGTATGCGACCAACAGCCTCGAGGAGAGAGAAGATGAGAAAAACGTTCGTGATACTGATCGTGACAATGATCACGATGGTCTTCCCCATCCTGACGGTGGAGGCAGGCGATGCTGCCGGCGGCCTGCGTTATTCTGTAACCGTGACGAAGTTCGAGAATGAAGCCGGGTGGCACGGCAGATGGGACATAGGTGACGCCTGGGGGACTGTTCTTACCGACATGCTCAACCAGACAGGCAGGTTCATCGTCCTGGGTGAGACGGATATGCGTAACGCAGCGATGGATGAGCAGGATTTCGCCGCCTCAGGACGCACCGCAGGGGGGAAGAAAGCTCCGGCTACCGGACAGATGACCCCTGCTCAGCTGCTCGTCAAGGGCTCGATCACCCACGTACAGGATGACGTCGGTGGCGCCGATGCAAAAGTCAAGATCAAAGGATTCGGGATAGGAGGGAGCGGTGGCAAAGGGGAGGTCAATGCAACCATCTACATCGTCGACTCCACGACCGGTCAGGTCCTCGCCTCCGGGAACGTCGTCGGCTCCTCGAGTAAGAAGGGCGGAAACATCAGCTACAACACCGGCAGCTGGGGAGCGGCGTTCGGCGGACATAAAAATGATAACGTCGGGAAAGCCGTTGAATCGGCATGTGCCGAGGCAGTGGATTATATGATCAAGCAGCTTCCCAACGTTCCGTGGACCGGGTCAGTCGTGCTCGTGAAAGGCAGCAAGATATACATCAATCGCGGAACAAGAGAGGGTGTTCAGGCAGGTCAGGAGTTCGTCATCGGCGATGTGGAGGTCATCCGGGATCCGGATACCGGTGAAGTACTCGATGAGGATATGACCGAGATAGCGTGGATCGTAGCCGATCAGGTAAAGGAGAAACTGTCCATCTGTTCGGTGAAGACCGGGGATGCTGCCGGTATCCAGAAAGGGATGGCTGTTCATACACCCTGATGTCGCTTTTCAACAGTGATAAAGAGAGAGCCCCACAATTCTGCCACTAAGATTCAGCTTGACATGAATTGACTATAGTGGTACAATGTTTTCAGGTGGAATGTAAATACATTCGCGGTGTAGATTTGTTTGGTTGCATACTTCCCACACTATATCCATTGGAACAGGATACGATTCCGGCCAGAGTCAATCTGTCTTCAAAGGATGATGCTAACACTCATGTAATATGTGATTTTCCTCTGTTCTCTTCTACAAAACTCGCTACTATCCTTTGAAACAGCAACTCGAGCCCTGTCGGACTCTGGTGAAGGAGGTGATAACTTCAAAATGTTTGTCCGGCTGTATCGTCCTGAAGGTTCATTCCGGACTATCAGGAAAGAAGGGCACGATATTATTGAACGAGGAGGGAAAGATGCAAAAAGTCTTCTTTGTATTCATCGTTATCTTGATCCTGCCCGTGATCACCGTATCAATGCTTCGGGGGGGTGATGTGAGGCAGGTATTTCCGGAACAACCTCTAATCGGTAATGAATTAAGGCTTCCTGTGCCCGGTGAAGAGTCGACGGGTGGGTTTCCATCGCCCCCTGCTGCATTTCAGGTAGGAACCGCTGTCGACAGCTCCTTTTATGACCATCAGTCCAATGCCACCCTCCACTCGAGGATCGCTACCGTCGGCGACAGTGCACTTCACGCTACTGCCATGGTTTCAACGGATGATTTATTTTCAGATCGAGGTATGAAGTACTACTATTACGATGGTACCGGTTTTACAGACTTTGGTTATATCGAGGGAAGCGGTTCCGGTAATGAGTACGGCGGGTACGGCTCGGTGGTGAGCTACTATGTACCCGGGATGGAGATCGGCAACATCGCCGTGATGACGAGCCATGTCAATCTCGATGGGCGGGCCTACGGATCACACTGGTACAGCTTCTCTGACACTTATCAGGGAGCCGGGAGTTTCACAGCGACGGAGGGCTGGCCGGGTGATGGTGCCAGTGCCTGTGACAGACTTCTCTGGCCAAGCCTCTACATCACGAACGATGCGATAGGTGACATGGCCATGGTCGGCTTCACGTTCGATCAAGCATGTGAGGGGGGAATCGACGATATCCTCGTCATCCACAAAACCTTCGGTGATACCGGCTGGGGGGACCCCGTCCTGCTTCAAACTCTCGATTATGGCCCGGCCTGGAAGAGCTTTCCGAACATTCCCATGCTGGCAGGATCTGATGACGGTCTCATGTGTGTTGCATCCGCCGACATGGGGACCAATGTCTACATGTGGATATCATCCGACGGTGGGGTTACCTGGGGGAACAGGATAAGCCTCACGGGATATCCTGTCACACCCATTACCTGTCCTCCGGACTCGAACTCAACAGAGTACCGGCCCATGCAGAACAACGCGATCGCCGTATCTCCGGGCGGGACGCCCCATGTGGTCTGGACCGAGTACCAGGCCCGCGGCAACGCTGACTCCGTCTACACGCCGGGTTCGGGGGGACTTTACCAGTACCGGACAAAACTGCAGCACTGGGATCCCGTCAACGGTGTGACGACTATTTACCGCCACCCGAGCGGATTGTCCGATTTTGCAGAAGGAACTGCTTTCGCCTACAATGTAGGGCATCCCACAATCGGTTTCGGTGAGACGGATGACATTGTCTTCGTAGTGTACGAGGGATTCGTGGATGCTGATATTGATACCAATGGAATCTATTTCGGGGATATCTATGTCAGTATGTCGACCGACGGTGGCACGACGTGGGACGATCGAGTCAATATCACCGACAGTCCCGGCTCGGACGATCTCTACCCGTCCGTAGCTCGGGAGAATCTGCAGGGAGTGGTGCCGGATCTTCCGGGATTCATTGTTGGAAACGCCGACGGAGTCAATGATTTTGTCATGATCTACCAGAACGATGATGTGGCAGGTACATTCCTGCGGGCGGAAGAGGATGTCGGTAACTGGGACAAGCTCCTTGTAGCACCGGTCGATTTCGAAGTTGTGGTTCCTAATCTCGAGATAGACATCGAGCCCGTCAATGGTACGGTTTTTAATCCCGGTGACTGGATCATCTACGCGGTCACCCTGACGAACAACTCGACATCACCAATCGAGATTACCGCATCAGCGTATGCAAGTAATGTCGCAGACTGGCAGCTGACTCTATTCGGACCGTTAACTTTTACTCTCGCTGCGGAAACCACAATCGGTCCGGTAAATCTCCAGAACAGGGTTCCGACGGGAGCACCACCTATGTCGGCCTACATCTGTGCCGAAGCGAATGAAGTACACGATTGTTACCAGGTCACGATAGAGTAGTCCGGGCAGGGGAAGGGAAAAACATCTGTATCCGATACACAACCGGGAGCGGTCGACAGATCGCTCCCGGAGAATTGATTTCTGATCGGAGAGTCACCATTTTGAGGAGACCGATATATACTCAAATATCCTTCGAAAGCTCGACGACACGCTTATAGGGGATAGCGATCCAGCTCTCGGCAGTGAGGGCACCGCTCGCCAGACTTATCATCGAGACCTTGGATGCGGTCTCTTCGTCCGGTGCTTCGTAGATATCCATGAAATCGTAAGCTCCCAGAAGTCCGTAGTGGGCAATGAACTTGACTTCGGGGCATTTCTCCTTCACCTTCTCCAGCCAGAGCCTGCCTATCCTGCCCCGGTCTTTCATCTTTTTCGAAACTTCTGGTGAGAGTTTTGTCATCAGAATAAAAGTGCTCATGACTTCCCTCCGGCTGCGGGGTAATTGAAGAACCTGTCAGCTGAGAAAGATGAATATCTCCGTACTATCATCATTTCTATAATATCCCGCACATCATCTGATGTCAACGGGAAGCGGGAAGGCGTCTCGAAGTGCAGGAAAAGTCTGCTCTGCTCCTGGGCGGGTAGACGGTGGTAATCTCCGAACACATCCGAAAAACTTTTCACAGGTTCTGTACTTTCTCCATACTTTATCTACATCTCATGAGTCAGCCGGTAGGGGCTTCCTTCCTTCAACATGCGTGTAAGGTGAGTATTCTCATGAAGTTCTCGGGATGTTTCGTCGCGTTCCACTCTGTGGTGAATTCGGAATAAAACTTGCATTTCCTCCTCATGGTGGTACAAATCGCCACGCTCATCTCCATGAATATCGCTCGGCAAAGGCTGTCAGGGAAAAGAGATCATGAACGAACTCTCTTCGACAGTTCGCACCGTATCGTTATTCGTAATACAGATTCTTGTTTTTCTTTGTATCATCCCCAATCTCCTTCCTGCTTCCACGTCTCCTCATCCGGTAGAACTCACTGACCCGCTCGAGTTCGGCAGGGGAGCCAGACCTGATATCTATGTCCAGGACGATGGAGCCATGCATGTCGCCTGGATGAACGGCAATTCACTCCACTACCGGTATTTCAACGGATCAACCTGGGAGTCGCCGGAGACCATTCCTATAGGGGAAGTGGGGGTGAGCAGCAAGTCACCGCCCAGCGTGTGGGCCGACTCGAACGGCGAACCTCACATCGTGTGGGGGGCAGACGGAGGTTCCGTATTCTACACGAACAGGGTTGGAGGAGACTGGAGTGACGCTCAGGTCATCGTGATGAATAATAATCCGAAACGTTACTTCTACCGTGACACACATATCGCGGTCGGATCAGACGGTACGCGCCATGTCGTCTGGAGAAAAAAGGTTGGTTCCTCGGGTGTGGGGACTATCTGGCATAAAATCTGGCAGAATGGAAGCTGGGGGAGCGGGACCAAAATATCTGAAGGGACGGGGACGGCGAAACGCCCGCACCTTGCCCTGGATGCCGGCGATGAACTCCACGTCGTGTGGCGACAGCGGGGTGGCCCCGGCAACAGCTACGAGGTGATGTACCGGAAGTGGGCAGGTGGCTCGTGGGGTAGCGTCGAGTACGCTACCTACACGACTCCCAGGGCCGGTGAAGATCCTCATGTAGCTCTTGATTCTGCAAATAATCCTTATGTTTCTTTTCCTGAGGGATCTTCTGCCGCGTACATCGAAAAAACGGGATCGAGCTGGACGGATCCGGTACTGCTCGGAGCCGGTGAAGATCCGGTTATTGCAATCGATGACAGCAACACAGTCTACATTATCTGGGAGGATAAGTACAGATACAACAACGGATCGGGCTGGGAACCCGTACAGGTCTACGACGAGGATGCTACAACCCCGGATGCGTTCGGTGGTGGTCAGTATGCCCACGTGGTCTACAGGAAGGATAAAAGGGTCTGGTATGTCCCGCTCTCCGCGGGAGGCGACCCCCCGCAACAGGAAGAGTGGGTCACCCTCACCTCCCCCGACGGTGGGGAGGTGTGGGAGCCGGACTCGAGCCACACGATCACCTGGGATGCCAGTTCCGGGGTAGATACAGTTAAGATTTCCTACTCCACGGACAGCGGTTCTACCTGGATTACTGTCGCCGACAGTGTCAACGGGACGAACTCTTACGACTGGATCATCCCGGACACACCATCGAATGACTGCAGGGTGAGAATCGAAGATGAAGTCGATGACACGGTCTTTGACATCTCCGATGCCGATTTCACTATCGGAACGGGTGGGGGAGAGGGGGAGTGGGTTACCGTCACATCTCCCAACGGCGGAGAGGTGTGGGAACCGGGTTCGGCCCAAACGATTACCTGGGAGTCATCTGGCACTTTCACCCGCGTCCGGCTCGACTATTCGACCAATGGAGGACAGGGGTGGATCAAGATAACCTCGAGAACCGCGAATGATGGAGCAAGGGATTGGATGATCCCCGCTACCATCTCGGACAGGTGCCTTGTGAGAATACGGAACAAGGACGATGAAGACATCCGGGACGTGTCCGATTCCAGTTTCACCATCGGGACGGGTGGAGGAGGGGGGGAGTGGGTCACCGTCACATCCCCCGACGGTGGGGAGGTGTGGGAGCCGGACTCGAGCCACACGATCACCTGGG